>NZ_VFTP01000003.1:0-568496 GCF_006439455.1 Mesorhizobium sp. B2-9-1 | reverse complement strand
GCAGAGATCGGTGGCGCCGACTTCCGCGACCAAGGCGCGGAGCTCCCGGGCTTCGCCGCCATTCGAAAGATGAAAGACGATGCCGGTATCGGCGTCGGCCGGCAGGAAATGAACGGTGACGGTCTTGCCGCTATGGACGCCGATGCCAGCCAGCGTCGCGCGCGATTTCACTGTCGTCTGATAGTCGTGCAAGAGTAACCCCATACGCCCAAAATGCCTGCGTCCGCTCCACTGGCCCTGGGTATCTTGCAGCCAGTCTGATGGTCTGGCGCTCGCACAAATGCGGCAAAATAAGCAAGAGCATGCGGCTCTGTATAATCGGCAGGCAGGGCTACTCCCCGAATCCCGGCAAACCGACTTTAGTCCGTGGCGAAGATAATGGCCCGCCCTGGAGACTCCAAATCACGGTTTCTTACCCCGTGTAACCACGGAAATGTGACAGAAATAGCTCTTAAGCCATTGTTTTCAATGTCTTTTGTAAAAGCGACAGGCAGACGATTTCTCGTCTGCCTGTTAACAACCGTTATACATCGTTAACGATCAGCGCTACGCTGTATCGACGATCAGCGGTCCGCGCCGTATCGACGATCGGCGGCCCGCCGTACCGATCAGTTGGCCTGGCGACGCAGGAAGGCCGGGATTTCCAGCTGGTCGTCTTCCTGGACTGTGCGGGCCTGCGGCGTCAGCCGGCCCTGGTCGTCGAGCTGGCCGCGGCGCGGCGCATAGAGCGCAGGATCCTGGCTAGCGAGACGGCGCATCTCAGGCGCGGCCTGACGCAGCTTCGGCTCGCGCGGCTGCGCCGGCTGAAGCCGGGCCGGCTCTTCCTCGCGGCGGGTAAGGCCGTTGGTCAGCCGCTTGATCAGCCCCATCGGACCGCTGTTTTCATGGTCCGCCGGCCGGCTCTTGGCTTCGACTTCGGCCCTTACCACCGGCGGAAAATCTTCCACGCGAGGCATGCGCTGCGGCGCCGCGGCCACAGGCTGCGGCATCTCGCGCTGCGGCGCGGGCTGCTGCATGACCTGCTGCGGCACCACCGGCTGCGGCTGCGCAGGCGGGGCTTGGAAGATCTTGCTCTGCGGCCGGAAGTCGTCGACCGGCAAGGCGCGCGGCTGCGCCATGGCGGCGGCGTTCGCCTCGGCAAGCTGGATCGCCTCCGCGACCGGATCGGCCGCGCGCGGCTCATAGGCCTGCGGCTGAACCGGAGCGGGGCGGATTTCGGCCACCGGAGCCGCCGCCGGGCGGGCGGCCGGCTTCTGCGGCGCGCGAATCGAGATCGGCGCAGCCGCGATTTCGGCCGCCGACTTGTCGATGCCGGTGGCGACGACCGACACACGGATCACGCCTTCCAGCTCCTCGTCGAAGGTGGCGCCCAGGATGATGTTGGCGTCCTGGTCGACTTCCTCGCGGATGCGGGTCGCCGCCTCGTCCACCTCGAACAGGGTGAGATCGCGGCCGCCGGTGATCGAGATCAGCAGGCCCTTGGCGCCCTTCATCGAGGTCTCGTCGAGCAGCGGATTGGCGATGGCGGCTTCAGCGGCGGCCATCGCGCGGCCCTCGCCCGAAGCCTCGCCCGTGCCCATCATCGCCTTGCCCATCTCGCGCATCACCGAACGGACGTCGGCGAAGTCGAGGTTGATCAGGCCTTCCTTGACCATCAGGTCGGTGATGCAGGCGACGCCCGAATAGAGCACCTGGTCGGCCATTGCGAAGGCATCGGCGAAGGTGGTCTTGTCATTGGCCAGCCGGAACAGGTTCTGGTTGGGGATGACAATGAGCGTATCTACGCATTTCTGCAGTTCCTCGATGCCCATGTCGGCCGTCTTCATGCGGCGCTGGCCCTCGAAATGGAACGGCTTGGTGACGACGCCGACGGTGAGGATGCCCTTCTCGCGCGCCGCGCGGGCAACGACCGGAGCAGCGCCCGTGCCGGTGCCGCCGCCCATGCCGGCGGTGACGAAGCACATATGGGTGTTGGAGAGGTGATCGATGATCTCGTCGATGCACTCTTCCGCCGCCGCGCGGCCGACTTCGGGCTGCGAACCGGCGCCGAGGCCTTCGGTGACGTGCGCGCCGAGCTGGATCAGCCGCTCTGCCTTGGACATCGTCAACGCCTGCGCGTCGGTGTTGGCCACCACGAACTCGACGCCGCGCAGGCCGGCTGTGATCATGTTGTTCACGGCATTGCCGCCGCCGCCGCCGACACCGAACACGGTGATGCGTGGCTTGAGCTCGGTGATGTCCGGCTTCTGCAGATTGATGGTCATTGTCTCCGTCCTTTGCCTTTCCCGCCGCCTCGCCGCTGCGGCCGCCTATGGGGCTGTCCCCGTCAAATTAAAAACTGTCTCTCAACCACTGACTCATGCGATGCAGTTTTCCGCCCGTTCCGGTCATCCTGAAACCGGAAAGTCCTTTCGCCGAATGGCTCTCGAAGCTCGCCATCTGCGGATAGATCATCAGTCCGACCGGGGTCGAGAACGCCGGTCCCTTGGCCGCCTCAGGCAGCCCTGCGACGCCCAGCGGCCGGCCGATGCGCACATTGCGCCCGAGAATGCGGCGCGCCGCTTCCGGCAGGCCGGCGAGCTGGCTGGCGCCTCCGGTGAGCACGACCCGCTTGCCGACGGCATTGCCGTAGCCGGACTTGTTCAGCCGGTCGCGCAGCAGCTCCAGCGTCTCGTCGATGCGGGCGCGGATGATGCGCGTCATTACTGAGCGCGGGATCTGCAGCGGTATATCGCCGTCCTCGCCGATCGGCTGGATCGAGACGAGGTCGCGGTCGTCGGCGCTGCCGGGCAGCGCCGAGCCATGCATCACCTTCAGCCGCTCCGCGGCATGGAGCGAGGTCGACAGGCCCTTGGCCATATCCAGCGTCACATGGTTGCCGCCGATGGCGATCGCGTCGCCATGGACGAACTTGCCCTCCGAGAAGACCGAGATGGTCGTCGTCCCGCCGCCCATGTCGATGCAGGCTGCGCCCATTTCGAGCTCGTCGTCGACCAGCGAGGCAAGCCCGCTGGCATAGGGCGTCGCCACCATGCGCTCGACCGACAGATGCGAACGGTTGATGCAAAGCTCCAGATTTCGCATCGGCGCCGCGTCGCCCGTCAGCACATGCATGTCGACGCCAAGCGCATCGCCCACCATGCCGCGCGGGTCGCGCATGCCGCGCTCGCCGTCGAGGGAGAAACCGACGGGCAGCGAATGAACCACCTCGCGCTCGGCCCGCAGCGCCTGCTTGGCGCCGGCGGCGAGCACGCGCTTGATGTCGACTTCCTCGACCGGATGGCCGCCGAGATTGATGGTCGCCGAGAAGGCTTCGCTCTTCAGCCGACCCGCCGTCATGTTGACGATGAGGGAATCGACCGTGAGCCCGGCCATGCGCTCGGCCGCATCGACGGCAAGCCGGATGGCATGCTCGGCGCGATCGAGATCGACCACCACGCCAGACTTCACGCCTTGCGACTTCTGGTGGCCGATGCCGATCACCTGGATGCGATGCGAACGTCCGCGCAGCAGCTTGCCGTCCTCGTTCGGCTTCAGCTTCGCCACGACGCAGCAAACCTTGCTGGAGCCGACATCGAGCACCGTGAGTGTGCCCGACCGGCGCGAAGAAGCGTCGCTGCTGCCGCCAAGCCAGCTCATATCTTTCTCTCCGCCTTGCGCTTGGCCAGGGACTTCGGCTTGTCGCTGAGCGCTGCTTCGCGCTGTGTCGCCGCTTCCGGCGACAGCTCCACGACCAGCCGGTCGGAAAGCCGCATGTCGACGGCGGCGATGTCGCGAGTCAGCAATCCGTTGTCATGGTCGATCTTGACGAGCTCGGCGATCGCCTGGTCCTCGCCGTCTTCCGGCAGCTTGATCGTGATGCCGTTTTCAAGCCTCAGGTCCCAGCGCCGTTCGCCGACCCGGATGTAGCCTTTGACCCGCGCCGCAAGCTCGGGATAGCGCTCGATCTTGGCGAGGAAGGCCGGCGCCATGGCCGGCGCGCCGGTGCCGATGATCAGCGGCAGCAGCGCCTGCTTGCCGCCCGAGAACGGCGCGATCATCTCGCCCGATCGCTCGATGACCGAGACCGAGGTGCCCTGCTGCCAAAGCGCGAAGGGTTGGCGCTCCTCGATGCGCACTTCCAGCGCATGCGGGTATATCTTGCGCACCGCGGCTCCCTCGACCCACGGCAGCGTCGCGATGCGCTCGCGCGCGGCCTCGGCATCGAAGCCGATCAGCGAGGTCCAGCCGTCGAGGCCGAGCCGGTCGAGCACATCGATCTCGGAGGTCTGGCGGTTGCCGACCACCTTGATTTGGTCGACGGCGAAGCCGGTGCGCGCCGTCACGCCCTGCACGATGCTGTCGGCGTAGCCGCCGAGATAGGCGCCGTAGGCGCTGCTGGACGCGATCAGCGCAGCGGAAAGGATCGCCGCCGAAAAGCGCGGCGCCTCATACTCGCCGCCGCACAGACGCGCCAGTACGCGCATCGGCCGGCGAAGCTGACGCGGCAGCACGAAACGGTCGAATGACAGCGAAACGCCGAAAAGCGCGAGACCAGCCGCACCGACGCCATTACCCTGTCCCCACCTCAACGCAGACACGAAGCGTCCTCCACCATCCAACTCAACAAATCGCCGAACGGGTGCCCCGCTTGCGCGGCGATTTCAGGCACCAGAGACGTCGGCGTCATGCCCGGCTGAGTGTTGACCTCGAGCCAGACAACCTCGCCGTTTTCGGAGTGGCGGTCGTCGTAACGGAAGTCCGATCGGGAAACGCCCCGGCAACCAATGGCAAGATGAGCCTTGAGGGCCAGTGTCTGTATTTTTTGGTAAATATTCGGTGAAATTTTAGCAGGGATTTCGTGTTTTGATCCGCCGGGAACGTATTTTGAATCGTAATCGTAGAAGGAATGCCCGGTCGGGATGATCTCGCAAACGCCGAGCGCCACATCGCCCATCACCGCGCAGGTCAATTCGCGTCCGTGGATGTAGCGTTCGACCATCACGGTCTCGCCATATTGCCATTCCGTGGAGCCGATCACCTGCGGCGGATGCGACTGCCCCTCAAGCACGATGACCACGCCAAAGCTCGACCCCTCATTGACCGGCTTGACCACATAAGGCGGCTTCATCGGATGCTTGTTCTGGACGGCGAAGCGGTTGACCACCTTCGATTCCGCGACCGGAATGCCGGACGCCTTGGCGATCTTCTTGGCCTGCTCCTTGTTCATGGCGAGCGCCGAAGCGAGCACACCCGAATGGGTGTAGGGAATTGCGAGATATTCGAGAATTCCCTGGATGGTGCCGTCCTCGCCGAACGGACCGTGCAGCGCGTTGAAGGCGACGTCAGGCTTGAGCTCGGCAAGCACAGACCCGACATCGCGCGAAACATCGACCCGGGTGACCTGATAGCCTTCATTCTCGAGCGCATCCGCACACGCCTTCCCCGAGGACAGAGACACGGGCCGCTCCGAGGAGAATCCACCCAGGAGGACAGCCACATGCTTCTTCTTCATCCCGTCATCCCCTCTCACGCCGGGCCTGCAACCGATATTCCCGCACCGCATTTCCAAACATTGAGTCCGAGCCCTCCGGCAGGTTGCCCCCCCCAGACGGAAAACGCGGCTTAACGCGTCGAACGACTCAAATCAGGAAACGCTTTAGGGCAGAGAATCAGAGAGTTGATTCGCTGGCAAGTACCTATGATTCCGAGAGATTCACTTTCCGCGAAAACAGCCGCAAAAAGTGAATTGTGAGTCTTTGAGGCAACGGTTCTACGGCTGTTTCAGACCGCTGGAAGTTCAAGCATCACATGAACTTAAGCCTAAGCTAAAGAAGCTGCCCGAGAAACTCCTGCACCGCATGGCCCGGCCTGAAATTGCCGAGGCGCTTGATCTCCCAGTGCAGCCTGATGCCCGAATTCTCGAGCACCCGCGCCCGCACCGTCTCGCCGAGATATTCGAGGTCGTAGCCGGTGGCCGTGCCGGTGTTGATCATGAAGTTGCAATGCATCGGCGACATCTGCGCGCCGCCGATCATGAGCCCGCGGCAGCCGGCCTTGTCGATCTCCTTCCAGGCCGAGGTGCCTTCCGGATTCTGGAAGGTCGAGCCGCCGGTCTTTTCCCTGATCGGCTGCACCGTCTCGCGATGGTTCTGCACGGCATCCATCGCCGCCTTGATCGCCGCCTTGTCTTCCGCAAACCCTTCGAAAATGGCCGAGGTGAAGATCAGTCCGGCAGGCGCGGACGAATGGCGATAGGCATAGCCCATATCGGCATTGCTCAGCGTATGGAGATTGCCCTTGCGGTCCAGCGCCCTCACCTCGACGAGCCGTTCGCGGGTCTCGACGCCGTTGGCGCCGGCATTCATCCTGAGCGCGCCGCCGACGGCGCCAGGAATGCCGTGATAGAAATGGAAGCCGCCGATGCCGGCCTCGTAGGCCACCGCTGCGAGACGCTTGTCCGGCGTCGCCGCGCCGGCTTTGATCGTGGTCGGCCCGGTGGTCTCGGCCTCGCCGAAACCCTTGGCCGAGAGCCTGACGACAAAACCCGGAACGCCGCCGTCGCGCACCAGAAGGTTCGAGCCGACGCCGACCACCGTGATCGGCACCTCTTCCGGCACAGCCCGAAGGAAAGCCGCAAGATCTTCCTCGTCGGCCGGCTGGAACAACGCCTCGGCGAGGCCGCCGGCCCGGAACCAGGTGATCTTGTCCATCTCGGCGTTCGGCGTGATACGGCCGCGCAGGCCGGCAAGCTTGTCGCTGAGCTTAAGGATCAGGTCCTGGCCGTGCATCATGAGGGCGTCCCACCAAGTTCCTTGGGCAGCGCGTAAGCCCATTGCGTGATGTTGCCGGCGCCGAGGAAGATGACGAAATCGCCGGGCTTGGCAAGCTCGCGAATGGCTGGCGCGATCGCCGCCTGACCCTCGATATAGCGCGCGTCGCGGTGGCCGCCGGAACGGATGCGCGACACCAGCGCGTCGGAGGTCGCGCCTTCGATGGGTTCCTCGCCTGCCGCATAGACCGGCGCCACCATCACCGTGTCGGCGTCGTTGAAGCAGACCGAGAACTCATCGAAGAGATCGTGCAGCCGGGTGAAGCGATGCGGCTGCGCGATGGCGATCACCCTGCCATCGGTCGCGCTGCGCGCGGCCTTCAGCACCGCCGCGATCTCGACCGGATGGTGGCCGTAGTCGTCGAACACCTCGACGCCGTCCCACGAGCCGGTACGGGTGAAGCGCCGCCTGACGCCGGCGAAGGACGACAGGCCCTTCTTGATCGCCTCGGCCGAGAGGCCAAGCTCATGCGCGACCGCGATCGCCGCCGTCGCGTTGGAGACGTTGTGGCGGCCAGGCATCGGCAGGCGCAGGTCCTTTATCGAGGTCGTGCCCCGCCCCTTGCGATCGCGGATCACGACATCGAATTCGGAGATCGCGCCCTGCATGCGGTGGTTGCTGAAGCGCACATCGGCCTGCGCGTTCTCGCCATAGGTGATGACGCGCCGGTCCTCGATCCGTCCGACCAGCGCCTGGACTTCCGGGTGGTCGGTGCACATCACGCCGAAGCCATAGAACGGCACGTTTTCGACGAACTGGCGGAACGCCTCGCGCACCTTGTCGAAGCTGCCATAGTGGTCGAGATGCTCGGGATCGATGTTGGTGACGACGGCGATATCGGCCGGCAGCTTCAGGAACGTTCCGTCGCTCTCGTCGGCTTCGACCACCATCCACTCGCCATCGCCCATGCGCGCATTGGTGCCGTAGGCGTTGATGATGCCGCCATTGATGACGGTCGGGTCGAGCCCGCCGGCCTCGAGCAAGGTCGCCACCATCGAAGTCGTCGTCGTCTTGCCATGCGTGCCGCCGATGGCGACCGCCTGGCGGAACCGCATCAGCTCGGCCAGCATCTCGGCGCGGCGGACAATGGGGAGCAACTTCTCCCGCGCGGCCTTGAGCTCCGGGTTGGATTTCTTGATCGCGGTCGAAACGACCACCACTTCGGCGTCGCCGAGATTCTCGGCCTTGTGGCCGACGAAGCATTCGATGCCCTTGTCGCGCAGCCGCTGCACATTGGCGCCGTCGGCCTGGTCGGACCCCTGCACCTTGTAGCCGAGATTGTGCAGCACTTCCGCGATGCCGCTCATGCCGATGCCGCCGATGCCGATGAAATGCACAAGGCCGATGGTCTGCGGCATCTTCATACGCGCGTCCTCCTGTAGTCCGAAACCGTTTTGCCGGACGCAATAGCCTCTGTCAGATCGGCGAGCAACCGCGCCGCGTTCGGTTTCCCGGCCGAGCGGGCGGCGGCGGCCATGGTCGCCAGCCGGTTCGGATCCTTGATCAGCCCGCCGACCAGTTCGGCGATCCGCTCCGCCGACAGCGTCGACTGCGGATGAAGCTCGGCCCCGCCGGCGGCGGCAAGCGCCGCGGCATTCGCAGCCTGGTCGTGGTCGAGCGCATGCGGATAAGGCACCAGCAGCGCCGGCCGGCCGATGACGGCGATTTCCGAAACCGTCGAGGCTCCGGAGCGCGACATCACCAGATGCGCCGCCGCCATGCGCGCCGCCATGTCGGTGAAGAAGGGCGAGACCTGGACGTCGACGCCGAGATCGGCATAGGCGGCCTTCACCCGCACCACATCCTCGGCGCGCGCCTGCTGCGTGATCGCCAGCCGCTTGCGCAGGTCTTGCGGCAGCAGCGCGATCGCCGCAGGCACGGCATCGGAAAAGAACTGCGCGCCCTGACTGCCGCCGAACACCAGGAAGCGGAACGGTTCGCCCTCATTCGATACCACGTAAGGCGTTTTCGCCGCATCGAGGACCTGCGGCCTGACCGGATTGCCGGTGGTCACCGTCTTTACGCCGTCAGCGCTTGCGCCCTCCGGCAGGAAACCGCCGGCAATCGCATCCACGCGGCCGGCAAGCGCCTTGTTGGCGCGGCCCATGACGGCGTTCTGCTCATGGATCAGCGTCGGCACTTTTCGCCTTGTCGCGGCATAGAGCGGCGGCAGCGTCGGATAGCCGCCGAAGCCGACGACAGCCTCCGGCTTGATCCTGGCGATTACACGGCCGGCCTCCCGCACGCCCTGCCAGATCTTCCAGAAGGCCGAGAGCATGGCGACCGGGTTCTTCGAACCCAGCGTGGCCGAGGGGATGGTGTGAATGTCGGCTGCCGGGAAATGGCGGGAATAGCGCTCGGCGCGATTGTCGGTGGCAAGATGCACCTTCCAGCCGCGGTCGATCAGCTCATGCGCCAGCGCCTCGGCCGGAAACAGATGTCCGCCCGTTCCGCCGGCCGCAAGCAGGATGACACCCTTCGCCATCCTGCCTCATTCCGCCGGCATTGCGCGCTGCGAAAGGACGAAGCCCATCTGCTTGCGCTTTTCCGGACGCTTGCGCGTCAAGGCGAGCACCATGCCCATCGAGACGGCGATGGCGATCTGCGAGGAGCCGCCATAGGAGATGAAGGGCAGCGTCATGCCCTTGGCCGGCATCAGCTGCAGGTTCACGCACATGTTGATGGCCGATTGCAGGCCGAAGACGGTGACCAGGCCGCCGACCGCATAGCGGGTGAAATCGTCCTGCTCCTTGAGCGCGATGCTTAGGCCGCGCAGCACGATGAAGGCGAAGATCGACATGATGAAGAAGCACATTATGAGGCCGAACTCCTCGCCGGCGACCGAGAAGACGAAATCGGCGTGGCTGTCGGGGATGACCCGCTTTACCGTGCCCTCGCCCGGGCCGACGCCGAACCAGCCGCCATTGATCAGCGCCTCGCGGCCCATATCGACCTGGAAGGTGTCGCCTTCGCCGGTCATGAACTTGTCGATGCGCGCGGCGACGTGCGGAAACACCGTATAGGCAGCGAACACGCCGCCGACCCCGGCAGCCCCCAGCGCGACGATCCAGAACCAGGGCAGGCCGGCCATGAAGAACATCACGCCCCAGGTGCCCAGCACCAGCATCGTCTGGCCGAGATCGGGCTGGGCCACCAGAAGCGAGATGACCAGCGCCAGCAAAAGCATGGCGAACAGGTTGCCGGGAATGTCGGGCTGGCGCCTGTGCTCCGCAAACAGCCAGGCGCAGATGACGACGAAGGCCGGTTTCAGGAACTCGGACGGCTGAATGGAAAGGCCTGCAAGCGACACCCAGCGCCGCGCCCCCTTCACCTCGACGCCGATGTAGAGCACCGCCACCATCAGCACCAGCATGATGCAGATCATCACCAGCGACATGCGCCTTATCTGCCGCGCCTCCAGGAAAGAGACCGCCAGCATCACGATAAGCGCCGGGATGGTGAAGATGATCTGGCGCGTGGCGAAGTGGAAGCTGTCGAGACCGATGCGCTCGGCCACAGCCGGACTTGCGGCGAAAGACAGCACGATGCCCAGTCCCATCAGCGACAGGAATGCCGCCAGGAACCAGCGATCGATCGTCCACCACCAGGTGGCGACAGGACTTTTGTCGAGACGGCTTTGCATCAACGTGGCCCTCCGATGGATTTCACCCCATCAATAGCAGTCGCAGCTTGCCTGAAGGCTTCGCCGCGAACTTCGAAATTCTTGAACTGGTCGAAACTGGCGCAGGCCGGCGAAAGCAGCACCACGGCCTCGCCACCGGTGTCCTTTGCCGCGTCGTTGGCGGCATGCTCGACCGCCGCCGCCAGCGTTCCGGATATTTCGTAAGGCACCGCCTCGCCGAGCGTCGCCGAGAAGGCGGGCGCCGCCTCACCGATCAGATAGGCCTTGGCGATGCGCGGGAAGAAGCCGCGCAGCGGCTCGATGCCGCCTTCCTTGGGCAGGCCGCCGGCGATCCAGTAGACGCGGTTGAAGCTCGATAGCGCCGGTGCGGCCGCATCGGCATTGGTCGCCTTGGAATCGTTGACGAACAGCACATGGTCCTTGCGGCCGACCTGCTCCATGCGATGCGCCAGCCCGGGGAAGCTTTCGAGCCCGGCCTGGATCTCGCCGAGATCGAGCCCGATCCTCAGGCACGCGGCGACCGCCGCCAGCGCATTCTGCGCGTTGTGCTGGCCGCGCAGCGACCCGATGCCTTCGAGGAAGGCGACGCGGCTGTAGCGGCCATGCACGGCTTCCATCAGGTTGGTGCCGTCGGCGAAATAGCCGTCGGTCAACGGCAGGCGCTTGGAAATGCGGATGACCGGCCGGCCGGCCCGTTCCAGCCGGTCGGCGATCTGGGCGCACCAGGAATCGTCGACGCCGACGATCGCGGTATCGCTGCCGGCGACCAGCCGCTCCTTGATCGAGGCGTAATGCGCCATCGTGCCGTGCCGGTCGAGATGGTCTGGCGTCAGGTTGAGCAGGATGCCGGCGGTCGGATTGATGGAGGGAGCGAGATCGATCTGGTAGGACGAGCACTCGACCACATAGTGCCGCGTCGGCTCGGGCGGATCGAGCGTCATGACGGCACGGCCGATATTGCCGCCCATCTGCGTGTCGCGGCCTGCCGACTTCACGATATGCGCCGTCAGCGCCGTCGTCGTGGACTTGCCGTTGGTGCCGGTAATCGCGATGAAGGGTGCTGCCGGCGCATGGCTGTTGCGCTCGCGGCAGAACAGCTCGATGTCGCCGATCACCTCGACGCCGGCGCCGCGCGCCAGCTCCACCGTCCAATGCGGCTTGGGATGCGTCAGCGGCACCCCTGGCGACAGCACGAAGGCGGCGAAACGCGGCCAGTCGGCCAAGCGCAGATCCCCGGTCGTAATCCCCGCGGCCGCTGCCTTGGCGACGCTGTCCGGATTGTCGTCCCAGGCCAGCACCTCGGCGCCGCCTGCGATCAGCGCATGCGCGGTGGCGATGCCCGAGCCGCCAAGCCCGAAGAGCGAAATGCGTTTGCCTGAGAAGGAAGCGGCGGGGATCAAGCAGCGAGTCCTATCTGAGCTTGAGGGTCGAAAGGCCGACCAGCGCCAGGATGACGGCAATGATCCAGAAGCGTATCACCACCTGGCTTTCGGTCCAGCCGAGCTTTTCGAAATGGTGATGGATCGGCGCCATCAGGAAGACGCGCTTGCCGGTCATCTTGAAATAGCCGACCTGGATGATGACCGACAGGATCTCGACCACGAACAAGCCGCCGACGATGACCAGCACGATCTCGTGCTTGGTGGCGACCGCGATGGTGCCGATCAGCCCGCCCATCGCCAGCGAGCCGGTGTCGCCCATGAAGATGGCGGCCGGCGGCGCGTTGAACCAAAGGAAGCCGAGGCCTGCGCCGATTACCGCGCCGAGCACGACGGCGAGCTCGCCGGTGCCGGGAACGAAATGGATCTGCAGATATTCGGCGAACACCGCGTTGCCCGACAGATAGGCGATGACGCCGAAGGACGCCGCCGCGATCATGATCGGCACGATCGCCAGGCCGTCGAGGCCGTCGGTCAGGTTCACCGCATTGCCGGCGCCGACGATAACGAAGCAGGAGAACGGCACGAAGAACCAGCCGAGATTGATCAGGAATTCCTTGGCGAAGGGAAAGGTCAGCGACGACGAGAACGGCGCCTGGCCGTTATGCATGATCACCCAGGCCGCGATGGCGGCGATGATGAACTCGATCGCCAGGCGGGCCTTGCCGGAGAAGCCCAGATGCGACTGCTTGGTCACCTTGAGATAGTCGTCGTAGAAGCCGATCGAGCCGAAGCCGACGGTGACCAAGAGCACCACCCAGACATAGATGCTGGACAGGTTCGCCCATAAGAGCGACGAACCGATGATGCCGGACAGGATCATCAGCCCGCCCATGGTCGGCGTTCCGGCCTTCTTGAAATGCGTCTGCGGGCCGTCGGCGCGGATCGGCTGGCCCTTGCCTTGCCGCAGGCGCAGCGAATTGATGATCGTCGGCCCAAAGATGAAGACGATCAGCGCAGACGTGATCAGCGCGCCGCCTGTGCGAAAAGTGATGTAGCGGAAGACGTTGAAGAACGAGATCTTGTCCGCGAAATCGACGAGCAGTGTGAACATGGTCCTTCCGTCCCCCGGAGCCCGATCTAGGCCGGATTAATGTTTGTGGCTTCCGCCGGAAATTTGCCGAGCAACGCCTCGACCAGCTTTGAAAACCCGATGCCCTTCGACGACTTGACCATCACCACGTCGCCCGGCCTGAGCGCGGCGATCACGATCGGCTTCAGTTCTTCCGCTCCCGATCGATACTCGGTTGCAATGTCTGACGGCAAAACCTCGGCCAGCGCCCGCATTTCCGGCCCGCCGAGAAAGACGTTGCGTGTGCCCGTGCCGACGATCAGCTTGGCAAGCGCCGCGTGGAGATCTGCCGAATGGCTGCCGAGCTCCAGCATGTCGCCGAGCACCGCGATACGCCGGCCCTCGCCTGAGACCGGCGTGGCGTTGAGCAGCGCCATGGCCGCCGCCATCGACGCCGGATTGGCGTTGTAGCTCTCGTCGATCAGCGTGAGCGGCCCGTTGGGATGATGCAGGATATGGCGCCGGCCCCGCCCGCGCTCGGCCGAAAGATCTGCCAGTGCCGCCGCGACCTTGTCGACATCGGCGCCGACCAGCTGCGCGGCGCCAAGCACGGCCAGAACGTTCTGCACGATATGGCGACCAGGCGCCCCGACACGGGCGCTCAGGTCCCTCTTGCCGATCTTGACGGCGATGTCGGAATGGTCGGCATGAAGCTCGCAGCCGACAAGGCGGAAGGCCGAGCGGACATTTTCGCCGAAGCCGAAGACATGCTCGACGCCCGCCTCTTTCGCCATTTTGCCGAGCAGCTTCCAGCGCGGATCGTCGCGGTTGAGCAGCGCTGCGCCACCTGGCTCGATCCCCTCGAAAACCTCGGCCTTGGCCACGGCAATCTCGTCGAGATTCCTGAAGAAGCCGAGATGAGCGGCGGCAATGATCGTCACGATGGCGACATGCGGCCTTACCATCTTGACCAGCGGCCGGATCTCGCCCGGATGATTCATGCCGATCTCGAAGACGGCATAGTCGCAGTCCTGCGGCATGCGCGCCAGCGTCAGCGGCACGCCCCAATGGTTGTTGAACGACTGCGCCGAGGCGTGCACCTTGCCGACCGCCGACAGCACATGCCGCAACGCTTCCTTGGTGGTCGTCTTGCCGGCCGATCCGGTGACCGCGATGATCCTGGCCTTCGAGCGGGCGCGGGCCGCGACGCCGAGCTTCTCGAGGGCCGCGAGCACGTCCTGAACGACGATCATCGGTGCCGTCAGCCGGCCGAGCGACGGCAGCTTGCCCTCGGCGACGACCAGCACCGCCGCTCCGGCCTTGACCGCCGCGGTCGCGAAATCATGCCCGTCCATCGCTTCGCCCTTGATGGCGAAGAACGCGTTTCCCGGGTCCAGGCTGCGGCTGTCGATCGAAATGCCGGTGATGCCTTCCGGCAGCGAGCCGATCGGCCTGCCGCCCATGGCTTCGACGAGCGCTTCCGACGTCCACAGCAGGTTCATGCGGCGCGCTCCTTGAGCGCCTCACGCACTTCCTCATGGTCGGAGAAGTGGAAGGTTTCGGTGCCGACGGTCTGGCCTTCCTCATGTCCCTTGCCGGCGACGATGAGGGTGTCGCCGGCGCGAAGCATCGCCACCGCCTCGTGGATCGCCTTGCGGCGATCGCCGATCTCGATGGCGCCGGGCGCGGCGGCGAGGATCGCTGCGCGGATGGTCTCGGGCACTTCGGTGCGCGGATTGTCGTCGGTGACGATGACGACATCGGCGAGCCGGGTCGCGATCTCGCCCATGATCGGCCTTTTTCCCCGGTCGCGGTCGCCGCCGCAACCGAACACCACGACGACGCGACCCGTGGTGAAAGGCCGGACCGAGGTCAGCACATTCTCCAGCGCATCGGGCTTATGGGCATAGTCGACATAAACGGGAGCGCCGGCCGCGGTGGCGCCGACGAGGTCGAGCCGGCCCGGCGCGCCCTTCAATTTCTCCAATGCCGCCAAAGCCTTGCCCGCGGGTGTTCCAGTTGCGATGGCAAGTCCGGCCGAGACCAGCGCGTTGGCGATCTGGAAATCGCCGGCCAAAGGCAGGTCGACCTCGTGCAGCACGCCGTCGGCCACGATTTCGGCGCGCTGGCGATGCCGCTCATGCTCGACCCGCTTCAGCGTCAGGAAATCGCCATGGCGGCCGACGGTCAGCACTTCCAGCCCCGCCGCTTTCGCGGCTTTGATGGTCGGCTCCGACCATGGGTCGTCGGCAAAGACGATCGCGGGCGCGCCCTTCGGCAGCAACGTGTCGAACAGGCGCAGCTTGGCGCGGTGATAATCCTCGACCGTTGGATGGTAATCCATGTGGTCGCGGCCGAGATTGGTGAAAGCGCCGGCCGCCAGCTTCACCCCGTCGAGGCGGCGCTGGTCGAGACCGTGGCTTGAGGCTTCCATCGAGGCGTGGGTGACGCCCGCATCCGCCAGCTCCTTGAGCAATCGGTGCAACGCCACCGGATCGGGCGTCGTCAGCGAGCCATATTCGTTGCGGCCGGGCGCCACGACGCCGGTCGTGCCGATCGAGGCGGCGGCAAAACCCGCCTGCTCCCAGATCTGGCGGGTGAAGGCGGCGACGGATGTCTTGCCGGCGGTGCCGGTGACGGCGACCATGGTCTGCGGCTGGCGTCCGAAGAAGCGCGCCGCGCTGAGCGCCAGCGCCAGGCGCGGATCATCGACGGCAAGGACCGGGATCGACAGGCTGGAGACGCTCACGCCCTTGCCGGTGACGATCGCAGCCGCGCCGCGGGCCGCGGCATCGGCGGCATAGGTCGAGCCATCGGCCTTGCTGCCGGCAAGCGCGAAGAAGACGACGCCGGTCTTGACCGCGCGGGAATCGGAGGAAAGTCCGGTCACCTCCAGGTCGGGGGAAGCTGTTCCCTCGACAGGCAGGATGCCGGCTAGATCTTTTAGATGCATTGAGTCCCGTTCACCGCAACAAAATAGCGCGCAGTTGCCGGCGCGCCGCAAGAATCACTGATAGGAAACCAGCGTTGCACCATTTTCATGGCTGAAATCTGGCTTCACGCCAAGCATGGCGGCCGCGCGTCTGATGATGTTGCCGGCCATGACCCCCGCATTGTTGGCGGCGACGTCGGTCATCCCGGGCTTTTCAGGATGCGGGGCGTCGGCGATCGTGAACACCAGATATTGCGGATCGTCCATCGGGAAGGCGGCGACGAAGGTGTTGAAATTCAAGTCCTTGGAGTAGCGGCCGTTGATGACCTTCTCGGCCGTTCCGGTCTTGCCGCCAACGCGGTAGCCGGGAACCCGGGCGTTTCTGGCCGAGCCCTTCTCGGCGTTGAGCGTATAGAGGTAGCGCATGCCTGCGACCGTCTTGTCGCCGACCACTTTCTTGGCCACCGCCATTGCCTCCTGCTCGCTGCGCACCAGGAATGTCGGCTCGATCAGATAGCCCTGCATCAGCGCCGCGCAGCCGACGGCGGCCTGCAGGGGCGTCGTCGACACGCCGTGACCGAAGGCGATGGTGAACGAGTTGACCTGTTTCCAGACCTTGGGTTCGGTCGGGCGCGCGACTTCCGGCAGTTCGGTCTGCATCCTGTCCAGAATGCCGAGGCGGTGCAGGAATTCGCGATGCCCCTCGATGCCGACCAGCTCAGCCTCCCTGGCCGACCCGATGTTGGACGAAAAGAGGAACACTTCCGGCAGCGACAGCACGCGGTTCTTGCCGTGGAAATCGTGGATGGCCTGATGGCCGACCCGGATCGGATGCGACGCGTCGAAGCGGCTCGCCATCGTCGCCTTGCCGGAATCGAGCGCCATGGCCGAGGTGAAGCTCTTGAAGGTCGAGCCCATCTCGTAGAGCCCGGCCGACATGCGGTTTAGGCGATCCTTTTCCTGCGCATTATACGGATTGTTCGGATCGAAATCCGGCACCGAGGCCATGGCGACCACTTCGCCGGTCTTGATGTTCAGCACAACGGCGCCGGCGCCGATGGCGCGATAGCGCTCCAGCCCGGCGGCGATCTCGTCGCGCACCACATGCTGGACGCGCAGATCGATCGAAAGCTTGACCGGCTTGAGATCCTTGGCCACGGCGAGCCCCGACGCCTGCAGATCGCTCAGCCCCTGCTCGTCGATATACTTCTCCATGCCGGAGATGCCCTGGTTGTCGATGTTGGTGAGGCCGACGATATAGGACGAGGTCTCGCCGCTCGGATAGAAGCGCCGCTTTTCGGTGCGGAAGCCGAGGCCGGGGACGCCTAGCGCCAGGATGTCGGCCTGCTGCTTCGGCGTCAGCTGGCGCTGCAGCCAGACAAACCCGGCGCCGCTCTTGAGCTTGCGATAGGTCTGCTCGTAGTCGATCTCCGGCAGCACGGTCGACAATCTCTCGATCGCTTCGTCGGCATCGACGATTCGGCGCGGCTCGGCAAACAGCGACGCCGTCTTGATGTCGGTCGCCAGCACCTCGCCGTTGCGGTCGACGATATCCGGACGCGATGCAGTGACCCGGTTCTCCGGGCCGCCCGAAAGATCGGGATTCTGCAGCCCGAGATAGACGAGCCTGCCGGCGATGGTCGAATAGATGGTGAAGAACACCGCCATCGTCATGACGATGCGCGTCTTTGCCTTGCCGCCAGTCGCCTTGCGGGCCGCATCGACGACGATCGAGCCGTCCTCCGCCTGCCTCTTCCGGCGCGTCAGCAGGCCGCCGATCCTTGGAAGACCGATCATTGAACGGTGCTCCCGGTGACCACCGGATCCTTGCCGTCCGAGGGCTCCTTGCCCGAATTGTCGGCCATGCCGCCAAGCCGCTGCGAGGAGAGGTCTTCGATCGTCACGGGTTTCACGGGTATGTCCTCGAGCCCGCCGATCTGGTGCGCGTTGACCGGTTCGAGCCCGAGCTGGCTCTTATAGACATCGGCAAGCTTCTGCAGCCGCGACGGCTGTGTAAGCAGGCTCCAGTCCGCCTTGAGGAGATCGATGGTCTCTTCCTCGTAGTGGATCTGCGCCTGGATCTTCTGCACCGCCGCCTGTTGCTCTTCGGCTTCGCGCTTCGTCTTGTAGGTCAGCGCGGCGGCCGAGACCATGACGGCGATCAGGACTATGTCGCTGGTACGAAACACGTGCTCACCTCTCCCCCGGCCGCTCGACGGCGGGAAGCTTTGGAAGACCGAAAATCGAAAAATCGCCGGCGCGCGCAGGCGCCTCGGTGCGGATCGCCGCGCGCAGCCTGGCCGAGCGCGCCCGCGGATTGGCGTCGAGCTCGGCCTCTCCCGCCGTCACGCCGCCGCCAGCCTTACGGAAAGTCGCGACGCGCAGGGGCGCATCGGGTAAATGCCGCGAGCCGCTGGCCGCTTCGGAGCGGTCGGCGATGAAGCGCTTGACGATGCGGTCTTCCAGCGAATGGAATGTCACCACGGCAAGGCGCCCGCCGGGCTTCAGCGCCCGCTCGGCGGACAGCAGCGCCCTTGCAAGCTCGCCAAGTTCATCATTGACGAAGATGCGCAGCGCCTGGAAGACGCGTGTCGCCGGGTGGATCTTGTCCTTCGGACCTCTTCCGATATGGGTTTCGATGGCGTCGGCGAGATCGAGCGTGCGTTCGAAGGGCTTCTTCTCGCGACGGCTCTCGATCATGCGCGCGATGCGGCCGGCATGGCGTTCCTCGCCGAGAAAGCCGAAGATGCGGGCAAGGTCGCCCGCCTTGAAGGTGTTGACGACGTCGGCAGCGGACAGACCCGCCTGCGCCATGCGCATGTCGAGCGGCCCGTCGGCGCGAAAGGAGAAACCCCGCTCCGCCTGGTCGAGTTGCATGGAGGAAACGCCGATGTCGAGCACCACGCCGTCGGCGCCCTCGATATGCTCGTCCAACGTCGAGAACGGCGCCTGGACAAGCCTCAGCCTGCCGCCGGCCTGTCGTTCGAGCGCCCTGCCCGCCGCGATTGCGTCCGGGTCGCGGTCGATGGCGACGACGGAGGCGCCGCGATCGAGGATGGCGCTGGTGTAGCCGCCGGCGCCGAATGTCCCGTCGACGATCGTCTCGCCGGCCTTTGGCGCAAGCGCGTCGAGCACCTCGGCAAGGAGGACCGGAATGTGACGGGCCGGTCCGCCAACGGCGTGAGGGTCATCGCCGTGGCCAGCCATCATTCCGATCGCTCCCCGGGCTTCGTCCCCTGCCGAAGCTGCAAAAGCCGGGCCCGCGCCTGCGCCCCATAGGCGGCAAGCCGTCCCGGCTCCCAGACCTGAAAGAAATTGCCGCGGCCGACAAAGGCCACCTCGTTCGAGATGCCCGTATGCTCGCGGATGAAATCGGTCATGGTGATGCGGCCGTCCTGGTCGAGCTTCAGAAATGTCCCGTCGCCATGGCAAAAGAACGACATGTCGTCCGCCGTCTGCAGAAAGGGATCCTCCAGCCCGATCCGCTGCTCGTAGCGGTCGAGTAGGTCGAGCCCGCCGACGTCCATGGCCGGCAGATCCAGGCAGCGCAGCGCATAGAGTTCCGCATAGCCGCGTTTTTGCACCACGGCACGAAAATGCGCCGGAACGGACACCCGCCCCTTCGCATCGATCCTGCTCACCGTGTTTGACAGAAACCGGTCCAATAAACGCTACAGCCGCCGTTGCCGCTGCACCCCTCATGTTGTTCTCCGCGCCCCTGCCGCATTTGCAGCAAATCGCTTCATTCACCGGGGCGAAAACCGACAAACGCGCAGCCGCCGCGGCTGCCCGATTGGCGTACGCTTCACCCTGACGCGGAACGAAAGCTTGATCTGAATGGGATATCATGGGGCACTATGGGCGTCAACGGGAACAGGCATTCACAAACACGCGCACCACAACCAGAAAGCGTAAGCTGAAGGCACGTCTCGTCTTTATCGTCTATTAAGCCTAACGAAGCGTTTAGAGCCCTCTGGCCCAAAAAGACGCAGCTTGCCGCGCACAGCCGGCGCGCATAGCGTCGGTTGAAGTTTTCTGCCCAAAGGATCGAGCCAATGTCCGACACTGCGAAGTCACGCGCCGCGACACTTGCCCATTTGCGTAGCGCCGATTTTGCCAAGGGCGATCCCATCCCCTTGCCGCTGACCATGGCCTCGATCTTCCACGCGCCGGGCGACGCGACGGGTTTCGATCAATACGGCCGCTTCAGCAATCCGACCTGGCATGCCGTCGAGCATGCGCTCGGCCACCTGGAAGAGGCGCAAAGCATTATTTTTCCGTCGGGAATGGCGGCGATTTCCGCGGCTTTGTTCGCGCTCGTCAAATCGGGCGACCGCATCCTCTTGCCGTCGGACGGCTATCACACGACGCGCGCGCTGGCCGAGCGTTTCCTGAAACCGCTCGGCGTCGCCTATGATGTGCGGCCGACGGCAAGCATGCTCGACGGCGGCTTCGCCGGCTACCGGGCGGTTTTCGTCGAAAGTCCGTCCAACCCGCAACTGGACATTTGCGACATCGCCGCCGTCGCCAAGGCGGTCCATACGCAAGGCGGAATCCTGATCGTCGACAACACGACGATGACGCCCTTCGGCCAGCGCCCGCTCGATCTTGGCGCCGACATCGTGGTCTCGGCCGACACCAAGGCGATCAATGGCCATTCGGACGTTCTCTTCGGCCATGTCGCCTGCCGCGATCCCGATATTGTCGCCAAGGTGAAGGATTGGCGCGAGACGGCCGGCGGCATCCCCGGTCCGTTCGAAGCATGGCTGGTGCATCGCGGCCTCGAAACGCTGGAAGTGCGCTTCGATCGCATGTGCTCGTCGGCTGAAACCATCGCGCGGCGGCTGAAGGGTCACCGCTCCGTCAGCGGCGTGCGCTTTCCCGGGCTCGAGGGCGATGCCTCGCACAATCTGGCGCGCGCCCAGATGGAGCGCTTCGGCTTCCTGATTTCGTTCGAACTGGCCTCCGAAGAACAGGCAGAGGCGTTCATCGACGGTTGCGCGCTGATCGAAGCGGCAACGTCCTTCGGCGGCGTGCACACATCGGCCGAGCGGCGCTCGAAACGCGGCGACGCCGTTCCGCCGGGCTTCGTTCGTCTCGCGATCGGCTGCGAGCCGGTCGAGGAACTCTGGCAGTCGATCGAGGCGTCCCTGGACAAGATTGCAAGCTGAGCAGACCTGTCACGGATTCACATCATCCGCTTCGATCTTGCGCCGACCGTGTAATACGCGGACGATCTCGACCGCATCGTGACCAACCCGGTACAAGGTAAGGTATTCGCCAACCACCAGATGGCGGATACCGGGCGCGATATCGTCGCGCGGAGCACCTGAAAAGGGATGCAGGCTGAGCAAGCTCCACCTCCTCTCCATGTCGTCTACGAACCGGACCGCGGCATTGGGACTATGGCTGGCGATGTAGTCGCCGATGTCTTCGAGATCGGCCGCCGCTTGAGGAAGCAGCCGATATTTCACTCTTCGAAGCCCTTCGCTTCAGCCATCTTACGATATTTGGCACGCGCTCGTTCAATGACAGACGGGCCGTCGAGGGCCGGCCCGCTGTCGATCCCCTCCTGCACCAGTTTCCGCAGCTCTTCGACGCTGTAGCCAAGCAAGTCGCGTCGCTCCTTCCATTGCCTGAGCGCATCGCGGATCACCTCGCTGGCCGAGGCGTATTCGCCCGCCGCGACGACATCGTCGACCGCGGCCGCCAGTTCCGGCGAAAGTGTGATGCTGCGTTTATCGACCTGACCCATGACAGGCTCCTGCTTTTCCCTCGATAGTACGATTTAATCGCACCAGCTTCAAGAAACAGGTTTGACCACCGCGGAAGCTGTCTTGCAGAATGCTTGAATCGGAAGATACGCCTGTCGGCGTAACTTCCTGATCCCGTTCAGCTGTCGCTACGAGAAAAATGCCAGCTGGCCTGTAAGCCGGGTTCTGTATGGCCCTCGCCTCGCGGCGAGAACGTGGCGGCCATTCATCTTGGGCGCATGTTGCCACGCGCCTCACGCAACCTACCCGGACGGCGGGCCGGAAACAGCCCTCGAAGGTTTCCCCTCGTACCGCCCCTATTCGGTTTTGCTCCCGGTGGGGTTTGCCCTGCCGCTTCTGTTGCCAGTCGCGCGGTGGGCTCTTACCCCACCCTTTCACCCTTGCCGTGGCCGAAGCCGCGGCGGTTTGCTTTCTGTGGCACTTTCCCTGGGGTCGCCCCCGCCGGCCGTTAGCCGGCACCGTGTCTCCATGGAGCCCGGACTTTCCTCACCCGCAACCTTTCGGCACGCGCGGGCGCGGCCGCCCGGCCAGCTGACAAGGGCGTATAAAGGGATTCCCGCCTGAAAACGCAAACGAAAAAGCTGTTGCCATCGCTCAAATGCGCAGCGGTTTGGGACAACGACGTGCTGAAACAGACCCGCGTCGCCCAGATCCACTTCGGCGGACGAGCTTAGGCCGGCGAACCCAGCGCTGCCATCTGCACCTTCACCTTGCTGCAATAGGCGGCCGAAATCGGATTCATCCGCGTCGCGCCGTGACCGGCATTGTATTTCAGGATCGTGCCGCAGGTGGTGCCACCGCCGAGACCCTGCGCCATGGCGAGGTACTTCATGCCGTATTTGATATTGGTGTCGGGATCGAACAGCCCCTTGGCCGAACCGGTGTAACCCATCATGCGCGCCGTGGCCGGCTTGATCTGCATCAGGCCGATCTCGCCGGCGCTGCCGACCAGGTTCGGCCGGTAGTTGCTTTCGATCTTGATGACGGCCTTGGCCAGGGACACCGGCACGCCGTAGCTCGCGGCATAGCGGGCGATGATCGACGAATACTGGCCGCCGCCGGGTGCGGCGGGTGTCGCCAGAGCGATCTGGCCCGTGGGGATCGAGGCTGTCGTGGTGAGATCGATCGTCTTTTTGCCGCGCTTGGCGCGCTTGGCCGTCGATTTCGCCGCCCTGGTCGCGGCGGCCTTCTGCACCTTAGCCGGAGCTCTCTTGATCTTTGGCGCTTTGCTCGCTGGGGCAGCCTTGGTCGTTGGGACGACGGGGAGGCCATTGTCTGCCCTGAGGCTTAAGGGGGCGCTGTTTGCCGGACTGAAGGCAAAGCTTATTACTCCGGCAGCAACGGCTGCCGCTACAACGGTCAATTTCTGCATGTAATCCTGTTCTGTTAGAACCGCGCGAAGAACTTCACGCAGTTGTGTCAATTCAACATCGGAGCATCAGAGAGGCTAGACGTCCAACAACTTGCGGGAGAGGCATTTGGCGGCGGAATTGGCGGCAATGAAGGCGGCGCAATTCACTTTAAATAACAGGTTGTAATTTAAATGACCTTATCGCGATTATTGGCAGAGGCTGCCGTGACGGAAGTCAGGAGCCTCTGCAGCGTGCGGATCGTCGAATTGTCGGCCACGCCATCCACCAGCCGCCGCCGGAAATGCCGCTGGAACGCCGCTACCGCCATTTCCGTCTGCCGGTCGTAAATACCCGATATCTCAATACCATAGCCATAGAGCGCCAGCATCGATTGCAGCGCCTCGACATCGGAGCCGGTGTCGCCGGCCTTCAACGCGGTGCCCGGTTTTATCGGCGCCGCCGGTACGAGGTGACCGATACCGGCCGCGAACAGCGCCTTCCACGGAAATTTTTCGCCCGGGTCGACCTTGCGGCCCGGTGCCACGTCGGAATGGGCAAGCACCCTCGTCGCGGGGATGGAATAACGGCCCACGATGCCCGCGCACAAATCGATCACGGCATC
This sequence comes from Mesorhizobium sp. B2-9-1, assembly GCF_006439455.1. NCBI lineage: Bacteria > Pseudomonadati > Pseudomonadota > Alphaproteobacteria > Hyphomicrobiales > Phyllobacteriaceae > Mesorhizobium > Mesorhizobium sp. B2-9-1. The sequence continues at coordinate 544,910 of NZ_VFTP01000003.1, read as the reverse complement.
GATCTGCCGCCTCGGGAAGGGCTTGTAGCCCAGTGAATGCCCGGGATTGACGATCTCGATGCCGACCGAGCAGGAGTTGATGTCGGTGCGCCCGAGCCAGGAGCTCTTGCCGGCATGCCAGGCGCGATCGCTCTCGCGCACCATCTGGACGACGCGGCCGTCCTCATGGACAAGATAATGCGAGGACACTTCGCTTGCCGGATCGCACAGCCACGCCTCGGCGCCGGCGCCGGTTGCCATGCCGGTATAGTGCAGCACGATCATGTCGGGCCGCAGCGTCTCGCGGCGCGGACCGAAATTCGGCGACACCCGGACCTCGGCACCTGGCTGGTCGGGCAGGAAACCGCTCATGCGTGCCTGAGGCCCCGCTCGATCATCTCATAAGCGGCATTGATCGCCGCGACCCTGGTCGTGGCGATCTTGATGAATTCTTGCGGCAAGCCGCGTGCGATCAACCTGTCGGGGTGATTGTCCGAGATCAGCTTGCGGTAGCGCTTCCTGATTTCCTCGAATGGCTTGCCGCGCTCGATGCCCAGTACGACGTAAGGATCGGCGGCGCCGAGATTGACGTGCCGCGACAGGATCGTCTCGTAATGCGCCTCATCGATCCGGAAAATCTCCGCGATCCGATGCAGGAACTGCCCTTCCCGCTCATGGATCAGGCCGTCAGCCTTGGCGATATGGAATAGGCCGTCGAGTATATCTTCCAGCATCATGCAGTTGGCATGGCCGGAACCGCAGAGTTGCGCCATGCGCCGGGCGTAGGTCTCGAACCCGGCGACGTCCTGCTTGGCGATGTCGTAAAGCCGCGCCACGTTGCGCGTCTCGCTCGGCGGCACCTCGAAGATTTCCTGGAAAGCGCGCACCTCGTCCTGCGTGACGATGCCGTCGGCCTTGGCCATCTTGGCCGAGAGCGCGATCATCGCCACCGAAAAGGCAACGCGCCGGCGCAAGTCCGGATCGCCGGAAAACACGGTGCGCACGGCTTCAACGACGTCCGCGACGCCCGTGGACGCCGACGACGAAACACGAGCGATGAAGTCGCCAAGGCGGTCCCAAATCGACATGTCGGCTTCATAGTGCGAACCGGGCGGTTCTATCAAGCCGGGACGATGCCGCAGTTGACCGGCGATGCGTGGGATCGACGGCGCAAAAAAGAAGGCCGGCAGTGCCGGCCTTCTTCGATATTGCGGGACGGCCCCTTACTGCGCAGGCGCGGTAGGAGCCGGTTTTGTTGCCGGAGCCGGTTCAGCAGGCTTCGAAGCGTCGGGCGAAGCCGGTTTCATCGGCTGTTCGTTGGCCGGCGGATTGGTGCTCTGGGTGGTGGTGTTGTCAGTGCCGGTGCCACTGTTGCTGCAAGCCGCGACCCCCAGCAGGGCGAGCGCCGAAACAGACGCCAGAATGAGCTTCTTCATGCTATCTCTCCTTCAACAGACGCTCACATTTCGGTGAGCGGTCGCAGGGGAAATGCATCAGCCAGCTGCCGGTTTCGTAACGTTGCATTTCCACGTGTAACATCAACTTGCGATTGCTGGCGCCGAAATCCCGAACTAACACAACATATGCCAAAGAGATTATGGATAAGCAGAATGCCGGCAGCCGTGGGGACTGGGAAATGGGACTTTTGGATCGACCGCGGCGGCACTTTCACCGACATCATCGGCCGTGATCCGCGAGGCCGGCTGCACCCCCGAAAACTTCTGTCCGAAAATCCCGAGGCCTATTCGGACGCTGCTATCCAAGGCATCCGCGACCTGTTGGACCTGAAAACGGGCGCCGCCATCTCCGCCGATGCGATCGGCGACGTCAAAATGGGCACGACCGTTGCCACCAATGCGCTGCTCGAGCGCAAGGGCGACCGTGTGCTGCTGCTCATCACCAAGGGGTTCCGCGACGCTTTGCGCATCGCCTATCAGGCAAGGCCGGATATCTTCGCCAAGGAGATCATCCTGCCGGAGCAGCTCTACGAGCGGGTGATCGAGGTCAATGAACGCGTGCGCGCCGACGGCTGCGTCGAGCGCCTGCTCGACATCGCGGCCTGCCGCTCGGCGATCGAGCAGGCGAAAGCCGACGGCATCGACGCGGTCGCCATTGTCTTCATGCACGCCTGGAAATACCCGGACCACGAAAAGGCCGTGGCGAAAGTCTGCCGCAAGATCGGCTTCAGCCAGATCTCGGTGTCTCACGAGGTCTCTCCGCTCATCAAGCTGGTCGGCCGCGGCGACACCACCGTGGTCGACGCCTATCTGTCGCCGATCCTGTCGCGCTATGTGCAGCGGGTGGCCGGGGAGTTGGGCGCCGGCCCGCGCCTGATGTTCATGATGTCGTCGGGCGGCCTCACCGCCGCCGACATGTTCCAGGGCAAGGACGCGCTGCTTTCGGGACCGGCGGGTGGCGTCGTCGGCATGGTCGAGACGGCGAAGCTCGCCGGCTTCGAAAAGGTCATCGGCTTCGATATGGGTGGCACCTCGACCGACGTCGCCCACTATGACGGCGAATATGAGCGCGCCTTTGACACCGAGGTCGCCGGCGTGCGCATCCGCGCGCCGATGATGCGCATCCACACCGTCGCCGCCGGCGGCGGCTCGATCCTGCACTATGAGGCGGGCCGCTTCCGCGTCGGCCCGGATTCCGCCGGCGCCAATCCCGGGCCTGCCGCCTACCGCCGCGGCGGCCCGCTCGCCGTCACCGATGCCAATGTCATGCTCGGCAAATTGCAGCCCGATTTCTTTCCGGCGATTTTCGGCGCGGACCAAGACCAAACGCTCGACATCGGCACGGTTGGCGAAAAATTCGCGGCGCTTGCCGCCGAAATCGGCGACGGCCGGACGCCCGAGGCGGTCGCCGAAGGCTTTGTCACCATCGCCGTCGAGAACGTGGCCAACGCCATCAAGAAGATCTCGGTGCAGCGCGGCTATGACGTCACCGAATATCTCCTGAACTGTTTTGGCGGTGCCGGCGGCCAGCACGCCTGCCTGGTCGCCGATGCGCTCGGCATGGAAGCGGTGCTCATCCATCCCTTCTCCGGCCTTCTCTCGGCTTACGGCATCGGCCTCTCGTCGGTCTTCGCCTCGCGCCAACAGGGTCTGCTGCAGCCGCTTGCCGAAGAATCCCGCGCGGCGATCGAGGCGCTCATCGCGGCGCTGCGCGGCGATGTCATTGCCGAGCTCGGCGAGCAAGGCATTGCCGGGGACGAGGTTTCAACGAGGCCTGTCCTGCATATCCGCTATGACGGCACCGATACGGCGCTGCCGGTGAATTTCGAGCATGGCTCGATCTTCCGCGCCAGAAGCGATTTCGAGGCCGCGCACAAGGCGCAGTTCGGCTTCGTCTATGACGATAAGCCGATCGTCGTCGAGACCGTCGCCGTCGAAGGCATGGAAGCCGCCAGACAGGACAAGGCTGAAGCCCCAGCGCCCGCCGGACCGGCAGGAATTGACGCCAAACCTTTGGAAAGCCGGCGCATCTACACCGAAGGCCGCTGGCACGAGGCCGGCGTCTATCGTCGCGCAGGCCTGCGGCCGTCCCACACGGTCGCCGGGCCCGCGCTTATCATCGAGCCGAACCAGACCATCGTCGTCGAGCCGGGCTGGCGCGCCGAAATCACCGATCTCAATCACGTTGTGATACGCCGGACAGAAAGAAAGGCGCGTGCCGCGGCACTCGGCACCGAGGCCGATCCGGTGATGCTGGAGGTCTTCAACAACCTCTTCATGTCGATCGCCGAACAGATGGGCGTGACGCTGCAGAACACCGCCTATTCGGTCAACATCAAGGAACGGCTCGACTTCTCCTGCGCCGTGTTCGACCGCCATGGCGCGCTGGTCGCCAACGCGCCGCATATGCCGGTGCATCTGGGTTCAATGGACCGTTCGGTGGAGACAATCATCCGCCTGAACTCCGGCGATATCCATCCCGGCGACGTCTTCGCGCTCAACGCGCCCTATAATGGCGGCACGCATTTGCCCGACATCACCGTGGTGACGCCGGTGTTTGACGACGCCCGCAAGGAAATCCTGTTCTGGGCGGCCTCGCGCGGCCATCACGCCGATGTCGGCGGCACCGCGCCGGGCTCGATGACGCCGCTTGCGACAACGGTCGACGAGGAAGGCGTGCTGTTCGACAATTTCCGCATCGTCGATCGCGGCCGCTTCCGCGAGAAGGAGCTGGAGACGCTGCTGACCGACCATCCTCATCCGGCCCGCAATCCCGTCCAGAACATCGCCGACTTGAAGGCGCAGATCGCCGCCAACGAAAAGGGTGTGGCGGAGCTGCGCAAGATGATCGTGCATTTCGGGCTCGACGTGGTCGAGGCCTATATGGGCCACGTGCAGGACAATGCCGCCGAAAGCGTGCGCCGCGTGATCGAGCGACTTCCCGACAGCGCGGCTTACGAATATCGCACCGACACCGGCCAGGTGATCAGGGTGAAGATCACCGTCGATCGGCAAAAGCGCGAGTCGACCGTCGATTTCACCGGCACGTCGCCTGTCATGAAGAACAACTTCAACGCGCCGGAGCCCGTCGCCCGCGCCGCCGTGCTTTATGCGTTCCGCGTCATGGTCGAGGACATGATCCCGATGAATGCCGGCTGCCTGAGGCCGATCAACATCGTTATTCCGGATGGTTGCATGCTCAAACCGTCCTATCCTGCTGCCGTCGTCGCCGGCAATGTCGAGACCTCGCAGCATGTCACCAACGCGCTGTTCGGCGCGATGGGCGCGATGGCCAACGCCCAGGGCACGATGAACAACCTCACCTTCGGCAACAAGAAATACCAGTATTACGAGACGATCTGCTCCGGCTCGCCGGCCGGCCGGATGAATTCCGGGCGCGGCTTCGCCGGCACGTCCGGCGTCCACACCCATATGACCAATTCGCGCCTTACCGACCCTGAGGTGCTGGAACTGCGCTTCCCCGTCGTGTTGGAAGACTTCCATATCCGCGAGGGCTCCGGCGGCAAGGGCAAGTGGAATGCCGGCGACGGCACCAGGCGTACGATCCGCTTCCTCGAAAAGATGGAATGCGCGATCCTGTCCTCGCACCGCAATCGCCCGCCCCAGGGCCTCGACGGCGGCGGTGACGGCGAGGCGGGCTCGACCAAGGTCAGGCGCAATGACGGCTCGGTCAACGTCTTGAAGGCCTGCGACCAGACCACGCTCGATGCCGGCGAGGCCGTCATCGTCACCACGCCGACGCCGGGAGCGTTCGGCAAAGCGTAGCAATTGGCGCCAACCTGCCGTCAACAGGCTGTCACCTGCCTGTCATGCCGCTGCGCTACCCGCTTGCGCCAAAGCAAACGGGGAATCACCTTTCGATGTCGGACGTATCCGGAGAACTCGTTTATCGTCGAGGCAAGGAAGTCGGAAAGGCCGTCTACCAGAACCGGGCATTGTCGAAGGACGGCATTTCCGAGCGGCTCTTCGCCTTCCTGTTCTCCGGCCTCGTCTATCCGCAGATCTGGGAAGATCCCGATGTCGACATGGAGGCCATGCAGCTCGGCGCCGGCCATCGCGTCGTCACGATCGCCTCGGGCGGCTGCAACATCCTGGCTTACCTGACCCGCACGCCGGCCCGGATCGAGGCCGTCGATCTCAATGCCGCGCATGTCGCGCTGAACCGCATGAAGCTGGAAGCGGTGCGCCACCTGCCGTCGCAGGGCGACCTGTTCCGTTTCTTCGGCGCCGCCGGCACCAGACACAATTCGGATGCCTATGATCGCTTCATCGCGCCGCATCTCGATCCAGTGAGCCGCCATTACTGGGAGCGCCGCAACTGGCGCGGCCGCCGCCGCATCTCGGTTTTCGACCGCAACTTCTACCAGACCGGCCTGCTCGGCCTCTTCATCGCCATGGGCCATCGCGTCGGCAAGCTGTTTGGTGTCGATCCGGCCGGCATCATGAAGGCGGAGAACATTGGCGAGCAGCGCCGCTTCTTCAATGAGGAGTTGGCGCCGGTGTTCGACAAGAAGCTGCTGCGCTGGGCGACCTCGCGCAAGGCTTCGCTGTTCGGCCTCGGCATCCCGCCGGCACAGTATGACTCGCTGATCACATCCGGCGACGGCTCGATGGCGAGCGTCTTGAAGGCACGGCTGGAAAAGCTCGCCTGCGATTTCCCGCTGAAGAACAACTACTTCGCCTGGCAGGCCTTTGCCCGCCGCTATCCGCAGCCCGGCGAGGCGGCGCTGCCTGCCTATCTGGAACAGAACAACTACAAGACGATCCGCGACCACATCGATCGCGTCGCCATCCACCACGCCAACCTGATCAAGTTCCTGGGCGCCAAGGACGCCGGCACCGTCGACCGCTTCGTCCTGCTCGACGCGCAGGACTGGATGACCGACGACCTGCTCAATGCGCTGTGGACCGAGATCACCCGCACGGCCTCGGCCGGCGCCCGCGTCATCTTCCGCACCGCGGCCGAACCGAGCCTCCTGCCCGGCCGTGTCTCCAGCTCGCTGCTCGACCAGTGGACCTACGAGGCCGACGCCTCGCGCGAATTCGCGGCAAAAGACCGCTCGGCGATCTATGGCGGCTTCCATCTCTATGTGAAGCGGGCAGCATGAGCACGACGGAGCTGCCGGCCGGCCATGCCGAACTGATGGACGGCGTCTACCGCTGGCAGCGCCATATCTATGATCTGACCCGCAAATATTACCTGCTCGGCCGCGACCGGCTGATCGACGGATTGGACGTGCCGCAAGGCGGCACCGTGCTGGAGCTCGGCTGCGGCACCGGCCGCAACATCGCGCTTGCCGCCCGCCGCTATCCGGATGCGCGCTTCTTCGGTTTGGACATCTCGGCCGAGATGCTGGAGACGGCTAGCGCGGCCATTGCTCGCGAAGGCCTCGCCGCCAAGGTCAGCCTGGCGCGTGGCGACGCAACCGACTTCGATGCCAGGGCGCTCTTCGGCATCGCGCAGTTCGACCGCGTGTTCGTGTCCTATTCCCTGTCGATGATCCCCAGCTGGGAAAAGACGGTTTCGGCCGCGCTCGCCGCGCTTGCGCCCGGCGGCTCGTTGCATGTCGTCGACTTCGGCCAGCAGGAAGGCCTGCCGCGCTGGTTCCGCGCCCTGCTGCGTGGCTGGCTGCGGAAATTCCATGTCGCGCCGCGCGCCTCGCTTCGCGACGTGCTTGAATCGGAATCGCAGCGCACCGGCGCAACCTTCCGTTTCAGAACGCTTTATCGCGGATACGCCTGGCTGGCCATAGTCAAGATCGCCCACTGAATTTTGCAATTTGACGCCTGTGGCCGTAGCGAACGCAATCAACAATTGCGCCATGACCCAAAGGGTGGTACATTGACCCTGCTTGGAAACATGTGATGATCGTCGGATTTAGAGATGAATGGCTGCGGGCCTTCTTCGTGAACGACGATCACTCCCGTAACATTCCGTCCGATCTCGAAAGCCGCTTGTTTCGCAAGCTCCAGATGATCGACGACGCTGCCGCCGACCAGGATTTGCGAGTGCCGCCCAGCAACCACTTCGAAAAGTTACGCGGAAATCTCGAAGGCTTTCATTCCATACGGGTCAACAAGCAATGGCGATTGGTTTTCCGCTGGGATGGCGGTCGGGGTGAGGCATCGGACATCTACTTGGACGACCACAGCTACAAGTGAGGTGAGACATGTTGATGACCGCACGCAAGCCCGCAACGGTTGGCGAAATCCTCGCGGAGGAGTTCATGCACCCGCTTGGCTTGACGCAAGCCGCTCTGGCCGAGGCAATGGGCGTCCCGCGCAAGCATGTGAACGAATTGTGCAACGATCGCCGCAGCATTACCGCGGCGACCGCGCTCATATTGGCGCGGGTGTTCGGCAACAGCCCGGATTTCTGGCTGAACGTCCAGCGCCGCAGCGATCTTTGGCAAGTCATGAACTCGCCTGACGAGCGGGCGCGCGTGGATCGCGCCAAGCCTTTGCCGACCGCCGCATAGAGGCCGGCGATTGACCGCCACGCCTCTAATGGAGCGCCTTCACCAGCGCGCTGACCATCGCTTGTGGACGATAACCAAGCTTGGCCGGCGTCAATCCAAGCCGCACCACCACCAACTGCTCGGACGGAATGATTGCAGCCGTCTGTCCGTCATGGCCCTCCATCCAATAGGTGTCCTTGGGCAGGCCTGCAGCGACGCCTGCGCCGGCATTTTCCTCATCGCCCGGCCCCTCGATCCAGACCTGGCCTTTGCCATACACCTTTGAGGCCGGTGCGGCCTCGCGCATCCAGTCGACGAAACCGGCAGGCAGGATCTGGTTTCCGTTCCAGGCGCCGCCCTGCAGAAGGAACTGGCCGAAGCGCGCCCAGTCATGCGCCGTGGCGTAGAGATAGGACGAGCCGACGAAGGTACCTTGCTCGTCGGTCTCGAGCACCGCGCTATGCATGCCGAGCGGCTCGAACAGCGCCGTGCGCGGCCATGCCAGCGCCTTCGCCTTGTCGCCGATCGCATCTTGCCATAGCCGCGACAGCATCACCGCCGTGCCGCTCGAATAGGAAAACACTTTTCCCACCTCGCCGGTCAGAGGTTGGGCCTCGGCGAAGCCTGCCATGTCCGGCTCGAGATAAAGCATGCGCGTCACGTCGGCGACGTCGCCATAATCTTCGTTGAACGCCAGCCCGCTCGACATCGCCATCATGTCGGCAAGGCTGATGGCGGCGCGGCCGTCGGCCTTCCACGGCTTGAACAAGCCCTTGTTATCGAGCGCCAGCTTGCCGTCCTTGACCAGCGTGCCGACGATCGCGGCATTCACCGTCTTGGTCATCGACCAGCCGAGCAGCGGCGTCTTGGCCGAAAAGCCCTCGCCATAGCGCTCCGCGACGACCCGGCCGTTCTTCACCACCACGATGGCGCGCATGCCGGTGCCGGCCATCGCGGCATCGTCGACGATCTTCGCGACCTCGGGATTCTGCGAAGCATCGACCCGCTCGCCATCGGGCCAGAGCGCGTCGGGTTGCGCCGCGGCCGGCGGCGCGGCGCGCAGCGACGTCTGCCTTGCCTTGCCGGTGTCGCCGTCGGCAACCGACGCGCAGCCGACGCCGTCGCGCTCGACCGCGACACTCTTGCCGAAAACCCAAAGCAGGCCGGCCGAAACCAGCCCCCGCTCCTTGTCGACGGAGACCTTCATCAGCTTGAGCAGCGGATGGCCTGGTGCCTGCACATCGACGGCCAAGACCTCTTTGGCGTCGCGGCCGGCGATGAAGACATTCGAGCAGACGATCTTGGCCGAGTAGCCGGAGCCGACGCGGATCAACTCCGGCGGCGCGAAATAGAGCCACGCGAAGAGCGCGACCACCGCCAGGATCACAAGCCCAACCAGCCATTTGATGAACTTCACGACAGCCCGCATCTTTCCCCGCCTTTTGGATTCGCCGGCTCGATTTATGTCATCGATTTGCCGCCATTGCTTCCGCAAAATCGCCGGCATCGTCGAGCGCCGTCAATGGATTATCAACCATGTTCGGCGATCAAATGATTCCATGTCGCCCAAAAGTGCGCAGCGGTTTTGGGACAACGATTTGGAAGACGGAATAAATCGGGACGGTCCTGTGGGGCGATCGTCCGGAGGGGGGCCTGCGAAAGCGACCACCATCAATGAAGGACCCATCAGCGGCCGGCTGATCCCGGCTCGGGGAAGATCATGCGCCGTCTTGCGGCCATCCTGATGCTTACGCTGCTGGGCGCCTGCTCGACCGTGGAGGACCTCTCACCATTGTCGCCGTCGTCGCCGGCGGTTGCCGTGCGCGCGCCCAAATTCGAGGACTCCAAGCCGCATGAGTGGGACAGCGGCGCGCCATGGACCTACGCCATCCACGGCACGGACGTCTCCAAATACCAGAGCTCGATCGACTGGCCGACGGCCAGGGCCAGCGGCATCTCCTTTGCCTTCATCAAGGCGACGGAGGGCGGCGATCGTTTCGACGACTATTTCAACGAGCACTGGGCGCGTACAAGAGCGGCCGGCGTCCCGCGCGCGGCCTATCATTTCTTCTACTTCTGCACGCCGGCCGAAACCCAGGCGCGCTGGTTCATCGCCAATGTCCCGAGAGACCCGTCGGCAATGCCGCCGGTGCTCGACATGGAATGGAACCCGAACTCGCCGACCTGCAGGCTGCGCCCCGACCCCACCACGGTGCGCAGCGAGATGACCGTCTTCCTGCAAATGGTCGAGCGCTATTATGGCAAGAAGCCGATCATCTACACCTCGCTCGACTTCTTCGACGACAACCAGCTGGCGACCTTCCGCGGCTATCCCTATTGGCTGCGCTCGGTCGCCGGCCACCCGCGCGAGAAATACGGCAGCCACCCCTTCACCTTCTGGCAGTACACCGGCACCGGTATCGTGCCCGGCATGACCGGCAAATCCGACATCAACGTCTTCAACGGCTCGGAAGCCGCCTGGAAGAAGTGGCTGCGGCAGAACACCCGTTGACATCGGCCGCCGCGCCTGCTTTTCGACACGGCGGGCGGCGAAACATGCAACCGCTGGTAATCTGGAGCGGCGTACTCGTGCGAGTGCCTGGCAAGACTCCTGAGCTTTGAAATCCTCGCATGCGCCCGTCCGATCCCGTCCGGGGTCGCGATCGGGTCATGCGCCGGTCTCGAAAGGAAAGCGATGCGATTGCGCGTTGAAATCCTGGCGGCGCTCTTCGTCGGCGCGCTTGCGCTGCCCGCGGCGGCGCAGGAATGCGGCGGCGATTTCGAGGCCTGGAAACAGGGTGTCGCGGCAGAAGCCAAGGCAGCCGGCGTCGGCGCCGTCGGGCTCGACGCGCTGGAGGACGCCGCCATCGACCAGCGGGCATTGGCGCGCGACCGCGCCCAGGGCGTCTTCACCCAGACTTTCACCGAATTCGCCAACCGCATGATTTCGGCCTACCGCCTGAAGCAGGGTGCGGCCAATCTGAAGAAATATGCCGAAACCTTCGACCGCGCCGACAAGGAGTTCGGCGTACAGCCGGCGATCATCGCGGCTTTCTGGGGGTTGGAAACCGACTTCGGCGCCGTGCAGGGCGACTTCCACACCCTCGATGCGCTGGTGACGCTTTCGCATGATTGCCGCCGCCCCCAGCTGTTTCGGCAGCAATTGGTGCCGCTGCTTACCTTGATCGACCGCGGGGTACTGCCGGCCGACGTCAAGGGCGCCTGGGCTGGTGAGATCGGCCAGACGCAGATTCTGCCGACCGACTATCTGGCGCGCGGCGTCGACGGAGACGGAGACGGCAAGGTCGATCTGCGGAACAGCGTGCCGGACGTCATCATGACCACGGCCGACAAGATCATGTCGCGCGGCTGGAAGCGCGACCAGCCCTGGGTCCAGGAAGTGCGCGTCCCCGATGAGATGCCATGGGACCAGACCGGCCGCACCAACAAGCTGCCGCTGTCGCAATGGGCGCAATGGGGCGTCACCGAACCCAACGGCAACCCGCTCATCGACAATGGTCTCAAGGCTGGCCTGGCGCTGCCGATGGGCCGCAAGGGTCCCGCCTTCCTGACCTACGACAATTTCGACGTCTATCTGGAATGGAACCAGTCCTTCACCTACGCGCTGACGGCGGCAGTGCTTGCGACCCGCCTCGCCGGTGCGCCGCAATTCGATCCGCGCACGCCCGAGCAAGGCCTGAGCGGCGACCAGATGAAGGCGCTGCAGACCAAGCTCGAGGCCAGGGGCTACGACGTCGGCACCGTCGACGGCATCCTCGGCACCAACACGCGCGAAGCGGTCCGCAAGGAGCAGATGCGGCTTGGCCTGCCGGTGGATGGTTGGCCGACGCCCGAGCTTTTGGCGAAGCTGTAGCGCCTCTCCCTTCTCGCCTTGCGGGGTCCGAAGGACGGGGCGAGACCCGTGGCTCGCCCCCGGGTGGTGGATCAGCGCCGAGACGGATGAGGGGTGTTCCAGCGGAGTGAGACGTTGGCTTTCCCTGGAGCACCCCTCATCCGTCGCCTTCGGCGACACCTTCTCCCACAAGGGGAGAAGGGGGAACTCAATCCGCCATCGTCTCCAAGCTCGCAAAGCCCTGCGGTGCATCGCCCTCGTCGAACGGTGTCGTCACTTCGACGAACGTATCGGGGTAGAAGCCGTTGAAGCGTGTCCTGAGCGACAGCGAGTAGGCGCCGATATGGCCGATCTCGATCCAGTCGCCGGTGTCGACCGTTTCCGGCAGCCAGAACGGCCGGGACAGAATATCGACGGAATCGCAGGTCGCGCCGCAGACCTTGAACGGCACGATCGTGTTCTCGTTGCCGTTGCGGGTACGGATCGCGGGATCTGGAATGAAGCGCGCCGGCAGCGTGATCTTGCCCGTCCATGAATCCGACAGCGACGCCCAGATGCCGTCATTGATGTAGAGCCGCTTGCCCTTGCGCAATAGCACGCGCACGATCAGCGACAGGCACCGCGCCACGATCACGCGTCCGGGCTCGGCCACCAAGGGCATCTGGTCGAACTGATATTCTTTAAGGTCGCCGGCCAGCCGCGACATCAACTGCCCGAGCGACGGCATCTCGATGTGCCTGCGATTGGGATCATGGCCGTATTCGGCGGGAAAGCCGCCGCCGACATCGAGCCCGGCGATGTCGAAGGTCAGGCGGTTGCGCACCCAGTCCGCCGAGGCGAGAGCGCGTTCATAGGTATCCGGATCCTCGATCTGGCTGCCGACGTGGAAGCAGAGGCCGACCTTATAGCCGGTGCGGTTCAGCCGCTCGGCAAGCTCCACCGCGTTGGCGGGCCCGGCGCCGAATTTCTTCGACAGTTCGTAAGCCGCATGGCCCTTGGTCTGGATGCGCACGAAGACGGTGAGAGCGCCGGGATCGATATCGAGCGCCCGCACCACACGCGTCAGCTTCGCGATCTCGTCCTCATGGTCGAGCGAGATCACCCGGATGCCGTATTTTTCAAGCGCCAGCTTGATGTCCGACTGCGCCTTGACCGGATGCATGTAGAGCATCTCGGCGTCGGGCGAGACGGCGCGCACGGCGGCGAACTCGCCGGGCGAGGCGACGTCGAAGGCGCTGACGCCGGTTTCCACCAGCGTCTTCAGAACGATCTGCTCGCCATTGGTCTTGACCGCATAAGCAGTCTTGCCGGGAAACATGCCCATGAACTGCAGGGCATCCTCCTTCAACACCTGCGGGCGGAAACAGTAGACCGGGTCGTCGGGACGAAGCGCCAGTGCCGCCTCACGGGCATTTTCGAATCGCTGCATGGACGAATCCTCAGGTCTGGAGCGCGCACAATTAATCCTAGCTAGCCACCAAAGAAAACAGTTCTGTGTCTTGGCGATCCGGAGCGGCCTGTTGCACATTTTGGCGACGCTAAACCATTGGTCATGTTTCGGGTGGCCCTTGCCTGCGGATGAGATATCGGTTCTTGGGGTATTTGACGGGCCGAGGTTGCGATCGGCCCCGGGGAGGAACAGGACATGTCGATTACGGCCGGCGCCGCGCCGACGCGCGGAGCGATGACGCTCAAGGATTGGGCGCAGCTTCTCCTGCTCGGCGCGATCTGGGGCGGTTCGTTCTTCTTTGCCCGCATCGCCGTTTCCGAGATCCATCCGCTGGCGCTGGTGCTGTTCCGCGTCTCCATCGCCGCGGCGGCACTTCACCTCTATCTGGCAGCCCGCGGCCCTTCGTTCCGGCTCGCCTTCCCGCATGCCGGCCTGTTCTTCCTGCTGGCGCTCACCAACAATGTCGTGCCCTTCTCGCTGATCTTCGCCGGCCAGACGCAGCTCGGCGCCGGCGTCGCTTCGGTGCTCAACGCCACGACGCCGTTCTGGACGCTGATCCTGGCCAATGCGCTCACCACCGACGAGAAGCTGTCCTGGAACAAGTTCGCCGGCATCGCGCTCGGTGTCGCCGGCACCGCGGTGATGATCGGACCTGGCCTGCTTGCCGGGCTTGGCGGACCGGTGTGGGCCAAGTTCGCACTGATCGGCGCTTCGATCTCCTACGCCGTCGCCCTGATGATCGCGCGCCGCTTCAAGGGCGTGCCGTCGCCGGTCATCGCCACCGGACAGCTGACCGCATCGACCATCATCATGATCCCGCTCGTGCTGATTGCGTATGGCCCTGCGGGGCTTTTCTCGGTCTCGCCGCCCGTTTGGGCCGCGGTTCTGGGCCTGGCGCTGCTTTCAACCGCCTTTGCTTACATCCTCTATTTCAACCTCGTCGCCTCGGCCGGCGCTACCAATGCCTCGCTGGTCACCCTGGTCGTGCCGGTGAGCGCGGTGCTGCTCGGCTTCCTGTTCCTCGGCGAGCGCCTGGCGCTGTTCGAAATCGGCGGCATGACGCTGATCGGACTCGGCCTGGTCACCATAGACGGTCGCCTGTTGGGCCGATGGTAGCGGTGTCATGCCACGGCTCCGCCACAATTTATTCACAACGCTTGAGGCGGCTTTTGCCGAAGAGTTTCAACGGCTAACGATAAATCGGAAGTCGCAAATCCCACAATCATGTCGCATTGCAGCACGTTTTCCGCTTGCCTGTAACCCAAATGACTCTAGATTCCGGCCATAGCTCTGAAGAGGAGGCTATGGCATGGGACTGACGAGGCCGATCAACGCGTTGATGATTTGTGCCGCATTCGCATTCATCGGTGCCCTTATCATAGGTGTTCTTCCCTGACCCGCCAAAGCCGGGAAGACCAGTACCGAGATATAGTCCAAACAGTTCGAAAAGGCCGGGTTCTACCCGGCCTTTTCCGTTGCAGCCTGCCCTAGGCGGCGGCCGAACCCGCCGCCTCCGTCTCATGCGAGCGGATGCCGATCATGTGGCAGACGGCAAAGACGAGGTCGGCGCGGTTCATCGTGTAGAAATGGAAGTCGCCGACGCCGCGCTCGACAAGGTCGAGCACCTGCTCGGCGGCCACGGCGGAGGCCACGAGGGCATGCGTCTGCGGGTCGTTCTCCAGTCCTTCGAAGCGCTCGGCCAGCCAGGCCGGCACCAGCGCCCCGCAGCGCGACGAGAAATTGGCGACCTGGGTGAAATTATGCACCGGGAGGATGCCCGGCACGATCGGGATGTAGATGCCGGCGCGGCGCGCCCGCTCGACATAGCGCTCGTAAAGGTCGTTGTCGAAGAAGAACTGAGTGATCGCCCGCGTCGCGCCATTGTCGGCCTTGCGTTTCAGCATATCGATGTCGGTGGCGAAATCCGGGCTTTCCGGATGCTTTTCCGGATAGGCGGAGACCGAGATATCGAAATCGCCGGCGTTCTTCAGCGCCCCGACCAGTTCGGCGCCATTGGCATAGCCATCGGGATGCGGGTGGTAACTTGCGCCTACACCGGCCGCCGGATCGCCGCGCAACGCGACGAAACGTTTGACGCCCATATCCGCGAATTCGCGAATGACCGTGTCGACCTGATCGCGCGCGGCATCGACGCAAGTCATGTGCGCCGCAGGCGTCAGCGTCGTCTCGTTCAAGATGCGCCTGACCGTGCGCGCCGTGCGCTCGCGGGTCGAGCCGCCGGCGCCGTAGGTCACCGAGACGAATTTCGGCTTGAGCGGTTCCAGCCGGGTGACCGTGTCCCAGAGCCTCACTTCCATCTCGTCGGTCTTCGGCGGGAAGAATTCGAACGAGACCCGGACCTTGTCGCCGATGTCGGGGCGGCGGGAAAAGCGGAACTGGTTCATCAGGCTGTTTCCCCCATTGGATATGCCTTGGCAGGCAGCGGGTCATTGGATGGATCGGCGATCAGCAGTCGCTGATCGCGGCCGAGCCAGAGCTTCACCGTAAGCCTTGCCTCGTTGCCGCCACGCGGCTCGAATTCCTGGCTGTCCTCGAGGTCGAGGCCGGCCTCGGCGAACCAGTCGGACATCTGCCGGTCGGAAAAGCCTAGCCGCATATGCGCATGCTGGTCGCGCAGGAATTCGAGATTATGCGGCGCGAAGTCGACGACGATCAGCCGGCCCGATGGCCTGAGCAGCCGCGCCGCCTCGGCGATGGCGCGCGCGGGATCGTCGAGATAGTGCAGCACCTGGTGGATTGTGACGAGATCGAAGGCGTTGCGCTCGACCGGCGGCGAGAAGATGTCGCCCTGGCGTACCTGCGCATTGGCGATGCCGGCCTTGTCGAGATTGGCGCGCGCCACGCTCAGCATCTCGCGCGACATGTCGATGCCGACGCCGCGCCGGTAGAGCGGCGCAAAGATTTCGAGCAGCCTGCCCGTACCGGTGCCAAGATCGAGCATGGACTGGAACGGCCGCTTGCCGACGAGCTTGATGAGTGCCGCTTCCACCGCCCGGTCCGGCACATGCAGCGAGCGGATGTGATCCCAGCTCGCGGCATTCTCGGAAAAATATTCGGCCGCCCGGTCCTGCCGCTTGCGCTTGACCGCCGCGAGCCGCTCGAGATCGCGCACCACTTGCGGATCGGCCTCGCTTATGGCCGAGACCAGACGCTGGACGAAATCGCGCGAATTATCGATGTCGGTCAGCCTGAAAAAAGCCCAGGACCCTTCCTGATAGCGGCCGATCAGCCCGGCATCGAGCAGCAGCTTCAGATGCCGCGAAACGCGCGGTTGCGACTGGCCGAGGATCTCCGTGAGATCGGAGACGGTGAGATCCCCGCGCGAAAGCAGCACCAGGATGCGCAGCCGGCTGGATTCGGCCGCCGCCTTCAATGTATCTACCATTGTGTCGAGTGAGACGTGCATGCGTGAGTTTCTCGTTGAAAGATATAAAGATATGTTTATGTCGATTTCGAAACCGTGGCAAGGGCTATGTCGCTTCCGGACAAGAAAATGGCGCAGCCGTGATCCGCGCCGGCAGGCGGTTTCTCCGCGGGACGAACAGGATGTTTGAGACGCGCCAAGGTGAAATGCTTCTTGCGGCCGACCCGGCGCAGTTGCGGCCGGACGGCCATGTCGTCTTCATCGGCCACATCGTCTCACCCTGGGTCGGTCGCGAGGATTGTCCCAAGAACATGCGCGCCGCCCGCGAAACCGGGCGAACCGCAACAATCCTGATCGACCAGCCCTATCGCCCGGGGTTGCAAAACCTGGAACGCGCCAGCCACGTCGTCATCCTGTCGTGGCTCCATCACGCGCCGCGGAATCTGATTGTGCAGAAACCGCGCCATGCGGCTGAAGCGAAAGGCGTTTTCTCGCTGCGCTCCCCTGCCCGGCCGAACCCTGTCGGCCTGCATGTGGCGAAGCTCGTCGCGCTCGGCATTGAGGCCGGCCGGATCGAGATCGACGCCATCGACGTGCTCGACGGCACGCCGGTCATCGATATCAAGCCCTACTACGCTTCCACGGATGCCTTCCCCGAAGCGACGATCGCCGGGCGCGACGAGAAATGAGCGCCCCCACCGGCCGCCGCCGCGCCATCGCCAAGGCGCTGACCGCGCTGCTGCCGCTCGCGCCTTATGCCGACATGGAGAAAATCCGCGCCGAAGCCGGCTCGGTGCACATGAAGAGCTTGCCGCCGACAATCGCGGTGTGGCTGGCCACCATCGCCCATGTCCGCCACGTCCACACCGATTACGAAAAGCTGCTGGCCGAAGGCTACGACCGGGATTCGGCGCGCTTCTTCGTCATCAGGCGGACCAATGAGGTGCTCACCCGTTGGCGGGCGACACGGTTGCTCGAGGAAGACGACGAGGACGAATAGACGCCTGCGTCCTCTACGCCGCATTCCGCCAATTAATTCGGGTGCCGCCTCTGGAAAAACGGCGGCGGCGCCGTACATGGGCAAACGGAGATTCCTCCGTTTATCCCTCCGAATTCATCGCCCTCTGGGCAAGGATCACAGATCATGACTGACAAGGTTTGGTTCATCACCGGATCATCGAAGGGCTTTGGCCGCGTCTGGGCCGAGGCCGCGCTCGCCCGCGGCGATCGCGTCGCCGCAACCGCGCGCGATGCCGGCACGCTCGCCGATTTCGTCGAGAAATATGGCGACAGGGTCGCAGCCATGCAGCTCGACGTCACCGACAAGCAGGCGGTCGACGCCGCGATCGCCGAAGCGCACAAGCGCTTCGGTCGGCTCGACGTCGTCATCAACAATGCCGGCTACGGCCATTTCGGCGCCATCGAGGAAGTCACCGAACAGGAAGCCCGCGACCAGATCGAGACCAACGTCTTCGGCGCGCTTTGGGTGACCCAGGCCGCGCTGCCCGTCATGCGTGCGCAACGCTCCGGCCACATCATCCAGATCTCCTCGATCGGCGGCGTCAACGCCTTTGCCTCGCTCGGCCTTTATCACGCCTCGAAATGGGCGCTGGAAGCCTTCAGCCAGTCGCTCAGCCTGGAGGTCGCGGAGTTCGGCATTCACGTGACCCTGGTCGAGCCGGGCGGTTTCTCCACGGACTGGGCCGGACCGTCGGCGAGGGTTTCCAACCCGTTGGATGTCTATGAGCCCGTCCACGCGGCGATGGCCGAGCGTCGCAGCCGTTCCGTGGCCGGCGATCCGCAAGCGACCGGCCCGGCGATGCTGGCGGTCGTCGATGCCGCCGAGCCGCCGCTCAGGGTCTTCTTCGGCGATGGCGGCCTGCCGATGATCAGGCAGGAATATGCCAACCGCATCGCCACCTGGGAAAAGTGGGACCATGTCTCGGTGATGGCGCAGGGCGCCAACAAGAACCGCAAAGCCTAATCAAAAACGCCGGCCACGCTGCTTCAGCGGCGTGGCCTCAGGCCTGATAAATCCACTGCTCCGGCACCCGGATGGAAATTTCCTCGCCGGCCCTGATGACGCCCGGCTTCTCGACCCAGGCGACAAGGCCGCGCAGCCGTTTCGCCTCCTTTGGAAAGAGCAGCGCGGTGGCCTCCTGATCCGCGGCGCCGACATGCTCGGCGATTGACTGTCCGGCAAAGCGGCACGGCTTGTTCTGGCCGTCGACCTTGAGCGTCACGCCGCCCTTGAAGAACATCAGCGAGCCGGCCGGCAGCATCGAAAGATGCGGCACGCCCTCGACCGCAAGATTGGCGCCGATCCACTCCGGCTTGATCTCCTCGAGCCCCATGCGTTGGGCGACGATGGCGAGCTCGTCCGCCGCGACCAGCGACAATTGCCGCTCGTTGCGCATCTCGGTGCCGCGCGGATACCATGGCTCGCGCCCGCCCGAACGCCGCGTTGTTCCGCCATGGAAGTCGCCGGCGATCCCGTCGAAGCCAAGCTGCAGTTCCTCGACCGCCCTCGTCTCGAAATGGTCGTGCGGAGCGGCATAGAGCGCCGCTGCCCTTGCCGTCAGCTTGCGGCCCGGCACGATCTCGACGGGCGTTTCAATCGTGGAGAACAGGTCTGGCATCGGTTTCGCCATTTGAGTCGGCCGCTTTTCGCATTTCGGCTGCCCAGGCGGCAAGAGCGATCTCGGCCAAAGCCCTGAGGTCCTCTGCCGAAGCGCCGTCACGCGCCTGGATCGACATTCCGTGCATGACTCCGGTCAGGTATTTGGCCAATCGCTCGACGGACAGATTTGCCGGCAATTCGCCGGCCTCTTGGCCCTTGCCCAGCCGCGCTGCGATCGCCGCTTCGGTTGCCTTGCGATATGTCTTGAGCTCGTCCGCGATGGCTTGCGCCTGCGGCGAGGTCGCCAGCGCACCGCTGATGAAAAGGCAGCCGCCGGGCTTACCCGGCCGGGTGTAGGCCTCAGCCGCGCCCATCAGCAGCAAACGCATCGCCTCCTTGACCGATACCGGCGCGCTAAGCGCGTCGAGCGCAAACCCGACCTCCCTTTCGTGGTAGCGCGCTAGCGCCCGACGAAACAGCGTCTCCTTGTCGGTGAAGGCGTTGTAGATCTGCGGCGGCGTCAGGCCCATGGCCTCGCGCAGCATGGCAAGCGAAGTCGCTTCATAGCCATGCTCCCAGAACAGATGCATGGCCGCGTCGAGCGCGGCCTCCGGGTCGAACGCCCGCGGCCTGCCGCCGCGAGACTTCTCAGAATTTTCCATAGTGATCGATACGAAACCTGTTGACTCGACTCTTTTGGATAACGTAACAATCAATACGTAACCTGACAAGCGGAACCATCCGCAGCACGAAGGAGAACCAACATGCCGATTACCGTGACCGCGCCCGAGGGCGTGCTGAGCGCAGCGGGCGAGCGCGAAA
Organism: Mesorhizobium sp. B2-9-1; assembly: GCF_006439455.1. Taxonomy (NCBI): domain Bacteria; kingdom Pseudomonadati; phylum Pseudomonadota; class Alphaproteobacteria; order Hyphomicrobiales; family Phyllobacteriaceae; genus Mesorhizobium; species Mesorhizobium sp. B2-9-1. The sequence goes on along the minus strand of NZ_VFTP01000003.1, from coordinate 524,865 downwards.
TCCTGCCTCGCCTCAGCGCCGCGCTCATCGAGGCCTCCGGAGCCACCGGGAATTCATTCTTCACCGCAATCGTCGGCGGAACGGTTCATATCCTGCCGATCGATCGCATCTATGCTGGCGGCGCCAATCGTCCTGTCGTCATGGTGGAATTGAAGTTGCCGAATATCGGCCTTGCGACCAACGAGGCGCGCGAGGCCTTCATCGCCGCAGCCGCCAGGATCGTCGACGAATGTTGCGTGCCGGGCCACAAGCCCGAGAACACCTGGATTAACATCCTCAACGCTCCCGACGGGGGCTGGGGTATCGGCGGCCGGCAATATTCGGGCGAGGCGCTTGTCGCGGCGGCGATGGCCGCAGCGTGACGGCACCGGTTTGATCACGACATTCTTACCGACTTCGACTTTCTTTCGCCTGCCGCGCGGATTTAAACGCGTGGCAGACGAGAGGCTCGATCATGCAGGTTGGACACGCTGTAGCGGCGCTTTGGCTGTTCTGGGTGGTATCCTGGCTCCTTGCTGCTGCCTGGGCAGATCCCGCGCAAAAGCGCGCCGATCCCAAGTCGGAGGCGCGCTATCGGGTCCTTTGGCTCGCCGGCACCGTTCTGATGTTCGTGCCGGCGCACGGCTATGCCGGCAGGCTGCGGCTGTGGACGCCGACGCTCACCGAAGCCTGGATATGCGTTGCCTTGATCGCCATCGGCATCGCTTTCGCCTGGTGGGCGCGCCTGCATCTCGGCCGCCTGTGGTCGGCAAACGTCACCGCCAAGGCTGATCATCGCGTGGTCGATACCGGCCCCTACGGCCTGGTCCGCCATCCGATCTACACGGGACTGCTGCTGTCCATCCTGGCGACCATGGCGGTCAAGGGCACCGTATGGGGTGTTGCCGGCGCCGGCCTGCTGCTCGTCGGCGTCGTCGTCAAGGCGCGGCTGGAAGAGAGCTTCCTGCGCGGCGAGCTCGGCCCGGCCTATGACGACTACGCCAGGCGCGTGCCGATGCTGGTGCCCCTCGCGCCGGCTTAAAGCATCCTGAGCAGTGCGCCGCCGATCGAATAGCCGGCGCCGAAGGCGCAGATCAGCCCGAAATCGCCGGCCTTCATGTCGGCATGGTTCTCCGACAGCGCCACGATCGCGCCGGCCCCGGCGGTGTTGCCGAGCCGCTCCAGCACCATCGGCGCGCGGTCATGGTCGACGTCGTGACCGAAGGACAGTTTCAGGATCATGGCATTCATGCGCGCATTGGCCTGATGCAGCCAGAAGCGGCGGATGCCGTCAGGCGTCAGCCCGTGCTCGGCCAGGAATTCGACGATGAATTTCTGGCCGGCAACGGTAACTTCCTTGAACACCTTGTTGCCGACCTGCTTGATGAGATTGCCTTCCAGGTTGATCATGTAGGGATCGTGCTGGGCGGTGCGCGTGTGATAGCCAAGATTGGTGCGGATGTTGTTCGACATCTGCGTCCAGGTGCGCGTGTCGAGCACCTCGAAACGCCCCGGCCGCTTCTCGCCCTGCGCCAAACCCTCGACGACCATGGCGACCGAGGCGTCCCCGAAGATGAAATGCGTCTGCCGGTCGCGGAAGTTGAGATGGCCGGTGATGATCTCCGGCGTCGACACCAGGATGCGCTTGTGCGCCCCTGCCCTCACCAGGTTGACCGCGATATGCAGCGCCGCCGCGGCGGAAGAGCAGCCAAGCCCCATATCGAAGCCGGCGCCCTTGGTTCCCAGCGCCTCCTGCATCTCTATGGCGATCGCCGGATAGGGCCGCTGATGATGCGAGGCCGAGCAGATCACCAGGTCGATGTCCGATCCATCGACCCCGGCATGGGCAAGCGCCTTCCTGGCCGAGGCGAGGCCGAACTCCGCCTCCAACGACAGCGCGTCGTCCGGCCGCGCCGGAATGCGCGGCGACATGCGGGTCGGGTCAAGGATGCCCTCGCGCTCGATCACATGGCGGCTTCTCACGCCGGAGGCATGCACGATGAAGTCGCTATCCGACTTTTGCAAAAGCGGCTCGCCGGTGTCGGCGCGGCGCGCATTCTCGGTGTCGACCCAGCTGTTGAAGCTTGCGACCAGCTCTTCATTGGTGATGACGGGTTCAGGGATTTCGGCGCCGATGCCGCTGATGATGACGCGATGCATGTCCAATCCGTCCGAGGGGGCGGCAAGTTGTGCCGAGGCGAGGCGCTACACTTGTCGCATTTGCCCGGTTTATTCCAGCTTAATTCGACAACCACCGCTGGCATTCAAGTGGTGGATGCTCAAGCGCGCTTGGCCACGATGAAGATGCGCGGGAAGCGCAGCAGCACCTTGCTGTTCGCCGTCTTTGGATAGGCCTTGGCGATCTTGGCGGTGTAGCTGTCGAGGAACAGCTTCTTCTCATCCGCGTCGAGCGGATCGAGGAAAGGCTTCAGCCCGGTCGCCTTGACCCATTCGACGATCGCCTCGGCATCGGCCAGCGGATGGTTGTAGATGGTGTGCCAGATGTCGAGCCGGTCGGCGAGCGGCGACAACAAATCATAGTAGAAGGACACCGGCGGCAGCGGCCCGCGCGCCGCACTCCTGAGCTTGGCCGCAAACGGCACTTCCGCTGCGGTTTCGCGCATCAGCTGGTGCGAAGCCTCGCCGAGATTGTCGGGCATCTGGATGGCCAGGGCGCCGCCGGGCGCAAGCAGTCCCATCAGCCGCTGGAACACCACCGGATGCTCCGGCAGCCATTGGAAGACGGCGTTGGCGAAGATGACGTCGATGGGATGCTCGGGCTGCCATTCGGCGGCATCCGCCAGCTCGAAATTGACATCGGGCAGCCGCGCCCGCGCCTTCTCGATCATGTCCGGCGAAGTGTCGAAGCCGCTGACCTGAGCATCCGGCCAGCGCTCGACCAGAAGCTCGGTCGAATTGCCGGGACCGCAGCCGATATCGACGACGCGACGCGGAAAATCGACCGGCACCTGCGCCACCAGGTCGCGCGCGGGCCGCGTGCGCTCATCCTCGAACTTCAGATATTGGGCGGCGGACCAGTCAGCTTTGGAGTTAAACTCATTAGTGACTCGTATCGTATGCTCCACCACCGAATTCATCAGCCAGCCGACGAGAGAGAACGTGGAGTTCGGATTTAGGGAAACCCAAGCGTCTTACAACAGCGGGTCGCAAAATGCACGCGTATGGACCGAGGAATGGGCAGCCCAATGGCTTTACTGCCCCAACTGCGGGACCGGTCAGCTAACGCGATTCACCGCAAATCTTCCCGTTGCTGATCTCTTCTGTGACAGCTGCTCAGATCAATATGAGCTGAAGAGCAAGAAGGGGGAGTTCGGTGCGAAGATAACTAACGGAGCGTATGGAAAGAAGATCGAACGTCTGACATCCAATACAAACCCGAATTTCATCCTGCTTAAGTACAATCTCGATCGCAGGATGGTCCTGTCCGTGTGTATGATTCCCAAGCATTTTTTCTCGCCAGATATTGTTGAAGCGCGTCCTCCGTTAGGACCTCACGCTCGCAGGGCTGGCTGGATTGGGTCGAACATCGTCATCTCGCATATTCCGGATGCGGGCAGAATCTATTTGATCCGAGACGGGGTCGTGACCCCGAAGGAACTAGTTGTCTCGGCGTGGCAGCGGACCCGATTTCTGCGTGACGCGGACTCCAACGCGCGGGGCTGGTTGCTCGACATGATGAGGTGCCTTGATCAGCTCGGCCGCGGCGAGTTCGATATTGGCGACGCCTACTCTTTCGAAACATTCCTTTCTCAGAAATACCCGAACAACAGGAATGTTAGGCCGAAGATTCGTCAGCAGCTGCAGTATCTAAGAGATCGCGGATACCTTGAATTCATCGGTCGAGGACGGTACCGTTTGACTGTCTAAAATCTCTTTTTTGGGGTTCAAATGGCATGGTATCTCAATAGCTATCACTGCTATCGCTGCGATCAATACTGGATCGAGCAATGGTCTTGCGGTTGCGATAGCGAATGCCCCTACTGTGAGGCTCGCAACGTCACCGCATTGGATAGTCAAGACCTAAGCGTACTGGTTGTGGAAGAAGACCACCGCTTTGTAGTGCTGGCCTCCCCACCGACAGCCGAGCATAGACCCGATTATAAGCGTGTGGGCGCGTTTGAAACGCCCACATTCGCTGAAGCATTTGCTGACGAAGTTCGACTTCGAAACTCGGCTTGAGCTACGCTACAGGTAAGCCGCCGAGATGACCTCCTACCGCGTCAGCCGCTTGTGCGTCATGCGGTGCGGGGCCGCCGCTTCGGCGCCCAGGCGGCGCAGCTTGTCCTTCTCATATTCCTCGAAATTGCCTTCGAACCATTCGACATGCGCGTCGCCCTCGAAGGCAAGCATGTGGGTCGCCATGCGGTCGAGGAACATGCGATCGTGGCTGATGATCACGGCGCAGCCGGCATAGGCTTCCAGCGCGTCTTCCAGCGCGCTCAGCGTTTCGGTGTCGAGGTCGTTGGTCGGTTCGTCGAGCAGAAGCACGTTGCCGCCGCCCTTCAGCATCTTGGCCAGGTGGACGCGGTTGCGCTGGCCGCCCGACAGGTTGCCGACCTTCTGCTGCTGGTCGCCGCCGCGGAAGTTGAACGACGAGCAATAGGCACGGCTGTTGACCTCATGCTTGCCGAGCTTGATGACTTCGGCGCCGCCGGAGATCTCTTCCCACACGGTCTTGTTCGGCTCGAGCGCGTCGCGGCTCTGGTCGACATAGCCGAGCCGCACCGTCTCGCCCTTGCGGATCGAGCCGGCGTCCGGCGTTTCCTGGCCGGTGATCATCTTGAACAGCGTCGTCTTGCCGGCGCCGTTCGGGCCGATGACGCCGACGATGCCGCCCGGCGGCAGCTTGAACGACAGGTTCTCGATCAGCAGCTCGTCGCCGAAACCCTTGTTGAGGCCTTCGATCTCGATGACGAGATTGCCGAGGCGCTCACTCGACGGGATGACGATCTGCGTGTCGGTCGGCTTGCGGTTCTGCGATTGCTCGACAAGTTCCTCATAGGCCTTGATACGCGCCTTGGACTTGGTCTGACGCGCCTTGGGCGAGGACTGGATCCACTCGCGCTCGCGCCAGATCGACTTCTGGCGGGCGTCGTCCTCGCGGCCTTCCTGGATCAGGCGCTTGGCCTTGGCGTCGAGATATTTGGTGTAGTTGCCCTCGTAGGGAATGCCGCGGCCGCGATCGAGCTCGAGGATCCAGCCGGTCACGTTGTCGAGGAAGTAGCGGTCGTGGGTGATGATCAGCACCGAGCCCGGATAGTCGCGCAGATGCTTTTCCAGCCACGCCGTGGTCTCGGCGTCGAGATGGTTGGTCGGTTCGTCGAGCAACAGCAGATCCGGCTGGCGCAACAGAAGCTGGCAAAGCGCGACGCGGCGGCGCTCGCCGCCTGAAAGGTTCGTCACCTCGGAATCCCCCGGCGGGCACTGCAGCGCGTCCATCGCCATCTCGACCTGCTGCTCGAGGTCCCACAGGTTCAGGCGATCCATCTCGTCCTGGAGCTTGGCCGACTCGTCCGCCGTCTCGTCGGAATAGTTCATCATCAGCTCGTTGTAGCGCTCGATGATGGCCGTCTTCCTGGCGACGCCTTCCATGACGTTTTCCATCACGGTCTTGTTTGGATCGAGTTGCGGCTCCTGAGGGAGATAGCCCACGGTTGCACCCTCGGCCAGCCACGCTTCGCCCTGGAACTCCTTGTCGAGCCCGGCCATGATGCGCAGGATCGTCGACTTGCCCGAGCCGTTGGGGCCGAGAATGCCGATCTTGGCGTCCGGATAGAAGGACAGGTGAACGTTATCGAGCACCTTCTTGGTGCCATAGGCCTTCGACAGGCCGGACATGTGATAGATGAACTGGCGAGCCACGCGCGCTTTCCCTGGATGGAGTGTCAAGGTGAATGGGGGTTGCGCGCTATGTAGGCGATGAAGCGCCGAACGGCAATCGCTTTCGGCACGCGACGGCCAATCCGCGCGCATTCGCCGGTTTGCGCTGCCGATTCCGCCCCCCGGATCAGCCTGACAGAAGATCGGCCTAACGGAAGAACGGCCCGGCCAAGGAACTCCCGCCTACTGAAAACCGATCGCGTCGACCGTGCCCTTCGGGCAGCCGGCCTTGGCCGTCGGCGCGGACGCCATCAGGAGATCGCCGAGCTTGCTGTCCGGGCCAATCGGGCCGGACAATCCGAGCGTGATCTCGCCGATCATACGCCGGCCGCTCGACGGGTCGACCAGACAGGAAACGCGCACGCGATCCCCGGCGCCGGGACCGAAAGCCTGGTTGAAGGCGCCGCGGATCGCATCCGATGTCAGCTGCTTGCCGATGTTCTTGTTGAACAGATCGCGCACCGCCGAGGCGTTCACCGCCCGCATCAGGTTCAGCGCGTCGGAGAAATAGTCCTGCTGGTTCTTGCCATAGCAGGTGCCGTGCTTGATCCATTCATGGCGCTCGAGCCTCGACGCCGTGCCGGGCATCACCTGGTCGAGCTCGGCACGCGTCTTTGCGTCGAGATCGACCGGCGGCAGGTCTCCCCAATGCGCCGGATTGTCATTGGCCTTGTCGTTCGCCGAGACCTGGCAATAGAAATTGCCGTTCGGCTGCGGCCACAGCCCATGCAACGTGAAGTGCGAGGCATCGAACTCGCTCGGGCTCTGTGCCTTGCATTCGGGCTTGCCCGCCTTGGTCTCGCAGAATGCCGGCTGCCAGCTCAGCGCAAAGACATATTCGGGTTTTCCGGAGGCTGAAGGCGACGGTTTGGCCTGGCCGGCAGGCGTCGGAGTCGTCTGCGCGCTGCCGCCGTTGACATGGCCGCAGCCGATCTTCACCCAGCGCCGCTCCGGGTCGGCGCCCGGCACCTGGATGAGATAATGGGTGGGCTCGTCCTTGTTGCCGGCAAGAAGCTCATAGCTCTTGCCCGTCTCGGTCGAGACATTGCCGGGGTTCTTGCCGTTCTTGATGGCCTGCGTCGCCGGGCAGGCGCTGTCGGCAACGAAAGTGCCGCTCATCTTCACGTCGGCATGCGCCACCCCGGCACCGGCCAGAGCCAGCACCATCGAACCCCACAATGCCCAAACCCGCATCCCGCTCTCCCGGCGATCATTGAACTGTATTGGATATGTCACACTAGAACAGCCGACGTGTCAGAATTGCGATCTTTTTCACCGCGCGAAAAAAACAATCCCCAAATGAGCGCTTCCGTCGGCGTGTGCGCAAGGGCCCTGAGCGCCGGCGTGGCATGATGGCAAGCGCGCTCATCCTCTTGACGCCGGCAAACGCCTCGCCCAACAGTCGCCGAGGGAGCGAGACATGCCATTCGACAGAAAGACTAGGCTGGCCTCACCGACCGGGGCCGACCTCAACCTCTATGTGGAAGAAGCCGCCGGAAATCCGCGCGCCGTGGTCCAGATCAATCACGGCCTGGCCGAGCATGCGGCTCGTTACGCGCGCTTTGCCGATTTCCTGAGCGAGCGCGGCTTCCACGTTTACGCACATGACCATCGCGGCCATGGCGCAACGAAGGCGCCCGACGCGCCGCTCGGCAAATTCGCCGATAGCGACGGCATCGCCAAGGTGATGGCCGATGTCGGAGCGGTTCACGACCTGATCGCGACCGAGCATCCCGGATTGCCGGTGATCGCCTTTGGGCATTCGCTCGGCGCCTCGGTTGCGCTGAACTTTGTCCTGCGCCATTCCGGGCGCGTCCATGCCGCCGCGATCTGGAACGGCAATTTCGCGCAAGGCCGGCTCGGCCAGTTGGCGCTGGGCATACTCGGCTGGGAGCGGATGCGACTGGGTTCCGATGTGCCGTCGCGCCTTCTGCCCAAGCTGACCTTCCAGGCCTGGGGCAAGGCAGTGCCCGACCACCGGACCTTGTTCGACTGGCTGTCGCGCGATCCGGCCGAGGTCGAAAAATACATCGCCGATCCGCTCTGCGGCTGGGATGCGTCGGTCTCGATGTGGCGCGACGTGGTCGACATGGCGCAACATGCCGGCAAGGATTCGAGCTTCGCGAATGTGCGCCGCGACCTTCCTTTCAACCTCATCGGCGGCGAGAAGGACCCCGCGTCGGACTACGGCAAGGCTGTCCATCACTTGGCAAGGCGCATGCAGGCAATGGGCTTTTCGAATCTGGTTTCAAAGGTTTATCCGGAAACCCGCCATGAAAGCCTGAACGAGATCAATCGCGATGCCGTCATGAATGATTTCGTCGCTTGGGCGGACAGCGTGCTGAAATCCTGATCCGGCGTGGCCCACTGCAAGGACCGTGACAGGTGCGGCGGCTGTTGATAGAGGCTGCGTTTCGTTAGAACACGGTGATCCATGGCCGAACCTCCGCTGAAAGGCATCCGCGTTATCGAACTTGCTCGCATTCTGGCCGGCCCCTGGGCCGGGCAATTGCTGGCCGATCTCGGCGCCGATGTCATCAAGGTCGAGAGCCCGGATGGCGGCGACGATACCCGCAAATGGGGTCCGCCCTTCGTCATGAGCCATGACGGCGAGAACCTGTCGGCCGCCTATTACCACTCCTGCAATCGCGGCAAGCGTTCCATCGCCGTCGATTTCTCCAAGCCCGACGGTGCCGAGACGCTGCGCAAGCTGGTCGCCACCGCCGACGTGCTGATCGAGAACTTCAAGCTCGGCGGTCTGAAGAAATACGGCCTCGACTACGAGAGCCTCAAGGCGATCAATTCGCGCCTCGTCTATTGCTCGATCACCGGCTTTGGCCAGGACGGCCCCTATGCGCCGCGCGCCGGCTACGATTTCATCATCCAGGCCATGGCCGGCATGATGTCGATCACCGGCGAGCCCGGCCGCGAGCCACAGAAGGCCGGCGTCGCCATCTCGGATCTCTTTACCGGCCTCTATTCGGTGATCGCCATCCAGGCGGCACTGCGCCATGCCGAAAAGACCGGCGAAGGCCAGCATATCGACATGGCGCTCTACGACAGCCAGATCTCGGCGCTCGGCAACCAGAACCTCAACTATCTCGTCTCCGGCAAGTCGCCGGTGCAGATGGGCAATGCGCATATGAACATCGCCCCGTACGAGGTGCTGCCGGTCAGGGACGGCCACATCATCGTGGCGGTCGGAAATGACGGCCAGTTCGGCAAGTTCTGCGCGGCGGTCGGGCTGGCCGATCTGCCCGCCAATCCGGATTTCGCCACCAACCCCGCCCGCGTCGCCAACCGCTCAAAACTGCGCGAGACGATTATCGAGGCGCTGAGCACCTGGGATCGCGATCCGCTGTTGGCGAAGCTCGAGGCGGCAGGCGTGCCGGCAAGCCCGATCAACACCATTGGCCAGATGTTCGACGACCCACAGACCATCGCGCGCGGCATGCGGCTCGATCTTGACGACGGCCACGGCAATCGCCTGCCTTCGGTGCGCGCGCCGATGGTGATGTCGGGCACGCCGCTCGTCTATGAGCGCCCCTCGCCGCGCCTTGGCGAGCACACGCAAGAAATCCTTGCCGAACTGGAGAGAGCAGCAAAATGAAAACCGGCGGACAACTGATCGTCGAGGCGCTCGAAGCGAACGGCACCGACCGCATCTTCTGCGTCCCGGGCGAATCCTATCTCGCGGTGCTCGACGCGCTGCATGACTCTTCGATCCGCACCATCGTCTGCCGCCAGGAAGGCGGTGCTGCGATGATGGCCGATTGCCAGGGTCGGCTGACCGGCAAGCCCGGCATCTGCTTCGTCACCCGCGGCCCCGGCGCCACCAACGCTTCGGCCGGCGTCCATATCGCCATGCAGGATTCGGTGCCGATGATCCTCTTCATCGGCCAGGTCGCCAGCCACGCCAAGGAGCGCGAGGCCTTCCAGGAGGTCGACTACAAGCGCTTCTTCGGCGACATCGCCAAATGGGTGGTCGAGATCGACGACGCTGCGCGCATTCCGGAATTCGTCACCCGCGCCTTCGCCGTCGCGACCTCCGGCCGCCCCGGCCCGGTGGTCATCTCGCTGCCGGAAGACATGCTGACCAGCGAGGTCGAGGCTCCGGAAGCGCTGCCGCACACGCCGGTCGAGACGCGCCCGGGCGAAGCCGAGCTCGACGCGCTGGAGATGTTGCTCGCCAACGCCAGGCGGCCGTTCGTCATCCTCGGCGGCACGCGCTGGAACGAGGAAGCGGTGGCGCATATGCGCCAGATCGCCGAGACCTGGTCGCTGCCGGTCGGCTGCTCCTTCCGGCGGCAGATGCTGTTCGACCATCTGCATCCGAATTATGCCGGCGATGTCGGCATCGGCATCAATCCGAAGCTGGCGGAGCGGATCAAGCAGGCCGACGTGGTGCTTTTGATCGGCGGCCGCCTGGGCGAGATGCCGTCTTCCGACTACACGCTGCTGAAGAGCCCCTACCCCGATCAGGCGCTGGTGCATGTTCATGCCGATGCCGGCGAGCTCGGTCGCGTCTACCGGCCGACGCTGGCCATCAATGCTTCGCCCGCCGCCTTCGTCGAGACCTTCGCCAAGCGCAAGCCAATGGCCAAGCCCGCCTGGGCGGGCGAGGCGGAAAAGGCGCACGCCGCCTATCTCGAATGGTCGACGCCGCCCCAGACCGGCCCGGGCGCCGTCCAGATGGGCCCGATCATGGACTATCTCGGAAAGGTCCTGCCGGAGAATGCCATCCTCACCAACGGCGCCGGCAACTACGCCACCTGGGTGCATCGCTTCTACCGCTCGCGCCGCTTCGGCACACAGGCGGCGCCCACCTCCGGCTCGATGGGCTACGGCACGCCGGCCGCGGTCGCCGCCAAGTCGCTGTTCCCGGATCGCACCGTGGTTGCTTTCGCCGGCGACGGCTGCTTCCTGATGAACGGCCAGGAGTTCGCGACGGCTGTCCAGTATGACCTGCCGATCGTCGTGATCGTCGTCAACAATGGCATTTACGGCACGATCCGCATGCATCAGGAGCGGGAATATCCAAGCCGCGTCGTCGCCACAACCCTCAAGAACCCGGACTTCGCGGCGCTGGCCCGCGCCTATGGCGGCCATGGCGAGACGGTGGAAAAAACCGCCGACTTCGCGCCGGCCTTCGAACGCGCGCGCGCCAGCGGCAAGCCGGCCATCGTCGAAATCAAGCTCGATCCCGAAGCGATTACCCCGACCCGCACGCTGACGCAGATCCGCGACAAGAGCTGAGCGCCGGTGAAGGGATAGGCCGAGTTCCTTCGCGCCCCCCTCTGGCCTGCCGGCCATCTCCCCCACGAGGGGGGAGATTACCAGTTCCATCGCCTCGCCATTCCTGCAACGCTGGTGATTGGCGAAAGCCGGCGTGACTATCTGATCTACCCCCTTGTGGGGGAGATGTCCGGCAGGACAGAGGGGGGCGCTGTCCCGCCGGCTTCCAAAGTGACCGCAACCCTTCCGAACCCTACATCGCCTTCTCGATCTGGCCGCGGATTTCACCGTCCTTGTTCTTGGCGGTGTGGATGTTGACGTAATACTTGCCTGCCTCGAGGTCGGCCGCCTGCGCGTCGGTCAATGTCTCCGATCCCTTGATCGGGCTCTTCAGCTTCTTGAACGGGATGACCGGGTCCGCATTCGCCCCATGTCCGCCGGACCGTGGATGTGGCCGGCCACGGCAGGCCCGCTGAGGCCGGAATATTTGACGTTCCAGCTGAGTTTCTTGCTTGTGGTGTCGAAGGTGAGTGTGGCGGTTCCCTTGCCCTTGGTGGTGACGGGCGGGCTCTGCTGACTGCCGTCGAGCGTCGCCTTGTACTTCACCATCTCGGCCATGGCCGGCGATGCAAGAAGGAAGGCGGTCGAAACGGCCAAGGCCGAAAGCATCGGCAGGGATAGGATGCGCATGAAGAACCTCCGTTGATTGCAGCATCCTTCGCGGCTCCCCGGCGCGCGGATGCACCAATCAACGGCTGGACGGCCGGATGTATCCCTGTGCGCACAATTATTTTACCTCAACCAGCAAAAAGGGGCGGTCGCCCGCCCCTTTCCACCCGCGCTGAGAGCGGAGCTTACTTGATCGCCTTGTCGGTGATCGCGGTCGTGTAGGCGCCGCTGGCTTCCTTGCTGATGATCTTCTGGTCGAGCAGCGCCTTGGCGGTGCGCTCATAAGCGGCCGGGATCAGCTTGCCGTCGGCATTGTCGACCAGCTTGGCCACTTCCTTCATCATGAACTTCTGGTGGTTCTCGTCCTGGCCGCCGGCGTCCACGACGATCCCGGCCGCCTCGTCGGTGTTCTCCGTGGCGTATTTCCAGCCCTTCATCGAGGCGCGCACGAAGCGCACCATCTTGTCCTCGAAGGCCGGGTCCTTGAGCTTGTCCTCGAGCGTGTAGAGCCCGTCCTCCAGAAGGTCGTTGCCCATGGCGGAATAATTGAACACGACCAGGTCTTCCGGCTTGTAGCCGGCGTCCAGCACCTGACCATATTCGTTATAGGTCATCACCGAGATGCAGTCGGCCTGCTTCTGGATCAGCGGCTGCACGTCAAAACTCTGCTTGAGCACGGTCACGCCGTCCGGGCCGCCATCGGTCTTGAGGCCGATCTTGTTCATCCAGGCGTAGAACGGATATTCGTTGCCGAAGAACCAGACGCCGAGCGTATGGCCCTTGAAGTCGGCTTCCGTCTTGATCGGTCCGTCCTTGGGGCAGACCAGTTCCATGCCCGCCTTCTTGAACGGCTGGGCGATGTTGACGAGCCCCACGCCCTTGTCGCGGGCCGCGAGCGCTCCGCCCATCCAGTCGACGATGACGTCGGCACCGCCGCCGGCGATCACCTGCTCGGGCGCGATGTCCGGGCCGCCCGGCTTGATGTCGACGTCGAGGCCTTCGGCGTCATAGAAACCTTTGGCCTTGGCGACATAGTAGCCGGCAAACTGGGCCTGCGTGACCCATTTCAATTGCAATGTCACCTTGTCGGCGGCCATCGCCTGGAAGGCGGCCAGCGACATGGCGCCGGCCAGAGCAGAAATCAGCAGTCTTTTCATGTTTTTACCCTCTGAAGTTAGCACCCAAACCCACCGCCCCTATCCACCTCGGACAGAGGGATGCCAAAACGTGACGGCTCTCTCGATGAGAGCGACCACGCCATAAAAGACCGAACCCGCCAGTGCTGCAACTGCGATTTCGGCCCACACCATGTCGATGTTCATCCGCCCGACTTCCGTCGAGATGCGAAATCCCATGCCGACCACCGGCGTTCCGAAGAACTCCGCGACGATGGCGCCGATCAGCGCCAGCGTCGAGTTGATCTTCAGCGCGTTGAAGATGAACGGCATGGCCGCCGGCAGCCTTAGCTTGAGCAAGGTCGGCCAATAGGCCGATGCATAAGTGCGCATCAGGTCGCGCTCCATATGCCCGGATGCGGCAAGCCCCGCGACCGTGTTCACCAGCATCGGGAAGAAGGTCATGATGATGACGACCGCGGCCTTGGACGGCCAGTCGAAGCCGAACCACATGACCATGATGGGCGCCACGCCGATGATCGGCAGCGCCGAAACCATATTGCCGATCGGCAGCAGGCCGCGCCGCAGGAACGGCACGCGGTCGGCCAGGATAGCGACGGCGAAGCCGGCGAGATTGCCGACGACATAGCCGATCAGCACCGCCTTGAAGATCGTCTGCCGCACATCCGACCCCAGGATCGGCAGCGAGTTGGCGAAGCGCGCGCCGATGACGCTGGGCGGCGGCAAAAGAATGAAGGGGATCCCGGCGCCGCGCGTCACCGCCTCCCAGATGATCAGGATCCAGGCGCCGAAGATCGCCGGGATGATCAGACGCAGCGCGTTCCTTGCGACGCTCTCGTTTAGACGCAGCGACGAGAGCAAGGCAACGCAGCGCCAGGCAAGCAGCCAGGCAGCGGCAAGCAGCAGGAAATATGGCGCCAGCGCCGTGCCTTCGAAACCGGCTATGCCCTTGATCAAGAGCCAGGCTGCGGCATGTGCGCCGACGAAGAGCGCGATGGCCTCAACGACCGGCGTCAGCCTTAAGGTCGAGACCAGTGCCGCAATGAGCACCAGCCCGATGATCAGCCCCTTCGCGCCCATATAGGGATAGGCCAGCGTTGCGGCCGGCTCCGCCAGCGCGGCTGCCTCCGGCTTCGTCATTGCGCCAAGCGCAAAAACGATGAGACAAAGCAGGATTGCCAGCACTGCTTGCCAGGATGGCTTCAACCAGTTCATGCCGGCCTCCCGCCCATCGCGCGGTCGACCAGGCGTCCGGCGATACCCACTACCATCACCAGCAGCGCCGCGACCACGGAACCAGCGACCAGCGCCGACCAGATATCGATGGTCTGGCTGTAATAGGCACCCGCCAGCAGCTTCGCGCCGATGCCGGCGACCGCGCCTGTCGGCAATTCGCCGACGATGGCGCCGACGAGGCTTGCCGCCACCGCAACCTTCATCGAGGTGAACAGGAACGGCACCGAGGCTGGCACCCTCAGCTTCCAGAAGGTCTGCGAGGCGCTGGCATTGTAGGTATGCATCAGGTCGAGATGCATGAGCTCGGGCGAGCGCAGGCCCTTCACCATGCCGACGGCGACCGGGAAGAACGACAGATAGGTCGAGATCAGCGCCTTGGGAATCAGGCCGGTGATGCCGATCGCCGCCAGCACCACGATGATCATCGGCGCGACCGCGAGGATCGGAATGGTCTGCGAAGCAATGATCCACGGCATCAAGCTGCGGTCGAGCGTCGCCACATGCACGATACCCACCGCGATAAGGATGCCGAGAGCGGTGCCGAAGGCGAAGCCGAGCAGCGTCGAGGACAGCGTCACCCAGGCGTTGTAGACCAGGCTGCGGTTCGAGGTGACGGACCGCAGGAAGGTATTTTCGAAGAAATTCACCGCCACCTGGTGCGGTGCCGGCAGCGTCGGCTTCGGCTGCGCCAGCGTCTTGCCGATGAAGTCGACGATACCCGGCGTCTCATTGGCACGGCGGTCGAGATCGCGCTGGAACGGCGCGTTGAGGATGACGGCGAAGACGTACCAGAGCACGACCACGCCGGCGAGGATGCTGGTGACGGGGACGATCTTGGAGCGGAAGGTGTCCATCAGCGCGGCTCTCCTCCTCTCCCCATCGGGGAGAGGGCGGCCGGAGCGAAGCGAAGGCCGGGCACGTTCGACTGGAGTGCTGCGGCGCTGGTATTTTTCGTCATCCTAGGGCGGAGCAAGGAGCAAAGCGACGCGGCGCAGACCCTAGGATCCATTCCGTTACTTCTGAGCTCCGCAACGTTCCAGAATACAGCTCCCTGCGCCGCGCTCTGCTCGTCCGGTATTCTGAGCGGCTTACGCCCTTCGACCAGCGTCACGGAATGGATCCTAGGGTCTGCGCTCCGCTTCGCGTCGCTACGCCCTAGGATGACGAAATCGCGATGGCCGGCTTCCTTAACACGCGGGGTGGCGCGCCTGCTCCGCCCTAGGATGACGAAGGCGCGAGTAGACGCCCCCTCACCCGGCCGCTGCGCGGCCACCCTCTCCCCGGTGGGGAGAGGAGGAGGCCCGTCCGCCTCAATCATCATAGCTGTGCCCTGCCCTCAGCCCATCCCGCACGCGCGCGGCGATCGCCAAAAACTCCGGCGTCTCGCGGATGTCGAGCGGCCGCTCCCTCGGCAGCGTCGATTCGATGATGTCGGTGACGCGGCCGGGCCGCGGCGACATCACCACGATGCGCGTCGACAGGTACACCGCTTCGGGAATCGAATGAGTGACGAAGCATATCGTCTTGTCGGTCCGCTTCCACAACTCCAAAAGCTGCTCGTTCAGATGGTCGCGCACGATCTCGTCCAGCGCGCCGAACGGCTCGTCCATCAAAAGCAGGTCCGCATCGAAGGCTAAAGCGCGTGCGATCGACGCGCGCTGCTGCATGCCGCCGGAAAGTTGCCAGGGGTATTTCTTCTCGAAGCCGGAAAGGTTGACCAACTCCATCGTGCGCTTGATGCGCTCGGCCTGCTCGGCCTGGCTGAGGCCGATGATTTCCAGCGGCAGCGCCACGTTGCGCTCGATCGTGCGCCACGGGAACAAGGCCGCCGCCTGGAAGACATAGCCATAGGCGCGTTTCTCGCGCGCCTGCTCCGGCGTCATGCCGTTGACGGAGATCGCCCCGGCGGTCGCCTTCTCCAGATCGGCGATGACGCGCAGCAAGGTGGTCTTGCCGCAGCCGGACGGGCCGATGAAGGAGACGAATTCGCCCTTGCCGATGGTCAGATCGACATTGGACAGCGCCTGCACCGGACCGTCATTGGTCTGGAAGGTGAGGCCGAGCTTGCTTGCCGAGACGACGGCTGGCGGCTGTTCGGTCATTGGCTGCAGCCTGCCTTTCGCAGCCGCTGCCGCGCTGTCCGCAATCCGGTTGATTTTATGATAGCGTTGCTTTCCACTCGTCCTGTCCCACCCGATCGACGCCGCCCGGAGCCTTGCCGATGTCGCTTAAACCCACCTGTCGTCTCGTTCGCCCCGAAAGCACCTATCAGGGCAAGCAGGGGCTGAGCTATTTCGCCGGCATCGCCGCCGAAACCGTCGGCTCCTCCGGCATCTGCATGCATCTTCTCACCATGCCGCCCGGCGCGCGCGCCAAGGCGCACATGCATGAAAGCCACGAGACGGCCATCTACGTGCTCTCCGGCGAAGTCCACACCTGGTACGGCGACAGGCTCGAGCACCACATCGTCGTCAAGGCCGGCGACCTGTTCTACATTCCGGCGGGCGTGCCGCATCTGCCCGCCAATCTGAGCGGCGCCCCCTCCTCCGCGGTCATCGCCCGCACCGATCCCAACGAGCAGGAAAGCGTCGTCCTGCTGCCGGAACTGGATGGCCTCGTCGCCTGAGATCAGCATAGGACTGGCAATTCGCGCAACCGCCTCAGGTTTGCGCTGCCCCTCATCGCCCTGCCGGGCACTTCTCCCGGTATGGTGACCAGGACAATCGCATATGGGGTTTATCGGCGAAGGCCAACACAAGGCCGTCATCCTCGGGCTTGTCCCGAGGATCCGCCGTCGCACGCGGCTATAGCGCGACCGGTTCAGGGGCCGGTAGATCCTCGGGACAAGCCCGAGGATGACGCCAAGACATGCCGGGTCGTCCGAACTCCCAAAGCAATATGCGATTGCCCTGGCATAGTGACGGGGAGAAGGACGCCGCCTCGAAAGATTTCGCCAATCCCCAACGTTGCCGGAGGGATCGTCGAGGCGGCATTCATACCCCTCCCCCCCGTCACTATACGGGGAGAAGGTGCCGGCAGGCGGATGAGGGGCAGCGCCGACCTCGGCGATCATCGGCATCGCGCGACTTCGCCCATCACATTGCCGTCCTCGTCGACCACGACCAGCTTCTTCGCATCCTTCGCGCTGCGCTTGATGGTGAACTTGGTCGGCTGTCCCTCTTCGCCTTCAGCCTCGCATTTTTCCGTCACCACCAGCGATCCATCGGCCTGCGCTTGGTGGTTGCTGAAGGTGCAGGCGCTGGCCGCCGTGATCAGTTCCTTGTCGGTTAGAAGCAGCATCTTGTCGGCGGCCACTTGCTGGCCGTTCCGGTTGATGCAGCCATATTTGTCGCCATAGGGCTTGCTGAGGTCTATGCCGGCGGCGAGCGCCTGGCCGGCGGCAAGCATCGCGGCCGCCGCGATCGCAAGATGAAGAACCCGCATGGTCAGACCCCGGTTGCCGGAATGCCCGTACGCTCGACCTTGCGCGGCGCTGAAATCTCCTTCCAGGTCGACAGCGCCCGGTTGACCGCAGCGTTCGGCTCGCGGGCGACGAACTCGCCATGGCCGGCCTTGGCTTTGACGTCCGCCTCCTCGATCGACAGCTCGCCGCGCGAGAAGACGAAGCGCGGCAGGCCGGTCACCTCGACGCCTTCGAAGACGTTGTAGTCAATCACCGACTGCTGGTTCTTGGCCGAGATCGTCTTCTTGCGCTTCGGATCCCACACGACGATGTCGGCGTCGGCGCCTTCGACGATCGCGCCCTTCTTCGGATACATGTTGAGGATCTTGGCGGTGTTGGTCGAGGTCACCGCGACGAACTCGTTCATCGTCAGACGCCCGGTGTTGACGCCTCTCGTCCACAGCACCGGCAAGCGGTCCTCGAGCCCGCCGGTGCCGTTCGGGATCTTGGTGAAGTCGCCGACGCCGTTGCGCTTTTGGCTGGTGGTGAAGGAGCAGTGATCGGTCGCCACGACCTGCAGCGAGCCGGCCTGCAGGCCGGCCCACAGCGAATCCTGGTGCCACTTGCTGCGGAAAGGCGGGCTCATCACCCGGCGCGCCGCATGGTCCCAGTCCTTGTTGAAATATTCGGTCTCGTCGAGCGTCAGGTGCTGGATCAGCGGCTCGCCGAACACCCGCATGCCCTTCTGGCGGGCGCGGCGGATCGCCTCGTGGCTCTGCTCGCAGGAGACATGCACGACATAGAGCGGCACGCCGGCCATGTCGGCGATCATGATCGCGCGATTGGTGGCTTCCCCCTCCACTTCCGGCGGCCGCGAATAGGCATGGCCTTCCGGGCCGTTGTTGCCGGCGGCTAAAAGCTTTTGCGACAGTGCCGCAACCACGTCGCCATTCTCGGCATGGACCAGCGGCAGCGCGCCGAGATCGGCGCAGCGCTGAAACGACGAATACATCTCGTCGTCATCCACCATCAGCGCGCCCTTATAGGCCATGAAATGCTTGAACGAGGTGATGCCCCGGTCGACGACTTGAGCCATCTCGTCGAACACCTGCTTGCCCCACCAGGTGATCGCCATGTGGAAGGAATAGTCGCAGGACGCCTTCGAGGTCTTGTTGTCCCACATCTGCAGCGCTTCCAGCAGCGATTGCTGCGGCGCCGGCAGGCAGAAATCGACCACCATCGTCGTGCCGCCGGAGAGCGCCGCGCGCGTGCCGGATTCGAAATCGTCGGCCGAATAAGTGCCCATGAAGGGCATTTCGAGATGGGTGTGCGGATCGATGCCACCCGGCATGACATAGCAGCCCGTGGCGTCGAACTCATGGTCGCCGTGCAGATTGGAGCCGATGGCGACGATCTTGCCGTGCTGCATAAGCACGTCGGCCTTCCAGGTGCGGTCGGCGGTCACGATGGTGCCGTTCCGGATGACTTTGGTCATTCTCTGTTCCCCTGTTCTTTCGCGCTTCTTTGCGAGCGGCGTTGCGAGGTGACTGGTCTAGAGCAATTTCAGGAAAAGTGTGAAGCGGTTTTCCGTCCGAAATTGCGTTAAAACAAAGAGATAGAGCATCTCACCGTTTCCGTGAAATGGTGAGATGCTCTATCGGTCATTCAACGATTCCAGCCGTCTCGACCACCGCATGGAACAGCACATCGGCGCCCGCCGCCGCCCATTCCTTGGTAATCTCCTCGGCCTCGTTGTGGCTGAGCCCGTCGACGCAGGGGCACATCACCATCGCGGTCGGCGCGACGCGGTTGATCCAGCAGGCATCGTGGCCGGCGCCGGAGACGATATTGCGATGGGAATAACCCAAGCGGTCTGCCGCATCCCGCACAGCCTTGACGCAATTCTTGTCGAAGGTGACCGGGTCGAAATGTCCGACCTGCTCGATCTCGTATTTGATGTCGAGCGCGTCGCAGATCGTGTCGATGCCTTCGCGTATGCGGCCGTCCATGGCGTCGAGCACTTCCTTCTCGGGCGAGCGGATGTCGATCGTGAAGACCGTGCGGCCGGCGATGATGTTGCGCGAGTTTGGATAGGCCTGCATGTGGCCGACCGCGCCGACGGCGTCCGGCTGGTAGTCCATGGCGATCTCGTGCACCAATTCGATCACGCGCGCCATGCCGAGCCCGGCATTGCGGCGCTTCGGCATCGGCGTCGAGCCGGTGTGCGCTTCCTTGCCGGTCAGCGTCACCTGCAGCCATTTCAGGCCCTGGCCGTGGGTCACGACGCCGATATCGATACCCTCGTCCTCGAGGATCGGCCCTTGCTCGATATGCAGTTCGAAGAAGGCATGGATCTTGCGGTCGCCGACCTTCTCGGCGCCCTTCCAGCCAATGCGCTCAAGCTCCTCGCCGAACTTTTTGCCGTCCTTGTCGACATGCTGGTAGACATCGGCCTGGTCGAGCACGCCGGCGAACACGCCGGACGCCATCATCGCCGGCGCGAAGCGCGCGCCTTCCTCATTGGTCCAATTGGTGACGACGATCGGATGCCTCGTCTTGATGCCGAGATCGTTGAGCGAGCGCACGACTTCCAAACCGCCCAGCACGCCGAGCACGCCGTCATACTTGCCGCCGGTCGGCTGCGTGTCGAGGTGGCTGCCGACATAGACGGGCGGCAGGCTGGGATCGGTGCCCTCGCGGCGGGCAAACATCGTGCCCATCTCGTCGAGGCTCATTTCGAGCCCCGCGGCCTCGCACCAGCGCTTGAACAGATGGCGGCCCTCGCCGTCCTCGTCGGTAACGGTCTGGCGATTGTTGCCGCCGGCAATGCCGGGGCCGATCTTCGCCATCTCCATGATGGAGTCCCACAAGCGGTCTGAATTAACGCGCAGGTTTTCGCCGGGTGCGGCCATTTGCGTTCCCATTTTCACCGGGGGTCTTGTCGCCCCTTGAGTGGTTTGCATCCTGACCGTATGGTCAGCTTTCAGACTACACAAGCTGACCAAGCGGTCAACGAGAATCTTGGGGGAGACATGAGCGAATCTACCCGTCCCATGCGGCGACAGGACATAAGGCGGGAGAATGAAAAAGCAATTCTGCTCGCTGCCGAGAAGGTGTTCGCGGAAGCCGGGTTCGGCGGCGCCACGATGCAGCTGATCGCCGATCTGGCGGGGCTGCCGAAGGCAAATCTCCACTATTATTTCGCCACCAAGGAAGAGCTCTACCGGTCCGTCGTCCAGAACATCTTCGAGATCTGGCTGCAGGCGGCCAATTGCTTCGACGCCGCGCGCGGCCCGGTTGACGGCATCAGCGCCTATATCGACGCCAAGATGGAAATATCGCGCCGCCACCCGGACGGGTCGAAGGTCTGGGCCTCGGAGGTGATGCACGGCGCGCCGGTGCTTCAGGACTATATGGAATCGACGCTGCGCGAATGGACCGACGGCCGCGTCGAGATCATCAGGCGCTGGATCGAGGAGGGCAAGATGGACCCGGTCGACCCGCGTCATCTGCTTTACATGCTCTGGGCCACGACCCAGCATTACGCCGATTTCGGCCACCAAATCGAGACGCTGAACGGCGGCAAGTCGCTCTCGGACCGGCAATGGCGGGAAGCCAAGGAAAACATCAAGCGGGTGATTCTGACCGGCATCGGCGCGCAGCCGGCCTGAATCTCACCGAATGTCGGCGCTGCGGCGTCGACCTCAGCCAGCGGCTTCGCGGACACCCTCCCTTCCACGCGATAGGGCAATCGCATACGAGGCTTATCGGCGAAGGCCAACACGAGGCCGTCATCCTCGGGCTTGACCCGAGGATCCGCCGTCGCACGCGGATATAGCGCGACAAGATCAGGGGCCGGTAGATCCTCGGGACAAGCCCGAGGATGACGCCCAGACATGTCCGAACTGCCAAAGCTATATGCGATTGCCCTGCCCTCCACGGCAGAGTGCCCGCTCCGGCTTGTCAGTCGATCGACCTCAGCACCTCACGCACATGGTCGATCAGTTCGTTGATCTGGCCCTTGGTGATGATCAGCGGCGGCGACAGCGCGATGATGTCGCCGGTGGTGCGGATCAGCGCGCCGCGTTCGAACGCTTTGACGAAGGCCGAGAACGCCCGCTTGGTCGGGCTACCGGCGATCGGCGCCAGCTCGATCGCACCGATCAGGCCGATGTTGCGGATGTCGATGACATGCGGCTCACCCTTCAGCGAATGCAGCGCGTCTTCCCAGTAAGGCGCCAGCTCCTCGCCGCGGGTCAGCAGGCCCTCTTCCTTGTAGGTATCGAGCGTGCCGAGCGCCGCGGCGCAGGCGATCGGATTGCCCGAATAGGTGTAGCCGTGGAAGAACTCGATCATGTGCTCAGGGCCGGTCATGAAGGCGTCGTGGATCTCCTTCTTGACGAACACCGCGCCCATCGGAATGACGCCGTTGGAGACGCCCTTGGCCGTCGTCATGATGTCCGGCGTGACCCCGAAATAGTCTGCCGCGAACGGCGCGCCGAGGCGGCCGAATCCGGTGATCACTTCATCGAAAATCAACAATATGCCGTGCTTCGTGCAGATTTCCCGAAGTTTCTGCAGATAGCCCTTCGGCGGCAGGATGACGCCGGTGGAGCCGGCGACCGGCTCGACGATGACGGCAGCGATGGTCGAGGCGTCATGCAAGGTGACGAGACGCTCCAGCTCATTGGCGAGCTCGGCGCCATGCTCCGGCACGCCCTTCGAGAAGGCGTTCTTCTCCGGCAGATGCGTGTGCGGCAGATGGTCGACGCCGCCGAGCAGCGTGCCGAACATCTTGCGGTTGGAGACGATGCCGCCGACCGAGATGCCGCCGAAATTGACGCCGTGATAGCCGCGCTCGCGGCCGATCAGGCGGGTGCGCGAGCCCTCGCCGCGAACGCGGTGATAGGCGATCGCCATCTTCAGCGCGGTGTCCACCGATTCCGATCCGGAATTGGTGAAGAAGACATGGTCCATGCCCTTGGGCGCGATATCGACCAGGCGGTTCGCCAGCTCGAATACGATCGGATGGCCCATCTGGAAAGCCGGCGCGTAGTCGAGCTCGGCAGCCTGGTTCTGGATCGCCTCGGTGATCTTCGGCCGGCAGTGGCCGGCGTTCACGCACCACAGGCCCGCGGTGCCGTCGAGCACCTTGCGGCCGTCGCTGGTGGTGTAATGCATGTCCTTGGCGGACACGAACATGCGCGGCGCCTGCTTGAACTGGCGGTTTGCCGTGAACGGCATCCAGAATGCGCTGAGATCGTTCGGCGTGACTTTCAGCCGGTTGGACATGACCAGGACTTCCCCTTGTAAGCGTGTTTCGGTACGGCCAACGCTTGGTCTTCGCTGCGTTTTCGTGCTACGCAAATTTTTGACCGGTTGGACAAACGTTAGCACCGCCTGTCGGCGGTCAAGGGATTACTAGCGGAAATGCGGCATAAAAAGCGCGCTCCACAGCCCAAGGAAAAACTGGTCCAGACAATTGGTCCAGAGAGCCCGCGCGAAGACGGCCGGCAAGCATGACGGCGGCGATGGAAGGCTCCGCTCCCCGCCGCACCCGCATCCAGCAGGAAAAGCGCGAGCTGATCCTCGAAGCCGCGCTCGAGGTCTTCTCCACCAACGGTTTTCGCGGCTCGACCATCGACCAGATCGCCGAAGCCGCCGGCATGTCGAAGCCCAACCTTCTCTATTACTTCCGCCGCAAGGAAGACATTCACGAGACGTTGATGCAGCGCCTGCTCGACACCTGGCTGGCGCCGCTGCGCGAGCTGGACGACATCGGCGACCCGCTGACGGAGCTCAGAAGCTACATCCGCAGGAAGCTCGAAATGGCGCGCGATTTTCCGCGCGAAAGCCGGCTGTTCGCCAATGAAATCCTGCAGGGCGCGCCGCGCATCAAGCCGATGCTGGAGGGCGAGCTGAAGACGCTGGTCGACGAGAAGGCCGCCGTCATCAAGGGCTGGATGCGCGCCGGCAAGATCGCCCGCACCGATCCCTGGCACCTGATCTTCTCGATCTGGGCGACGACGCAGCACTATGCCGATTTCGACGTCCAGGTGCGCGCCGTGCTCGGCGCCGACCGCGGCGGCGACGGCCGCTTCGAGGACGCAGCGCGGTTCCTGGAGCAGCTGTTCCTGGATGGGCTGAAGCCGAAGGGTTAGCGTCGACGAGATGGCTTAGCAGGTGGTCCCCGTGTGTGGGGCCAACTTTTGCTGACCTTGGAGATTGGCCGAGGCGCCCATCATTTCGTCATCCAAGGGCGGAGCAAGGAGCGAAGCGACGCGGCGCAGACCCGAGGATCCATTCCGTGACCTCGGAGCGCAGCTACGGTGCAGAATTCTGCATCACTGCATCCCACGGCGGAGGTAACGGAATGGATCCTCGGGTCTGCGCGTCCGCTTCGCTCCCTGCTCCGCCCGTGGATGACGAAGAAGAGGGATGCCGCCAGCAACCTCACGCGCTGCGCCGCTCTATCGGAAGCCCCTCCAGCAGCTTCTTGAGCTTCACCACCGAGTTCTGCTCCGCCAGCGGCGTGTAGACGATCAATCGCATGTCCGAACCGTCATCGATCGACAGGCTCATATGCTCGAACGTCATCGCGCCGGCGATCGGATGCCGCAGATGCTTCAGGCCGGAGAGCCGATGCACCACATCGCGCTGCGGCCACCATTCGCGGAACTCGGGGCTTGAGCGCATCATCAACTCGATCAGCCGTTCGAAATCCGGATCGCCGGTGTATTTCGCGCTCTCGGCGCGGAAGGCGGCAAGGGTCGCGCGCGCCAGCTGTTCCCAATCCACCAGCAGATGCCGCCGGTGCGGATCGGTGAAGACGCCGTGGATGATGTTGCGGGCGTCGCCCTCCAGCAGGCCGTAATCGCCGAAAATGGCGACCGCCGCGTCGTTCCATGCCAGCACGTCCCAGCGCGGGCCGACGACATAGGCGGGCTGCAGGACCAGGCTCTGCAGCATGTGCAGCAAGGGTCCATCGACCTTGCCCTGCACGATGCGCCGCCGCTCCGGCTGCTGGCGGCCGGCGAGCGTGAACAGATGCCGCTGCTCGGCGGCGTCGAGCCGCAACGCCTGGCAGAGCGCCGACAGCACCTCGACCGAAGGCCGCACATCCCTGCCCTGCTCCAGCCAGGTGTACCAAGTGGTGCCGACGCCGGCGATCATCGCCACTTCCTCGCGCCGCAGGCCCGGCGTGCGCCGCCGCGCGCCGCAGGCGATGCCGGCGGTATCCGGCGAAAGCCGCTCGCGACGGGAACGCAGGAAGGCGCCGAGCTCGCGCCGGCGGTGATCTTCGGGAGAATGGATGACGGCGTCCATGCACCTATTATAGCAGTACCGATACCAGGATAAAGTTTGAACTGTTTGCGCCCCGCGCGATGTCCCATCTTTGCGTTCAGAGCAGCGCAAGGAGGCTCCGGACATGGAACTCAACGAAAAAACAATTCTCGTCACCGGCTCGACCGACGGCGTCGGCCGCGTGGTCGCCGAGCGGCTCGGCGCCGCCGGCGCCC
Organism: Mesorhizobium sp. B2-9-1; assembly: GCF_006439455.1. NCBI lineage: Bacteria > Pseudomonadati > Pseudomonadota > Alphaproteobacteria > Hyphomicrobiales > Phyllobacteriaceae > Mesorhizobium > Mesorhizobium sp. B2-9-1. The sequence continues at coordinate 499,786 of NZ_VFTP01000003.1, read as the reverse complement.
GCGTGCTGGTGCATGGCCGCGATGAAGGCCGTGGCAAAGCCACCGTCGCCGCCATCGAAGCAAAGGGTGGCAAGGCCGAATTTCTCATCGCCGATCTTTCGTCGCTTGCCGAGGTGCGTCGCCTCGCCGAAGCGGTGCGCGCCAGGACCGATCGGCTCAACGTCCTGATCAACAATGCCGGCGTCGGCACCGGCGGCCAGGCCGCCAGCCGGCAGGTCAGCGCCGACGGCTACGAGTTGCGCTTCGCCGTCAACTATCTCGCCGGCTTTCTGCTGACGTCGGAGCTCTTGCCGCTCATCAAGGCAAGCGCGCCGGCGCGCATCGTCAATGTCGCCTCGGCCGGCCAGCAGGCGATCGACTTCGACGACGTCATGCTGACAAATGGCTATAGCGGCGTGCGCGCCTACTGCCAGAGCAAGTTGGCGCAGATCCTGTTCACCGTCGACCTGGCGGAACAACTCGACGGCACCGGCGTCACGGTCAACGCCTTGCATCCGGCAAGCTATATGGACACCACCATGGTCCGGCAGGCGGGCGTCACGCCATGGAGCTCGGTCGAGACCGGCGCCGACGCCATTCTCAACCTGGCAACGTCGCCGGCGCTCGAAGGCCGCAGCGGCCGCTACTTCGACGGCCAGCGTGAATCGCGCGCCGACCCGCAAGCCTATGACGAGAAAGCCCGCCGCCGGCTGCGCGCGCTTAGCCTCGAATTGATCGGACAATCTTCCGCAACATCCAGGGAAAAGCACTCATGAGCGAGACCACCGAACACTGCGTCATAATCGGCGGCTCGTCCGGCATCGGCCTTGCCACGGCCAAGAAGCTGGTCAGCCCTGCGATGAAAGTCACGATCACCGGCCGCAGCGAGGAGAAGCTGAAGAGCGCCTGGAAAAGCCTCGACGGCACCGTCGACAAGGCAGCGTTCGACGCCACCAAACCGGACGAGGTCCGGAATTTCTTCGAGCGCCTCGGGCCATTCGATCATCTGGTTCTCGCCGCGAGCGGCGGCAAGGGACTGGGACCGTTCGCGACGCTCGACCTCGCCGATATCGGCAGCGGCGTCGATGAAAAGATCCGGCCGCAACTCTCCTGCCTGCAGGCGGCCCTGCCGACCTTGAACAAAGCCGGCTCGGTGACTTTCATCTCAGCCGTGTCGGCGCAGATTGCCGCGCCCGGCGTCGCCGGCATCGGCGCCATCAACGGCATGCTGCTTACCGTCGCGCCGATCCTCGCCGTCGAGCTGAAGCCTTTGCGTGTCAACGTCGTGGCGCCCGGTGTCATCGACACCCCCTGGTGGGACTTTTTGCCGGACGATCAGCGGCAGGCGGTGTTCGCCGAATATGCCGGCAAGACGCCGGTCGGCCGTATCGGCCGCGCCGAGGACGTCGCCGAAGCTATCGCCTTCCTGGTCTCGAACAGCTTCATGACCGGCCAGGTGCTGACCTGCGACGGCGGTCTGCGCTACGCGGCGTGAACAATAGGGCGCGCGGATCTCTCATCCGCGCGCTAGGCCGTCCGATCAGGCGGCCTTGGCGGCCGGTATCGGATGGATGGCGTGGAAGGGAATGCACAGCCGGTTCCAGGTGTTGATCATGCCGAGCGCGACCGAGAGCTTGACCAGTTCCTCTTCCGAGAAGTGCTCGAGCGTGCGGGCATAGAGTTCGTCCGATACGCCATTGTCGGCGATCAGCGTCACGGCCTCGGTCCATGCGAGGGCGGCCCGTTCGCGCTCGGAAAACAGCGGCGATTCCTTCCAGGCGGCGACGAGATAAAGACGTGTTTCGGTCTCGCCGTCGCGTCGCGCCTCGCGACTGTGCATTTCGACGCAGTATGAGCAGCCATTGATCTGCGACGCCCTGAGCTTGATCAGGTGCAGCAGGCTGACCTCCAACCCGCATTCGTCGACGGCCTTGTTGAGCCCCGATACCGCCTTCATGATTTCCGGCGCCTTGGCAAAGAACTGCAGTCTCGGTTTCATCGTCTTTTCCTTTCGGGCTTGGGGTGGGTTAGAGGTTCAAATCTGCTTCGGTGAAGCGGATTTCTGGCGCCGCTGGTGACGCTCGACGAAGGCGCAACTCGCGGCATAGGATCGCGGATCGCCTTCGGCCGCGTACTCCGCCACGATGTCGGACAGCTTCACTTCGGCGAGCGCCGCCCGATAGGCGCGCTCGGCCTTGAGCATCGCGGCATTGATGCCGCAGGGCTTCACATAGGCGGAGGCATTGATCTTGACCGGGCCGCGCTGGCGGATCTCGCCGCAGCGGAAGGCGGGCTCCCTGCCCTCCACTGCAAGCACAATGTCGAGCAGCGTGATGCGCTCGGCCGCCCGCGCCAGCCTGTAGCCGCCCGCCGGCCCCGGCACCGATTCCAGGATGCGCGCCGCCGTCAGTTGATTGAGATGTTTCAGGAGATAGCTCGGCGATAACCCGAAGCACTCGGCGAGCGCGGCACCGGGCATCGTGCTGTTGCCATCGACGCTGGCCAGCGTCGCCGCGCAATGGATGGCCGCCTCGACGCCATCGCCCAGTTTCATTGTGCTGATCTCCTAATCATGGATATACTTTATCTTGGATAAATCCTATCTGCAATATGGAAAACCAAAATTGCCCGCCAATTCGCAACGGCAATATGAGAGCGGCGCTTCGCACGACTTGGATTCCTCGCACCCCGCAAAGCGGGGGAGAGGTGGCCCGGCGAAGCCGGGACGGAGAGGGGGAGACGACCTTTGCGACGTCAGAATCGATGAAGGAAGAGACGCGAGCGGGATGGAAAGGCGGTCAGGAACCGTCCGGCAATTCCCAGCGGTCCGAAGGCCTCTCTCCGTCCCGGCTTCGCCGGGCCACCTCTCCCCACTTCGTCTACGGCATGCACACATTTCCAAGCGGCTGGCCTTTGGCGATAGCGTGCTTGGCAGCTTCGCGCATGCCGTGTATGGCAGCTTGGCGCATGCATTGTCTTATGTAGCGCTGGTCGACCCCCACTCCGTCTCGGCTTCGCCGAGCCACCTCTCCCCCGATCGACGGGGTAGAGGAAGGCGCCAAGCTTTCTTTCGTCAACGCCCTTCCAGCAACGCTCCCTTCCTTTCCCTCCGGAGGGGGGAAAGGTGGCGCTGCGAAGCAGCGACTGATTGGGGGAACCACGTGGCAATCAAGCCTCAGGTCGATCAGTCGCGCCAGTCACAGAAGATGTGTGCATAGCGTAGCCCACTACGTGGGGCGAGAACCAAGCCTACTCCGCGGCCTCCTTGGCCATCGGATTGTTGGGGTGCGTGGTCCAGTTGGCGTAGACCGGCGACACCGGCAAGCCGGTGCGCTGGTCGAGCACGCCGGCGGCCAGCGGCTGCATGGTGATGCAGCCCTCCACCGGGCAGACATTGACGCAGAGATTGCAGCCGACGCATTCAGCCTCGATCACCTCGAAATGCCTGACACCGTCGACCATGCTGGTGATCGCCTGGTGCGAGGTGTCCTCGCAGGCGATGTGGCAGCGGCCGCATTTGATGCAGGCATCCTGGTCGATATGCGCCTTGGCGACATAGTTGAGGTTGAGATACTGCCAGTCGGTGACATTGGGCGTGGCACGGCCGATGATGTCGGAGAGCGAGGCGTGGCCCTTCTCGTCCATCCAGTTCTCGAGCCCCGCGATCATCTCCTGCACGATCTTGAAGCCATAGGTCATCGCCGCCGTGCAGACCTGCACATTGCCGGCGCCGAGCGCCATGAATTCGGCGGCGTCGCGCCAGGTGGTGATGCCGCCGATGCCGGAGATCGGCAGGCCGCGGGTTTCGGGATCGCGCGCGATCTCGGCCACCATGTTCATGGCGATCGGCTTCACCGCTGGGCCGCAATAGCCGCCATGCGAGCCCTTGCCGTCAATGGTCGGCTGCGGCGCGAAATTGTCGAGATCGACGCCGGTGATCGAGTTGATGGTATTGATCAGCGACACGGCATCGGTGCCGCCGGCATGCGCCGCCCGGGCCGGCTTGCGGATGTCGGTGATGTTGGGCGTCAGCTTGGTGATGACCGGCATGCACGTGTACTGCTTGCACCAGCGCACGACCATTTCGATATATTCCGGCACCTGGCCGACCGCCGAGCCCATGCCGCGCTCGCTCATGCCGTGCGGGCAGCCGAAATTGAGCTCGATGCCGTCGGCGCCGGTCTCCTCGACCAGCGGCAGGATCGCCTTCCAGCTTTCCTCCACGCAAGGCACCATGATCGAGGCGATCAGCGCCCGGTCCGGCCAGTTCATCTTCACCTGCTTCATCTCGCGCAGATTGGTCTGCAGATCGCGGTCGGTGATCAGCTCGATATTGTTCAAGCCAAGCAGGCGGCGGTCGGCGCCCCAGATCGCGCCATAGCGCGGGCCGTTGACGTTGACGACCGGCGGGCCTTCCTCGCCCAGCGTCTTCCAGACCACGCCGCCCCAGCCGGCCTTGAAGGCGCGCTCGACATTGTAGGCCTTGTCGGTGGGCGGCGCCGAGGCCAGCCAGAACGGGTTGGGCGATTTGATGCCGACGAAATTGTTGCGGATGTCTGCCATGCTCATGCCCTCCCGTTAGAGGTCAGTGCCCGGTGGATGCTCTCGGCCGCGTCGCGCCCTTGCGCCACTGCCGAAACAGTCAAATCGTCGCCGCCGAAGATGCAGTCGCCGCCCGCCCAGACTTTTGAGAGCGAGGTGCGGCCTTCGGCATCGACCTTGATGCGGCCGCCTTCGAGCTCGATCTGTTCCGCGCTGCCGTTGAGATGCGCCGGCACGAAGCTCTGGCCGATCGCCTTGAACACCTGGTCGGCATTGAGCCGCAGCGTCTCGCCGGTGCCGATAAGCTTGTCGCCGCTCATCGCCGTGTATTCGAGCTCGATGGCCGACACTTTGCCGTTTTCGGCAATGACGCGCTTCGGCTGCAGCCAGTGGCGGATGGTGACGCCATTGGCGGCGGCCAGATCCTGCTCGAACTCCGAAGCGTTCATGTGCTCCTGGCCGCGCCGGTAGCAGATCGTCACCTCTTCCGCGCCGAGCAGCTTCGACTGTACCGCGGCGTCGATCGCCGTCATGCCGCCGCCGATGACGACGACGCGCCGGCCGACCGGCAGGCCGGAAAGATCGCTCGCCTGCCGCAATTCGGAGATGAATTCCACCGCGTTGGCGACGCCGTCGGCGTCCTCGCCATCGGCGCGCAAAGCGTTGACGCCGCCAAGCCCCATGCCGAGGAACACCGCGTCGTAGTTGCGGATCAGGTCGGCAAGCTGGAAGTCGCGGCCGAGCGCCTTGCCGTTCTGGATATCGATGCCGCCGATCGCGGTGACATAGTCCACTTCCGCCTGGGCGAAATCGTCGACGCTCTTATAGGCGGCGATGCCATATTCGTTCAGCCCGCCGGCCTTCGGCCGCGCCTCGAGGATGGTCACGTCATGGCCGTGGCGGGCAAGCCGATGCGCCGCCGCCAGTCCGGCCGGCCCGGCGCCGACCACGGCAATGCTTTTTCCAGTCGGCTCGGCGCGCTTGTAGAACTGCTTGCCCTCGCCCATCGCGACATCGGTGGCGTAGCGCTGCAGCCGGCCGATCTGCACCGGCTTGCCTTCGGCCACCTCGCGCACGCAGACCTCCTCGCACAGCGTCTCGGTCGGGCAGACGCGGGCGCACATGCCGCCGAGGATGTTCTGGTCGAAGATCGTCTTGGCCGAGCCCAGGGGATTGCCCGTCGCGATCTGCCGGATGAACAGCGGGATGTCGATCGAGGTCGGACACGCGTTCATGCACGGCGCGTCGTAGCAGAAATAGCAGCGATCGGACTCGACCAGCGCCTCGTGATGATCGAGCGGCGGATGCAGGTCGGAAAAATTGTCGGCATATTGCTCGGACGACAGCCGGCCGCCGGCAATGCCTTCGATGAAATGACCAGTCGCCATTCCAGTTCCCCTTGTTGTCGTTTTGGGGAAGGCTAGCACGTTTTATTTTTTTATCAATTGGTCAATTTTCGGCCAAGCCACTGTATTGCTTGCCCAAAAACATGATAAACATAGTCATGTTATAGCCGGCTCGGCAACCTCAGCTGTGTCATGGCTTGTGACGCTGTGGCCATGGACCAACCGGATCTCGTCCGCCACCAGTTCCTGCAGCCGCCACAGATTGCGGTCATGGATGCCGAAGGTCTCGAGGTGGCTGACGGTATTGTAGAGGTATTCGGCACCCGAGCCGACATGGCCGCACGCGCGTGCCAGTATCTTTGCTACCCTTTCCAGCGGCTGCCCGAGCGAAGTGCCCTTGCCGGTCACACCGACCCAGAAGCCGAGCGCCCGCAAAGACCCTTGCGCCGTTCTTACCGGAACCCAGCGGACCGAGCTGACGCTTTCGTGGTCGTCGATTTCACGCCGCAGCAGTCTCTCGATCTGGGCTGGTTTCTCGCCGTCCGGCAAACGATAGATGACGCCGTCGCAGCGCCCGCCCCGTTCCAGCGCCATCATCAATCCAGGCTGCTCGCGACTGCCGCGCCAGCGCTTTATGTCGAGGCAGAACGAGCGGTGCCAGCCATGCGCGGCCGCGCGCCGTTGCTCGACCGATTCGAAGGCCGGCTTCCAGATCAACGAGCCATAGGCGAACACCCACAGCGGACCGTCGTCGGCTTCGCCGGACAGGCGCGTGGCGAGCGTCCGGAAATCATCATCGCTTAGCTGTGTCCAGCTGCCATCGGGACCAGGATCGACCTCGTCGCGATGGCACAAGGCCACGAGCTCAGGCGTGAGCGACATTCGACGCATGAAGACAGCCCCCTCTTTGAGGGCAGCAAAGTCGAAAAGCGCTGGATACGCAAGATCATGGGCCTAATGCATGTCACTCAGAAGTGTGCAGCGGCTCTGGGACAACGATATGCATCAAAACAAAGACTTGAAGCGCGCCGCCTGAATCCGTTTCAGCGCGACGCGATTTAAGCCGCTTGCCATCCTCGAATTCTGGCCCAGATGTCGGATTCCTGTCGTCAGGATCGTCCTAAGATGGATCGAACAAACGATCGCTGCCTGAACCCGTGAGGAGACCGACCATGCCGAAATCCCCGCAACCTTTCTTCTGGTACGAGTTGATGACCACCGACCTCGACGCCGCCGAGGCTTTCTACACCGCCGTTGTCGGCTGGAAAGCCGAGCCCTTCGACAAGGCGCCCGGCATGCCTCGCTACATCGTCGTGAATTCCAGCGTGCGCGGCGTCGGCGGGCTGATGACGATGCCGGAAGAGCCCGCCAAGATGGGCATGCCGCCAGCCTGGATGGGCTACATCTACACCAAGGATGCCGACGCCTCGACGCAAGCGCTCAAGGACGCCGGCGGTGCCGTCCATCGCGCGCCGGACGACATTCCGGGCGTCGGCCGCTTCGCCGTCGTCGCGGACCCGCAAGGGGCTTCCTTCATGTTCCTGCAGCCCAATCAGGCCGAGCAGCCGCCGGTGCCGGCAACCACGCCTGGCCATGTCGGCTGGCATGAGCTCTACACCTCGGACTGGAAAGCGGCTTTCGACTTCTATTCCAGCCAGTTCGGCTGGACCAGCGCCGGCGAGTTCGACATGGGCGAGATGGGTATCTACAAAACCTTCGGCGCCGGCCCCGAATCCGGCGGCGGCATCATGAACAAGCCGCCGCAGATGCCGGTTCCCGTCTGGCAGTTCTATTTCAACGTCGATGCCATCGACGCCGCCGCCAAGCGCGTCACCGACCATGGCGGCAAAGTCATCATGGGTCCGATGGACGTGCCGAGCGGCCAGTGGATCATCCAGTGCCAGGACCCGCAAGGCGCGCATTTCGCGTTGCTGGCGCCGGTGCGATAACAGCACTGTTCGATCGCTGGCGCTGGATCACTCCGGCGTCAGCACCGCCAGCTTCAGATCGGCCTTCCTGGCGCCGCTGAGCTGGACGACGGCCGCTCCGCCCTGGAGCTTGAAACGCACGCTCTTGCGAATGCCCGGGCAGGTCTTCACGCCGCTGAAAGCCGCCGATTTCACGATCTTGCCATCCTGCACGACATCGATCCAGGCCTCGTCGGACAGGCTGAACTGCAACTCGCCTTCAGGCGGCACGGTCACATTTGCCGTCGCGCCGAAGGTGCCGGCTTTCGGTGCACGGTCAGGCGGCACTTCAAAGCTGACCGCGTCGACAGCCGCGAGCGAGAAATCCACCGCTTGGCCGACCGTCAGGGTGGCGCCGGATTGGGCGGCGGGTGCAGCCGGAAACAGGGCCTGCTCACGTTCAACCGGCCATTTGAAGGCGTCGCAGCCGGTATCCGCGGCTGCGGCGAAGCTGGTGCCCGCAAGGATTGCCAAAAGGCTGATGACGACTTTTCTCATGATTAAGGGACCTGCCTGGTTTGATGCGTCACCCCTGGTGATACAACCATAAGGATACATATGCAACCATGGAGAGAAGAAATATGGGGATTGAAACCATTTCCACTCACCGATTGTTGATGGCAGGCCATGGGATGTGAGTGGTCCGTCGCCGGGCGATAATCTAAGGCCCGATCGGGGTAAAATGGAGTTTTAGATGAAGCTTTTCGAAAGCCTAGCTCAGTACAGCCCGCAGGCGCTGGGTGTGTTGCGCATCATGACCGCCTTGCAGTTCGTCGAACACGGCTCGCAGAAACTGTTCAACTTCCCGGTCAGCGCCGAACCGCACGTCCTCACTGGGCTGACGACGGCTGCCGGCATTCTCGAATTCGCCGGCGGCATCCTGCTGGCGCTCGGCCTCTTCACCCGCCCGGTCGCATTCCTCCTGGCCGGCGAAATGGCGATCGCCTATTTCATGGCGCACTTCCCGCGCGACTTCTTCCCCGTCAACAACGGCGGCGACTCGGCGATCTCCTTCTGCTTCATCTTCCTCTATCTGATCTTCGCCGGGTCCGGCGCCTTCGCACTGGATAACCGCCGCAGCGCCTGAAGCATCGAAGGGTGCGCGTCTGGAGGTTTTTTGTTTTGACGCAATTCCGGACGAAAAACCGCTTCGCATCTTTCCTGGAATTGCTCTAGCCGCGCATCCGCTCGAAATTGGCGTCGAACAGCGGCGCCGCCTGGATGCGCGCCGCATGGCGCTTGCCGAGGATCTCGATCTCGAAACCGTCCGGTCTGTCGGCGATCTCCTTGGGCACATAGCCCATCGCGACCGACTTCTTCGAGTGATGTGCATAGCCGCCCGAGCTGACCCAGCCGCGCACGACGCCGTCATGCCAGATCGCCTCGTCGCCGATCACATCGGCATCGGTGGCCTCGACGATGAAGGCGCGCAGCCTGAGGCTGCCGCCCTCTTTGCGCTCGGCAAGTGCTGCTTCCTTGCCGATAAAATCGGCGTCCTTGCCATAGGCGACGAAGCGGTCGAGCCCGGCCTCAAGCGGCCCATAGATCGGCCGGTACTCGCGCGCCCATGAGCCATAGTTCTTCTCGAGCCTCAGCGCATTGAGCGCGCGCGAGCCGAACAGGCCGATGCCTGACGCTTCGCCCGCGGCCAGCAGCGCCTGGTATGCGGCGCGCTGATATTCGGGCGCCACCCAAATCTCGTAGCCGAGATCGCCGGTGTAGCTGACGCGGCCGACGAGGCAAGGCACCATGCCGATATCCATCCGCGCAACCGCCATGAAGGGGAACGCCTCACTGGAAACGTCGGCGCGGGTGACTTTGGCGAGCACTTCCCTGGCCTTCGGCCCGGCGATGGCGAGACCCGCGAGCTTTTGGCCCAGCGCCTCGATTTGCACCGAGCCGTCCTTCGGCAGATGCGCCTCGAACCAGCGCATGTGGTACTGCTCGGCGATGCCGGAGCCGGCGATGAACCATTCGCCGTCGTCAATATTGGCTAAAGTGAAATCGCCGATCAGCCTGCCGTCTTCCTTCAGCATCGGCGCCAGGGTCATGCGGCCGCGCTTTGGCAGCCTGCAGGCAAGCATGCGGTCGAGCCAAGCGGCCGCGCCCTCGCCCGTCACCTTGTATTTGGCGAAGTTCGAGATCTCCGACAGGCCGACGCCGTCGCGTACCGCCGCGACTTCCTTTGCAACATGGTCGAAGTCGGTCGAGCGCCGCCAGGAAAACTCGTCCTTGACGCCTTCCGGCGCATACCAGAGCGGCACTTCGAGCCCATAGGACACGCCCCATTGCGCGCCCTTGGCCGACAGCGTGTCATAGACCGGCGTCGTCTTCAGCGGCCGCCCGGCCGGCAGTTCCTCATTCGGGAAGCGGATCGAGAAACGACGCGAATAATTCTCGCGCACCTTGGCGTTGGTATAGGCCATAGTCGCCCAGTCGCCGTAGCGCGCCACGTCCATAGCCCAGATGTCGGCGCCCGGATCCCCCTCGATCATCCAGTTGGAGAGCGCGAGCCCCACGCCGCCGCCCTGGCTGAAACCGGCCATGACGCCGCAGGCGACCCAGAAGCCGGGCAGGCCGCGCACCGGACCGACCAGCGGATTGCCGTCCGGCGCGAAGGTGAAGGGGCCATTGATGATCTGCTTGATGCCGGTCTTCTGGAAGGCCGGGAAATGGCGGAAGCCGACTTCGAGCGACGGCGCGATGCGGTCGATGTCCGGCTCCAAAAGCTCATGGCCGAAATTCCAGGGCGTCTGGAACTCGGACCAGACCTTGTTGGCCTTCTCGTAAGTGCCCATCAGCATGCCGCCGCGTTCCTGGCGCAGATAGAGCTCGCCGTCGAAGTCGACGGCATGGATGACCTCGGTGCCGGTCTTCTTGTTCCAGTCGGCGACCTCCGGCATGTCCTCGGTGATCAGGTACATGTGCTCCATGGCCAGAACCGGCAGTTCGAGCCCGACCATGCGGCCGACCTCGCGCGCCCACAGACCGCCGGCATTGACGACGTGCTCGGCAACGATATCGCCCTTGTTGGTGATGATCCGCCACAGCCCGTCGGGACGGCGCACGATGTCCTCGACCTTGGTGAAGCGCTCCACCTCGGCCCCCAGTTTCCGCGCCGCCTTGGCATAGGCATGCGTCACGCCGGAGGGGTCGAGATGGCCGTCCTCCTTGTTGCGCACGGCGCCGACAAACTGGCTGGGATCGATGAGCGGCATCAATTCCGCCGCTTCCTTGGCCGAGATCACCTCGAGGTCGATGCCGAGATAGCGGCCCTTGGACACCACGCCGCGCAGCCAGTCGAGCCGCGCCTCCGTCGCCGCCAGAAGCACGCCGCCGGTGAGATGTACGCCGGTGGCCTGCCCCGACAGTTCCTCGATCTCCTTGTAGAGAGAGATCGTGTATTTCTGCAGCTTGGCGACATTGGGGTCGCCGTTGATGGTGTGCATGCCGCCGGCCGCGTGCCAGGTCGAGCCGGAAGTCAGCTCGTCGCGCTCCAGAAGCACGACATCGGTCCAGCCATGGCGGGCAAGATGGAACAGCACCGAGCATCCGACGACACCGCCGCCGATGACCACGACCTTTGCATGCGACTTCATGGACTTTTCTCGTTGGTTCAGTGAGTTGAGAGATTGAAATGAATCAGGATGGGAAGCTGTTCCCTCACGGCTCACCCTGCCCGATCGCTTCCTTGCGGCGCGCCATATAGGCTTCGAGCGCCTCGCGCACCGCGGGATCCATCGCCGGCTGGACATACTCCTCCAGCGCCTTCTTCCACAGCCGCGTCGCGCGCGCCGTCGTGTCGAGGGCGCCCGCCTCCTGCCATGCCTCGTAATTCTGCCAGTTGGAAAGCATCGGCTGGTAGAAGGCGGTGGCGTAGCGCTCCAGCGTGTGCGGCTCGCCGAAGAAATGGCCGCCGGTCGGCACCGCGCCGAGCGCCTCCACCGCAAGCTCCGCCTCGTCGACGACGATCGGCCGCAAGAATTCCATCATGTGCTGGATCATCTCGACGTCAATGATGAGCTTTTCGAACGAGGCTGTCAGCCCGCCCTCCTGCCAGCCGGCGGCATGGTAGACGAGATTGCCGTGGCCGAGCACCGCGCCCCACAAGGCCATCAGCGTCTCGTAGGCGCCTTGCGCATCGGCGGCATTGGAGGCGGAGCCCGGCGTCGTGCGATAAGGCAATCTGTAGCGCCGCGCCAGCTGTCCCGAAGCGATGTTGGCTTTGGTGTTTTCCGGCGTGCCGAAGGCCGGCGCGCCCGACTTCATGTCGACATTGGAGGTGAAGGCGCCATACATCACCGGTGCCCCCGGACGCACCAGCTGCGTCAGCACGATGCCGAACAGCGCTTCGGCATTCTGCTGCGCCAGCGCACCGGCCAACGTCACCGGGCTCATCGCCCCCATCAGCGTGAACGGCGTCACCGCCACCGACTGCCCGTATTCGGCCATGGTCATCAGCCCTTCGGCCATCATCTCGTCGAAGCGGCGCGGCGAGTTGACCGAAATGATGGTGGTGACGCCGGGATCCTCTCCCATCTGCTCAAGCGTCAGCCCGCGCGCGATCGCCATCATCTCGATGCCGTCGAGCGCCCTGCCCCGCCCAATCGCCGAGACGTGGAAACATTTGTCGGTCAGCGTCAGATTGGCGAAATAGGTGTCCATATGCCTGGTGTTCGCCGGCAGCTCGACCGGGGCACAGACCTGGTTGCCCAGCATGTGGATGCAGTTGAAATGCTGCGCCAGCCGCACAAGGTCCGAATAATCCGCAAGATTGCCGGCGCGACGGCCGCGCTCCATGTCGTGCACATTGGGCGGCCCGGCGACGAGTGTGAAGTTGATGGTGCTGCCGCCAAGATGAATGGCGTGGTCTGGGTTTCGGGGCGTCAGCGTATAGGCCGAGCGCGTCGACTTCAGCGCCTCCTCGATCATGCCGCGATCGACGCGCACGTTCATCGAGCCGTGGTCGACCTTGGCGCCGGCGCGGTCGAACAGCGACAGGGCGCGTGCGCTCATCACCTCGATGCCGAAATTCTCCAGTATGTGCATCGATGCCTGGTGGATGGCTTCGATCTGGTTGGCCGACAGCAGCGCCATGGGCGGATAGGGATTCTCCACCCGCCGCGCCGGCAGTTGCGGGATGGCGGCTGGTCCCCGGTTGCTGGTGCGCTCGGCGCCGCGCTTGCGTCTTGGTTCGCTCATGCCCGCATCAGAGCGCCGGCATCGCATGCGGGCTGTCAGGAATTCGCCATTTGCCGGCGTGATTTTAGCCAAGGCGGCATTTTTCAAAATCGACGAAAAGAATGGCGACGCAAACAGTCGCAATATCGATATTCGGTTTTTCGCGCTTCCCGCGCCCCGCGTTAAGGAAGCGCGCAACACTCCCTTTATGATTTCGGCCTATTCGTCTTCCAATGCGTAGGTCGAGTTTTAGTAAAATTGTCGCTATCTCCGTGCTGCTGGCGCTTTCGGCCTGCGCGACGGCGCCCAGTCATATCAACAACGTCTGCGCGGTCTTCGACCAGAATGACGGCTGGTTCGACAACTGGCAGTCCGCCGCCGAGCGGACCGAGCAGAAATACGGCGTTCCCGTCCCCGTGCTGATGGCGACAGTGCGCAAGGAATCCGGCTTCAAGAGCAATGCCCGCCCGCCGCGCACCAAGCTGCTCGGCTTCATCCCGTGGACGCATGTCTCGAGCGCCACCGGCTACTCGCAGGCGCTCGACGGCACATGGTCGCAATATCAAAGCGAGACCGGAAACTGGACGGCGCGCCGCACGCGCTTTGCCGACGCCATCGATTTCGTCGGCTGGTATCACTCAAAAACGGCCGATACGTTCAGCGTCGCCCGCAACGACACCTACAATCTCTATCTGGCCTATTATCTCGGCTGGACCGCCTACGGCCGCGGCAACCGGGGCGACGCCGGCGTTCAAGGCTACGCACGCGCCACCGATCAGATGGCGCGCGATTACGCCGCGCAGATTCGGCAGTGCGGCAGTTAGCACCCTTCGGGGTCAGAGCATGATCCCGAAAGTGGAACCGGGTTTCGGATGAAGATCATGCTCCAACAAAGAGTTAGACCGTGATGGCGATTCAACGAAACGCCATCACGGTCTAGTGCCGCCTTGTCGTGTCCTTCGGCCTTGAAACACCGGTTTCCGAATCCTCGTCGCGCACTTCGTGGCGACGGGCTTTGAGCACCTCGTCGTTTTCGACGCCCTCTCCGGTCGCATCGGCCTCCGCGCTGGCGTTCTTGCCGTCGGGGCGCTGCGGCGGCGAACCGGCAAAGCCCGGCCCCTCGCCGTGCGGCGCATCATCCGGCACGCCCTCATGCGCGGCATGTTCCTTGTCGAACTTGATGACCGGCTCCATCTTGGCCAGCACGTCGTCGGCAAGCCAGCAAAGGCTCATATGGCCGTCGCCGAGGTTCTTCACCGGCGGCACCTTGGTCTCGCACAGATTGTCGGGCACCAGCTTCTTATAGCCGCAGCGCGTCTGGAACGGGCAGCCGGTCGGCGGGTTCATCGCCGACGGGATGTCGCCTTCCAGCACGATATGCTTCTTGACCACGCTGGTGTCGGCGATCGGGATCGCCGACAGCAATGCCTCGGTATAGGGGTGGTAGGGCGGCGAGAAGATCTGGTCGGTCGTCCCCTGCTCGACGATGTAGCCGAGATACATGACGACGACGCGGTCGGCGATATAGCGCACCACCGACAGATCGTGGCTGATGAACAGCATCGTCGTCTTGTTCTTGCGCTGGATGTCCATCAACAACTCGGTCACCGCCGCCTGCACCGAGACGTCGAGCGCCGAGACCGGCTCGTCGGCCACCACCACCTTGGCGTCACCGGCAAAGGCGCGCGCAACGCCGATACGCTGCTTCTGCCCGCCCGACAGCTGGCGCGGCTTGCGGGTTTCGAAGGCGCGCGGCAGCTTCACCAGGTCGAGCAGTTCCAGCATCCGCTGGCGCCGCTCGGCGACTGTCCTGCCGACTTTGAACTTCTCCAGCGTGCGGATGATCTGCGAGCCGACCGTGTGGCTGGGGTTCAGCGTGTCGAACGGATTCTGGAACACCATCTGGATCGAAGACACCGTCTCGACATTGCGGCGCTCGATGCCGGTCGATTGGATCTCCTTGTTGCCCAGCGTCACGGTGCCGGAGCTTGCGGTCTCGAGGCCCAACAACACCTTGGCGAGCGTCGATTTTCCGCAGCCGGATTCACCGACGATTGCGACCGTCTCGGATTCGCGCGCGGTGAACGAGATCGTTTCGTTGGCCTTGACGACGCGGCCTTCGCTGGAGCCGAACACCTCGCTGCCGCCGACCTTGTAGTATTTCTTGAGGTCGTCGATCTTGAGCACCGGCGCGCCGGGCTCGACCTTTTCGTTGACCTTCTTGGCACCGGGGGGCAGCGCCTCCCAGTCGATCTCGTTGAACCGCACGCAGCGCGAGAAATGGCCCTCATGGCCCTCGACCGGGATCATCGGGATTTCCGCGGCGTTGCAGACGCCCTCGACGAAATGGTGGCAGCGCGGCCCGAAATTGCAGCCCTTCGGCCGCTCATGCGGCAGCGGCAACTGTCCAGGAATGGAGATCAGCGGCCGTGAGTTCTTGTCCGCGCCAGGCAGCGGGATCGAACGGAACAGCCCTTGCGTGTAGGGGTGGCGCATCCGGTCGAACACGTCCTCGATCTTGCCGGTCTCGACCGCCTCGCCCGAATACATCACCGTGATCTTGTCGCAGGTCTCGAGGATAAGGCCGAGATTGTGCGACACGAAAATCATCGAGGTGCCGAACTTCTCGCCCAGACCCTTGACCAGCTCGACGATACCGGCCTCGACGGTGACGTCGAGCGCCGTCGTCGGCTCGTCGAGCAGCAAGAGCGCCGGCTTGGAAAGCAGCGCCATGGCGATGACGATGCGCTGCTGCTGGCCGCCGGAAAGCTGGTGCGGATAGGAGCGCATCATGCGCTCCGGATCGGGCAGCCTCACCGCCCGCACCATCTCAAGGGCGCGGTTGTACGCCTCTTCCTTCGACACCCTGTCGTGGATCAGCGGCACTTCCATCAGCTGCTGGCCGATCTTCATCGCCGGATTGAGGCTCGCCATCGGCTCCTGGTAGATCATGGCGATCTTGTTGCCGCGGATCGAGCGCAGCTCATCCTCGGAGAGCTCGCCCATGTCCTTGCCCTGGAACTTGATCTTTCCGCCGACGATCTTCCCGATGTTGGAGAGGTCGCGCATGATGCCGAGCGACACGGTCGACTTGCCGCAGCCGGACTCGCCGACGATGCCCATCGCCTCGCCCGGCATGACCGTGCAGGAAAAATCCATCACGGCCGGGATCTCGCCCTTGCGGGTGAAGAAGGAGATCGAGAGGTTCTCGATCTCGATGATCGGCTGACTGGTCGCCTTGGCTGGATCTCGAACTGCCTCGTTCATGGGTCGCTCCAATCCTTGGTCCTTGGAAGATGGGGCCGAAAACCCCGCCATCAATCTTTCATCGACTGTTCACGCAGCGAATCCGCCAACAGGTTCAGCCCCAGCACGAACGACATCAGCGCGATCGTCGGCGGCAGCGCCGGGTGGATGAAGGACCGCAAGAGGCGGCTGGCATCCTTGATCGCTGTGCCCCAATCGGGGCTTTCCGGCGCCAGGCCCAGGCCGAAATAACCGAGCGTTCCGAGCAGGATCGTCGTGTAGCCGATGCGCAGGCAGGCATCGACGATCAGCGGACCGCGCGCATTGGGCAGGATCTCCCACAGCATGATGTACCAGGGCGATTCACCGCGCGTCTGCGCCGCCGCCACATAGTCGCGCGTCTTGATGTCCATGGTCAGCCCGCGCACGATGCGGAACACGCCCGGGCTGGAGGCGAACACCACCGCCACGAAGATGTTGAGCTGGTTGGGATCGATGTGGACGATGTGGAGCGGATCCTTGTCGAAGACGAGGCCCGTATAGATCCAGCCGCCCAGGACCAGCGTGATGCCGAGCAGGATATAGAGGCGGTCCGGCCGGTTCTTGTAGCGGGTCCAGAACAGCACGCAGAAGAAGATGATCGGGAACAGGAAGAACAGCCCCGCCATCCCATAGGGGATCGGCGTGTCCATGATGCCCGGCGTCACCAGCAAGTAGAACAAGAGGATGACCGGGAAGGCCAGCACCAGATTGGCAAGGAACGACAAGAGCGTGTCGATCTTGCCGCCATAATAACCGGCCGGCAGGCCGAGCGTGATGCCGACCATCAGCGCGAAGCCGGTGGCGGCCGGCGCGATGATCAGCACGATCTGGCTGCCATAGACCATGCGCGAGAACACGTCGCGGGCAAGCTTGTCGCCGCCGAAATAATAGACGAGCTTCGACGCCGGCTCGATCGCCCCGGGCAGCGTGTCCTTCATCACCGAGACCTGCGCCAGCGGATCGAAGGGCGAGATGGTGGAGGCGAAGATCGCCGTGAACAGCCAGAACAGGCAGATGAAGACCCCGGCGATGCCGACGCCGCTGTCGAAGAGCTGGCCGTAGAGCCCGAGCCGCTTCTTGTAGGTAAAGCTGGCGCCCATCACCAGGATGAGCCCGACCCACACCGGCCAGAACCGCCAGAGCACGCCGATAACCACGTCGAAGGCGCTGATATATTCGGTTTGCATCGGCCCCTGCCCCTACTGAACCCTGATACGCGGATTGAGAAACGCGTAGCCGACGTCGGAAATCAGCTGCGTGATCAGCACGATGAACACCGAGACCAGCGAGCAGCCGAGCAGCAGGTCGATGTCGTTGTTGCCGGCGGCCTCGACCAGCGTGTAGCCGAAACCCTGGTAGCGGAACATCACCTCGACGATGACGACGCCGGTGAGCAGCCATGGGAACTGCAGCATGATGACGGTGAAGGGCGCGATCAGCGCGTTGCGCAACGCATGCTTGATGACCACGCTGCTGAAGGACAGGCCCTTCAGCCGGGCGGTGCGGATATATTGCTGCGTCATCACCTCGACCATCGAGGCGCGTGTCATGCGCGCGATATAGCCGATGCCGTAGATCGCCAGCGTGATCACCGGCAGCGTGAAATTGTAGAAGGTTATGCCCTGGCTGGCGGACGCCGCCGAGCCGTTCAGCCAGCCGAGCCAGGATGCAAAGATGACGGTGAAGATGACGCCCGACACATATTCGGGCGTCGCCGTCGAGGCGATCGAGGCCACCGACAGCACACGGTCGGTGCGCGAGCCTTCGCGCATGCCGGCGAGAATGCCGATCAGCAGCGAGATCGGCACCATCACCGCCAGCACCCAAAACATCAGCAATCCGGTGGCGCCGAGGGCCGGGAACAGCTTGGCTGCGACCGTCGTCTTGAACTTGGTCGAGCAGCCGAAATCGCCCTGCAGGACCCCCGAGAATGTCGGCTCGACCGGGTCGTTGCAGAAGGAGAAGCGTTGCGTCGTCTTGCCGGTCGC
Organism: Mesorhizobium sp. B2-9-1; assembly: GCF_006439455.1. Lineage (NCBI taxonomy): Bacteria > Pseudomonadati > Pseudomonadota > Alphaproteobacteria > Hyphomicrobiales > Phyllobacteriaceae > Mesorhizobium > Mesorhizobium sp. B2-9-1. Next base: position 481,495 of record NZ_VFTP01000003.1, on the reverse strand, counting down.
CGGATCGGTGATCGGATGCTTCGGCAAGACGCCCAGCCACTGGCCGTAGCGCACGAAGAAGTTCTGCCGGTAGCCATGATTGACCAGCCAGCTTTCGAGCTGGTCGGCGGGCGTATGCATCTCGGTCTGGCTGATCGCCAGTTTCTTCAGATTGGGCTCGAGATTGACGAGGAAGAAGACGACCAGCGTCAGGCACAGCATCGTGAGCAGTATCGTGCCGATGCGTCTGGCGATGAATGAGAACATGTGCCCCCCTGCCGGCCGGGTTGGGGTCAGATAGGTTCAACCCTGTTTCGAAAAGCGGATGAACGCCCCGCCACCGCTGCAGGATATGCAACGGCGACGAAGCTGCAAATACGAGGGGCCGCAGCCCCTCGTATCCATCGCGCTATGGATCACGCCTGGTCGAGCCAAACCTTGCCGAAGTCGTGCTCGTAGGTGGGGTGCATCGAGTGGTTCTTCACCTCGGGCTTGATATTGATGTAGAGCTTGCGCCAGTAGGGCTGGATGATGATGCCGGACTCTTGCAGGGTCTGCTCGATATCCTTCATCACAACCTTGCGCTTCTCCGCATCGGCAATGCCGAGCGCCTCGTTCACCTTCTTGTCGAAGTCCGGATTGGCGTAGGCCGTCTCGTTCCACGCTTCACCGGAGCGGTAAGCGATGGCGATCACCTGGATGCCCAGCGGGCGCATGTTCCAGTTGGTTTCCGAGAACGGATACTTCGTCCAGTCGTTCCAGAAGGTCGAGCTCGGCAGCACGGTGCGCTTCACCTTGATGCCGGCTTCGCGCAGCTGGGCGGCGATCGCGTCCGTGGTGTTCTTGTGGTAGTCCTCGTCGTTGCTGATCAGCTCGTGCTCGAAATCGATCGCGCCCGCTTCCGTCAGCATCTGCTTGGCCTTGGCGATATCGCGCTTGACCTCCGGCAGCTTGACATATTCCGGATGGATCGGCGCGACGTGGTGGTTTTCCGCCGGCGTGCCGGCATTGCCGTAGCCGAGCTGCAGCACGGTGGCATTGTCGACGGCAAGCAACATCGCCTGGCGAACCTTCTGGTCGTCATAAGGCTTGTGGGTGACGTTGAAGCGCGACACCACGGTGGCAGCCGTCACGACTTCCGAGACCGGAGCGCCGACGTCGGCGATGATCTTGATGTAGTCGGCGGTCGTTTCGTGGTTGGTCTGGACTTCGCCCGACTCGAAGGCCGAGACGGTCGCGGCCGGATCGGTGCCGTAATCGATGAACTCGACGCCGTCGAGGAAGGCCTCGCCCTGCCACCATTTGCCGGTCGTGCGGCGCTTGTAGACCACCTTCTGGCCGACGTCATAGGAGACGAGCTCGAACGGACCGGTGCCGATCGGGCAGTTCTTGAAGTTGGCGCCCTTCTCGTCGAAGGTCTTGTGCACGACCAGCGCCGGATAGTCGCAAAGGTTCGGGATGATGGCGATGTCGGGCTTGGTCAGCTTGAGCTTGACGGTCATGTCGTCGACCTTGACGACGGAGCCTTCGCGCAGCTTCTTGGTCGTGTCGTCGACGAGGCTGCCGAGGCGGCCAGGCATCGAGTTGCCTTCCGCGCCCTTATCCGCCCAGCGGGTGAAATTGTGGATCACGTCGTCGGCGGTGAACTTGTCGCCGTTGTTCCATTCGACGCCCGGCCGCACATGCAGCGTGTATTCGGTGGCATCGTCGTTGATGTCCCAGCTCGCCAGGAGGTAGGGCGCGAAGGTATATTCCTTCGTGTATTTCACCAGCGGCTCGAGCGCCTGGCGCTCGGCATTGGAGATTTCGGACCAGTCGGCGGTGCGCGGATCCTTCGGATCCTTGATCGACATCGCGACCTTGAGCACGCCGCCCTTCTTGCCCTGCACGTCCTCGGCCCGGGCCGGGGTCGGCGCGGCGAGGCCGAGCATGCCATAGGCCATTGCGGTCGATGCGCCGAAGACACTGGCCAAAGCCAGGAATTCGCGGCGGTCCACGCCGCCCGATTTGGCCTCTTCAGCCATTTTCAGGATGTGATCGGGAACACGATCACCATTGCTCTTATAGATTGCCATGACTTACTCCCATTGTTGGCTTTCCGCCTTGTAACATTCCGCATCCAGACCGTGATGTCAAAACACGGTGTGGAATAGGAACATGCCAGGGAATGTGCATCTTTGGCTACAACCCGGTTCGCGCGTTAGCGACAGTCTTGACGCAAATTTGTTATCGCGAGGCGGATTTCCCAAAAAATCGTTGGGCGATTAAATCAATACATTTTATACGGATAACGGCCCCGCCCGCCTGCTGGGCAAACACAGAAGCGCCGGCGCGGCCTCAATATTCGCGTTCGTAGAAGACGCCGCCCTTGGCTTCGCCGGCATCATTGGCCTCGCCGCGCAGCTTCACGCCACGACCGACATTAAGGTCGATCGTGGCCTTGCCGGAGCCTGGCTTGTCGCCCTTCTGTATGGTCACATAGGTGCGGTCGTTAAGGTATTTGCCGGCCGAGACCGCGGTGCCGCCCTTCTCGTCCGTCGTCACGTCGAGGTCGTCGACGCCGATTGCGTTGCGCAGGTTGTCGAGCAGCGAGGTCGTGCCGCCGGCGCCTGCTAATTGCGCGGCGGCATCGGCGAGCTGGGCGATCTGCAGCGGTGATAGTCTGGACATGGATTGACCGAAGATGAGCTGCGCCAGGACCTCGTCCTGCGGCAGCGCCGGCACCGAGGAGAAGTTGAATTTCGGATCGGTCGCCTCGCCGGAAACCACGATTGTCACGGTGGCACTGCTTGTCGTCGTGGTCGCGGTGAGATTGAGGTAAGGCACCAGCGATCCCTGGAACCCGACCGTGCCGTCCGTGAATGTCAGCCGTTTTGCAAGGATCGTTAGCCGTCCGCGCTGCAAGGTGAAAGTGCCCACGGCCTGCGGTGACGACGCCGTCCCGGTTAGTTTGAGCGAGCCGCCGAGCTCGGCGTCGACGCCCCTGCCCTGGATGAATATCTGGTTCGGCGCGTTGACCGTCACGTCAAGCGTCAGGCCGCTGCCGCCCTTGCTGCTGCCGCTGGACGTCGGCGGGCGCAGCGCCTTGTCCTGTGCTCGCACGGCGCGAGGCGCGTTCTTGTGTTTGACGTTGAGTTCCGAAAGCGACCCCGGCAGCTTGTCCGGAACGGTGATGACCGTCCTCGCCAGGTTGACGGTGCCGGCGATCACCGGCGCCGAGACCAGCGGCCCCTTGACGGTCAGGTCGCCGCCGAGATTGGCGGTCACCACCCGGCCGTCGGTATAACGGCCATCGGTGAGCTTGATCGACAGGTCGGCCGGAAAGCCTTGCGCCGGCGTGATGCCCACCGTGCCGCTGGCCGACAGGCTGCCGCGCGTCGACAGCTTTCCGGTCAAGCGATTGATCCTGGCGACGCCGCCGCCAATCGAGACATCGGCGGCGATATCGTTGACCGCCAGGCCGGAACGCGCATCGATAAGGCGCGCGCCGGATGTCGTGACTTTGCCGCTGATCACCGGCGCGGATGCGGGACCGCGCACCTGCACATCGACATTGGCAGTGCCGTTGAGCGCCAGACCTTGCGCGGCGAGCTTGGCAGCAAGGAAGGAAAACGGCACCTTGCCGCTGAAATCGAGCGCCAAGGTGGGCGTGCCTGCCGTCGCCACCGTGCCGCCGCCCTTGAGGCCGAGGCCGGCGCCATCGCTGATGTTGGCGTCGAAGGCGAGCTTGTTGCCGGCGAAGGTTCCCGACGACGACACATTCATGCCGCCGAGGCCGGCGCCGCGCGTCTGCGAGGTCTGCACGCCGGAAGCATCGATGTTGAAGGCCGCCGAAGGGGTCGCCGGCGCGCCGGTGACCTTGACCCTGCCCGAGACCGTGCCGGCTGCATCGAGGCCCGGCGAGAAACTGTTGGCGAGCGAGATCGGCACCCGAGCCAGATTGGCGTTGATGTCGAGCGTCTGCGCGACCTTGCCTGTCACCGTCGCCGTGCCGCCGCCGAGATTCAGCACCAGCCGGTCGAGCGTCGTCACCCCGTTGGCGATGGTCACGGTCGAGGCCTGCGCGATCGCGGCCTTGATGCCCTGCACCGTCGCCTGGCCCGACGCGAGCTCGACGGTCGTCGTGCCGTTGGCGATCCTCACCCGGCCGGCTGCCTTCGCCGGGATATTCTTGACGGTGGCGCCGCCGGAGAATCCGGTCCAGTCGCCGTCGCGCTTGAGATTGACATCGATACCGGTGACGGCCGTGCCGCCGGAAGTCACGCTCTCGGCGCGCACCGTGCCGGCAATAACCGGTGCTGCCATGTAATTCGCGATCTGCGCGTCGATGGCGACATTCCTGGCGGAGAGATCGCCGCGCTTGATCTCGGAGGTGTTCGCCTTGACCGCGACATTGGGTCCATTGCCTGCCTTGGTAAAAGCGATCGTGCCGCGCACATTGCCCTCGGCTTTTTCCAGCGCCAGCGCGGCCAGCGGCCCGATATCGGGCAAGTCGAGCGAAACGGTGCCGACCGGCACGAAGGCATCGTCGAGAGTGAGATCGCCGGAAATCTTGTTCGGACCGAGCGACAGCAAAAGCCCGTTGATCGCGCGGCTGCCATTGGTCGTGGCGAGCACCGCGCTGCCTTGCAGGTTCTGCCCGGCGACGTTGCCGGTGAGCTCAACATTGGCCGCCGGATTGGCGGCATCGGCCTTGCCGCTGGCCGTCAGCTTCAGCCCGGTGATCTCGCGCGCCGCCACCGAAAGCCGGTCGCTGCTCACCGTCATCGACAAGTCCGGCGTGGTGACCGGGCCTTGCGCGTTCAAGGCAAAGGCGATGGCGCCCTTGGCGTCTTTCGACAGCCCCGAAACATCGCTCAACGCGCCTCTGATCCCGGCGGCCAGCTTGCCGTCGGCAAGGCTCGCCTGCCCGTCGGCGCCAAGCGCGCCGGAATTCAGCTTCAGCCCGTCGACATTGACATTGCCATTGGCATCGCGCTTCAGCACGGCGCTCAACGCAGCGCTCTCGCCAAGCATGCCCCGCACCGCCGCCGGCAAGGCTGAAGAGGCGACATTGGCCTTCATGTTGAGGTCGACCGAACCGTCGCCCAGCGATATCCGGCCGGCGACCTGGCCGTCGAGCGCATCGCTGGTGATCGAGCCGCTATTGACGGCGACGGCATCGGTCGTCAGGCGGCCATTGACTTTCGCCGTGACCTTGCCGGCGATCAGCGGCGCGATCATCGGATTGTCGAGGCCGATCCTGTCCACCGACACCGTGCCGGAAACCTGACCTGCCCGCCCCTTGAGGTCGAAGGCATCCGAATGCAGCGCCAGTGTGAGGCCGTCGACCGTCGCCTGGCTGGCGGCAATGGAAGGCAGGATCGCGGACACATCGAGCCGTGCTTGCGTGCTTTCGCCCGCCATCTTTGCCGACAAGGACTGGACGGCGATCTTGACCGGGCTTTGGGCGCTGCCGACTGTCAACGGCAGGCTGGCTCCGGACGAGGTAAGGTCGAAGGAGAAATCGCTGGCGCCGTTCGGGTTGAGGGTGCCGGCGGCCTTGCCTGAAATCCCTTCGCCCGAAAGCGTGGCGTGGTCCAGGGCGACGCCGCCCTCCAGCGTGTAGCTGCCGGCGGCGTCCAGATCCAGCGGCCCGAGTCCGGCCTGGCGGGTCTGGCTGGTCTCGGCGCCCGCCACCTTCGCGTTGAACTGAACGTCGGGATTGGACGATGGACCCGTGACGTGTGCCGTGCCCTCCAGCGTTCCGGCCCCGTCGAGGCCCGGCACGAAATCATTGGCGAGCGCCAACGGGAGATTGGTGAGGTTTGCCGTCAGGTCCAGGGCCTGACCGGCGCTGCCGGAAACCGTCGCCGAGCCGCCGCCGAGATTGAGCGCGAGCTTCTCGATGGCGGTCACGCCATTGGCGATGGAGATGCTGGAAGGCTCGGCGATGGCCGCCTTGATGCCGCGCACCGTCGCCTCGCCGGAAGCGATTTCCACGCTCGTCGTGCCGTTGGCGATCTTCACCCGGCCGGTGGCGGTGGCCGGAATGCCGGACGCGGTGGCGCCGCCGGTAAAGTTGGTCCAATCGCCGTCGCGCTTCAAGTCGATGCTGATGCCGCTGATGACCGTGCCGCCGGAGGTCACGCTATCGGCCTTGATCGTGCCTGAGATCGCCGGCCCTTTCAGGTAGTTGGCGATCAGCGCGTTGACGGTGATGGCTTTCGCCGCCAGATCGCCGCGCGCGATCGACGTGCTGGTCGCATTTACGGTGACGGTCGGCGCCTCGCCGTCCTTGGCGAAGGCGATCGTGCCGTTGATATCGCCGGTCGCGCTCTGATTCGCGAGCGCCGCGAGCGGTCCGATGTCGGGCACGGCAAGCGTCAGCGTGCCGAGCGGCAGGAACTTGTCGTCGAGCGCAAGATCGCCCGAGACTTTGTTGTTGCCAAGCGCAAGGCTAAGACCCCTGATCGAGCGCTTGCCGTCGGCCGTCACCAGCGAGGCTGCGATGTCTAGCGCCTGCCCCTCGGCGCTGCCGGTCAGCGAGATTTCAGCGGACGGGTTGGCGATGTCGGCCTTGCCCTTGGCCGAGAGTTTGATGTCCTTCACCGTGCGGCCGGCGGCCGTCAGGCTGGCGCTGTCTGCTGAAACGGAGAAATCAGGCGCCCAGCGCGGACCGCTCGTGGTCAGCGCGAAATTGACCCCGCCGGCAAGCGGCGTGCCGGCGAGCGACGACAGTGGCGAGACATCGCCCAACGTGCCTTTGACGCTGGCCTGGATATCCGATCCTTGCATGCTGCCGGTACCGCTGGCGCTAAGCGAGCCGGAACTGATCTCCAGCGAATTGGCGGCGAACGCCCCTTGCGGATCGCGCGTGGCGGTGGCCGAGAATTTCACCCGCTCGCCAAGCAGCGAGCTGATCTGCGGCGGCAATGCCTTCGAGACGGCGTCGGCATTCATCTTCAGCGTCATCGACAAATCGGCCAGCGCCACATTTGCCGTCAGCCCGGCATTGAGCGCATCGCTGCGCAAGGTGCCTTTGTCGATGGTCACGGTCTCGCGGCTGATCGTGCCGGAAAGATCCGCGGCGAGCTTGCCGGTCACCAGCGGCGCCAGCGTCGCGACATCGGTCTTCAGGCCGGCGGCCGCGAGCTTGATGGCGACCGGGCCGTTAACGGTCTCGATGTCGAAGCCGTCGGAATGGATCTCGCCCGTAATATTGTTGAGCTGGGTGCCGCCGACGGCGACCGAAGTAAGCGACGTGCCGATATCGACCATCGGCGCCTTGCCGTCGCCGAAGGCGCGCACCGTGGCCTTTTCGACCGCGACCAGGATCGGAACCGCGCTGTTGCCGACATCGACGGTGACCGGCTTGTTCTTGGCGGAGAGCTCGACCGCCAGGTCGCTGGCGCCCTTCGGATCGACATTGCCGGTTGCAGTGCCGTGCACCGCATCGCTCTCTATGATGGCCTGCTCGATATCGATCCCACCCGACGCGGTCGCCGTTCCGGCGAGGTCGAAGCTCGTCTTGCCGGCAAACAAAGCCTTTATCTTCTCCGGCAGGAACCCTTCGAACTGGCCGTCGCCCTTGGCCTCGATGCGGCGGCCCTTGTCGGTGAGCTGGTGCCGACCGGTCAACTGGCTGACGATCCGACCGTCGACCATGAAGGTGCCGACGCCGCTCCAGTTGGCCAAAGGCCCGCCGCCGGAAACGACGATGTTGACGGGCGGCGCATCCGGCAGCTTGAGCAAATTGGCGATGATGCCGCCGGCCGGTTCCGACGCCTTGAGGTCGAGGTCGAGCTTGTTGTCGGCCGGCGCAAAGTGGACTTTGGCGTCGACATTGCCTTGCTTGCCGTCATGGCGGCTGACGTTGAGCACGCTCTCGATCGCCAGCGGCGACGGATCGGCCTTGAGCGAACCCTTGGCGGCCAACTCGGCGATGCCGCTGCCGGCAAGCTCCTGTCCAAGCGCGATCTCCGGCAGGTCGATCTGCTTCACGTCGATCGACACCGGCAGGCTGGACGAGCCGCCTTGCGACGGCTGCAGGCCTGGCTGCGGCAGCCGCGCCAGCTCGATGCGCTCGGCGGCAAAGCGGTCGGCATTGAAATTCCAGGAGAGCAGCGCCGTCGGCGACCAGTCGAGCGCCACCTTGCGCGCCACCATCCAGGGGCCGGCGCGGTCTTCCAGCACGACATGGTCCACCCTGAGCGCGCCCGACCAGATGCCTTCGATGCCGCTGACCGTCACCTTGCGGTCCTCGCTCGAAGCCATCTTCGAAATCAGGCCGGCGAGATTCTGCCGGCCGCCTTCGGTGCCGGTCAAAACGACAAGCGCGCCGATCGCCACCACGAGCAGCACAAGCAGCGCGTAGAGGCAGATACGGAGGATGCGCCAGACCATCTTCATCGTCAGAACGCCTGGCCGATGCCGGCATAAATGCCGAAATGCGGATCGCCCGGATCGCGGTTGAGCGGCACGGCAGCGTCGATGCGCAACGGCCCGAAGGGAGTAATATAGCGCAGGCCGACGCCGGCGCCGACCTTCACATTCGAGAAATCGGGAAAGGATTTGGTCGAGACCGTGCCGGCATCGACGAAGGGCACGATGCCGATCGTGTCGGTGACGCCGATGCGCATCTCGACCGAGGTCTCGAAGAAGGAGAGACCGCCGATCGGCTGGCCGTCAATGTCTTTCGGGCCGATGCCCTGGTAGGCATAGCCGCGCACCGAGCCGCCGCCGCCGGAATAGAAGCGCCGGTCGGCCGGCACGTTCTGCAGCCCGGTGCCGACGATCGAGCCTAGCGTCGCGCGCTCGGCGAGCACGAACCGGCTTGCCGTGTCGATCGACTGGTAGGCATAGCCTTCGCCCTTCAGCTTCAGGAAGGCCGCGCCGTTCATTATGTCGTAGCTCGGCTCGGCATAAGCGAGGAAGCGGAACCCCTTGGTCGGGTTCAGCTTGTTGTCGCGGCTGTCATAGACATATTGCAGCGGCACGCTGGCGATCAGATAGGTATGCTTGCCGAAGGCGTCGGTGATCTTCGAATAATCGAGGTCGAACTCGGCCGAGACCCGCTGCTTCTTGTCGAGGTCGTAGGAGACGCCGACGTCGCCCTTGACCGAGAAATGGTCGTAGGCATCGGGGTGTTCGAGAACTGTCTTGACGCCGGTGAAGAACTTCGACGTCGGCCCGAGCACGCCCGGCTTCTCGAACATGACGCCGGCATTGTAGTTGAGCGCGGAAAGGCTATTGCTGCCGATGCCGCTGATCGAGCCGTCGATGCGCAGCTTCTCGGCCTGGCCGAAGAGGTTGCGGTGGCCCCAATAGCCTTCGAGCCCCAGGCCTTCCGTGTTCGAGAAGCTGCCGCCGACGCCGAAATAGCGCGGCTTGCGCTCGCTCACCTGGACGCCGATCGGAATGTTGCCGCTGGCGTCGAGCCTGTCGCCTTCCTTGATCGTCACGCTGTTGAAGACCTCGAGCCCGAGCAGCCGGTCGCGCGCGTCATCGATCTCCTGCGGCGAATATTGCTGGCCCCGTTTCAGCCCGGTCATGTATTCAGTGAAGTCGCGATCGACCTTTTCCGTGCCCTCGACCGTCGTGTCGCCATAGCCGGCGACCGGGCCGGCGGCCACCGTCAGCGTCACGTCCAGCGTCGAGCTGGCGTGCTCGGCGACGATCTCGCGGTCCGTGACCTTGGCAAGCGGCCTGCCCTCTTCCTTCAGCGCCCGCACGATCAGCACTTCGGCCTTGAGCACCGCGCCGGAACCGGCATCGCCGCCGGCGATCAGGCCGAAATCGGCTGCCGCCAACCCCGCCGCATCGCCCTTCAGCCGGATATTGCCAAGCGTGAATTTCGCCCCGGGGGAAACCGTAATGACCACCGGAATGGGCTGTGGCCCCTTGAACTCGGCATCCGGCGGCAATTCGTCGATCGACTTGCCCTCGATCGTGATGGTGACCACGCCTTCGTAGCGGGCATCGGCGTAGAGGGCGGCGACGAGCTGTTCGCGGTCGCCGCGCGCCTTGGCCATCAGGCCGAGCGATCCGGACACCGGATGATCCTCGTCATTTTTCAGCGCCGAGGCGTTTTCGAGCCTCTTGATCAGATCCTTGTCGGCATCAGGCGCATTGATCGTCACCGAGTAGCGCAGCGGATCGACGATGTCGGCATCCTCGTCCTTGGACGAGCCCCAAAGCTTGATGCCGAAAATCTCGAAAGCCGCTGCCTGCCGTACCTCTGCGGCCAGCACGGTCGAGCAGACGAGCGCGAAAAGCAGGGCGCGCGGAAGCCCGCGCCCTGGCGCGAACCCCTTTGACATCTGCGTTTCATGCGCCGGCATTAAGACAACCTAGTCGACAAAACTAAAATTGGAATGAAGTTCCGAAACGTTCGTAAAGGGGCCACAATCCAATTGTCTGAAATAGACCGGGCTTGGAATTCACACCTTTTGCATTTTCGCAAGAATGTGTGATCCGTCTCACAGAGGTTCTGTCGAAATACCGGCCTTTGGCCGGCATGGAAACCGTTCGCGGGTGATAAACCTGCGGCGATCCGGCGTTGACAAGCCTGCACGAGGCTTGATCATGCCCGGACGCTGGCGATGTCTGGAGGGTGGTATGGCAATGCGCGCGGCTCGTGGTCTCTCTTTCCTTCTTCTGATCTTTTTCGCCCTGGGCGGAGCGGCCTTTGCGGCCGAAGCCCGGCGAATCGTGACGACCGATAATTCCGACTATTTCGGTTTCGACCTCAGATCGGAGCAGAATGTCAGCCTTGACCAGTGCAAGACCGCATGTCTCGGCGATCCCGCCTGCCGCGCCTTCACCTACAACACCAAGGCCAAATGGTGTTTTCTCAAATCCGACTATAACCAGTTGAAATCCTTCACCGGCGCCGTCGCCGGCAAGGTCGCGAATGTTGACGGCGATCCCGATATCGGCGCTCCGCCGGCACTGGCCTTTTTCCCCAACTGGATGGCCGACCAGGCTCAGCAGTTCCGCAATAAGCTGACCGATCCGGCCTATGACAAGCCGACCGAAGGCCTTGCCGCCCTGCAGGCCGCCGCCGAGCAGGCATCGCTTACCGGCGATCATCGCCTTGCCATGCAGAAATACCAGGCCGCGGTCTCGGTGCTGCCCGATGACGGCGCGCTGTGGCTGGCGCTGGCGCGCGAGACGCTTGCCGTGCAGCCGGCGTCGAACACCACCGAACCTTCGACGTTCCCGATGAACGCCACTTCGGCGGCCTTCAACGCCTACAAGCTGGTGCGCACGGCGAAGACCCGAGCCGAGACGTTGGCGCTGCTTGGCGCCGGCCTCGACAAGCGCGATCTCTACCGGCCCTCGCTGCAGGCCTATGAGGCAAGCCTTGCGCTGGTGAGCTCGCCTGCCGTCCAGGCCGACTATGCCGACCTCAAGGCGCGCAAGGGCTTTCGCGTCGTCGAGCACACCGTCGACGCCGATTCCTCCTCGCCGCGCATCTGCGCCCAGTTTTCCGAAGGACTGGTCAAGACCGGGGTCGACTATTCGCAATTCGTGACGGTCGATAACGCGGCGCCCAAGGCCGTCGAGGCCAAGGACAAGCAGATCTGCGTCGAAGGCCTGGAACACGGCCAGCATTATGACGTGACCTTCCGCGCCGGCTTGCCGTCGGCGATCGGCGAGACGATCGCGGCGCCCGTCGTGCTGTCAATCTACGTCCAGGACCGCGCTCCCTCCGCCCGCTTCACCGGCGACAGCTTCGTGCTGCCGGCCGGCGCGCGCCGAGGCATCCCGGTCGTCACCGTCAACATGAACGCCGCCAAGATGACGCTCTATCGCATCGGCGATCGTTCGCTGGCGCAGCTTCTGTCCGGCTATCAGTTCCTGCATCAGCTCGACGGCTATGACATCTCCACCATTTCGGACCAGATGGGCTCGCCCGTCTGGTCTGGCACGCTCGAAATCGCCAATGATCTCAATAAGGAGGTTACCACCTCGTTCCCGGTGGATGAGGCGATCCCGCAGCGCAAGCCCGGCGTCTATGTGCTGACCGCGCAGCCGGTCGACGACAAGAGCGACGACTATGGTTCACGCGCCACGCAGTGGTTCGTCGTCTCAGATATCGGCCTTTCCACCTATACCGGCCAGGACGGCCTCAACGTCTTTGCCCGTTCGCTGGGCTCGGCCAAGCCGATCTCCGGTGCCGAACTGACGATGCTTGCCAGAAACAACGAGATTCTCGGCACGGCGACCACCGACGCCGAGGGCCACGCCGTCTTCAATCCGGGCCTCACCCGCGGCGAGAACGGTATGGTGCCGGCCGTGCTGATGGCCAAGCAGGGCGACAACGACTTCGTCTTCCTCGACATGGGCAAGGCCGGCTTCGACCTGTCGGATCGCGGCGTCGAGGGGCGTGCCTCGCCGGGCGCGCTCGACGTCTATGCCTGGACGGAGCGCGGCATCTACCGCGCCGGCGAGGACGTGCATGTCGCGGCCCTTGCCCGCGACGGCGCGGCAAAAGCGGTTGAGAACCTGCCGCTGACCTTTATCTTCACACGTCCAGACGGCGTCGAGAACCGCCGCATAATCAGCAATGGCGAGTCGGCCGGCGGCCACGCCGTCGACCTGCCGCTCGAGGCCAACGCCATGCGCGGCACCTGGACGGTGTCGATCTACACCGATCCCAAGCAGTCGCCGGTCGCCAGCCAGATGTTCCTGGTCGAGGATTTCGTGCCGGATCGCATCGAATTCGACCTGACCGCCGACAAGAAGGAGATCGCCCAGGGCGAGACTGCCAACGCTACCGTCGACGGCCGCTTTCTCTATGGCGCGCCGGCCGCGGGCCTCGCGCTTGAAGGCGAGCTGACGCTGTCGACCACAAGCACCTGGGACAGCTTCAAGGATTTCACCTTCGGCCTGGCCGACGAGCAGTCGGGCGAGCCGACCGTGACGCCTCTCGCCAACCTCCCCGTGGTCGGCGACGACGGCAAGGCGACTTTCCCGGTCACGATCGACCAGTTGCCGTCGACCACCAAGCTGGTCAACGCCAAGGTCACCGTGCGCATGCGCGAGGCCGGCGGCCGCGCCGTCGAGCGCTCGCTCGAAATCGGCGTGCGCCCACAGCGCGACGTCATCGGCATTCGCCCGGATTTCGAGGGCGATGAGGTGCCGCAGGGCGGCACCGCCAAGTTCAGCATCATCGCCGTCGACCCCAACGGCAAGCGCGAGGACCTGAAGGGCGCGCAGTGGTCGCTGGTTAAGGTCGAGCGCAACTATCAATGGTATCGTTCCAACAATTCCTGGAACTACGAGGCGGTCAGCCTCACCAAGGCCGTCGCCAACGGCGCGATGGACCTGAAGGCCAATGGCGAGGCGACGGTGTCGCTGCCCGTCGACTGGGGCCGCTACCGGCTCGAGGTCGAGACGGCCGATCCCGACGGTCCGGCCACCAGCTATGAGTTCGACGCCGGCTGGTACGTCGCCTCCTCCACCACCGAGACGCCGGACGGCCTGGAGATCGCGCTGGACAAGGACACTTATGCCGCCGGCGAAGTCGCCAAGCTGAAGGTCTCGCCGCATTTTGCCGGCGAGCTTCTGGTCACCATCGGTGCCGAAAAGCTGCTGAAGACCGTCACCGCTTCGGTGCCGGCCGGCGGCAGCACCGTCGACATCCCCGTCGGCGACGACTGGGGCGCCGGCGCCTATGTCACGGCGACCTTGTTCCGGCCCGGCGACGCGCAGGAATCGCGCATGCCGGCCCGCGCCATCGGCATCCAATGGCTGTCGGTCGATCCGGGCTCGAAGAAGCTGGCGGTCAGCCTGACGCCGCCGGAAAAAACCGTGCCGCGCCAGCAGCTGTCGATCCCGGTCGCCGTCAGCGGCGCTCAGGCCGGCAGCAATGCCTATGTGATGGTGGCTGCCGTCGATGTCGGCATCCTCAACCTCACCAACTACAAGGCGCCCGATCCCGAGGACTGGTTCTTCGGCCAGCGCATGCTGGGGCTGGAGATCCGCGACCTCTACGGACGCCTGATCGACGGCTCGCTCGGCGCCATGGGCAAGATACGCACCGGCGGCGATGGGGCGAACATGCAGGCGCAGGGCAGCCCGCCGACGGAAAAGTTGGTCGCCTTCTTCTCCGGCCCGGTCGAGCTCGATGCCAATGGCAAGGCGCGGGTCGATTTCGACATCCCGCAGTTCAACGGCACCGTGCGCGTCATGGCCGTCGCCTGGACCAAGGATGCGGTCGGCCACGCCCAGACCGACGTCATCGTGCGCGATCCGGTGGTGATCACCGCCGGCCTGCCGCGCTTCCTGGCGCCGGGCGATGCGGCGACCATGCGCCTCGACATTGCCGACACCGACGGCCCGGCCGGCGACTATGCGCTCTCGGTCACCACGACCGGGGACCTCACGACCGGCGACAAGCCATTGCCCGAGAAGCTGACGCTCGCCCAGGGCAAGCGTCAGTCGCTCACCTTCCCGCTGGTCGCCAAGACCGCGGGCGACGCCTCGGTCACGATCAAGCTCGCGCAGGCCGATGGCACGGAAGTCGAGCAGACGCTCTACCTGCCGGTGCGCCCGGCGCAGCTTCCGGTCACCAACCGCATGGTTGTCGACCTGAAGCCCAATGGCGGCTCGTTGCGCGTCGACAAGGAACTGCTTGCCGCAAGCGTGCTCGGCGGCGCTTCGGTCAGCGTCGGCGTCTCGCAGTCGTCCGCGCTCGACGTGCCGTCGCTTCTGATGTCGCTCGACCGCTACCCCTATGGCTGTGCGGAGCAGACCACCAGCCGCGCCATGCCGCTGCTCTATGTCAACGACATGGCCAAGAGCATCGGCATGGAGAGCGATCCGGACCTCCATGGCCGCATCCAGGACGCCATCTACAAGGTGCTGTCCTACCAGGCGGCAAGCGGCAGCTTCGGCCTCTGGGGACCCGGCTCCGGCGATCTGTGGCTCGACGCTTATGTCACGGAGTTCCTGACCCGGGCGCGTGAGCAGAAGTACGATGTGCCGGCGCTGGCCATGAACCAGGCGCTCAACAACCTGCAGAACTCGCTCGGCTACGACCAGGACGTCCAGGACAGGGGCAGCGACATCGCCTATGCGCTCTATGTGCTCGCCCGCAACAAGAAGGCCTCGATCGGCGATCTGCGCTATTATGCCGACACGCAGCTTGAAGCCTTCTCCAGCCCCATGGCCGTCGCCCAGTTGGCGGCAAGCCTGGCGCTCTACGGCGACGCGCAGCGTTCGGAAGCCACCTTCCAGACGGCGCTCAGGCTGGCGAAGTCGGAAACCGACTACGACTACTACCGCTCGGACTACGGCTCGCGGCTGCGTGACGGCGCGGCGATGCTCGCGTTGGCGGCGGAATCGAAGCCGGTACCGAGCATCATGCCGCAGCTGATCAAGCTGGTGGGAGTGGCACGAGCGGACGCCCGCTGGACGAGCACGCAGGACGAATCCTGGATGCTGCTCGCCGCGCGGGCGCTGAAGGAAGGCAATGATTCCATCACGCTTTCCGTCAACGGCGCGCCGCATTCGGGCGGCTATTCAGACCAGGTCGCCGGCAGCGAGCTTGTCGACAGCCCCCTCACCATCGCCAACACCGGCGCGACGCCGCTGCAGGCGGTGGTGACCGCGGTCGCCGCGCCGGTCGAGCCGCTGCCGGCCGGCGGCGACGGCTTCACCATCGCGCGCACCTACTACAAGCTCGACGGCACCGAGGCCAATGTCACCGAGGCCAAGCAGAACGAGCGCTACGTGGTCGTGCTCAAGGTCTATGAGCAGAACAAATGGCCGTCGCGGCTCCTGATCACCGATCTGTTGCCGGCCGGCTTCGAGATCGACAATCCGAGCCTGGTTTCCAGCGCGCAATTGTCGAACTTCTCCTGGCTGGCGCAAACCGACGCCGCGCATCTGGAATTCCGCGACGACCGCTTCGTCGCCGCTTTCAACCCCGATGAAGGCGACCACGGCCGCAACATCACGCTGGCCTATGTCGTGCGCGCCGTGACGCCGGGCACCTACGCCCATCCGGCGGCGACGGTGGAGGACATGTACCGGCCGCAATACTCGGCCCGCACCGCCACCGGCGTGATGGAGGTGAAGGCCGAGTAGCGATGACAAGGTCGCCGATATCCCCCTTCTCCCCCACTCTACACCGGGAGAAGGGGCCGGTTCACCCTCCGAAGCTGCAGCGTAGCTGCTGCGAAGGAGGGGCAGGCGGATGAAGGTCAGCGCCATGTTCTCCAGGAAATTTCTCAGACGCACCGCCATCGCAGGCCTTTGCCTCGCCGGCTTCGCGGCGCTTTCGGTCGCCGCGCTCTGGGAGCTCGACCGCGCCTTCCCGCCGCCGCTGCCGGCAAAGCTGACGGTCTCGA
This sequence comes from Mesorhizobium sp. B2-9-1, assembly GCF_006439455.1. Taxonomy (NCBI): domain Bacteria; kingdom Pseudomonadati; phylum Pseudomonadota; class Alphaproteobacteria; order Hyphomicrobiales; family Phyllobacteriaceae; genus Mesorhizobium; species Mesorhizobium sp. B2-9-1. Next base: position 465,173 of record NZ_VFTP01000003.1, on the reverse strand, counting down.
CGGAGGTGCAGGACCGCGACGGTCAGCTGCTGCGCGCCTTCGCCACGCCCGACGGCTACTGGCGGCTCGAAACCCGCCTCGACCAGGTCGACAGGCAATTCGTCGACATGCTGGTGACTTATGAAGACAAGCGCTTCTGGGATCACCGCGGCGTCGATGTCCTGGCGCTTTGCCGGGCTGCCGGCCAGCTCGTCACCAGCGGTCATATCGTGTCCGGCGGCTCGACCTTGTCGATGCAGCTCGCCCGGCTGATCGAGCCGCGCGACAGCCGCAGCCTTGCCTCCAAGCTCAGGCAGATGCTGCGCGCCGTCCAGATCGAACGGCGGCTCACCAAGCAGGAAATCCTCGAACGCTACCTGACGCTGGCGCCCTATGGCGGCAATCTCGAAGGCGTGCGCGCCGCATCGCTCGCTTATTTCGGCAAGGAGCCGAAGCGGCTCACGGTCTCGGAAGCCGCCCTGCTCGTCGCCCTGCCGCAACTGCCGGAAAAGCGCCGGCCCGACCGCAACCTCGACATCGCCCACGCCGCACGGGACCGTGTGCTCACCCGTATGGTCTCGGCCGGCCTGCTCGGCGAACGCGAAGCCGCGCGCGCCGCGCTGGACGACGTCTCCGGCCTGCGCAGAAAACTGCCGGCGCTGGCCGCGCATGCTTCCTACGCCATGCTGCCGAAGGCCGTGCCAGGCAAGCCGCTGCGGCTCACCATCCGCAAAAGCGTGCAGCAGGGGCTGGAACAGGTGGCAAGGGATGCCGCCAGGAAGCTTGGCCCGAAACTTTCCGTCGCCATGGTCATGGCCGATGCGCGCACCGGCGACGTCCTGGGCGAGGTCGGCTCGGCCGATTTCTTCGATGCCAGCCGCTCCGGCTGGATCGACATGACCAAGGTGGTGCGCTCACCCGGCTCGACGCTGAAGCCCTTCATCTATGGGCTTGCCTTCGAGCAGGGGCTGGTGGCGCAGGAGATGATCATCGAGGACAGTCCGGCCGATTTCGGCGGCTACCGTCCGAAGAATTTCGACATGGGTTACCAGGGCGACGTCTCGATTCGCCAGGCGCTGCAATTGTCGCTCAACGTGCCGGCGATCCGCGTGCTCGACGCGGTCGGCCCCGCGCGGCTCACCGCGCGCTTCCGCCAGGCCGGCGTCAACCCGATCCTGCCGGTCAACGAAGCGCCGGGCTTGGCGATCGGACTTGGCGGCGTCGGCGTGACCTTGCGCGACCTGGTGCAGCTCTATACGGGGCTCGCCAATGGCGGCAAGATGCATACGCTGCATGACGGCACCGAGCCGGCCGCCGCCGAGCGCGCCATCGCCACCATTCTCGACGACCAGGCAGCCTGGCAGATCAACGACATCCTGTCTGGCGTGAAGCCGCCGGAAGGCGCCATGCAGCGTGGCATCGCCTACAAGACCGGCACCTCTTACGGTTATCGCGATGCCTGGTCCGTCGGCTTCGACGGCCGCTACGTGCTGGGTGTGTGGGTCGGCCGCGCCGATGCCAGCCCTGTCCCCGGCCTGTCGGGCTATGTCTCGGCAGCACCCATCCTGTTCGAAGGCTTCGTCCGTTCCGGCCTTGCCGGCGTGCCGCTGCCCGGCCGGCCGCCGGGCGTCTTCAACCCCAAGCGCGATGAATTGCCGGTGACGCTCACCCGCTTCGGCGCCGGCGCCGACGGTCTGGTGCAGGCCACCGCCACCGAGCCGGCGCCGACCATCATCTTCCCGCCCAACGGCGCCCGCGTCGACCTCGGCACCAATTCGGCCGATGCCACGCCGCTGGTGCTGAAACTGCAGGGCGGCCGCGCCCCGTTCCGCTGGCTTGCCAATGGCAAGCCGCTCGCCGGCATCGACCGCCGCCGCACGGCAACCTGGCAACCCGACGGCACCGGCTATTCGACGCTGACGGTGATCGACGCTGTGGGGCGAGCGGCAAGCGTGAAGGTTTTCGTTGAGTAGAACGCGGCAAGCGATTCAGGGGATTGCGTTTCTCGGCCGACTTTTGTCGAGAGCATTCTTCGCAGCGCTTGCGCTAGCAATCGCGAGCCCTCTCTCAGTCCGCGCCGGTCCCCTCCCCGCCGGCTTCGTCAGGCTGGCCGAAATCGATCCGACCATTCGCCAGGATATCCGCTACGCCGGCCTGGAAAACTTCCTGCACCGCAAAGCCGACGGCTATGACGCGCCGGTCTGCATCCTGACCGCGCAGGCCGCGAAGGCGCTGTCCAGCGTCCAGAAAGCCATGACCGCCAAAGGCCTGACGCTGGTCGTCTTCGACTGCTACCGCCCGGCGCGAGCGGTTGCCGATATGGGCAGGTGGACAAGAGAAGGCGGCCAGCCCGACCCGCAATGGTATCCGACCGCCGAGCGTGGCGATCTCATCGCCAAAGGCTATATCGGCGAGTTCTCCAGCCATTCTCGAGGTTCGACGGTGGACCTTGCCATCGCCAAGGCCGGCAATAAAAGCGCGGTTCATCCGGCCTGCGGCGCGCCGGACGGCGGCACGCTCGATTTCGGCACCGGTTTCGACTGCTTTGACCCAAAGAGCGAAACCGCCAGTGCCTTGATCGGCGCCGAAGCCACCGCAAACCGCAAGACGCTGCTGAGCGCAATGCGCGCCGCCGGCTTTCGCAACTATGCGCGCGAATGGTGGCACTTCACCCTGGCAAAAGAGCCTTTCCCAAAACAGCGCTTCGATTTTCCGGTTAACGCCAATTGAGGCGCCCGGGGTTGTCATCACCCTGACCGCTTCTAATTAGGGCCGGCGGATGAAGAGCCATGCGGCCGCTGAGGAAGTTATTTCCTTAACCGACCCACGCTCGGCGAAAAATTGTTTCGAGGAGATGAAAAAGGCAACATTCAATGCATCTAAATTCTATAAACTCGGTAGAGTTCGCAGCAGTTCAACGGAGGCCGGAATGACCAAACCTCATTTCAGGAAACTGCTCGGCGCGCTGGTCGCCACGTCTGTCCAGTTCGGCACGCTCGGTTTCGCGTTTGCCGACACGACCATTCTGAATGTGTCCTATGACCCGACACGTGAACTCTACAAGGCCTATGATGAGGCGTTCGCCGCGCACTGGAAGGCTGAGACCGGAGAAACAGTCACCATCCAGCAGTCGCATGGCGGTTCCGGCGCGCAGGCCCGGGCGGTGATCGACGGCCTCGACGCCGACGTCGTCACGCTGGCCCTCGAAGGCGACATCAACGCCATCGTCTCGAAGACGAAGAAGATCAACCCGGATTGGCGCACGAAGTTCGAGAACAACTCCGCACCCTATACCTCGACCATCATCTTCCTGGTGCGCAAGGGCAATCTCAAGGGCATCCAGGACTGGAGCGATCTGGTGAAGGACGGCGTCCAGGTGATCACGCCGAACCCGAAGACGTCCGGCGGCGCGCGCTGGAACTATCTTGCCGCCTGGGCCTATGCGAACGCCAATGACGGCAATGACGAAGCCAAGACCAAGGAGTTCGTCGGCAAGCTTTATGCGAATGTCCCGGTGCTCGATACCGGCGCGCGCGGCTCGACGGTGACCTTCGCGCAGAAGGGCCTGGGCGACGTGCTGATCGCCTGGGAGAATGAAGCCTATCTCGCGCTCGACGAATTCGGCGCCGACAATTTCGACATCGTCTACCCGCCGACCTCGATCCTGGCCGAGCCGCCGGTCGCGGTCGTCGACGCCAATGTCGACGCCAAGGGCACGCGCAAGGTCGCGGAGGCCTATCTGGGCTGGCTCTATTCCAAGGAAGCGCAGACCATCATCGCCAAGAACCACTATCGCCCGGCCAAGCCCGACCTGGTGCCGGCCGAGGACCTTGCCAAGCTGCCGGCAATCAAACTGGTCACCATCGACGACCCGCAGTTCGGCGGTTGGAAGAAAGCGCAGCCTTACCATTTCGGCGACGGCGGTATATTCGACCAGATCTACAAACCGGCGCAGTGAGGACGGACGGCCGGTGAGCCTCACGGGCGTCCCGGCTGAATGCGACTGCGCAGAGCCATTCCGGTTTGAATAGAAGGACGATCCAGGACAGCATGACCACAGCACCTGCCAAGGCGGGGTGGCGATTCAGACAGCCGAGTGTCATTCCGGGGTTCGGATTGACGCTCGGCTTCTCACTTGCCTACCTCACGCTCATCATCCTCATACCGCTTTCGGGACTGGTCTGGCGTTCGGCCGCGCTCGGCTGGGTCGATTTCTGGGCGATCGCCGTCGACCGGCGCACCCTCAACGCGCTGAAGATAAGCTTCGGCACTGCCTTCCTGGCGGCTGTCGTCAACGTCGTGTTCGGCACCATCGTCGCCTGGGTTCTGGTCCGCTACCGCTTCCCCGGACGCCGCATCGCCGACGCGATGGTCGACCTGCCCTTCGCCCTGCCAACGGCCGTCGCCGGCATAGCGCTCACCACGCTCTATGCGCCGAACGGCTGGATCGGCCAGCTTCTGATGCCGCTCGGCATCAAGGTCGCCTACACGCCGCTCGGCATCGTCGTCGCGCTGGTGTTCATCGGCCTGCCCTTCGTCGTGCGCACCGTCCAGCCGATCATGGAAGAGGTCGACAAGGAGGTCGAGGAAGCAGCCGCCACGCTCGGCGCCAGCCGTTTCCAGATCATCGCCCGGGTGCTTTTCCCAGGCCTGGCGCCGGCGATCATCACCGGCTTTTCGCTCGCCTTCGCGCGCGGCGTCGGCGAATACGGCTCGGTCATCTTCATCGCCGGCAACCTGCCCTTCAAGTCCGAGATCGCGCCGCTTCTCATCGTGATCAGGCTAGAGGAATACAATTACGAGGCGGCGACCGCGATCGCCGCGATCATGCTGGCGCTGTCCTTCGTGATGCTTTTGGTGGTCAATCTCGTCCAGACATGGAGCCGCAAGCGCTATGGCTGATCCCGAGATCAAATCCTACGAGCCGCATCACGAGAGCCAGTCGGCAGCGGTGACCGAAAGCCGGCCCGTCAAGGCCGTGCTGATGGCATTCGCCTTCGCCTTCCTTGCAGTCTTCCTGCTTTTGCCGCTGATCGTCGTCTTTCATGAGGCGCTTGCCAAAGGCGCCGGCGCCTACACGGAAGCCCTTTCCAGCCCCGACACGCGCTCCGCCATCCGCCTGACATTGCTTGTGGCGGCGATCTCGGTGCCGCTCAACGTCGTCTTCGGCATCTCTGCCGCCTGGGCCATCGCCAAGTTCGAATTCAAGGGCAAGGCGTTCCTGACCACGCTGATCGACCTGCCCTTCTCGGTCTCGCCGGTCATCTCCGGCCTGGTCTATGTGCTTCTCTTCGGCGCGCAAGGGCTGCTCGGCGCCTGGTTGAAGGCGCATGGCATCGTCATCCTCTTCGCCGTGCCCGGCATCGTGCTGGCCACCATCTTCGTCACCTTCCCCTTCGTCGCCCGCGAGCTCATCCCGCTGATGCAGGAACAGGGCAATGGCGACGAAGAGGCGGCGCTTTCGCTGGGCGCCAGCGGCTGGCAAGCCTTCTGGTATGTGACGCTGCCCAACGTCAAATGGGGACTGCTCTACGGCGTGCTTCTGTGCAATGCGCGCGCCATGGGCGAGTTCGGCGCGGTCTCGGTGGTTTCGGGCCACATACGCGGCCTCACCAACACCATGCCGCTGCATGTCGAGATACTCTACAACGAATACAACGCCGTCGGCGCCTTTGCCGTCGCTTCGCTGCTGGCCGGCCTGGCGCTGGTGACGCTGGTCTTGAAAACGCTTCTGGAGATGCGCTACGGCGCCGAGCTTGCCGCGGCACGCGGACACTGAACACTACCTGTCGCCCGAGAGTGGCTGGCAGTTTGGGAACACCGACAGCATCAACGAACCGAGGGATTTGCATGGAAGTTCGCGTCGTCAACGTGCGCAAGGAGTTCGAGCGGTTTCCAGCGCTCCACGACGTATCGCTCGACATCAGGTCCGGCGAGCTCATCGCGCTGCTCGGGCCGTCCGGCTCCGGCAAGACGACCCTGCTTCGGCTGATCGCCGGCCTGGAACGGCCGACCAAGGGCGCGATCTTCTTCGGCGACGAGGACGCCTCGCAGAAGTCGATCCAGGAGCGCAATGTCGGCTTCGTCTTCCAGCATTACGCGCTGTTCCGCCACATGACGGTTGCCGACAACATCGGCTTCGGCCTGAAGGTCCGGCACGGCGCCGCAAGGCCGTCGGGGCAGGAAATCCGCCGCCGGGCGCTGGAACTGCTCGATCTCGTTCAGCTGTCGGGACTGGAAAAGCGCTATCCGGCGCAACTTTCAGGCGGCCAGCGCCAGCGCGTCGCGCTCGCCCGCGCCATGGCGATCGAGCCCAAGGTGCTTTTGCTCGACGAACCGTTCGGCGCGCTCGACGCGCAGGTTCGTCGTGAGCTTCGCCGCTGGCTGCGAGAGATCCACGACCGCACCGGCCACACGACCGTCTTCGTCACGCATGACCAGGAAGAAGCGCTGGAGCTTGCCGACCGCGTCGTGGTCATGAGCCAGGGCCGCATCGAGCAGGTCGGCACCGCCGACGATATCTACGACACGCCGAACTCGCCCTTCGTCTACTCCTTCATCGGCGAGTCGAGCTCGCTGCCGGTCAAGGTCGAGAACGGCGAGGTGTGGATCGCCGACAGGCCGATCGGGCTCTCGGCGCCGCACGCGCCGTCCGGCGAGGCAGTCCTCCACTTCCGTCCGCATGACGTCGACCTGGTCGACGGCTGCAGCGGCTGCATCGCCGGCACGGTTGCCGCCAGCCGCCGCGTCGCCGGCACCAGGCGCGTCGAGCTCGAGATCGGCGGTGAGCGCCAGCGCGTCGAGATCGAGTTGCCGGTCGACCATCCCGCGGCGCAGAAGAGCCGGGTGGCTTTCAGGCCGCGACGCTGGAAGCTTTTTCCGGCGACGTGATCGTCGCGTCGAGCGTTATTCCAGCCAGTTCTCGACGTTCAGTTTTCTGATACGGCTGAACTCGGCCATGTTGGCTGTCACCAGCGTGGAACCTGACGCGCAGGCGTGAGCAGCGATAAAGAGGTCGTTGTGGCCGATGGTCTCGCCCCTGCCTTCCAGTTCGGCGCGCAGCGCGGCGTACTCGGCATCCGCCCGCACATCGAGCGGCAGCACCGGAATCTCGGCCAGCAGTTCCTCGACCTTCTTGAGCAACTTGGCCGATCCCTTCCTGGCGCAGCCATACCGAAGTTCCGAAGCGACGACGATGCTGGTGCACACAGCGGCGTCTCCCACGCGCGCCATGACGCCGGCGGCCTTGCCGCCCGGGTTTCGGATCATGCCGCTTATGATGTTCGTGTCGAGCATAAACCGCATCAAAAAATGTCCTCGGGTCCGACAGGACTATCCTTGATCTCGGGGAAGTCATCTTCAGGACGGAGCGGGGCTTCCTTCGCCCACTGAGCGAGCAGCGCCGTGAGACCAGATTTACGAATGGGCTCGATGACAAGACGGTCGCCCTCACGGCTGATCAGGACCTTGTCGCCGGGGAGTTCGAACTCGACTGGAATCCGCACCGCCTGGCTGCGGTTGTTGCGGAACAGCTTCGCCTCCTTCGGCGGCGTCGCTGCATGGCGTTGTTGGCTCATCACGGCATTCCCTTGTATATGCCATATGTTTATGCCAAGGCGCCGAAGCGCAATCTCTCTGCCTATGGATATCGCCCCACGGTGACTCTTGCTGGAAAGAAATCCTAGCAACCGACTGTTCCGGCGGTGACTTTTCTCACGTGATGCCGTCTAGCCGGCGCGCGTGTCTCGCCGCGCGACAGCGCCACGGCTATCATCAGCCATTGCCATATTTTCCTTGGAGCCCGTTTTCATGAAGCGTCTGTTGCTCGGCATCGCGGCTGTTGCCGGTCTCCTCCTCGCGTCCTCCCAAGCCTGGTCGGCCGACAAGCTTTTGAATGCATCCTACGACGTCGGCCGCGAGTTGTTCGCCGACATCAACAAGGCCTTCATCGCGAAGCACCCCGGCGTCGCGATCGACCAGTCGCACGCCGGCACCTCGGCGCAGGCGCGCGCGATCGCCGAAGGTCTTGGCGCCGATGTCGTCACCTTCAACCAGGTCACCGATGTCGACTTCCTGGTCAAGAAGGGCCTTGTCTCGGCCGACTGGCAGAAGAACTTCCCGGACAACGCCTCGCCCTTCTATTCGCTGCCGTCCTTCCTGGTGCGCGCCGGCAATCCCAAGCATATCAAGGACTGGAACGATTTGGTGCGCGACGACGTGCAGGTGATCTTCCCGAACCCGAAGACATCCGGCAATGCGCGCTACACCTATCTCGCCGCCACCGCCTACGCCAAGGAAGCCTTCAAAGGCGACGACGCCAAGGTGAAGGAGTTCATCACCAAGCTCTTCAACAACGTGCCGATCTTCGACACCGGCGGCCGCGCCGCCACCACCACTTTCGTCCAGCGCGAGATCGGCGACGTGCTGATCACCTTCGAGTCGGAGACGCGCAGTATTCGCAAGGAGTATGGCGACGACAAGTTCGAGCAGGTCACGCCTTCGGTCAGCCTGCTGGCCGAGTTCCCGGTAGCGGTCGTTGACAAGGTCGCCGACGAGCATGGCAGCCGCGATCTCGCCAAGACCTATCTCGACTTCCTCTACACGCCGGAGGGCCAGGAGATCGCCGCCGGAAACGGCTTGCGGGTCCGCGACGCGACGGTCGCCGCCAAGCACAAGGCCGACTTCCCGGATGTCCGGCTGCTGACCGTGGAGGACGTCTTTGGCGGCTGGGACAAGGTGCAGAAAGAGCATTTCGCCGCCGGCGGGCTGCTCGATCAGGCCTACGGCAGCCGTTGAAAAGCTCCGCAATCAGGAAGAGCAAGTAAGCCGGCTTTGCCGGCTTTCTTCATGTAAGCTGGGCTGCATGAGTTCGCGGGGGGAAATCCCAACCCGAAATGTGAAAAACGTTACGAAGAATCAACGCGTTTGTGCCTAAGCTGCGGTGGGAATTATTGGGCCAGGCGGCGTCAGGCGGTCCAACTGTCATGATTTGCACACAAACAACCGCCAGATGCAGGCGCATTGGGGTTTGACGAACTGAATCGGGCATGCTGACCAAAAAAGGCAAATACGGCCTCAAGGCCCTCGTGCATCTTTCCGGCCTGCCGGCTGGCCAGCTTGCATTCGTCAACGACATCGCCGTCGCCAACAACATCCCGAAGAAATTCCTGGATGCGATCCTGGGCGAATTGCGCAATGCCGGTTTCGTCCAGAGCCGCAAGGGCAAGGAAGGCGGTTACCGCCTCGCCAGTCCCGCTTCCGAGATCAAGATCGGCCATGTCGTGCGCGTGCTCGACGGCCCGCTGGCGCCGATCCCTTGCGCCAGCCGCACGCAATACCAGCGCTGCGAGGACTGCGACGAGGCAACCTGCCAGGTCCGCCACATGATGCTGGAAGTACGCCAGGCGATCGCCGAGGTGCTCGACAACCGCAGCCTCGCCGCCATGCGCGACGCCGACAACGACGATTTCCCGGCGGAGCTCACCTCTCAGATTTGAAGCGACCCTGCCCACCCGGCAGTCCCATCGGTTGCTTGTCTGCTTTCCACGCAGTAAAGCGGCTGGAGGATGAAACGGGGCTCTGACGCATGAGGCTGCCTTGGCTTGGCAATTCCCGTAAGGCCAGCCGGCAACCATCGTCGAACGACATCTATCATACCGAGATCACGGCCGACGTGCCGGTGCCGGAGCGCGACGAGTCCGTTCGCTTCTTCAGCCGCAAGGTTGTGCGCCCCGGCAAATTGCGTCGCTTCACCAATCGGGACCCGCGCGAGAGCCTGTTGTCCTGTTTCTATCTCGGTGTCGCGGCGATGCTGCCGGTCTCCTGGTGGAGCCCGATCTGCGGCTGGGTGTCCAGGCTCAGGCGCAAGCGCCACTTCCGCAAGGAGTTTGCCCGTTACGACGTCGCGGTGAAGGCCGTGCTCGGCAATACCGTCGACACGAAAAGCATGTTCGAGGCGCAACTCGCCGCTGTTCACCGCCGGCGGCTGACGCTCGCGGCGCATCTCGTCGCCGGCTGGCGCTGGTCGCCGGCGATCCGGCTCGAAGGCCTCGAGGCTCTGCAACAAGCCCTGCGCAACGGGCGCGGCGCCATCGTGTGGTGCGACCAGTTCACGGCGCAGACGATCATGGGCAAGCGCGCCCTGCATCAGGCCGGCATCGATGCCCATCAGGTGAGCGCGCGCTACCACGGCTTCTCGCCGAGCAAGTTCGGCCTGCGCGTGATCAACCCGCCGCTGGTCAGGCTCGAGAACCGCTTCCTGAAAAGCCGGATCATCTTTGAGCGCACCGACGCCTATCAGGTCACCACGCGCATCCAGAAGGTGCTGAAAGCAAATGGCTTAGTGCTGATGACCAACACCGTCTATGCAGGCTCCGCCTTCACCGAGACCGCCATGGGCGAGCGCGGCTGGACCCATCTCGCCTCGGCGCCGGCAAACTTCGCCGCGCGCGCCGGCGCTGTGCTGTTTCATATGGCGACCATCGAGACGGCGCCCTTTCGCGAATATAGGGCGATCGTCAAAGAACTGAGCGCGACTCCAGGGGCGCCCGCATCGCCTGCCAAGGACATGACAGGGAAGAACCTCGTCGTTCAGGCGGGATTTATCCTGTCGAAGCGCGACCGGATGCTGGAGACGCTCAAACTCTGTCCTGAACAGATGATGGCCTGGTCGAGCGCCGTGCGGCTGACCGAGCAGCCAGCCGAAGCCGCGATCGGCAACGACGAAGCCTGATTACCAACTGATCTAGCGGATGATCTCTTGCAGGATTCCTGCAACACTTCGCGTTCCGTCGACCGTCACGGCTCGTTCGTCCGCCGCAGGCTCCTCCAGCGTGGCGAACTGGCTGTCGACCAGGCTTGCCGGCATGAAATGGCCCTTGCGATCGGCGACCCGTCGCCAGGCGGTCTCCCGATCGATCCTGAGATAGAGGAAGACTGTGTCGGGGCAGAAGCGGCTCAGCCGGTCGCGATAGCCACGCTTCAGCGCCGAGCACGCCGCCACCGCCTTCCGTCCATCGGCAACCGAGGTCGCGATACGCTCGCCTATGGCGTCGAGCCAGCCCGCGCGCAACGCATCGGTCAGCGGCTCGCCGCGCGCCATGCGCGCCACGTTCTCCGGCGGATGCAGCAGGTCTCCTTCGATGAAGTCGGCGCCCAGCGCCTTGGCGAGCGCCTCGCCGACGGCCGTCTTGCCGCAGCCGGCAACGCCCATCACGACGATGGCGGGCGCTGTCCGAAGATCGTTCATGCAAGGCTCCGGGATCTGCGGTCTCGTGTGCGCCTCGTCCACGGTCAGCGGCTTGCCGGCGCGCGCCCGTAGAGCAGAAGCATGGCGACGATGACGACACCATAGATGATCTGCCGTCCGGCCTCGGGCATCTGCATGACGGAGAGGATGGATTGCAGGAGCGTGATCAGGATCACGCCGGCCACCGTGCCCAGATAGGAGCCTCGCCCGCCCAGGATCGATGTGCCGCCCAGGACAACCGCCGCGATCGACGGCAGGAGATAGGCATCGCCCATGGACTGCGCCGCCTTGGATGCATAGCCCGCCAGAAGCACGCCGCCAAAGGCAGACAGCCCGCCGGAGACGGCGAAGGCGATCATGACGACGCGACGCGTGTCGATGCCCGAAAGATAAGCGGCGCGCTCACGGTTGCCGATGCCGTAGACGGCGCGGCCGAAGCTGGTGCGGGTCAGCGCGAAGACCATCGCGGCGCCGATCAGCGCCCAGATGATGACGGCATTGGGAACACCTGGAATGGTGAAACCGGTTGCCAGGTAGCGCATCGCGGCGGTCGCCGAATCCTGTGGCGAGAAGCCGCCTGTGTAGACCACCATCAGCCCTTGCGCCACGGCATTGGTGGCTAAGGTAATGATCATCGAGGGGATGCGCAGATAGGCGACCCCGATGCCGTTGACGATGCCGATCGCCACGCCGCACAGGACGCCGAAGGGGATGGCGAGAGCAACGCCGACCGACCCGTAAGCAGCGGCCGCGCAGGCCATCATGGCGCCGGCGGCCACGGCCCATGGCACGGAAAGGTCGATCTGGCCAAGCAGGATGACCAGCATCATGCCGGTGGCGATGACGCCGAGGAAAGACGCGACCTTCAATTGCTGCAGGAGATATTCCGGCGACAGGAAGTTGCGCGAATAGAGGCTGCCGAGCAGGAGCAGGACCACGATGCAGGCAAAGGCCGTCAGCACGGCCGGGTCGGCGCGCCGGATGAATTTGGGCATGCGGCCGGCAATGCCGCCCATGATGCCGCCATGCGTCGTCTCGCTCACAGGAACCACTCCAGCCGGTTGCGTACCCGAAACAGCGCGAAGGCGCCAAGGCTGACCGCGATCAACAGGATAACGCCCTGGAACAACGGCTGCCAGAGCGGATCGAAATCGAAGACGAACAAGAGGTCGCCGATGGTGCGGAAGGCAAGCGCGCCGAAGATCGCGCCGATGGCGCTGCCCTTGCCGCCGAACAGCGACACGCCGCCGAGCACGACGGCCGCGATCGAAAACAGCGTATAGGCATTGCCGCTGGCATAGGCCGCCTCGCCCGTATAGGTGAAGAAGGTCAGGAACAGTCCGCCGATGGCCGCAAGCAGGCCGGCAAGCGTATAAGCCAGCAACTTGCCTCTGCGGATCGGCACCCCGGACATGTAGGCCGCCGTCTCCGACGAGCCCGCGGCATAAGCGGCGCGCCCAAGTTCGGAGCGACTGAACGGCACCCAGACGACAAGCACGATGACGAGCAGCGCCACGAGGCTCGCCGGCACGACGCCGAAGAAACGCCCGGTCAGGAAATCGGCAAGGTCCTCGTTGACCGAACCGCCCGGAACGGGGCGCAAAAGCAAAGCCAGGCCGAAATAGACGGCGCCCGTGGCGATGGTGGTAACGATCGGCTGCAGCCGCCCGTAGATGACGATGGCGCCGTTGACCGCCCCGCAGATGAGCCCGGTGCCCAGCACCGCCAGCACGCCGAACGCCGTTTCCAGGCCGGTGCCGACCACCAGCCATGAAGCCATGCAGTTGGTCAGCGTGAAGATCATGCCGACCGACAGATCGATGCCGGCGGTGATCACCACCAATGTCTGCGCCATCGCGACGAAGGCGAGCAGCACGCCCTTGTTGGCGGCCGTCTGCACGACATTGGCGGTGAAGCCGGCCGGATGGTTTCCGCTGTAGATGGCGAACATGACGATGAAGATGCCGAAGGCCAAAAGCGTTCCGCGTTGTTCGGCCAGCCGGTAGCGCCAATCCTTCACGCGTGCTCTCCCTGCCCGATGCGGACGTCATCGCCGTGGATGTTGAGCGCGCTGGCGATCAGCGCGTGCTCGGTGAGCCCCGCGCCGACCAGCTCGCGCTTGACCGCGCCGTCATAGAGCACGAGCACGCGGTCGCAGCAGCCGATCAGCTCGTCATAGTCGGTCGAATAGAACAGGATCGCGGCACCCGCATCGGCGAGCTTGCGCATAAGCTGGTAGAGCTCCTGCTTGGTGCCGACATCGATGCCGCGCGTCGGATCGTTGAGCAGGATGATGCGCGGCTGCCGCATCAGCCATTTGGCGATCACCACCTTCTGCTGGTTGCCGCCGGAAAGCGCGCCGACCGGAATGTCCAGGCCCGCCGTCTTGATCGCCAGCAGCCCGACCATGTCGTCGATCAGGCGCTGTTCGGCGGCGCGGTCGATGATGCCGGCCTTGGACAACCGGTCGAGCGCGGCAAACGACAGGTTCTCGCGCACCGTCATCGGCAGCATCAGTCCTTCGGTCTTGCGATCCTCGGGGATCAGCGCCATGCCGATGCGGCCATGGCTGGCCGCGGTCGGGCTGGCGATCGAGACCGGCCTGCCGTCGATCAGCACCTCGCCGCGCAGGCCGCGCAGCACGCCGAAGAAGGCAAGCAGCAATTCACGCTGACCCTGCCCGTCGAGACCGCCCAGGCCCACGACCTCCCCTGCCCTGACGCTCAGCGAAATATTGTCCAGCCGGTCGGCCCAGGAGAGATTGCGCGCTTCGAGCACCGTTGCAGCGGCCGGGGCGGAAGCCGGTTTCGGCGGGAAGATATGGCTGTATTCGCGGCCGATCATCAGCTCGACCACCTCATTGTCGCTCTTCGAGCCGGCGGGGTAGCTGGCGACGTTGCGGCCGTTGCGGAACACCGTGCAATGGTCGGCGAGTTCCGCGATCTCGTTCATGCGGTGCGAGATGTAGAGCAGCGCCAACCCTTCCGAGCGCAGGCGTTTCAACACCTCGAAGACCCTGGCGACGTCCGCTGCCGTCAGCGCCGAGGTCGCCTCGTCGAGGATCAGGATGCGCGGCTTCCGGGCCAATGCCTTGGCGATCTCCACCATCTGCCGGCGCGACAGCGGCAGGTCCTTGACCAGCGCGCGGGGATGAATGTCGGAAGCGCCGGCGCGTGCCAGCGCTTCCTCAGCGATCTTCCGCTGCGCCTTGCGGTCGATCATGCCGAAACGCTTGGGTGGATTGGAAATGACGATGTTGTCGGCGACGCTGAGCTCCGGAATCAGCGACAGCTCCTGGAAAATGCAGACGATGCCGGACTGGTTGGCGGCGGCAGGCGAAGCGAAGGTGACCTCGCTTCCGTCCAGCGTCATGCGCCCTTCATCCGGCGCCACGACGCCAGCCATGATCTTGATCAGCGTCGATTTGCCGGCGCCGTTCTCGCCGAGGATGGCGTGGATGCTGCCGGCGGTGACCGTCAGCTCGGCCTTTTCCAAGGCCCGCACGCCGCCATAGCGCTTGGATATGCCTTCCATGCGGAAGAGCGGAGCCGTGCCGTCCATCAGCCCTCCCGGCCGGTTTCGATTTAGGGAGACAGTGCCTCGGGCTCGCCGCGGCACTGTCCGGTCAGACTATTTGTTTTCCTTGGTCTGGCCCATGATTTCCTGCGCGGTGAAATTGATGCCGCAGGTCGGGAAGGAATTGCCGACGAAGAAATTGTCGGACTGGTCGGGGAAGAAATCCTGCCCTGCCTTGAAGTTCGGATCCTCGACGATGGCCAAAGGCAGCTTGACCGATTGTGGCACGACATTGCCTTCGAGCGCGGCAATCGCCGTCTTGATGGCGACCGCCACCTGGGCCGGACCGGTACCGGCGGACGAGCATTTCAGCCCGTCAGCCGCATGCGCGGCGCAGAATTTGCGGAAGCCGTTTTCCGTCTCGCCGCCGAACGGCACGAACGGATGCTTGGCGTCGATCATCGCCTGCACGATGCCGGTGTCACCGCCCTGCCCGGTGATGCCGTCGAACGGGCCGCTGGTGGCGATCGCATCGGCCGTGGCCTTTTGCGCCACGCCGTCATCCCACTTGCCGACCACCTCGGTGACGGCCCACTTCTTGCCGGAACCGTCGAGCACCTCGTGGATGCCGTTGTGGCGGTCGGTGTCGACCGAAGTGCCGGCGACGCCGCGCACCTCGAGCACCTTGCCGCCGTTCGGCACATGCGCGACCAGCCACTTGCCCCAGAGTTCGCCGAGGCCCTTCTGATCGACATTGACGTTGATGGCGTCCTTGGTGTCGAGGATGTTGTCGAAGGCGACCAGCACGACACCGGCTTCCTTGGCACGCTTGATGACCGGCCCGAATGCGGTCGGGTTCTGCGCGTTGACGACGATTGCGTCAAAGCCGGAATCGATGAAGTTGTTGATCGCCGAGATCTGCGCCGGCACATCCTCGCTGGTCGACACGACCTTGAATTCCTTTAGCTTCTTGGCGACATCGGGCTGCGCCGCATAGGCCTTGGCCGTCTGGATCATCTGGATGCGCCAGGTGTTGGCGATGTAGCCGTTGGCAAGCGCGATGCGGTAGGGACCGTCCTTCTTCGGATACTTGAAAAACCGCGTGTCGGCCGACCACGGCGCGAAGCAGTCCGGCTCGGCCGCGGGCCCCTTGACGACCTCGGGTCCGGCGATCGCCGACGAGCTCAGCATGGCGAATGCGGTGGCGGCAATGACGCCGCCAACGAGTGACTTGATCATTGATATTCCTCCCAGTTGCAGTTCTGCTGTTATGAATCTTTGGCGATACGGTCGGCATCCTCCGGCCAACCAGACACCTGCACAGGATGGCCGCGCCGCCCTGATCCTCCTCGTCCCCCTCAGCTCTCTGGCAATTTAGAAAACTATCATATTATACATAATAAACAAGTATGAGCTGTTGCTTATGTATAATAAACAGCCTTCCCGCCTCGCCGAGCCTTTGCCGCCATGCAAATGGTAGCGCTACCATCTCGGGCTGTAAAGCATCATCTTAAGAACCGACAGTACCGCGTCAGCGCCCGGTGCTCTCGCGCCGCATCAGCTCGAAACCGAGATCGACGATCCGCTGTTCCGGCCGGTTTCCGGCGATCGCCGACAGCGCCATGGCGACGGCACGGGTGCCGATTTCATAGCGATGCGTGCGCACGCTTGTGATTGAAGGAAACGACACCTGCATCATGTCGAGATCGTTGAAACCGACGATGCCGATCTGCTTCGGCACGTCGATCGATGCTCGATGGCATTCGAACAGAACGCCAAGCGCGATATCGTCATTGTTGCAGAACACGCCGTCCAGCGTCGGCATCTTGGCCAGCGCGTCGCGGAACAACTCGCGCCCGAGCGTCACGCTTGACGGCACCGGCGTTGTGGTGACCAGCCGCGCGTCGAACAGGCCGGCGGCCTCCATCGCGGCGCGGTAGCCGGCAAGGCGCCGCTGCGAACGCGGATCCATCCGCGCGCCGATGAAGCCGATCTTGCGGTATCCGGCTTGCAGCAGGTGTTCGGCGGCGGTCCTGCCGCCGTCGAAATGCGAGAAGCCGACCATCATGTCGACCGGGTCCGGCCCGGTCTCCATCACTTGAACCACCGGGCAGCCGGCATTCTCCAGCAGTCGTCGCGCGCTGGGCGTCTGGTCGATGCCGGCCACGATCAGCGCCGCCGGGCGTTGCGATCCGAAGACCTGCAGCAGCCGCTCTTCCTCCAGGCCTGAATAATGGGTGTTGCCGATCTGGATGCGGAACGGACTGTCGGAAAGGCTGTCATAGATGCCGCGCACCACCTCGGCGAAGACGTTGTTGGTCAGCGATGGCACCAGCACGCCGAACACCTCCGCACGCGCCGAGGCAAGCGCGCGGGCATTCGGGTCGGGCACGTAGCCGAGTTCGTCGACCGCGGCCCGTATCTGCCGTCGAAGGTCTTCCGACACTCGCCCGGGCTCACGCAACGCCCGCGACACGGTGATCGCGCCGACGCCGGCCTTGCGCGCCACATCGGCAATGGTCGGACGGCCGCCGCCGCGGCGGGAGCGCGGCTTGGTCAAGGGCGAGCCTCGTGCGTCAAATCCCGCCTGCTGCGCGCTTGCAATGCCATTGACCCTGGTGTCGCCATCTCGCAGGCCTGTGCCACGTTCCCTGCCCTTGGCGTCGCGCAGCCGCGATTTGTTGTCAAGCTGAGGGCATTTCCAGGAGAAGCGCCGTCGCGAGCCGTCAGGCCATGACGACGCCGCTGCGCCTTGCCCTCCAGAACACCACGACCATCATCAGGATGTTGAGCAGGTTCCAGCCAATTCCGTTGAGGAAGGCGGCCGCGTAAGACCCGGTGAGATCGTAGATCCAGCCCGACATCCAGCCGCCGATGGCCATGCCGAAAATGGTCGCCATGATGACGATGCCAACGCGCTGGCCGGCCTCCCTGGCAGGCATGTATTCGCGCACGATGATCGCATAGCAGGGCACGATGCCGCCTTGCGACAGGCCGAACACCAGCGAGACGACATAGAGCGAGGCAAGACCGTCGAAGGGAATGTAGAAGAACAGCGACAGGCACTGCAGCACCGAACCGATCAGCAAGGTCTTCACCCCGCCGATACGGTCGGCGACGAAGCCGGAAACAAGGCGGCTGACGACGCCGGCGGCCATCATGATCGACAGCATATCGGCGCCGTGAGCGACGCCATAGCCGAGGTCCATGCAATAGGCGACGATATGCACCTGCGGCATCGACATCGCCACGCAACAGCCAAGACCGGCTATGACGAGCAGCGCCTGAAGGGCGGCCGGCGACAATGAAATCGGCTGGACCGGGCGTGCGCCTGGCGAGCCTGCGACGACCACCGGGGCGCGACGTCGCAGCATTATGACCAGCGGCGCCATAGTCACCAGGCAAGCGATGCCGATAGCCACATAGGTGAAGCGCCAACCCTCCGCCTTCATCAGCGGCGGTATGATTGCTGGCCAGACCGTTCCGGCGAGATAGCTGCCGGCCGCGGCCGTGGCCACGGCAACGCCGCGCCGGCGGTTGAACCAGTGCGAGATATCGGCGATCAGCGGTCCGAAAATCGCCGATGTCCCCACCCCGATGAGCAAGCCTTGGGCGAGCGTGAATTGCACGATCGAAGTGGAGAGCGACGCCAGCGCGAAGCCGGCAACCAGGGCCATCGAGGAAACCAGCGCCGGGATCCAGTAACCGACACGGTCGATGGCGCGGCCGACCAGCACATTGCCGGCGGCGAAGCCGACCATGGTAGCGGTGTAAGGCATCGACGCGGCGGCACGATCGACGCCGAACTCGGCCTGCACGGCGGGCAGGACCACGACTACGGCCCACATGCCGACGCCGCCGATGGTCGCCAGCAGCAAGGAGATGCCGAGCCGCGTCCACGCATAGAAGCTGTCGATGCCGGCGCTGTTTGCCGCGTTTCCTGGAACTGTCGTCACGGCGTTTCCTGTCCACGATTTCTTCGAGATCGGGTGTTTGAGCGCACTATCGGCCCATTTTCCGGGCCGAGCAGCGCCACGACCGGCAAATCCGTGGCTCCAGAACCGGGAACCCGCCTCACCTCATGGGGTTTCTTTGAAGGAAGGAGTTTGTCATGACCGCCAAGAAGAAATGGTCGGCCGACGTGACCGAGCACAGCGACGCCCTCGATCTCGAGGAGCACGTCTTCGAATCCGATGACGCGAAGAAGATCGCCGCATCGCTCAAGCGCTCGGCCGAGCACAGCCACCGCCGCAAGGCAGAGCCGTTCCAATCCGCCATGTCGATGTTGAATTTCTACATCAACCGTGCCGGCAAGAATCTGCCTGACGAGCGCAAGAAGGTGCTGGAAAAAGCGAAGGACGAGCTGCGTGTCGCCTTCGGTCGCGAAAAGCAGAATTGAGGATTGCTGAGAGCGGCTAGCACCAGTTCCTCAACGCAGGGATCTGGAAATATTGCAGGCTTGTCGGGCAAGGCTATCAACATCCGTTTGGGGTAGTCAGCGCAAACGCTGGCGATGAGCTGAAGACCCCAACCTCGTCATTCTAGGGCGGAGCTACGCGAAGCGGAGCGTAGACCCTAGAATCCATGCCGTTACATCGACCGAAGTGTGCAACGGTGCAGAATTCTGGACCGCCACGGCGCTTCCAAGTCACGGCATGGATCCTCGGGTCTGCGCGCGTCGCTTCGCTCCTTGCTCCGCCCGTGGATGACGACCGCGATAGGCGTCTTGGCCAATCGCCAACGCATGGGATCTGCCTATGGACGCATGGGCAGCGGTCAAAGTTTCTGCGCTGGAGAACTGGCCCAGTACAAGGCCTTAGCGCGACTGGATCACTTCGTCGGTATTGGCCAGCAGCTTGCGCACCGCATTGCGCGCCGCGTCCGGCCTTTGCAGGCGGATACTGCGTTCGATCGCCTCATGCAGCTTCTGGGCGTGCTGCAGATTGTCGAGCTCGCGCGTCGTATAGGTGAAGAGATGGTCGAAGGCGGATTCGATCAAGACGCCCAGCGGCACCAGGAGGTCGTTGCCGGAAGCCCTGAGGATGGCGAGGTGGAAGCGCGTGTCGGCCCGCGTGCGCTCCTGCAGGTTGGTCGCCTCGCCCATCTCGCGACAGGCCTGGCTGATCTCGGCCATCTGCTCGTGGGTGCGCCGGATCGCCGCGAAGGCCGTCGCCTCCGGCTCGATGATGTGGCGGAACTCCTGCACGGTCTTGAGGAACACCTCGCGGTCCGGCGAAGTCGCGTACCAGGCGAGCACGTCGCGGTCGAGAAGGTTCCAGCGTTCCTTCGGTTCGACCCAGCTGCCGATCTTCGGTCGCGAGGCCAGAAGGCTCTTTGCCATCAGCATCTTGATCGCCTCGCGCACCGCCGAGCGGCTGACGTCGAAGGTCTCCGACCATTTGGCCTCATTGGGCAGGATAGTGCCCGGCGGATAGTCGCCGCGCACGATCCGAAGGCCGATTTCGCTCGCAAGCGAAGCATGCACGCTGGCGCCCGGGATGCGTGACGCGTTGGCCCGGCGAACGCCGGACGGACGTTCCGCCGCTGCCATTTTCGTCGGCCTCTTTTCGTTGTTCGGCTTAGCGTCCCGCATGGTTCCACAAAATCCCGTTTTCAGAAGCTGTCAAGCACGGCAAGCCCGCTTTGCCGCAATGCGCGAGGATGTGCACAGATCAACCGGCATTTGCCGCCGGCTCACGCCGTCTTGACGTATTTGCGCCAGCTGTGCTCGGGCCGGAAGCCAAGCACATCGCGCGCCTTGCGGTTCGAAAGCAGCGTCTCATATTCGCCAAGTTCGGCCTTGACCGGCACGCCCGGATAAAAGCGCTTCAACAGCTCCGCCGTCGGCAGGTCCGACGAGGTGTCGTCGTTGGCCGCGTTGAACACCTGATAGCCCAGGCCGTCCTTCTCGATGGCGCGCAAGGTAATCTGGCCGAGATCGCGCGCATCGATATAGCTCCAGGCGATGCGCTTGCGGAAACCGGGATCGGCGAACCATTTCGGGAATAGCGAATATTCATGCGGCTCGATGACATTGCCGATGCGCAGCGCATAGATGTCGAAGCCGCTGCGCAAAGCGAAGGCCCGCGCGGTCTTCTCATTGACGATCTTCGACAGCGCATAGGAGTCCATCGGGTCGACGTCATAATCCTCGTCGAGCGGGAAATGCGTCGGATTGCGTGGCTCGTTGGCGAAGACAAGACCGTAGGTCGTCTCGCTGGAAGCGATAATAACCTTGCGGATGCCGAGCTTCACCGCCGCCTCGATAACATTGTAGGTGCCCATCGCATTGATGCGGAACACCTCGTTGTCCGGCGTGATCATGATGCGCGGGATCGCCGCGAAATGCACCACGGCGTCGACCGGCTGCGCCCTCAGCGACGGGTCGAACTCGTGCAGGCCCATATAGCTCGACAGCGCGTTGAAAACCTGGCCGCTGTCGGTGATGTCGGTGATCAAGGTGCGCACCTTCGGATTGTCGAGCGGCTTGGTGTCGATGTTGAGCACCTGGCAGCCATGTTCGACCAGATATTCCACGACATGCCGGCCAGCCTTGCCGCTGCCGCCGGTGAACATGATCCGCTTCGTCATTTTGCTCTCCACAATGCTAGGTAATTATGTGTATTGTCAGACAATATGGCATTCTGCGATCGCCCGCCACCCGCGATCCGCGGAAACCTTCTCGACAATCGCCCGCCGCGCGGGCCGCCCATCACCATGAAAGACAGGGAAGAGACGACATGAGCACCACCGCTGCCCGCGAGAACATCGGTTTCATCGGCCTGGGCCTGATGGGGCACGGCATCGCCAAGAACATCGTCGACAAGGGCTATCCGCTGACTTTCCTCGGTCGCAAGAACCGCAAGCCGGCGGAAGACTTGGCCGGACGCGGCGCCACGGAGGTTGCCACGTCCAAGGACGTGGCCGCGGCCTCCGACATCGTCTTCATCTGCGTCACCGGCTCGCGCGAGGTGGAGGCGATCATCCGCGGCGCCGGCGGATTGAAGGGGGGCCTGAAGCAAGGCTCGGTCGTCGTCGATTGCTCGACCTCCGATCCGGTCTCGACCGTGGCCCTGGCCGCCGAACTCAAGGCGCTCGGCGTCGACTATGTCGATGCGCCGCTCAGCCGCACGCCGAAGGAGGCCTGGGAAGGCACGCTCGACGCCATGGTCGGCGCGCCGGACACCGTGTTCGCCAGACTGAAGCCGGTACTCGAGACCTGGGCCGGCCGCATCGTCCATATCGGCGATACCGGCGACGGCCACCGCATGAAGCTGCTCAACAACTTCATCTCGCTGGGCTACGCCGCGATCTATTCCGAGGCGCTGGCGCTGGCCGAGAAGGTCGGCATCTCGCCGCCACGCTTCGACAGCGTCATTCGCAACGGCCGCATGGATTGCGGCTTCTACCAGACCTTCATGCGCTGGACGCTGGAGGGCGACCGCGACGCGCACAAGTTCACCATCGCCAACGCCTTCAAGGACCTGACCTATCTGGAATCGATGGCGGGCGCGGCAGGCATCGCCAACCCTCTGGGCAACGCGACCAAGAATTCCTTTGCGACCGCCTTCGCCACCGGCCCCACGGAACAGTATGTGCCGATGCTCGCCACGCATGTCGGCAAGCTCAACGGCGTCGACCTGATGCCTTCGAAGGACAGCGTGAAGCAGAAGATCTGAGACGAAAGCGCCCTTCATCAAGAAGTCAGGGGCGCCTCGCGGCGCCCCTGTTGCATTGGTTATGGATGCGACCTGCGCCTACTTCTGGATGCAGGTGTCGGCCGTTTCCTTGGTGCATTCGTCGAGGCCGGTGAAGACCGGATCGTCGACCTTCTTGCCGCCGACGAGGTCGAGCATCACCGAAGGCGCCTTGTAGCCCATTTCGAACGGCCGCTGGCCGACCAGCGCGGTGACAAGTCCTTCCTTGGCGATCGCCACCTCGTCGCCGATCGTGTCGGCGGCGCCGATGACGAACTCGTTCTTGGCGATCTTGTCGGCCATCGGCTTGAACAGGTCGCGATAGGGCTGCGGGGCGCCGAACAGCGGCCAGCCGCCCATGATGCCGAAGGCGTCGAGCTTCGGGTTGGCGGCGAGGATGTCGGTCATCGCCTGCACGCCCTTGGCGCCGTCGTCGTTGGTGAACACCGGGCAGCCGGGAGCTTCGGTCCAGCCGCCTTCGCCGGCAAGTGCCGCAAGACCTTCCTTCCCGGTCAGCGCATCGCGCATGCCTTGCGCGCGGCGCAGGATGTTGTCGGCCGCCGGATTGCCCTCGATCGTGCAGATCGTGCCGCCATTCGGCTTGGCTTTCTTGATGTACTCACCGATCTTCTTGCCCATCAGGTAGTTGTCGGTCCCGAGATAGGTCTTGCGAAGGGCGGCGTCTTCCTTGGCAAGGTCGGCGTCGACCGTCATGATCGGGATCGACGGATTGGCGCTCTTGATCGTCTGCGCGATCAGCGGCGCGTTCGACGGCGAGATCGCCATCGCCACGGTGTCGGGCTTGCTCAGCATATCCTGCACGATCTGCGCCTCGCCGGCTTCGTCGGAAGTCGATGCCGGGCCGGTGTAGAAGCATTCATATTCCGAGCTGGCGTTTTCCTTGTTCCACTTCTCGCAGCCCTGATGGATGGCTTCGAAGAACGGATTGTCGAGACCCTTCACAACGATGACGAGCTGTTTCTTGGCCAAAGCCGGCCCGGCGCCCAACGCCATGGCGGCGACGGCGGCAAGCAAAAGTGTTTTCCTCATATCAGTCCTCCCTTGAAACAGACGGACACCGCGTGCCCGCCACACTGATCAACCCGGATACACAAGAACCACGACGAGCATCTCATGATGTTCGCGCCCCGCGCCGGGCTGATAAGCATTTGCCGATCCGTCCGCCCGAATACCGATGCAGTCGAATCCTTTACCCTCAAATCATCTGCCTGCCTCCGCCGGATAGACGGACGATTGGCAAAGTCTTGTTCCGAAGCTTAGCTAATATCGGCTTTCCGCCAGCGTCAATTGCTATTTGTCCTACAAAACGGATTTTTCGTCGAGTCTCGAAATTAATCGTCAGACAATTGATTGACGCCCCCGTCCGCTTTTGCCTAAATGCGTGGATGCACCGTTCCGGAGGAGATGGACGGGACAAGGACGCAAGCGGCGCCGGCGGGTTCGGTGGCCAGTTGCGCCAATAAGGGGAGGGTTAAGGCTGGTGTCGGTTCTGGAACTCGCCAACATCTCGAAGCATTTCGGCGCCATCCAGGCGGTCAACGATGTATCGTTTTCGCTGGAAGCCGGCGAAGTCGTCGGCCTGATGGGCGATAACGGCGCTGGCAAGTCGACGCTGGTAAAGATGATCGCTGGCAATTTCCACCCGAGCCACGGCACCATGCGGCTGGACGGCAAGGACCTTGTCCTGCACAAGCCTGCGGATGCGCGCCAGCACGGCATCGAGATCGTCCACCAGGACCTCGCGCTCTGCAACAACCTGACCGCCGCGGCCAATGTCTATCTGGGCCGCGAGCTGCGCCGCGGCTTCGGTCCGCTGCGCATTCTCGACTATGGCGCGATGTACAAGCGCGCCGGCCAGCTCTTTGCCGAGCTGAAATCCGAGACGCGGCCGCGCGACCTCGTCAAGCAGATGTCGGGTGGCCAGCGCCAGGCGGTGGCGATTGCCCGCACCATGCTGTCGCAGGCCAAGATCGTGCTGATGGATGAGCCGACGGCGGCGATTTCGGTCAGGCAGGTCGCCGAAGTGCTCAATCTCATCCGCCACCTGCGCGATCAGGGCATCGCCGTGGTGCTGATCAGCCACCGCATGCCCGACGTGTTCGACGTCGCCGACCGTGTTATCGTCATGCGGCGCGGCCGGAAGGTGGCCGACAAGAAAATCGCCTCTAGCTCGCCCGAGGAAGTCACCGGGCTGATCACCGGCGCCATCGAACAGGTTGCGTAGTCGCGTGGATCGGGCGTCCACGCCTCAGGAAAGGTCGATAATGGCAGTCACACTTGACCAGACGATCGCGCAGAAGCAGCACACCTTCCTGTCGCGGCTCTTTGCCAACCAGACCTTCTGGGTGGTGATCGCGGTCATCCTCGCCTGCCTGTTCCTGTCCGTCGCCACCGATTCCTTCGCCACGTCGAAGAACATCTTCAACATCACGCGCAACATCACCTTCGTCGCCATCGTCGCGCTCGGCATGACCTTCGTCATCATCACCGGCGGCATCGACCTTTCGGTCGGCTCGGTGCTTTGCCTTTCCTCGATGGTGCTCGCCGTCACCATGCATGCCGGCTATTCGATCGAAGTGGGCATCCTGGCCTCGATCGCCACCGCGCTTGCGATCGGCGCCTTCAACGGCCTACTCATCGCCTATCTCGGCTTCCCGCCTTTCGTGGTCACGCTCGGCATGCTGTCGGTGGCGCGCAGCCTTGCCATGGTCGCCTCGAACAACACCGTGGTGTTCCAGTTCGGGCCGGACCACCAGAAGCTTCTGGCACTGGGCGGCGGCGCCTGGCTTTTCGGCATCGCCAATCCGGTGCTCTACATGATCCTCCTGGCGGCGATCACCGGCTTCATCCTGCGCTGGACCAAGTTCGGCCGGCACATCTTCGCCATCGGCGGCAATGAGCATGCGGCGACGCTGACCGGTGTTCCCGTCAAGCAGATCAAGGTCGTCGTCTACATGATCTCGGCGCTGTCGGCAGGGCTTGCCGGCATCATTCAGACCGGGTGGCTGGGCGCCGTCACCACCAATCTCGGCAACGGCATGGAGCTGCAGGTGATTGCCGCCACCGTCATCGGCGGCGCCAATCTGGCCGGCGGCGTCGGCACCGCGCTCGGCGCCATCGTCGGCGCCGCGCTGATCGAGGTGATCCGCAACAGCCTCGGCCTGCTCGGCATCAACGCCTTCTGGCAAGGCACCTTCATCGGCGGCGCGATCATCCTGGCGGTTCTGTTCGACCGTATCCGCAATTTCAGGCGTAGCGACTAGCTTTCCCTTCTCCCCCTGTGGGAGAAGGTGTCGCCGAAGGCGACGGATGAGGGGTGCTCCAGGGAAAGCCAGCGTCTCACTCCGCTGGAACACCCCTCATCCGTCTCGGCGCTTGCGCGCCGATCCACCTTCTCCCACAAGGGGAGAAGGGAACGCGCCTATCGCCCAGTCTGAAAATCCGCCCCGGCCGGGCGATGCGAGATGGCCACCATTCCTGTCTGCCTTGACGCAGCCTCACCCCAGCCGCACAATCCCCCGGCAGGCGAAGGGAGGCCAGTCGCCTGCGGGAGGAACGATAGCCATGACGGACGCGATCAGGCTCTACTGGGGCCGGTTCGGACATGTTTCCGTGCTCAATGTCGCCAACGACTTCGTTACCCATGCCCATGGCGAAGCGCATCTCATCATCTGGCTGGAAGGCACGGCAGGCGAAATGACCATCGGCCGCGAAACGGTGCGGCTTGGGCCTGGCACCGCGGCCGGCATCAATTCGTTCCAGCCGCACAGCCACGCCCTTTCCCACGACGGCAAGCCCGGCCTGTTCCTCGCCTTCTACATCGACCCGGATTGGGCGCGCCGGCGCCGCGACCTGCCCTCCTCCGCGCCGCTGTTCACGCAAGCGGCGATCACACTGGAGCCCTGGCTGCACCAGGCGGCGGCGAACCTGCTCGATCACCTCACCGACAATGAAAGCATCGACGACGTCGCCAATTACGAGATCGAGCGTTTCATCGACAGCGTTCTCGACGCGGCCGATACATCCGCCCCACAGATAGCCCGCGCGCGCATCAACACGATGCTCGATTTCCGCGTCCGCAAGGCGATCCAGCTGATGAAGGCCAATGTCTGCGAGCGCATCTCCTTCGACGACGTCGCCCGTTCGGTTGGCCTGTCTAGGCCGCACTTTTTCGCGCTCTTCAAGGAACAGACCAACCTGACGCCGAACGTCTACTGGAACACGCTGCGCATGGAGGAAGCCGTGCGCCAGCTGCAGTGGTCGCAGGAACCGCTGATCTCCGTCGCCTGCAACCTCGGCTTCACCACCCAGGGCAATTTCTCGCGCTTCTTCCGCGACCATGTCGGCGTGCCGCCGACGCTCTACCGGGAAGCCGCGCGGGCGACAGCGTAAGGCGCGTTGAGATTCAGGTCAGGCCGAGCCGGAGTCGAAGACGGGCGCGAAGCGACCAAACAAGGTGGCTCCCGAGAACCGGCCTACGCCGGCCGTAGCCTTCATAGAGCAAAGACACTTATGAGGGCTTCGGCCGGCGAAGGCCGGAGCGGAGCGCACTTCAGGTACGTGAGCACCGGAAGCGCAGGAAGCCGCCATTTGCAGGCCGGCATCACCTGAATATCGACGCGCCGGTTTTTCCGACTGGTTGATAGGCGCTCAAGACGCATTGATAAGCGCGGGTCCGTCCGCCGCTCTAGCCTGCTCCCGATCTTTGCAAGAGGACCAGCCTATGGCGAAAGTCACCATCTCCAGCGTCATCGACGCGCCGGTCGAGCAGGTCTGGGCGCGCATCCGCGACTTCAACGATTTGCCCAGTTGGCATCCGCGCATGGTGGAAAGCCATATCGAGGACGGCAAGGACGCCACCGCGATCGGCTGCGTGCGCAACTTCCAACTGGTCAGCGGCGCGCGGCTGCGCGAGAAGCTGCTGGACTTTTCGGATGAGAACTTCCTGGTCAGCTATTCGATCCTCGAAACGCCGCAACCGCTCACCAATCACAAGGCGACGCTGCAGTTGCGGCGCGTCACCGACGGCAACCGCACCTATGCCGAATGGACAGCGAGCTTCGACGCCGCGCCCGAGGAGGCCGACAAGCTGGCCGAAGGCATGGGCGCCAACGTCTTCCAGGGCGGTTTCAACGCCCTGAAGGCCCATTTCGCCGGCCAGAGCTGACGGAGCGCGCCATGTCGCTTATGCTGCAGACTTTTTCGAGCGTGAAAGACGCCAATGCCGCCTTGCAGGCAGCCGGCACGCGTTATCTTGGCGGCGGCACGCTGATGGTCCGCTCCGCCAATGAAGGCGACGTTTCCGTCTCCAGCCTGATCCGCGTCACCGATCCCGGCCTCTCGCAGATCGCGGTTTCCGGCGGCAAGGTCCGGCTCGGCGCTTCTGTCACCATGGCCGCGATTGCCCGCCATCCCGAGCTTGCCGCGCTCGCGCCGGCCGCGCGCGCCGTTGGCGGGCCGGCGATCCGCAACATGGCGACCGTCGGCGGCAATCTGTTCGCCCCTGCCCCTTATGGGGATTTCGCGGTGGCGCTGCTGGCGCTGGACGCGACCGTCGCCACCGAAGACGGCGAAGTGCCGATCGAGACTTTTTTGGCCGATCGCGACACCAGCCGCGCCATCGTCTCGGCTGTCGGCTTTTCATTGCCCAAAGCCGAGAGCTTCCGCTTCCTGAAAGTATCGCGGGTCAAGCCCAAGGGTGTGTCGGTGCTGAGCATCGCCGCGCTTCTGGAGCTCGCGTCGGACGGCGCGGTGACCTCGGCTCGCATCGCGCTGGGCTGCATGGCCGATCGTCCAATGCGCGCTTTGGCGGCCGAAAAGGCGCTGCTCGGCTGCAAGCTCACCCCGCAGGAGATCGCGCCGGTGCTGATGGCCGCGAGCGAAGGCATCGCGCCGATCACCGACCCGATCGCCAGCGCCTGGTATCGCGCCGTGGTTCTGCCGGTCCATCTCGGCCGGCTGCTGCTTGACTAATATCCGTGGGGGACGCGCGTCTGTCCGGCCGGTCCGGGCAGGCGCGCAGGGAGGAAAAATGGCAAAAGTACCTGTTCAATTCACACTCAACGGCTCCGAAAAAGCCGAGTTCGTCGAAAGCGGCACGACGTTGCTCCACGCGCTGCGCGACAAGATCGGCGACACCTCGCCCAAAGGCGGTTGCCACCAGGGCACCTGCGGCGCCTGCTCGGTCATCATCGACGGGGAACTCAGGCTCTCCTGCCTGACGCTGGCCGAAACCTGCGGCGGTGCCGACATCAGGACCACCGCCGGCCTTGCCGAAGGCGGCGTCCTGCATCCGCTGCAACGCGCCTTCCTCGATGCCTTCGCCACGCAATGCGGCTTCTGCACGCCGGGGATGATCATGGCCGCTAAAGTTCTGCTCGACCGCACGCCCAACCCCAGCCGCGAGGATGTGGTCGAGGCGCTGTCCGGCAACATCTGCCGCTGCACCGGCTACGAGCCGATCATCCAGGCGGTGCTGCTTGCGGCGCGCGCCAACTCGCAGAACGCCGCTTGAGGGAACGAGCCATGCAACTGCGCAAGGATTATTTCGCCGATGTCCGCAAGGACGGCCTGCATGAGATCGGTCAGGGCCGCCCGCGGCTCGACTCGCCGGGACACGTCACCGGCAAGACCGCTTATTTCGCCGACCGAAACTTCCCGGGCATGCTGCATCTGAAGATGGTGCGCAGCCCGCACCACCATGCCTGCATCCGCTCGATCGACACGTCCGAAGCGGAGAAGCATCCGGGAGTCGTGCGCGTGCTGACCGCCAAGGATGTGCCGCACAATGTCTACACCATCCTGATCCTGATCCAGATCGGCCCCGAGGACGAAACCGTGCTCGCCGACGGCAAGGTGCGCTGGAAGGGCGAGGCCGTGGTGGCGGTGCTGGCCGAGACCGAGCGCGCAGCGCAGGAAGCCGCCGCCAAGGTGAAGGTCGACTACGAGGTGCTGCCGGCGGTCTTCGACATGGAGGAGGCGCTGAAGCCCGGCGCGCCTTTGGTCAACGAATATCACGGCCAGAATTACTATCTCTATGACAGCGGCGAGTGCCGCAAGGTGCGCTTCGGCGATGTCGAGGCAGGCTTTGCCCACGCCGACCACATCCTCGAACAGTCATACCAGTCCTCGCCGATCGAGCATGCGCCGACCGAGACGACGGGCTGCGTGGTGGCGCCGGAAGGCAATGACCGCTTCACCTGCTACACCAACACGCAGGCGATGTTCTTCACCCTCGACAACGCCTCGATCATCCTGCAGATGCCGGGCTCGAAACTGCATTTCGTCGGCGGCACCGTTGGCGGCGGTTTTGGCGGCAAGGTCGACGTCATCGTCGAGCCGATCGCCATCCTCGCGGCCAAGCTGACCGGACGCCCGGTCTGTTTTATCTACAGCCGTGAGGAGGAGATGCAGATCTCCTCGCCGCGCGCCGCCGAGAAAGTTGTCATCAAGGACGGCGTGATGAAGGACGGCCGCATCGTCGCGCGCAAGGTGACCGGCTACACCGATGCGGGCGCCTATTCGCGCCACTCGCCCTATGGCGCGCAGAAGGGCGCGGCGCACTATCCAGGCCCCTACGCGATCCCGAATGTCTGGATTGACACCTATTGCGTCTACACCAACCGCACCCCTTCGTCGGCCATGCGCGGCTTTGGCGTCACCATCGGCGACTTCGCGCTGGAGGTGCAGATGGACAAGCTGGCGCGGCTGATCGGCATGGACCCGCTCGAGTTCCGCTTCGTCAATGCCTATCGCGACGGCGACATGAAGGCGCATCGCCAGCCGACCGAGGGCGCGGCGCTGATCGAATGCATGCAGGAAGCCTCGCGTGCCGCCAACTGGCCGGTGGCGGAAAAGTACATGGCGATGTCCTCCTACAGGAAGGGAGCCTGAGATGGCGATCCGGCGTGGACGCGGCGTCGCCGCGATCAACTATCCGACCGGCATGAACCTCGGCGGCGACCCGACCCAGGCGCTGGTCCATTCGACCCCGACCGGTAACTTCATGGTGACGTTGTCCAGCGTCGATCTGGGCCAGGGCATGAAACAGATCATGGCGCAGATCTGCGCCGAGACGATCGGCGTGCCGACCGACCGCGTCGTCATCGACACCGCCGACACCGACACCGGCCCGCACTGCATGGGCACCTTCGCCTCGCGCGGCACGCACCGCGCCGGCAACGCGGTCATCCAGGCGGCCAAGGAAGCCCGCCAGGTGATGCTGGAAGTGGCCGCCGAGGAGCTGGAGGTGAACGCCTCCGACCTTGAGACCGACGGCCAGGGCAACATACAGGTGAAGGGCGCGCCGCAGAAATCGATCTCGATCTTCGATGTCGCGCTGTCGGCGCATTTCAAGCGCGGCCGCTCGATCTCCGGCCGCGGCATGTTCCTGATCCCGCGCTCCTATCCGGAGAAGGAGACCGGCGCGATGAAGCCGTCGACCTGCTACGCCCATGCCTGCACGGTGGCCGAGGTTGAGGTCGACGACGAGACCGGCGAGGTCACGGTGCTCACCGTGAAGAACGTCTTCGAGATCGGCCGCGCGCTCAACCCGAAGATGGTCGAGCAGCAGCTCGTCGGCGGCTCGTGGATGGGCATCAGCCATGCGCTCTACGAGACGACCGAACCTTATTATCCGAGCCGCGACCATGGCGGCACCGACTTCAACCAGTATCTGATGCCGGGTCCCGGCGATCTGGCCGAGACCGAGGTCATCGTGCTGGAGCGTCCTTCCGCCGACGGCCCGTTCGGCGCCAAGGGTCCGGGCGAGATGTGCGCCAACCCGCAGATCCCGGCCGTCGCCAATGCCGTGTTCGACGCCGTCGGCGTCCGCATCGACACGCTGCCGATCACGCCCGAGCGCATCCTGCGCGCGCTGAAGGCGCAGGCCGCGGGCTGAGGGGAAGATGACCAGCGCCGACGCCGTTGCGGTCGCGGTTTCGCCGGAAGCGATAGCCGCGCGCCTTGCCGCTTCGCGCTACCTGGCCGACGACAGCCTTGCCACCGCGATCTTCCTGGCGATCCGCCTGGGCAAGCCGCTGCTGCTCGAAGGCGCGCCGGGCGTCGGCAAGACCGAGGCCGCCAAGGCGGTGGCCGAACTGCTTGGCCGCGAGCTGGTGCGGCTGCAATGCTATGAAGGCATCGATGCCGGGCATGCGCTCTACGAGTGGAACTACCAGCGCCAGCTGCTCGCCATCCGCCATGCCGGCGAGCATGAGATCGACATCTATGACGACCGTTTTCTGATCGCCCGGCCGCTGCTGCAGGTGTTGCGCGCACCGGTTGAGCGTGTGCTGCTGGTCGACGAGATCGATCGTTCGGACCACGAGTTCGAGGCGCTGCTGCTCGAATTCCTCTCCGACTTCCAGATCAGCATCCCGGAACGCGGCACGATCCGTGCCGCCACGCAGCCGATCGTCGTCCTCACCTCCAACCGCACGCGCGAGCTGGCCGAGGCGCTGCGCCGCCGCTGCGTCTATCATTGGATTGGTTATCCAGACGCCGCGCGCGAGGCCGAGATCATCATGCTGCGCTCGGGCAACGTCGCCGAGGCGACGGCAAAAGCGGTGGCGAATGCCGTGCAAGAGATCCGCGCGCGGCCCCTGGCCAAGCCGCCGGGTATCGCCGAAGCGGTCGAATGGGCGAATGCCGCGACCATCCTCGAAAAAGGCGGCAGCCCATGGCCGCAAGCCTTCCGCCGCGCCATCGGCGTGCTGATCAAGGACGAGGAGGATTTGACTGCCATTGCGCCTGAGCTGGGGAGGATTGTCGAGGAGGCGCTGGCGTGATGCGTGACCTCAACAATCCCTTCTCCCCGTTCACGGGGAGAAGGTGCCCCGAAGGGGCGGATGAGGGGCAGCGCCACGCTAGGCAGAACATGGCGCCGCCCCTCACCTGCCTGCCGGCATCCTCTCCCCGTGAACGGGGAGAGGAAAGCTTGCCTCGTGCCGCCGCGCCTTTTCTCGGCTTCGCCCGCCTGCTGCGCCGTCACGCCTTCGCCATCGCACCCGAACAGGTGACCGGTTTCATGCAAGCGGTCACCCTGCTTGGGCCGCGCTCGATGAACGACATCCGCGAGGCAGCCCTGGCAACACTGGCGCCCTCGCCCGATCGCCGCGGCGAATTCGAGGCGCATTTCCGCGCCTATTTCTACGGCGACGCCAAGCCTTCGATCCAAGATGAGGAGGACGACGAAACCCGCGTCAAGGACAATCGCGGCACGCGCGAGGAAGAGAACCAGATCGCTCGCCAGGAGAAAGGCGGCGAGCTCTCCTCGGCGCTCGAGCAGCTGAGCAGCCGCGATTTCCAGCGCGATCCCGATGGTCTTGGCCAGTTCCGCAGCAAGCTCGCCTCCGCCCTGCCCGCGCGCCGTTCCTTCCGCACCGCGCGCACGCGTTCGCGCGGCACGCTCGACCTCCGGCGCTCGCTGAGCGAAATCGTCAGCGCCGATGGCGACATACCCTCGCCGCTGCTGCGTCGCCGGCAAACAATTTCGCGAAAACTGCTTCTGCTCATCGATGTCTCCGGATCGATGAAGCTGCACACCGCCGACTACCTCAAGCTGGCGCATGCGGCGGTGCAAGGCGCGGACCGCGCCGAAGTCTTCACCTTCGGTACGCGGCTCACCCGCATCACCTCGGCGCTGCGCATCCGCGACCGCGAGCAGGCGCTCGCCAGCGCCGCAGCACTTGTCGACGATTGGGACGGCGGCACGCGCATGGGCCCGACCTTGCTCGCCTTCCTGTCGGTGCCACGCTTTTCCGCCTTCCCGCGCGGTGCCTGCGTCGTCATCCTGTCCGATGGCCTGGAACGCGGCAGCCATGCCGAACTGGAGATCGCGATGCGGCGGTTCAGCGCCCGCGCCTTCCGGCTGTCGCTGGCGACGCCGCTCGCCGGCGATCCGCGCTTTCGGCCGGAAACTGCGGCGCTCCGCGCCATCCTGCCGGCGCTTGACGATCTCGTCGACGGCTCGTCGGTCGGAAGCCTGACCGATTTCATCCTGTCGCTCGCCCGTCCTGCGCCTGCGGCCGCTTCCATCTGGAAAAGGATATCGTGATGCAGAAAGCCATCGACGCGCATTTCCACATCTGGCGCCAGAAGGACCAGCCCTGGCTGGTCGGGCCGATGGTGCCGCGCATCTTCGGCCCCTACGAGCCGATCCGCCGCGACTATCCGATCACGGAGTTTCTCGAGGACCAGAAAGGCTCGGGCGTCGAGAAGGCCGTCTACGTCCAGACCAACTGGGCCAAGGAGGATTTCGAAAAGGAGGTCGCGTTCCTGCAGAACACCGCAGATGAAACCGGCTGGCCGCACGCCATCGTCGGCTATGCCGACATGACGGTCG
Source organism: Mesorhizobium sp. B2-9-1 (assembly GCF_006439455.1). Classification (NCBI taxonomy): domain Bacteria; kingdom Pseudomonadati; phylum Pseudomonadota; class Alphaproteobacteria; order Hyphomicrobiales; family Phyllobacteriaceae; genus Mesorhizobium; species Mesorhizobium sp. B2-9-1. Next base: position 431,368 of record NZ_VFTP01000003.1, on the reverse strand, counting down.
ACGATGTCCGCCCGCAGATCGACCGGCTGATGAAATACAAGCTGCTGCGCGGCGTGCGCATGCAGCTCCACTGGCACGAGACGCCCGCCTTCCGTTTCGCCGCTTCGGCCGACCAGGTGATCGATCCGAAAGTGCGGAAGAACGTGGCGCGTTTGAAGGATTACGGCCTCTCCTTCGACCTGCAGCTCTTTCCCGCGCAGATGAAGGACGGGCTGACACTGGTCGGCGAGAACCCTCAGACGAATTTCATCCTCACCCATGCCGGCATGCTGACCGGCATGGAGCCGGAAACCACCGAAGCATGGAAGGCGGGCCTGCGCACGCTTTCGGCAGCGCCCAATTTCTACGCCAAGCTGTCGGGGCTCGGCACCTTCGTCCACCGCAACGATCCGGAGCTCATCGCCTACATCGTCGACAACGCGATCGAGATCCTCGGCAGCGACCGGCTGATGTTCGGCTCGAACTTCCCGATCGAGAAGCTGTGGACCAGCCATGCCGAGCTGATCCAGGCGCACCGCGCGGCGGTGACGAAGCATGGCGCGAACGCTGAGGCGGATATCTTCTGGAACACGGCCGAGAGGGTTTACCGGCCGGTGTAGAGGTCTTCCCTTCTCCCCTTGTGGGAGAAGGTGGATCGGCGCGCAGCGCCGAGACGGCTGAGGGGTGTTCCAGCGGAGTGAGACGTTGGCATTCCCTGGAACACCCTCATCCGACCGAGCTTCGCTCGGCCACCTTCTCCCACAAGGGGAGAAGGGGAAGCCGGCGCCTCACTTCACCTCGAACTGCGGGTCGAGCGGTATCTGCAAAGCCGTCACCAGATGGTTCGTCTGTCCCGCAAGCCCGATCGACACCAGCTCGCCATGCTGCGCGTCCAGGGCGGAGCAAGGAGCGAAGCGACGCGCGCAGACCCGAAACCTCCGCGCCGGCTTTGGACGGCAGAACCATGCACACTTCGCCGTGGCGCCGGCCCAGTCCAGAGCTTATCCAACAAACTTCCGTGTCGCCGTCTCGCCTGTTATGGATGAGCCCGGGGTGGCCGAGGAAAACGCATGAAGCCGATTTATATCGACTACCTCAATGCTCTCGACATCGAAGCGCTTGCCATGACCGACGCCGAGATCATCGGCGCCGTCGAAGCCGGGCTCGTCGCGCAGGGCAACGGCCAGACCGTTATCGAGCCGCGGGTCCATCTCGAGCCCGACCCGTCCTTCCACGGCCACTTCAACGTGCTGCGCGGCTATGTGGCGCCGCTCGACACCGCCGGCGTGAAGATCGTGGGCGACTATGTCGACAACTACAGGCACGGCCTGCCGTCGGAATTCGGCATCCTCAACCTTTTCGATCCGCGCACCGGCGCGCCGCGCGCTATCCTCGACGCCACCGTCATCACCGATATGCGCACCGGCGCGGTCACCGCCATCGGCGCCAAGCATCTGGCGAAGAGGTCGTCCAAGGTGCTCGGCCATATCGGCGCGCGCGGCACCGCCTATTGGAACGTGCGCCTGCTCGACCATCTCTTCGACTTCGACGAGATCCGCGTCCACTCACGCCGGCCCGAAAGCCGCGATAGCTTCGTCGCGAGGCTGGCGGCCGACCTCGGCAAGCCGGTCATGGCCGTGGCTGACTGGAAAAGCTGTGTCGAGGGCGCCGACATCGTCGTCGAAGCCTCGCGGCTGCCGGAACCGCAGCCGCTGCTCAAGACCGAATGGATCAAGCGCGGCGCGCTGGTCGTGCCCTATGGCACGATGAGCGCGGTCGAGCTGTCATTGACCGATATTATGCAGAAGATCGTCGTCGACGATTGGGGCCAGTGCAAGGGCGGCAAGTTCGGCTCGCTGCGCGCGCATGTCGAGACGGGACGGCTGAGCGAAGCGACGCTGCACGCCGAGCTCGGCCAGATCGCCGCCGGCCTCAAACCCGGCCGGCAAAGCGATGGCGAGACGATCCTGTTCTGGCATCGCGGCCTCTCGCTCTCAGACATCGCGCTCGGCAAGGCCATGCTCGCCAAGGCCGGCGAAAACGGCATCGGCCAGAGGCTGCGCTTCGCATGAGCCCGCTCGTTCTCACCGGCGCTGGCGTCAGCATCGAGGATGTGGTTGCCGCCGCGCGCAACGCCTGCAAGGTCGAGGTCACGCCGGCAGTCCTCGAAAAGCTCGACAAGGCTCGCCAGGTTCTCGATGCCGCCGCGGCCGGCGGCCAGCAGATTTACGGGCTGAACACCGGGCTCGGCGCCAATCTCGTCACGGCTGTCGAAGGCGACGCCGGCGCCTTCCAGCGCCAGTTGATCGACGGCCGCAGCGCCGCCGTCGGCGAGGCTCTGCCGGTGCCGGCGGCGCGGGCGGCGATGTTCGCCCGCATCGCGATGCTCGCCGCCGGCGGCTCGGGCCTGTCGCCGCGCGTGTTCACCGCGCTGGTCGAGGCGCTCAATGCCGGCGTGCATCCGGTGATGCCGTCGCTGGGTTCGATCGGCGCCGGCGACCTTCTGCTGATGACGGCGATCGCCCGCGTGCTGATCGGCGATGGCGAAGCCGAATATCAGGGCCGCCGCATGCCTGCCGCCAAGGCGCTGATGATGGCGCGCCTTGCACCCGTCATTCTCTCGCCGAAGGACGGTCTATCGCTGATCAACGCTTCAGCGGTTTCCGTCGGGACCGCGGCGCTGGCGCTGACCGATGCGCTGTCGGCGCTCGAACAACAGCAGCAGGCCGGCGCGCTCACGATGGAAGGCATCGGCGCCAACCGCACCATCCTCGATCCGCGCCAGCATCAGGCACGCCCGGGCGCCTGCCAGCAGCTTGCGGCGAAGGCGCTGCGCGACCTGTTGGCGCGCGATGAGGCGCCGGCGCCGACCGCCATCCAGGACCCGCTGTCGATCCGCTGCATGCCCTCGATCCACGGCGCGCTGATCCAGGCGATCGACCATGCCAGGTTGGCTGTCGAGATCGAGCTCAACGCCGCCGCCGACAATCCGTTGGTGCTTGTGGAGGATGAACTGGTCATGTCGACCGGCAATTTCCACACCGCGTCGCTGGCGCTCGCCTTCGAGACGCTGGGCCTTGCGATCGCGCAATGCGCGGCAGCGTCCGCCGCGCGCTTCATCCAGCTCACCGGCTCGACCCGTCACGGCCTGCCGAAGTACCTCTCGCCGGTCGGCGGTGCCTCTGCCGGCTTCGTCCCGTTGCAGAAGACGGTGACGGCGATCCTGGCCGCGATCCGCCACAAGGCCAATCCGGTGATGCTCGATTTCCTGCCCGTGTCCGAGGGCGTCGAGGATCACGCCACGCAGACGCCGCTCGCCATCGCCAAATGCGCCGAGATGATCGTGCTGTGGCGGCGGCTGATCGCTTTCGAGCTGATGGCCGCGGCGCAGGCCATCGACTTGCGCGAGGGCATGGCGCTCGCGCCGGCCACCGGCGCGATCCACGCGGCCGTGCGTTCGCATGTGGCGACGCTCAAGGAAGACAGGCCGCTCGGCATCGATGTCGAAGCGCTCTATGCCGCTCTCGTCAGCGGAATCTGGCAAGGCCCTCCGGCCACGGGCTGACGCTTTTCGATTCTCGGTTCAGGGCTTTGCATCCACCTTCTTCATGAAGTGGGTGAGCTCGTCCGGATCCATGTGCACGATATGCCTGTCTTCGGGATAGGCGCCGCTGTTGACGTCGGCCACATATTCCGAGAACGCCGCGATGCGCTCCTGCTGCAGCCGGTCATATTCGGCGGCGAAATTGCGGTATACTTTCGAGTGGCGCGGCATGTGACCGCGATTTGTGCCGAGGATATCCTCGGCGAACAGATATTGCGCGTCGCAGCCGGTGCCGGCACCCATCGACAGCATGATCAGCGAAGTGCGCTCCGAGATCGCCTTCGCCACCTCCACCGGCACCACCTCGATCTCGGCGCCGACGGCGCCGGCCGCCTCCAACTGCTTGACCGCCTCGAACACCTGCATGGCCGTATCGGCGGTCTTGCCGACCGCCTTGAAGCCGCCGGTCCAGGTCGCGCGCGACGGGATCAGGCCGACATGGCCGATCACCGGAATGGCGTCGTCGGCCATGCGCTTGATCGTGGCGTAGCCGGCGCTGCAATAGACCGCGTCGGCGCCGGCTTTGTAGAGCCGGAACGACCAGCGCACGAAATCGTCGGCCGTGCCGATCTCGAAGAAATTGTCGCCCGGCATGGTGAAGAGGCGGGGCGCGGCGTCGCGATATTGCGGGTTGAGCACCAGTTCCGGCGGCACCGAGACGATGTCGACCCCTGCCCGCTCGGCAGCCTCGGCTTCCTCCAGCGTCAGCACGCGCAGCATGGTCAGCTGCCGCTTGCCCTTCATGGCGCGCAGGTCGGCAACGGTCGGTCTCTTTCGGCTCATCGGTACATCCTGTTTGTCTGGCGGCTTTCAGCCGATATCGATCATCACCTTACCGGCCTCGACCTTGACCGGATAGGTCTTGAGGTTGACGCAGACCGGCGCGCCCTTGGCTTGGCCGGTCTTGTAGTTGAAGCGGCCATTGTGCTTGGGGCATTCGATGATGTCGTCCATCACCAGCCCGTCGGCGAGATGGGCCTTTTCATGCGTGCAGAAGCCGTCCGTGGCGAAGAACGCGTTGTCCGGCGAGCGGTAGATCGCGAAGGTGCGGCCGCCATGATCGAAGCGGATCACATCTTCCTCGTCCACGTCATCCACCGCGCATGCTTCGACCCACTCCGCCATCGTCTGTCTCCAATTTGCCTAAGCTGCGCCTATTCGGCGGCCGCCGCCGTTATGTCGAGATCATGGAATTCGCCGCGATAGGGCTTGGCCGTCGGCGGCAATTCGCGCTTGAGATAATAGTCCTCGTATTTCAGTTGCCTGAGCAGCACCGGCCAGACCTCGCGATAGGCATGCCACATCGAGGGGTTCGCCACCGGCAGATCGTGCTTGATCAATTCATGCAGTTTCGGCAGCGCGTGATACGGAACCATCGGGAACATGTGGTGCTCCACATGGTAATTCATGTTCCAGTAGATGAACCGGCTGATCGGGTTCATGTGGACGGTGCGGGTGTTCAGCCGGTGGTCGGTGACGTTGTCGGCGAGCCCGATATGCTGCAACAGCCCCGTCAGCACCATGTGCCAGGTGCCGTAGAGGCGCGGCAGGCCGATCAGCACCAGCGGTATCCATGACCCAAGCGCGATCGCGACGGCGATCGTCGCGGCGTAGACGACCATGTGCCAGCGCGCCGCAGTCACCGCCTTGTGCTGCTCCATCTCCGGGATGTAGCTCTTCTCCTCGTCCGACAATGTGCCGAGGGCCTGGCGTACCAGCGTCGGCAGCGAATAGCGGAAGTCGAGAATGCCGGTGAAGGCAAGCGCCGCCTTGATAAGGTCCGGCGGCCGCATCACCGCGATCTCGGCATCGCGGCCGACGATGATGGTGTCGGTGTGGTGGCGCGCATGGCTCCAGCGCCACTGCACCGGATTGCGCATCAGCATGAACGAGGCGATGTGGTAGACGACGTCGTTCATCCAGCGCGTGCGGAAGGCGGTGCCGTGGCCGCATTCGTGCCAGCGCGAGTCGCTCGACGAGCCGTAGAGCACGCCATAGACGAACAGGAACGGCACGACCCACCAACCGCCCCAGAACCAGACGATGCCGGCCGCCGAGCCCAGGATCGCGACGATCCAGATGATGGTGTCGCGGATCGCCGGGCCGTCGGAGCGCTGCATCAATTCCTTCATGGTCTTGCGCGGCACGTCGGTATGGTACCACTCGGCCGAGGCGAGCCCGGTCTCGATCGCAAGCCGAGTGCTTTCGCCGACAAGGCTGTAGTCACGCTTCTTTGCCATCGTCAAATCGGCCTCCAATCAAATCCGGTCCTCCGGCCGGAGGGCTTGCTATGGATAGTCGTCGCGCTCATCCCCTGCCCGCCAGTCCTGGGAAATTGCCGGAGGGCTGAGGATAATCCTGCTCGGGCTGGCGGGCGATGGTCGCTATCCTGTGTTCCGCATCGGCAATCGCATCCTTGCCATCAAGGACGCGAAACACGGCGTCATAGGCCCGTGTCTCGCCATGCTCCAGCCAGATCATCTCGCCGCGCTCGCGCGCGGCAAGATTGCCGAGCACATGATGGGTCGAGGGCTCGATGCCAAGCGCATACTGCCCGGCCTGGAAATTCTGCCACTCATAGCAACAAGGCAGCTGGTCCTTGCGGGTGACGACCTCGAATCCGAGGCCAAGCCGATCGTTGACGACGGCGACCGGCACCTCGCCGCTGGTGTCGGCGCCAAGCTCATGCTGCCAGACCTGCTCGCTGAAGCCGTGCTGTGGCCCAGAAACCGTGCGGTAGCCGACCTTCTGCGCTTCGTAGCGCTCGCCTTCATGCGCGGCCCAGACCACGTCACGGATCGGCGCCAAATAGCGCGAGCCTTCGTCGAGCAGCGGATGCCCGACATTGACGTGGTAGAAATACATATGCGGCGTGCGGTGGAAGCCGTGATTGACGGCGCGGTCCGATAGCCGGATCTCGCTGCCGCCGACATCGGCCTCGATGCGGCGGATGAGATGCAGGTCCTCGCCGAACACGCTGGCCTGCTGGACGATGCCTTCCGCCCACAAGACGCAGCGGTCGCCGTCCCAGCTTTCGCCGTAGCCGGTGAGCCGCGCCGGAATGGTGCCGACGCGGCCATGCAGCGAATGCTTTACAGTCTTGCGTCCGGGATAATTGTAGTTTTCGGCAGGCACCTCGTTGCGGCCGAGAATGTGGTCGAGGCCGCAGGTGACCAGCAGGCCGGAAAAGGACCGGCCCCAGGCGAAGCCGTCCTCGCCTTCATAATCATGCAGACCGGGATGGCGAAAGCCGCTCGGCGAGTGCCAGCCGATCGCCTGGCCCTTGTATTCGCAATCGGCAATGTCGAGCGCGCGGTCGACCAGCGCGGTGAAGCGCAGGCCCGAGCCGGTGCGGAATTCAAGCATGCGGATGCCGCGCTCGACGCCGTCGCCGAGCGTCATCAGCCGCACGCCGGCGAACTGCGACAGCATGCCGGAGCGTTCGGCGACCTGCCGGCGCGAAAGCGTCTGTCCGTAGAGCTTCACCATGCCGTCACTGCGCCCTTTTCATCAGGGCCGACAGGTCGGCGCCGGTTATCAGGCTTTCCACGGTCAGGAGGTCGGTGTCGGCGACCGTCTGCTCGGCGACGATCTCGCCGCGGCGCATGACGATGATGCGGTCGGCGACCTCGAAGACGTGGTGGATGTTGTGAGTGATCAAGAGCACTGAATGCCCGGCCGCGCGCATCTCTTTGACGAAGCGCAGCACGCCATGCGTCTCCTCGACGCCGAGATTGTTGGTCGGCTCGTCAAGTATGATCACCTTGGCGGCGAACTGCATGGCGCGCGAGATCGCGATCGACTGGCGCTCGCCGCCGGAAAGCGTCGAGACCAGTGCATCGGCGTCGAGCTTCTTGGAGATGCCGACGCGCTTGAGAAGCGCCGAAGCCGCATCGCGCAATTTGGCGAGGTCGAGCGGCGCGAAGACGCCCAGCCATTTGAGATTGACCGGCTCGCGGCCGAGGAACAGGTTGCGCGCGATGCTGAGGTCGGGCGCAAGCGAGGTGTCCTGGTGGATGGTCTCGATGCCGAGGTCCATCGCCTCGCGCGTCGAGCGGATCGAGACCTTCTCGCCGCGCACATAGATATCGCCGCGATCGATCGGGAAAACGCCAGAGATCGCCTTGATCAGCGTCGATTTGCCGGCGCCGTTGTCGCCGAGCAGCGCCACTACCTCGCCTTCCTTGAGCGTCAGCGAGGCATTCTTCAGCGCGCGCACGCTGCCGAAGGATTTTTGCAGATTCTGCAGCCGGAGCACTTCCTGCATCATCGTCAGCTCCTTGCGGCGTTTTTCTGCAGCAGCGCGTGCAGGATGAGCATGGCGAGGATGATAACGCCGACGAAGATGTTGTAGGCCAGCCCCGGCACGCCGACGAGCACGATGCCGTTGCGGATCGCCCGCAGCATCAGCGCGCCGACGATGGTGCCGAGGATCGTGCCGCGGCCGCCGGTCAGGGCCGTGCCACCCACCACGACCATGGCGATCACCTCCAACTCGTAGCCCGTGCCCGCAACCGGCGAAGCCGCCGAGATGCGGAAAGCGCTGATCATGCCGGCGAGCCCGGCGAGCACCGAAGTCAGGATGAACAGCCAGATCTTGACCGCGTCGGCCGGCACGCCGCGCGCCACCGCCGCGCTGCGGTTGGAGCCGATGGCGCTGATCCAGTTGCCGAGCTTGGCGTAGCGCAGCACATGGACCGCAAGCAGCGACAGGCCGATGAACCACCAGAGCGAGGTGTAGAAGCGGAACGCGCCGATGTTGAAGCTGCCGGCCAGCAGCGTGACGAAGAAGCCCGGCTGGTCCCAGGACTTCAGCGGAAAACCCTGCGTGATGTAGAGCGCCGCACCGCGCACGATAAGCAGCATCGACAGCGTCACCAGGAAGGACGAGATGCCGATCTTGGTGACGATCACGCCGTTGATCGCGCCGATCGCGATGCAGAGCAGTAGCCCCGCAAGCAGCGCCACGCCGATATCGATCCCGGCATTCTGCACCAGCAGCATCACAACCACCGGGGCAAGCGCGAACACCGCGCCGACCGACAGGTCGAATTCGCCGGCGGTCAGAAGCAGCGTCATGCCGAGCGCGATGATGCCAAGCTCCGGCAGGAACGCCATCATGTTGGAGATGTTGAGCGGCGACAGGAAATTGCCGTCGGCGACCGCGAACACCGCCAGCAGCACGATGAGGATGACGAAGGAGGAGAATTGCGGCGAGCGCATCAGGCTCGACCTGCCTTTCGCGCGCCCTGCGCCGTCTTCCGAGGTGACCGCCCCGACTTGCTCAACCATGACTTGCTGAACCATGCTCTCTGCCTTGCGCCCGCCGCTCACACGGCGGGCGCCAGTTTTTTCACTTCTTGTCGTAGAGCTTCAGGATCGGCTCGACGCTGGAGGCGTCGTAGAGGCCGAATGTGTGGATGTCGTAGCCGATCGGCTCGCCCGAAGCCGCGAGACCGAGCAGCGCGACCGGCATGAAGCCTTGCGCCGACGGGTACTGCCAGGCGGCGGCATTGACGAAGCCGTCCTTGACAGCCTGCGCCGTCTCCTTGGAATTGCCCCAGCCGACGACCGGGATCTTGCCGGCCGGAATGCCGGCGCCGTCGAACACCCGCTTGACGCTGGCCGCCACGGAATCGCCGAGCGCGATGATCGCCGGCGGATTGTTGGCGACCATATAGTCGGTCATCTTGGCGATGATGCCGGCCGGATCGGTGCCGCAATCGACCACGTCATATTTGATGCCGAGCGGATCGAAGACGCCGGCGATGCCTTCCGTCTCGAGCTGCTGGTAGCTGGCGCCAGGCACCTCGACCGGGAGGAACACCTTGTCGCCCTGCTTCACCATCTTGTGGTCGACGAGATATTTCGCCCAGATGGCGCCGGCTTCCTTGAGGTCGGCGCCGACATAGGCCTGGCGGCCAGTGGCCGGATCGTCCGTGTTGAAGAACACGATCGGAATGCCGGCCGCCTTAGCTGCCTTCACTTCCTCGGTCCACAGCCCCGGCTGCGCCGAGGTCGTGGCAATGCCGTCCGGCTTGGCGGCGAGCGCCGAGTTGAAGGCTTCCTTCTGCGCCGCCATGTCGCCGCCGCTGAAGGAGATCTTGCAGGTCACCTTGAGCTGGTCGCAGGCCTTGGTGGCGCCGGCATTCCAGTCGATCCAGAACGCGTCGGACGGACCGCCATGCGACAAGAGATAGAATGTCTTCTGGCCGTCCGCGGCCTGCGCAGCCGAGCCGAACGCAACGCTGGCGAATACGGTCGCCGCGGCCGCCAGTTTCAATCCGAATTTCAACATCTGGTTTCCTCCACTATGTGTTCGTGCAAGCCGCAGGACGCCGTCCGAGCGACGGCGCCCGCGCGACCCTTAAAGGCCGTTGACGCGCAGCTTCCCGTCGAGGAACTTCTTCGCGCGCGGCACGTCGTCTTCCGACAGATGCTCGATGATCACCGGGATGTTCGGATGCTTCTCGGCGAGACGCTTGAGGTAGAGGTCGTAGTTCAGCGAACCGAGGCCGGGCGCCGGCAGCTCGATCTCGCCGACACCGCGGAAGGTGTGGCTTTCCATCGCGTCGGCGTCGCCGATATCGGCATGCTTCTCGGACTTGTCGTCGCCCGAGCGCTTGACGTCCTTGGCGTGGGCTATTCTGATCTTGTCGGTCAGCGTGTCGAAGACCTGGTTCAGGATCTGGTCCATCCGGTCGATGTTGTGGGTCTCGAAATAGTTGGTCGGGTCCATCAGCAGGCCGAGGCCAGGATGGTCGACCTGCGCGAACATCTTCACCGTCTCCTCGACCGAGCCGACGACGTTGTTGACATAGGTTTCGAGCAGGAAGACCGCGCCGTGGTCGTAAGCCGTCTGGGCAAGGTCGGCGATCACCTTGCGGCATTCCTCAAAACCTTCTTCGGTCTTGTTCTTCGGGTGATGCACCCAGTCGGACTCGGTGTTGTAGGTGCCGGTCTCCGAGATCACGTAAGGCGAGCCGAAATGGCGCGCATTGCGGATGATCTCCTTGAGATAGCCGACGCGCTTCTCGCGCTCCGCCTTGTCCGGATGGATGATGTTGGTGTAGCCCGACACGCAGCAGATCGGCAGGTTGTGGTCGCGGAAGGTGTTGCGCACCTTCTTGGCCTTGTCCGCGGTGATCTGGCCGGCCGAGAGGTCGATGTCCTTGAAGTGCAGGTCGAGCTGCACCGTGTTGAAACCGAGACCGCGGATCTTCTGCGCCGTCTCCTCGAGGCCGTACGGGAAATAGCCCGTGAAAATACCTGCCTGCATCATGATCTTGAATTCCTCCCTGTAAGCGATTCAGTTGATTCAGTTTGTTGAGATTTCGGAGAGCTTGACCGTGCGGCCCATGGCAATAGAGCGGTAGCCCGCCTCGACCAGCGCCATGGTCTTGACGTTGTCGGCGACGGAGAGCGCCGGCGGCGTGCCGGTCTTCACGGCGTGCTGCAGCTGTTCCATCACGCCGATGAAGGCATGCGGGAACCACATCGTTTCCCAGCTCGGGCTCACCCATTCGCCGCCGGCCGTCTCGGCCGAAGCGTAGGTCAGCGTCGAGGCAGCACCGGTCGGCCAGCCGATCGTGCCCTTGGCGACGCCCTTGGTGCCGTCGACGCGCCAGTTGATGTGCTGGTCGTCCTTGTAACCTTCCTGGCGCGGACCGGACCAGACGTCCTCCAGCGAGACGGCAAGCACGCCCGACGGGAAGCGCAGCGTCGACACGGTGATGCCGTCGGAATGGTCGAACTGGGTGCGCGGGTCCTTGCGCGTCAGCGTCGTGATCTCGTCGGGATCGCCGAACAGGAAGCGCAGCACGTCGAGATGGTGCACGCTCATATTGGCAAGCGTCAGCCGGTCGTAGCCCTGGAGGAAGGTCTGCCAGTGCGGGATCGCGTGCATGTCGATCTGCGCGAAGACGATGTCGCCAAGCGCGCCGCTGTCGATGATCTGCTTCAACACGCGCATCGACTGGTCGTAGCGCATGTTCTGGTTGACCGAGAGGATCTTGCCCGACTTCGCCGCCTCGTCGCGCAGCTTGACGGCTTCTTCGACCGACAGCGCCAGCGGTTTCTGCGCCAGGATCGCCTTGATGTGCTTCTGCTTCAGCGCATGGCGGATCAGCGCCGGCTGCTGGTCCGGCGGAAAGGCCAGGTCGATGATGTCGACGTTGGTATCGTCGATCAGCTGTTCCGGCGTGTCGTGTACGGTCGGAATGCCCCAGCGGGTGGCGACCTTCTGAGCATTCGCCTTGGTGCGAGAGGCGATTGCCACCACCGGAAAGCCCGCTTCCTTGTAGGCCGCCAGATGGCACTCGGCCATGATCATGCCGGCGCCGACGCAGCCGATCCGGTAGTCCCTGGTGCGAACCTTGACGTCCGGCTCGAAGCCTTTTTCTGCCATCTCTTCCTCCCGAAATTCTGTCCTCGCGGCCGCCGTCACAGCGCACCTCCGTCCTGGCCGAAATAATGCACGCGACCCGGCTCGCAGGATATCGCCACCATCGCATCCGGCCTGATATCGGGCTGCCCGCGCAGCAGTGCCCTGAGCCGCGCTTCCCCTGCCGCTAAAGTCACCACGGTGTAGCCGCCGAGCGGCTCGACCTCGAACACCCGCGCCGGGCGGCCTTCCGCCGTCCCGTTGCTCGTCCAGGGCCGCACCTTGATGTCTTCCGGCCTCAGCCCGATCTCGACCGCCTCGGCGGGCGCCTTGGCATCGGCAATTCGGATGGTCCCTTCGGCCGCCTCGATCCCGCTTACGCCGCGCACCGACGGCAGGATGTTCATCATCGGGGAACCCAGCATACGCGCCACATAGGCGCTGGCCGGCCGGTCGTAGATTTCGGCCGGCGCGCCGATCTGCCTGATGCGGCCATTCTCCAGGATCGCCATGCGGTCGGCGACCGACATCGCCTCCTCCTGGTCGTGCGTGACGTAGATCAGCGTCTTGCCGAGCTCGCGCTGGATGCGCTTAAGCTCGACGCGCGTCTCCTCGCGCAGCCGCGCATCGAGCGCCGAGATCGGATCGTCCATCAGATAGGCGGCCGGGTCGCGCACCAAAGCGCGCGCGATCGCCACGCGCTGCCGCTCGCCGCCGGAAAGCTGCGCCGGCGGCTTGTGTAGGATGTGGCCGATATGCAGCTTCGCCGCGACGTCGGCCAGCCGCTTCTCGATCTCGGCTTCGGCAACCTTCCGCTCGACCAGCGGGAAACGGACATTGTCGCGCGCGCTCATATGCGGGAACAGCGCCAGGTTCTGAAACACCATGGCGACATTGCGTTCGGCCGGCGAAACGCCGTTGACCGGCTTGCCGCCGATCAGGATCTCGCCTTGGTCCGGCACTTCCAGGCCGAGCACAAGGCGCAGGATCGTCGACTTGCCCGACAGCGGCGGGCCGAAGAAGCAGAAGAACTCGTTGTCGTTGACGGTGAAGGAAGCGTCGTCGACGGCAAGCGTATTGCCATAGCGCTTCGTGACATTGCGGAAAATGATATCGGCCATGTCTCAGCCCGCCCTCACTGCAAGGCCGGTCTCGGCGTCAAACACGCGTACCGAGGAAGCCGGCGGCGCGACGATCGCCGTCTGCCCGACCGACAGCCCGACATCGTTCTCGAACACCGCCTTCACCGCGCTCTCGGCTTCGCCGAGATGGACGATGGTGCGCGCGCCGATCCGTTCGACGAAGCTCACCGGCATCGACAGCCCGCGCTCGGCAAGCGCCACCTGCTCAGGTCGGAAGCCATAGAGCACGTCGCCGCGCACCGCGCGCACAGCCGAAACCAGGTCATCCGGCAAGGGCGGCGTGACGCCGAGCGGTCCGAGATCGATCACCAGCCCGCGATCGCTTTCGGCCGGCCTGCCCTTCAGCAGGTTCATGCCCGGGGCGCCGATGAAGCGCGCGACGAAGACATTGGCCGGATTGTTATAGACTTCGAGCGGCGTGCCGACCTGCTGCAGCACGCCATGGTCCATCACCGCGATGCGGTCGGCCATGGTCATCGCTTCGAGCTGGTCATGCGTGACATAGACCATCGTCTGCCTGAATTGGCGCTGCAGTTGTTTGAGCTCGGTGCGCATCACCGCGCGGAAGGCCGCGTCGACATTGGACAGCGGCTCGTCGAGCAGGAAGATTGCCGGCTCCATGATCGCCGAGCGGCCGATCGCCACGCGCTGCAGGATGTTGACGGAGAGCCGGTCCGCCTTGCGGTCGAGCAGCGGCGAAAGCTGCAGCATCTCGGCGATGGCGCCGACGCGGCGGTCGATCTCGGCCCTGGCGGCGCCGCGCATCCTCGGACCATAGGCAAGGTTCTGGCGCACCGTCATATGGGTGAAGATGGCGTAGTTCTGGAACACGAAGCCGACGCCGCGCCGCCCCATCGGCACGCCCGCCATGTCGCGCTCGCCGAACAGGATCTTGCCGCTGGTCGGCTCCTCCATGCCGGCGATCATGTTCATCGTCGTCGACTTGCCGCAGCCGGACGGCCCGAGCAGCGCCATGAACTCGCCATCGGCGATTTCGAGATCCATCGTCTTCAGCGCGGTGAAGTCGCCGAATTTCTTGACCAGGTTTTGAAGGTGGATGGTGCTCATGCCGGCACCTCCCGGCCCTTGGCCATGCGCTTCATGGCGTAGACCGCGACGATCGAGAGCACGATCAGGATGGCTAAAGCGATCGCCGCCACATAACCCCAGATCAGGTCCTGCGTGGTGACCTTGTAGATGTAGACGGAGATCGTCTCGGTGGCGACGCCGGGGCCGCCGTCGGTCATGATGTAGAGCGTGTCGAAGATCTTGAAGTTCTCGATCACCCGGATCGCCAGCGCGATGATGATGATCGTCTTCATCTTCGGCAGCACGATGGTGACGAAGCGCTGCCACGCATTGGCGCCGAGCAGGGTCGCCGCCTTCATCTGGTCCTCCGGCACGCCGACCAGGCCGGCGAGCAGGATGAGGAACATCAGCGGCGTCCACTGCCAGATGTCGGCGATCATGACGGCGATCAGCGCCAGGTTCGGATCCGACAGCCAGGCGATGGTCACCGGCGTGCCGACGATCCGCGACAGGATGTCGTTCACCGGGCCGCCCGACTGGAACAGCATGAAGAACATGTAGCCGGCGACCGCCGGCACGACCATCATCGGCATCAAAAGGATCGAATAGAAGATGCGCTTGCCGGGAAAGTCGTCCGCAAACAGCGTCGCCAGCGCGAGACCCAGCAGGAACTCGGCCGGCACGCAGACGAGCATGACGATCGCGGTGCGCTGCAGCGCGCTCCAGAAGCGGGTGTCGGCCGCAAGGTCGGTGTAGTTGGCGAAACTGTTCCACATCTCCCAGGCGTTCCACCAGCCGATGCCGGAGAGCGGCGACCAGTCGGTGACGCTGATGTAGAGCTGCATCAGCAGCGGAAAGGCCGAGATGAACAGCACCAGGATCTGCGCCGGCAAGGTCAGGCGGAAGCCCAGCCGTGCGCCCTCGTCAGGCGTGGCGGGCTTTGTCCGCGCGCCCATCTTGTCCTCCGAAATCATCGCCGTCACCGCGCTCATTGCTTGAGCGCTCCGAAGGTCAGCCCGCGCACCAGATGGCGCTGGATAGCGATGCCCATGATCACCGGCGGCACCGCCGCGATCAGGCCGAGCGCGGCCTTGGCGCCGTAGAGCTGCCCGGTCATCGAGGAGGACAGCGACGCCATATAGACGGGAACCGTCACCCATTCGCGCGTGGTGAGCAGCAGCGCGATGAGATAGTCCGACCAGTTGAGGATGAAGACGAAGAGCGCGGCGCTCGCCAGCGGCGCCCGCATCATCGGCAGCGTGATGCGCGTGAAGACGCGCAGCCGCGAGCAGCCTTCGACAAGTGCTGCCTCCTCGATCTCGCGCGGCATGTCATCGAAGAAGGTCTTCATCAGCCAGAAGGCGAAGGGCAGCGTGACGATGCCGTAGATCAGCGCCAGCCCCAACCACGTGTCGTTGAGGTTGAGAAAGGCCCACATGATCATCACCGGGATCATCACCGCCATCGGCGGAAACAGCCTGAGCTGGATCAGCGCCAGCGGCAGGTTCTGGCCCGAACCGAAACGCGACAGGCCGTAGGCCGCGGCGGTGCCCGCCGACATGGCGATCACGGTGCCGAACACCGCCGAGAGCAGCGACGACAGGATCGGCTTCAGCGCCGTATGGTCGAGTGCGACGATCAGGTCGTTGTCGGATTCGCCGAAGACGAAGCGGAAATTGCTGAGAGTCGGATGCTTCGGCCACCAGGTGAGGTCGGCGCCGGTCGCCGACCACTCGCCGATCGGCTTGAAGGCCATCGACACCATCCACAGGATCGGCACCAGCGTCACCGCCATCGCCGCGAGGATCGCGGCGTAACGAAATATCTCGAAGAGAACGGAACGCTTCATCTGGCTGCTTTGCTGGCGGCGTTAAGGAAGGAGGGGAAGAGCTGACGCCCCTCCCCTCCGGCTCTGATCCAGGGAGGCGGATCAGCTGATCGGATCGAGAACCGTGGGCCAGGCCTCCTTGTTGGTCTTGATGGCTTCGAGGAGCTTGTCCTCGCCGATGCGGCGCGCGATCTTCTTCCACTCGCGTTCGGTGTCGGCCATAGCCTGCTCCGGCGTCTTGGCCTTGGTCAGCGAGGCCACAAGATTCTCGTCGAGCGCGTTGTGGAAGGCCGTGGCGCCTGGATAGTTGATGGTCGGCACCGTGCGCGCCACCGTCTCGCGCACCACGTCCATGTGGTAGGCGTGATAGGTCTGGCGTACGAGCGGATCGGAGAAATCCGAGAGCCGGAAAGGATCGAGATAGCCGCCGGGATTGGCGCTCATCCAGGCATAGATGCGGGCGGAGCCGAGCCACTGCAGCAACAGGTAGGCTGCCTCCGGATTCTTCGACTGCGACGACACCATGCCGGTCAGCGAGAACCAGAGCACCGAACGGCTGATCAGCTTGCCGTCGATCTCGCGCCCCGGCGGCAGCATCGAGCCGATCTTGCCGGTGACAGCCGAATCCTTGTTGCCGGCATTATCGAGGAATTTCGGCAGGTTGGAGAAGGCGCAGGTCATCGCAGCACCCCCCTTGGCGAAGTTGCCGTACTGCTCCGGCCAGCCCCACGAGATCGCGTCGGGCGAATGATGCGCCAGCGAATCGACATATTCCTTGGTGGCGGCGATGCCATGCTCGGAATTGATCAGCGGCTTGCCGTCATCGCCGAACAGGAACTGGTTGGGCGAGGCCATGGAGACATAGCGCTGGTACCAGTTTGTGTAGCCCCAGCCCTGGTTGCGCAGGTCGGTGGAGCCGAACAGGCCCTTGTCCGGCCGCTGGAAGAAGGCCGCGACGTCGCTGTGCTGCTTCCAGGTCTTCGGCGGAGCGAGGTCGTAGCCATATTTGTCCTTGAAGGCCTTTTGCTCGGCCGCATCGCCGAACAGGTCCTTGCGATAGACCCAGGTCTGGAAGTCGCCGTCGAGCGACACGCCATAGGTCGAGCCGCGATACTGGTTGAGCAGCGACACGCCCTTGGCGCCGTTGACGTAACCCTGCTTCGGGTCGTCCCATTCCGGCTTGTGCTTGGCGACGAAGTCGTCGAGCTTGGCGATGCCGCCGGTCTCGGCGAGATCGCCAAGGCGGTTCCATTCGGTCGAATAGATGTCGTAGGCCCCACCCTTGGTGGAGATGTCCTGCATCGTCTTGGTGAATTCCTGGCCGTTCGGCAGGCCGACGATCTCTATCTGGATGCCGGTTTCCTTTTCCCACAGATCCTTGATCGACGGCGCGCCGGCCGGGAAAGGCTTGGTCAGCTGGCCGATCGAGCCATCGGACAGGCCGAGAACGATCTTCGTCGGCGCCTTGCCCGCCGCCTTCAGCGCCTTGGCCGCCTCGACCGCGCGCCCTTCCGGCGTGTCGGGACCGTACTGATAGCGTTCGGCGCCGTCGAAGCCGGTCGGCCCGCCGATCATGCCAGGCGCCAGCGCATCCGCCGCGAAGGCGCGGCCGGGACGAATGAACTGCGGTGCAATACCAGTCGCGGCGACGAAGACAGCCGCCTTTCCTCCGGACGCCAACAGGCGGCGCCGCGACATGCGGATCAGTTGAGACATCGAATTCCTCCCTCGGGCCTGTTCCTCCATGGCCCACGTGAGGGATATTGACGGCAGTGCATGAAGCCTGTCAACATCATAAATGCTCAAAATACGTCATAAGATCGCAGATGAGAGAGAAAATGCCGCCCGCCCGACCCATCACAGCGCACCCATTGCTTGGATTTGAGGGGCTTTCGCCCCGATCCTCCCGGCTTGGCCGGACCTTCGCCGCCTTATGTACCGCGCCGGCTTGCGCCCAGGCCAAGGGCGGTTACATCATTTCACATCAGAATCGCGGGCGCTGCCGAGGCGTTTTCCGGAACTGAGTGGACGCTGCGTGATTTTGATGCTTGCGATGAGGTGCTCGACGTGCGGTCAACCCTGACAGACATAGCCCGGGAAGCCGGCGTTTCTCCGGCCACGGTCGACCGCGTGCTCAACAACCGGCCGGGCGTGCGGGCGCGCACGCGCGAGATCGTCATCGAGATGGCGCAACGCCTGGGATACATCGCCGAAACGCCGAACGGGACGCCGCAACGTTTCGTGCCGGGCCAAACGGTAAGGCTCGACTTCGCGCTGCCGGCCGGCACCAACTCCTTCATCAAGCTCTTACACCGGCACATCGAGGCGCAGGCATTGGCGCGGCCCGATCTCGACGTCCGCGTGACGACCATCGAAGGCTTCAACCCCGACCGGCTTGCCCGCCTGCTGCAGGACCTGCATGGCCAGACGCAAGGCGTCGGCGTCATCGCGCTCGACCACCCGACGGTGCGCGAGGCGATCCGCTCGCTATCGGCGAGCGACATCAAGGTCGTCACCATCGCCTCCGACATCCTGCACGTGCCGAGGGTCGCCTATATCGGCATCGACAACCGCGCCGCGGGCCGGCTGGCCGGCTATCTGCTCAACCGCTTCATGGGCGCCGGCCATCCGGGCAAAGTCGCGCTGTTCGCAGGCTCGCTCGCCTATCGCGGCCATGAGGAGCGCGAGATGGGTTTCCGCCATATCCTCGCCGAAGAATCGCCCAACCTCGAAATCGTCGAGATGCGTGAAATGCTCGACGATCGCGACAAGGCCTATTCCGAGGCCTCCGCATTGCTGGAGCGCCACCCCGACCTCGCTGCGATCTACAATGTCGGCGCCGGCAACACCGGGATCGCCCGAGCGCTGAAGGAACGCGGACGCGCGAAGGAGATCATCTTCCTCGGCCATGAGGTGACCGACGGCACGAAGGAGCTTTTGCTCGACGGCACGCTCGACGCGGTGATCGACCAGAACCCGCGCGTGGAGGCCAGGGAGGCGCTCAACATCCTGTCGCATTCGGTCAGAGGATTGCCCTACGAGCTGCACCAGCCTCGGCTGCAAGTGATCTTCCGCGAGAGCATCCCGGAGATTTAGGTCTCTCTCAAACTCCCCCGGTGGCATGCGTTGGAGATTGGCCGAAACGCCTATCGCGATCGTCATTCCAGGGCGGAGCAGCCGCGAAGCGGCGTCGCGGAGACCCTGGAATCCATTCCGTGACCTTTGCCGTGGGGTGCAGCGGTGCGGAATTCTGGACCGTGGCAACGCCTCGACATCACGGAATGGATTCTATGGTCTGCGCGCGTCGCTTCGCTCCTTGCTCCGCCATAGAATGACGATGTTGGGGCGGCTTCAACCAATCCCCAGCGTTTGCGCTGATTTCACGGAAATGAACGGAAAATCTTGCTCGAAGACAAACGGCAACCTTTCAAAATCCCTCGTCATTCCAGGGCGGAGCAGGAGCGAAGCTCCGTCGCGGAGACCCTGGAATCCATTCCGTGACCTTGATCGAAGAGCGCAGCGGAGCAGAATTCTGCACCGCAGCAACGCTTCGAAGTCACGGAATGGATCCTCGGGTCTACGCGTCCGCTTCGCTCCCGCTCCGCCCGTGGATGACGACGGTGGGGCGTTCCGTGCCAGCGGTCCGTGATCGGCACGGCGATCGAGCGTAGGTTCGACAATGGCGAAGGCATCGGCCTTCGCCTTGTCGATGGCTTGCCCGGAGCGGCACGACCGGTGATAAGACTATGTTCGCAATGCGAACTTTTTTGCATCTCCGGAGCCGCCCCGATGGTCAAGTTCCTGCCGCTGAAAGAGGCGGTCGCGGAAAACCTGCATGACGGCGATACGGTCGCCTTCGAGGGTTTCACCCATCTGATCCCGACCGCCGCCGCGCATGAGGCGATCCGCCAGGGCTTTCGCGACCTGACGCTGATCCGCATGACGCCCGACCTGATCTACGACCAGATGATCGGCATGGGCATGGCGCGGAAAATCGTCTTCTCCTATATCGGCAATCCTGGCGTCGGCCTGCTCAGGCGCGCCCGCGACGCCATCGAGAACGGCTTTCCTCGCGTCATCGAGGTCGAGGAGCACAGCCACGCCGGCATGGCCAATGCCTATGAGGCGGGCGCCGCCGGCCTGCCCTGCGCGGTGTTCCGCGGCTATCGCGGCGCCGGCCTTGCCGCGGTCAATCCGAACATCAAATCCGTCACATGCCCTTTCACCGGCGAGGTGCTGGCCGCCGTCCCGGCGATAAGGCCTGACGTTACCTTCATCCACGCGCAGAAGGCGGACCGGAAAGGCAATGTGCTGGTCGAGGGCATCATCGGGATCCAGAAGGAGGCCGTCCTTGCCGCAAAGCGCGCTGTTGTGACGGTCGAGGAAATGGTGGACAATTTCGACGACCTCCACCCCAATCTCACGGTGCTGCCGAACTGGACGATCGCGGCGATTTCGGTCGTGCCCGGCGGCTCGCATCCCTCCTACACGCATGGCTATTACGAGCGCGACAACGCCGCCTATCTCGAATGGGACGAGATCGCCGCCGACCGCGGCCGCTTCCAGGCGTGGATGCAGCAGAACGTCATGGAGAGCAGCCCGGATGACTTTGCCGGCCGCGTCGAGCATCTGAGGAAAGCCGCATGAGCGACGCGAAGGATATTGGTTTCACCCCGAACGAGATGATGACGATCGCCGCCAGCCGCGCCTTGAAGAGCGACGATGTCTGCTTCGTCGGCATCGGCGCGCCGTCGGCCGCCTGCAACGTCGCGCGGCTGACCCATGCGCCCGACATCACGCTGATCTACGAGAGCGGCACCATCGGCGCCGCCCCCGACGTTCTGCCGCTGTCGATCGGCGACGGCGAATTGTGCGAGACCGCGGTCGCCACCGTCTCCGTGCCGGAGATGTTCCGCTATTGGCTGCAGGGCGGCCGCATCTCGATCGGCTTCCTGGGCGCCGCCCAGCTCGACAAATTCGGCAACATCAACACAACCGTCATCGGCGACTATGCGCATCCGAAGACCCGCCTGCCCGGCGGCGGCGGCGCGCCGGAAATCGCCACCTCGTCAAAGCAAGTCTACATTACCATGGCGCAGTCGAAGCGCGGCATGGTCGAAAAGATCGACTTCTTCACCTCCTTCGGCCATGGCGAAGGCGGCGATCATCGCAAGCGGCTCGGCATCGACACCGCAGGGCCGATGCTTTTGATCACCGACCTCGCCATCTGGAAGCCGGACCCGGCGACCAAGGAGTTTACCGTGGTGTCGCTGCATCCCGGCGTCACGCGCGAGCAGGTGCAGGAGACCTGTGGCTGGACGGTCAAGTTCGCCGAGGCTCTTGACGAGACGCCGGCGCCGACGGAACTCGAGCTGAAGACATTGCGCGACCTGCACGCCCGCACCAAGGCGGCGCATCAAGGAATCGCCGAAGGGAAAGCTGCCTAGATGATCGACGCCTTCATCTGCGATTACATCCGCACGCCCATCGGCCGCTTCGGCGGCTCGTTGTCCTCCGTCCGCGCCGACGATCTTGGCGCCATCCCGTTGAGGGCCTCGGTCGAGCGCAATCTGGGCGTCGACTGGTCGGCCGTCGATGATGTCGTCTATGGCTGCGCCAACCAGGCCGGCGAGGACAATCGCAACGTGGCGCGCATGGCGCTGCTGCTTGCCGGCCTGCCGCAGGACATCCCCGGTTCGACAGTCAACCGCTTGTGCGGCTCGGGCATGGATGCCGTCACCATCGCCGCGCGCGCCATCAAGTCCGGCGAAGCCGAATTGATGATCGCCGGCGGCGTCGAATCGATGAGCCGCGCGCCCTTCGTCATGCCGAAGGCCGACGCCGCCTTCTCGCGCAATGCCGAGATCTACGACACCACCATCGGCTGGCGCTTCGTCAACCCGCTGATGAAGAAGCAGTATGGCGTCGAGTCCATGCCGGAGACCGGCGAGAACGTGGCCGAGGATTTTTCCGTTTCCCGCGCGGACCAGGACGCCTTCGCCATGCGCAGCCAGGACAAGGCGGTGGCCGCGCAAGGAAGCGGCCGGCTGGCGAAGGAGATCACGCCGGTGACCATCCCGCAGAAGAAGGGCGATCCGGTCGTCGTCTCGAAGGACGAGCATCCCCGGGCCGGCACCACCATAGAAGCGCTGGCCAAACTGCCGACGCCGTTCCGCCAGGGCGGCAGCATCACCGCCGGCAACGCCTCTGGCGTCAATGACGGCGCGGCCGCGCTGATCATCGCCTCCGAAGCGGCGGCGAAGAAGCATGGCCTGACGCCGATCGCTCGCATCCTCGGCGGTGCCGTCGCCGGTGTGGCGCCGCGCATCATGGGCATCGGTCCGGCGCCGGCCACCAAGAAGCTTTGCGCTCGCCTTGGCCTGACGCCCGAGCAATTCGACGTCGTCGAATTGAACGAAGCTTTCGCCTCGCAAGGCATTGCCGTGCTGCGCCAGCTCGGCATCGCCGAGGACGCCGCGCACGTCAATCCGAACGGCGGCGCGATCGCGCTCGGTCACCCGCTCGGCATGTCGGGCGCGCGCATCACCGGCACGGCGGCGCTCGAGCTGCGCGAGCGCGGCGGCAAGCTGGCTTTGGCCACCATGTGCATCGGTGTCGGCCAGGGCATCGCCATCGCGCTGGAGCGGGTTTGACGGCCCAGGCAGATCAATAGGGCAAGCCGACATAGTTTTCGGCGAGTGCGGTCGATGCGGCTCTCGAATGCACGAGATAGTCGAGCTCGGCTTCCTGGATGCGTTGGCCGAACTCTCCCGTCTCCGGAAAACGGTGCAGCATTGTCGTCATCCACCAGGAAAAGCGCACCGCTTTCCACACCCGCGCCAGCGCCTTGGCAGAATAGGCGTCGAGTCCTGTCTGCGAGCCGTCGCGATAGAATTCACGAAGCCCGGCAAACAGATAGCGCACGTCGCTGGCAGCGAGGTTGAGGCCTTTGGCGCCGGTCGGCGGCACGATATGGGCGGCGTCTCCGACCAGGAACAGCCTGCCGAAGCGCATCGGCTCGGCGACGAAGGAGCGCAGCGGCGCGATCGACTTCTCGAACGAGGGGCCGGTGGTGACGGCGGCAGCCGTCGCCGGCGGCAGGCGGCGGCGCAACTCGTCCCAGAAGCGGTCGTCGGACCAGGCCTCGACGCGCTCGTCGGCGGGAACCTGCACATAGTAACGGCTGCGTCGCGGCGAGCGCATCGAGCAGAGCGCAAAGCCGCGCTCATGATTGGCATAGACCAGCTCGCGGTCGGCCGGCGGCACCTCGGCCAGCACGCCCAGCCAGCCGAACGGATATTGCCGCTCGAACGTCTTCAGCGCGTCCTCTGGCACCGAGCGGCGGCTGATGCCGTGATAACCGTCGCAACCGGCAATGAAGTCGCAGTCGATGCGATGCGTGAGGCCGTCCTTGTCGTAGGTGACGAAGGGCGACGCGCCGCCGAAATCATGCAGCGCGACATTCGACGTCTCGAAGGCGGTCGGGAGACCCGCCGCTTCGCGCTTCTGCATCAGATCGAGCGTCACCTCGGTCTGGCCATAGACGGTCACATGCTTGCCGCCGGTGAGCGCCGTCATGTCGATGCGATGCGCGCGGCCGCCGAAGGCGAGCGAGATGCCGGCATGCTGCAGGCCCTGGGCATAGAGCCTCTCCGCCGCGCCCGCTTCGCCGAGCAGGTCCACCGTGCCCTGTTCGAGCACACCGGCGCGCACCCGCCCAAGCACATGCTCGCGGCTCGACCGCTCGAGGATGATTGTCTCGACGCCAATCGTGGCAAGCAATTGGCCGAGCAACAGCCCGGACGGCCCGGAGCCAATGATGGCGACCTGCGTGCGCATCAATGACCGAGGCTCTCGACCTGCGCGGCCAACTCTGCCGCAAGCCTGAGCGCGGCCGCCGTCGCCACGACCATTTGCGGCAGGATAAGCCATTCCAGCGTCCAGGCCGAACCCGAGCGCTCCTGCTCATGCACCAGCGCCTGGTGCATTCCGGAAAGCTGGATGGCATTGAAGCGGGCGAGCGCCACCAGGGCTTCCGCCTTCACGGGATTCTGCTTATGCGGCATGGTAGATGAACCGCCGCCGCCGGTGAGCTTGATGTCGGTGCCCGCCTGCGCCATCAGCGCAACGTCCTGCCCGAACTTGCCGAGGCTGCCGGTCACCAGCGACAGCCAGCCGGCGAACTCGGCGAGCGCGTCGCGCTGATTGTGCCATTGCGGCGCGTCGGCAAGGCCGAGCTTGCCGGCAAGCGCGGCGCGCACTGCGGCGGCCTTGTCGCCGAGCTTTTCCAGCGTGCCGGCGGCACCGCCGAACTGCACCACCAGCAGCCGGCCGGAGAGCTCCTTCAAACGCTCCTGGTGACGCTGGAGCGGCGCTCGCCAGGAAGCGATCCGGTCGGTCACGGCGATCGGTATCGCCGGTTGCATGCGCGTGACCGCCATCATCGCCCTGCCCTCGAAATCCTGTTCGAGTCCGGCGAGCCGCACGACGTTCTCGCTGAGCAGCAGGCCGACATGCTCGACCGCCTCGCCCAGGCGCAGCACCAGCGACGTATCGATCACATCCTGGCTGGTGGCGCCGAAATGAACGTGCGCATCGTGCGGCACGCCAACAGCAGCCTTGATCTGTCGCACCAGTTCCGGCACCACGACGCCGTCGGTGGCGACGCCGGCGCGCAGCTTCGCCGTGTCCGGCCGGAACGCCGCCAGCGCTTTCACGATCGCCGCCGCATCGCAGGGTATTGCGCCGCACTCGGCTTCCGCCTCGGCCAGCGCCCGCTCGAAGCTGAGCATCGCGGCGATGTCGGCTTCGACGGAAAAATGTCTGGCCGCCTCTTCGTCGCCGAGCAGGCCGGAAAGCAGCGGGTGATCGAAGGGCGAAACGGTCATGGCGGCCACGGTCAGCTGTCGAAAAAGACCGTCTCCTTTTCGCCCTGCAGGTGGATGTCGAAGACGTAAGTATCGCGTTGGCGCTCGGCGATCAGCGTCGGCACACGCAGGCGATGCTCGATGCGGGCGAGGATCGGGTCCTCGGCATTGGCCTTTTCCTCGTCCGAAAAATAGAGCCTGGTGTGCAGGCCGACATTGATGCCGCGCGCCGCGATCCAAAGCGTGATGTGCGGCGCCATCAGGCGCCCGTCGCGGAACGGCACGCGGCCCGGCTTGATCGTCTGGAACAGGCAGACGCCCGTTTCCGTGTCGGTCGGCTGCCGGCCCCAACCAGGGAAATTCGGATCGGCTGCGCCGCGCATCTCTGCCGGTGAATTGTAGAACCCGTTGGCGTCCGCCTGCCAGATCTCGACCAGCGCCTCCCTCAGCGGCGTGCCGGTGCCGTCGAGCACGCGAATGCGCAATTCGATGCGCTCGCCCTTGGTCTGGTCGTTGATCATCGACGAGCCGAGGTCGCTCGCATAGACGCCGCCGATGCCGCAGAAATTGGGCGTGAGCCCGATATGCACATAAGGTCCGGCGGTCTGCGAAGGGCTCTCCTTCAACCGGTCGAGCGACTGTGCCATCAGTTGCCCTCCGGTCTGTTCTCGAACAGCGTCGAGCGTCGCCCGCGCAGCACGATGTCGAACTTGTAGGCGAGCGCATCCATCGGGATCGTCGACTGCATGTCGAGCGCGGCGATCAGCGCTTCGATGGCTGCCTTGTTGGAGATCCCGCCGACGATCGGGCAGCGCCAGATCAACGGATCGCCCTCGAAATACATCTGCGTGATCAGGCGCTGCGCGAAGCCGTGGCCGAACACGGAAAAATGGATATGCGCCGGCCGCCAGTCGTTCGGTCCGTTGGGCCAGGGATACGGTCCGGGCCTGATGGTGCGCAAGGCGTAGCCGCCGTCCTCGCCGGTAATCGCGCGCCCGCAGCCGCCGAAATTCGGATCGAGGGGCGCAAGATACCCCTCCCTCTTGTGTCGGTAGCGGCCGCCTGCATTGGCTTGCCAGAGTTCGAGCAGCACGCCGGGCACGCCATTGCCGCGCTCGTCGAGCACCCGCCCATGAACGATGATGCGCTCGCCGATGGCGCTTTCGCCGGGTCTGGCGAAATTGTGGATCAGGTCGTTATCGAGCTCGCCGAGCATCGCATGCCCGAACACCGGGCCGGTCGATTCCGACAGCGTGTTGTCGAACGACACCAATGCTTTCTGCGGCGAGCGCAGCACCGAACTTTTGTAGTTCGGCGTCAACGCAGGCGGGTGCCATTGGCGGTCGCGCTGGAAGAAGGCGCCGGTTTCCGGCGCCCGGTTGGAGCCGGTCTCAGCCATGAGCGGCCCCGTCCATCTGCGCAAACACCTCCTTGGCGATCTTGAAGGCGCGGTTGGCGGCCGGCACCCCGGCATAGATCGCGACATGCAGGAAGGCTTCGCAGATGTCGTCGCGCGACGCGCCGGTGTTGACGGTGGCCCGCACATGCAGGGCGACCTCCTCGTCATGGCCAAGTGCTGCAAGCAGCGCCAGCGTCACGATCGAGCGTTCGCGCTTCGACCAGCCGGGTCGCGCCCACACCGTTCCCCAGGCAGCCTCGGTGATCAGCCGCTGGAACGGCCGGTCGAAATCGGTAGCGGCAGCCTCGGCGCCGTCGACATGCGGATCGCCGAGCACGGCGCGACGGACCTCGAGCCCGGTCCGGTAGCGGTTCTTCGCGACATCATCCATGAGCAGACTTTCCCCCAGGCAACGAGGCGACGAAATCGCGGATCAAGGTGACGAGCGCTTCGGGCTGCTCGATACACAGGATGTGCGCGGCATCGCGGATCACCTCGAAGCGTGCGCCGGGGATCAGATCCGCCAGCGAGCGAACAAGGTCGGGTGGCGTCGAGCCGTCCTGATCGCCGACGATGCAGAGCGTCGGCGCAGCGATACGCCGCGCCGCGTCGGTAAGATCGGCATCGCGCACCGCCGCGCATGTCCCGATATAACCAGGCAGCGCCTGCCTGGTCAGCATGTTGCGGCAGCCGGCCAGCTCGGCGGCGCGCCTGGCATGGAAATCGGGGGTGAACCACACTTGCAGCACGCCGTCGGCGATCGCCTCTATGCCGTCGCGCTCGACGGTCGCCATGCGCGTGTTCCAGCTCTCGGCGGTGCCGATCTTGTGCGCGGTGTCGCTGAGGATCAGGGCCTCGACGCATTTTGGATGACGGGTATAGAGCCGCTGCGCGATCAGGCCGCCGACCGACAGGCCGAACAGCACGACCTTGTCGAAACCGAAATGATCGATGAGACCCAGCAGGTCGTCGACATGGTCGTCTATCGAATGAACCCCGTTGCCGATGTCGGACAGGCCGTGACCGCGCTTGTCGTAGACGAGCATCGGCATTTCGCCGCTCAGTCGCGCGACGACATCGTCCCAGATCCGGAAGTCGGTGCCGAGCGAATTGATGAAGATGATCGGACGCGACGTGCCGGTCGCTTCGATATAACGGTGGTGCAGCGTGACGCCGCCTATGCTGACGAATGGCACGGTTCCGATCCTCCGAACCCACATTGCACCAGCTATTTGGTTCGGTAAATCGAAACCGTCCAGGGTTGCTTCGGCGGCTCCCTATGCGGAAGCTTGCTGTTATCCGAGCGTCAGCCCCGCCTTCTTCGCCTCCTCCCGCAGGAACGGCAGGCCGACCTCGATCACGTCGCGCGGATCTTCCGCCACGGGGCGCCAAACGGCGAGCCCGCCGGCGATGTCGACATCGACATGGTTCATGCTTTCGAGCGTGATCGCGCCCTGATAGCCGATGTCGGCGATGGCCTTCATGCAGGCTGCCCAGTTGAGCATGCCTCGTCCCGGCACGCCGCGGTTGGCCTCCGACACATGCACATAGCCGAGATAGGGCGCCGCCGCCTCGAAACCGGAAGCAAAGCTCTCCTCCTCGATATGCATGTGGTAGGTGTCGAGATGAATGAAGATGTTGGGCGCGCCGATGCGCTCGATGATCTTCGCCGCATCGATGCCGCGGTTGATCAGATGCGTCTCATAGCGGTTGCAGGGCTCGATGCCGAGCTTCAGGCCGCGGGACTTCGCCGCCTTCGCCGCGCGTTCGAGGAAACGGCACATACCGTCGATTTCCCTTTGCGTCGGCGCGCGGCCGGTGGTCTTGCCGATCGTGCCGTAGGTGACGCCGCCGAGCGCTTCCGCGCCGACCTCATTGCAGACCCGGAAAGCCGGTTCGAGGAAATCCAGCGCCTCGTCCGGCCGTTCGACCACATCGAGCGCGCGCGGCAGGCCGAGCGAGGGGACCAGTTCAACACGATAGTGATTGGCAAAGCTGCGCGTCCGCTTGGTGTCGATCTCCTCAGGCCGAAGCAAAGGGATCTCCATCAGCCCGATGCCGTATTCCTTGAGCCTGTCCATCTGCGGCTCGATGCGGGCGAGGTCCCAGACCGGCGCGATGGCGAAAGTGTGCAGTCCGAAGGTGTTCATGTCAGCCTCGTTGCTCATGCGCCGCCGCTGCGGCCGTATCGCCGCCGCCGACGATGCGGCTGACGACTTCGTTCATGTTGGTCCTGGCGGTGACGAGATCGGCATCCGCCCTGCCGTGGCGAAGCACGACGATGCGATCGGTGACCGACAGCACGTCGTTCAGCCGGTGCGAGATCAGGATGACGGCGATGCCTTCCGACTTCAGCCGCCGGATAAGGTCGAGCACGCTCTGCACCTCGCGCACGGCCAGAGCCGCCGTCGGCTCGTCCATGATAACGAGCTTCGGATTGAAGGTGAGCGCCCGCGCGATCGCCACCGTCTGCTGTTGGCCGCCGGAAAACGAACCGACCGACCGGTTTATTGACGGCAGGTGCGCGCCCAGCCGCTCGATCATTTTCGACGCTTGGCGATCCATCTCGCTTTTGTCGACGAAGCCGGGGAACAGGCCGAGCAACTTTTTCGTCGGTTCGCGTCCGAGGAAGATGTTCGACGCCACGTCCTGTTGCTTGGCCAAAGAAAGATCCTGGTAGATCATTTCGATGCCGAGGCGCCGCCGCTGACCGGGGTCCAGCGCCAGGATGTCCTTGCCGTCGAACTCGATCGAGCCGGTGTCGGCGCGGTAGATGCCGGTGATGGTCTTCATCAGCGTCGATTTGCCGGCGCCATTGTCGCCGACCAGCCCGACCACCTCGCCGGCCGCGACCGAAAGATCGACGCCATGCAGCACATCGACCGCGCCGAAGCTTTTGCGGATGCCGCGCAGCGAAAGCAGGGTCATACGCGCGACTCCTTCCGCACCTGGTACTGGTCGATGAAGACCGCGAGGATCAGCACCGCGCCGATCGCCATCTGCTGGTAATAGGATTGCACGGCAAGCAGCGTCAGCCCGTTCTGCAAGACGCCCATGATCAGCGCCCCGATCATGGTGCCGAGGATCGAGGCGCGGCCGCCGAACAGATTGGTGCCGCCGATGATCGCCGCCGTGATGGCGGTGAGCTCGTAGTTGATGCCGGCGGTCGGGTCGCCGGCATTGACGCGGGCGGTGAAGAGCAGGCCGGCGAGCCCGGCCAGCGCGCCCGACAGCGTGTAGATGATGCGGCGGTGATGCTCGACGCGGATGCCCGCGGCTCGCGCAGCACCTTCGCTATCTCCCAGCGCCAGCGTGTGGCGGCCGAAACGCGTATAAGCAAGCACCGCATGCGCGACGATGGCCGTCAGCACCAGGATGATCACGGGCATCGGAACGCCGAACGGCCGCCCCTGCCCGATATAGACGATCTCCTGCGGCAGTCCGTAGATCGCCCTGCCCTTCGAGATGACCAGCGCCAGCCCGCGCGCCAGGCCCAGCATGCCGAGCGTGACAATGAAAGCCGGCACGAAGGCGCGGGTGACCAGTTGCCCGTTGATGTAGCCGGCGATCGCGCCTGCGAGGATGCAGGCGGCGACGGCGAAGACCGACGGCCAGCCGAGATTGACCGCCACGAAAGCGCCTGCGACGCCCGCAAGCCCCATGACCGAGCCGAGCGACAGGTCGAGCCCGCCGGAACCGATGACGAAAGTGGCGGCGATCGCCAGCACGCCGATCGTCGAGGTCGCGAGCAGGATGTTGAGGAAATTGCTGAGCGACAGGAAATAGGGCGACAAGAGCGCCATTGCCGTGCTCAGCGCCAGAAGCACCACCAGCGACTCCAGCCGGATGTGGAGCCTTTCGACGGATGCTCGCTGCACCCGAGCCCAGAAGCCGGGCTGTTCAGAAGCCATGTTTTCTACCCTTCGGGTAAGGGAGTAGGGGAGTAGGGGAGTAGGGAAAGATGGGCGAAGCGCAAACCGCGCTCCCCTACTCCCCTACTGCCTTACTCCCCTACTCCCTTCCTTCCTTACTTCACATATTGCAGCATCGGTTCCTTGCCGGCGTCGATCACGTCCTTGGTCAGCACCAGCGTGGGTACTGCGATGCTGTCCTCGACCTTCTCGCCGGCCAGCGCCTTCTTGACGTTCTCCACCGCCTGCTTGCCGACCAAATAGGGAAGCTGCGCCACCGAGGCATTGAGGCGGCCTTCCTTGATCGATTTCACCGCATCGACATTGCCGTCGACGCCGATGAGCGTCACCTGCGAACCCTTGCCCGCCGCATAGACAGACTCGACTGCACCAAGCGCCATGCCGTCATTGGCGCAGAAGATGGCGACGAGATCGGGATGCGCCGTCAGCGTGTCGGTGGCGATCGAAGCGGCCTTGCCGCGGTCCCAGTCGCCCGGCAGCGAAGCGACGATTTCGAGGCCGGGCGCCAGCTCCTTCAGCTTGTCGGCAAAACCCTTGGCACGCTTCTCGCCGGTGATGTTGCCGGACAGGCCTTCGATCACCAGCACCGGACCCTTGGCGTCCTTCCCGAGCTTGTTGGCGAGATACTCCGCGCCCTGCGCGCCGGCGGCGATGTTATCGGAGCCGATATGGAAGGTGACCTTGACGCCTTCCTTGTCGAGCACCGCCTGGTCGAGATTGTTGTCGAGGTCGACGATCTTGATGCCGGCCTCCTGCGCCGACTTCAGGCAAGGTAGAAGGTTGGTCGAGTTGATGGCTGCGGTGATCATCGCCACCGGCTTGCGCTCGAGCATGGTGTTGCAAAGGTTGAGCTGCGGTTCGGCCGCCTGATCGCTCTCGGCCGCCTGCTGGAAATATTTCACGCCGGCTTCCTTGGCGCCGTCCGCGACACCCTGCGCCATCGCGCCCCAGAACGGGTTGGCCAGCGTCTTCATCAGCACGCCATATTCGCCGTCCTCGGCATTGGCAACGCCGACGGCGGAAAACGCAAGCGCGGCGCCGATGGCAATGGTAAATCGATTTATCCTGGGGAAATGCGATATCATTCTATCCTCCGTTGATCCTTGGCGCCGGATGCCACGGCCAGGGCCGGCGCATGCTTCCGCTCACGACAATGGGGGCTGTTGTCGGTCTCCTCCCCCGGAATGCGGACCGCTGCCTGGCGAGCCAACGGATTCCCGCATCAACACCTGGCAGGGCTCGAGCCGCGCCGTGGGTGGTCCCACATCACCCTCGACCCTGCGAAACAAAAGGTTCATCGCCTCGCTGGCGATCCGGTGCACCGGCTGCACCACGGCGGCGATCGCCGGCCATGTCACCTGCATCCATTCGGCATCGTCGAAGCCGACCAGCGAGATGTCGTTCGGGCAATGCCAGTCGCGCCGGCGGAATTCGGACAGCGCGACCAGCGTGCCCTTCAAAAGCAGCGAATAAACGGCGGTCGGCCGCTCTCCCCTGGCGAAGTATTCGCGCAGCGAGGACCTCAGCGGCTCGACGCTGACTTCCGAGGTGATGACGTCGATGCGCACCGATGGGTTGAGCGCCAGCGCCTGGCTGCGAAAACCTTCCAGGCGCGCCCGCACCGTCGCCGCCTGCTCGGCAAGGCCGATGACCAGGATATGGTTATGGCCCTTGCCGACCAGCATCCGCGCCACTTCGGCGCTGGCGGTGAAACTATCAGCCGATACCGTGTCGAAAGCGTCGTCGGACAAGACGCGGTCGATCAGCACGCCGGTCATGCCGTGGGCTTTCATGAAGGCGGCCGCCGGACCATGCTCGTTGCGCACAGGCGCCAGCACGACTCCGGCAACACGCCAGTCATGCATGCGGGCAAGGATTTCCTTCTCGCGCGCCTCCGATTCACGGCTCGATGCGGCGACCAACGTGTAGCCGCGCTGCTCGGCAAGGCCTTCGAGCTCGGTCACCATCTGGCCGAAGAACTCGCTCTCGAACTCAGGCATGATGGCGCCGATGATACGGCGCTTGGCCCTGCGCATGTCAGAGGCTAAAGGATCGACGCGATAGCCCAGATGCTCGACGGCATCGAATACACGCTGCGCGTTTTCGGGCTTGACCGTGGTGACGCCGGCCAGCACCTTGGAGACAGTGGCCGCGGACACGCCGGCATGGCTTGCGACGTCGTGGATCGACGGACGCCGCTGCCGGGTTTGGTGTTGTGCCATTGACCCCTCCCGAGGGCAAGCAGCCGATTTTCTGCCTTGCTGTTGTAATCGATAAATCGATTTTTCGTTCTTGTAAATCGTTTCATCGGGAGTAAGACTTGAATGCGTGATTGACGCGATCCAATCGCGCCCGGAGGAAAAACATGCCCGACAAAGCCTTGCCGCTGGTCATCAGCGCCCCCGAACCGCGCACATTGGAGCTCATCTTCACGCCGCCGCAGCTGGCGCGCCTGCGCAAACACTATCGCATTGTCGAGACCACCCCGGAAGTCGTTGCCGCCCTGCCCGCCGAAACCCTGGCCGAGGCGCGTTTTATCATCGGCCAGCCGCCGATTTCAGCTGAGACGCTGGAGAAGCTGAAGGGGCTGCGCTGCATCTTCAACGTGGAGACCAACCTGCTCAACAACATGCCTTATGAGACGCTGTTTGCGCGCGGCATCCATGTCGTCACCACGGGCCTGGTCTTTGCTGAGCCGGTCGCGGAACTCGGCCTTGCCATGGCGCTGAACCTTGCGCGCGACATTGTCGACGCCGACCTCGCCTTCCGGCAGGGCAAGGAGCTCTGGGGCGGCGACGGCAACCAGACGGCTCGGCTTCTCTCCGGCGCCGATGTGGGCATCATCGGCTTCGGCGATCTCGGCCGTGCGCTCAACCGCCTGCTGGCCGGTTTTCGCACCCGCACCAAGGTCTATGATCCTTGGCTGCCGCCGTCGATCCTGATCGACAACGGCGTCGAGCCGGCCTCGCTGGACGAGGTGCTGTCGCAAAGCGATTTCGTCTTCGTCGTCGCTTCCGTCACCAGCGAGAATGAGGGTTTCCTGGGCGCCGACGCCTTTGCGAGGATGCGCAAGGGCGCGGCCTTCATCCTGCTCAGCCGCGCCGGCGTCGTCGATTTCCCGGCTTTGATGCAAGCGGTGAAGAGCGGCCACATCGTCGCCGCGAGCGACGTCTTCCCGGAGGAGCCGCTGGCAAAGGACCATCCCGTCCGCACCCTGCCCGGCTTCCTGCGTTCGGCGCATCGCGCCGGCGCGCTCGACGTCGCCTTCAAGCGCATGGGCGACATGGTGTTGGAGGATATGGACCTTATCGACCGCGGCCTGCCGCCGCTCCGCTCCAAGCGCGCCGAGCGCGAGACGGTTTCGCGCATGCGCTCCAAGCCGGTCGACAGGAACTAGTGGCACTGCACAGGGGGTTTTGACCGGTCCGCTCTGTTTGCGTTGGCAGGTGGAGATTGGCCGAAACACCCATCGCGATCGTCATTCCAGGGCGGAGCAGGAGCGAAGCTCCGTCGCGAAGACCCTGGAATCCATGCCGTTACCTTCGCCAAGGCGTGCAACGGAGCAGAATTCTGCACCGCAGCAACGCTTCCAAGTCACGGAATGGATTCTATGGTCTGCGCGCGTCGCTTCGCTCCTTGCTCCGCCATAGAATGACGAGATTGGGGCGGCTTCAACCAATCCCCGGCGTTTGCGCTGATTTCACGGAAATGAATGGAAAATCTCGCACCAACGGCAACCTTTCAAAATCCCTGTGTCGGGGAACTAGTTTCGAATAAGCCAAAACGCGCGGCGCGCGATTTGCCAGGCCGTCCCCCACATGTTGCCGGGCCGCCGCGAAAGCGCGGCTGAACACGCTCAAGCTGACAGGGTGCGGCAACGCGGCAGCGCGAGCTTGGACTGAGCGGCTTGAGCCGGGCGGATTTCCTGGCCGACAGGCCTAAGCGACGAGATCGCTCCTTGGCGTTTGCATGGCCGGCTCTCCGAAATTGGCCTCGAGCCAGGCAATGGCGCTCGCAACATCCTCGATGGCGAAGCGCGCGGTGGTCTCGCCCTGCGGCTTGACGCGGATCGAAATTCCCCCGGCGGCATTGACCGTTTCGAAGCCGTTTTCGTCGGACGTGTCGTCGCCAAGGAACACAGGACGCCTGCCGTTGAACGGACCAGTCTGCATGAAGCGCCGGATCGCGGCGCCCTTGGCTGCTTCGAGCGGCATCAACTCGACGCCGGCATTGCCGGCGATGACACGGTAACCTTTCGGCAGGCGCTCAAGCGCTGCCTCGACCAGTTCCGTCGCCCGTGTCAGAAGCTGGGGCGCTGCTCGCGTATGGATGGCGAGCACAGGTCCCTTGCGCTCGACATAGACGGCCTTGCTTGCCAGCTCCAGCTCGATCTCGTCGGCGAGCGCCGCCATGTCCGCCGGCTCGTCGGCGGCCTCGATCCGGCCATCCGGCGCAAGCCTGTGCTCCAACCCATAGAGGCCGGCGATCCTGAGCTTCAAGGGATTGAACAGATGGTCCACGGCCGCGATCGAGCGGCCGGTGATGAAGGCGAGCGCCCCGTCCAGCCGCCGTTCGATCGTCTGCAGCAATTGCCGCAACTCGGCGCTGACCGACACGCTGTCGGGATGCGCCGCGTGCTCCAGCAAGGTGCCGTCGATGTCGAGGAAAAGCGCCCACCGGCCTTCGGGAAGCGGCGGGGTAAGGTCTGCCTGACTATTCATCGGAATCCGACTGCCTGTTTGCGTTCGAACATGGAAACGACGTTGTCGCCGGTGGGGCCCGAAGGCCGATCGTATAAAGCCGTGACCCGGTCGAGGTCGCCGCGCTTCCTGAGCCGCGCCGCGTCGAGCAGCATGCTGCCGGCCCAGCGATAGACATTGTTGTCGCGCACGATGTCGCGCATGCGCCGCATGCGCTCGTGCTGCTCGTCCGGCCCCATGGTCATCGCCTGCAGCATCGCCTCGCTCATCATCGCCGCATCGTACGGATTGACGATCAGCGCCTCCAGCAATTCGCGCGAGGCGCCCGCGAAGGTGCTGAGCAGCAGCACGCCCCGCTCATCGTCGCGCGACGCCACGAACTCCTTGGCGACGAGATTCATGCCGTCATGCAGGCTGGTGACGAGGCAGATGTCGGCGGCGCGATAAAGCTCATAGACCGCGGCTTGCGAATGGTGCTCGGCCACCATGACGACCGGCTGATAGAATTTGCTGCCGTAGCGCTGGTTGAGCTCGTCGGCATAGCGCAGGCATTCTTCGTGAAGCTGCTTGTAGGCAGGCAGCGTGCCCCGGCTTGGTGCGGCGATCTGCAGGAATACGACGTTGCCGATCGTTTCTGGATGACGGATGAACAGTTCCTCAAGCGCATGGAAGCGATCGAGGATGCCTTTGGTGTAGTCGAGGCGTTCGACGCCGACGCAAAGCTTGGCGCCAGCTGGAATTCTGAACCGCTTGCGCACGCGCGCTCGGCACTCCTCGACGCTCGGAAGCGTTTTCAGCAGCTCGACCGGCCACTCGATCGAGATCGGATAGGAATGCACCAGCGTCACCTGGCCGCCATAGGAAATGGCCGCGTCGGCTCGCTCGATCCGGCTTTCCATGAAACGGTCGACGCTTTCGGTGAAGTTGTTGGCGTGGAACTGGGTGTGGAAGCCGACGATCGAGCTGCCGAGCAGGCCGTCGAGGATGCGCTCGCGCCACGGGCAGATGCTGAACACTTCCGAGTTCGGCCACGGTATGTGCCAGAAGGTGATGACGATCGCCTCCGGCAGGCGCTCGCGGATCATGCGCGGCAGAAGCGCGAAGTGGTAGTCCTGGACCAGCACGATCGGCCGCTCGTTTCGCGCCTCGGCAACCACCGTCTCGGCGAATTTGCGGTTGACGGCCTCATAGGCCTCCCAGTCGGATTCGCGGAAGATCGGGCGCGTGAACGCGATATGGCAGAGCGGCCATAGGCCCTCATTGGCGAAGCCAAGATAATAGCCCTGATATTCGTCGTCGCTCAGCCAGACGCGGCGCAGCGTGTAGGAAGGATTGCCGGGCGGCACTTGCACGCGGTCGTTCCTGTCGACCACCGTACGATCGGCAGTGCCGCCGCCATAGGCGATCCAGGTGCCGGCGCAAGCGCGCGTGATCGGTTCCAGCGCCGAGACCAGTCCGCTCGCCGGCACGACAAGCTCGACGTTGCCGTCCCTGGTTTCGTTGTGGATATAAGGCTCGCGATTGGAGACGATGATGACCTGCGCATCCGGTAACTCGTCCGCGAGGATCTTGCGCAACGTCTCCGGCGACCATGTAACCAGCGCCGCGTCGACCGACTGCCCGTTCTTTTCGAATTCGCGCAGCACCTTGCGCGCGGCCTCTGTGGCGAAGTCGTCGCCGGAGCCTGCCATAGCCGGTACCCTCGGGTGATTGCGACGGTACCGGGATATCGAAATGAAAATCGCGAATGCGGAAAGTCCAATGCTTGCGAGAATAAGGACCAGTAACAGAACGCTATATTGTGTCATTGAAATGCCAGGCTGCCTCCGGCTGTCCGCTCATTGTTTTCGTTCTTGCCGGCTGCGGACGGCAGACCGGGCCACCTGTGCAACGCACAAGCCGGCCATGGGTTCCGACATTTTTCGATTGTTGAACGCGGGCTTGCGACGCCTTCTTCTAAGTCCGCACGATAAGCGGCACCTGGCCTTCATGACGATCGGAAAGGAAGGCGGCGACACGGTCGCCGACCCGCTGGAAGGTCACATCGACGACCTTGTCCCCGACACTCAGATGCCTGAGCATCAGGGTGTCGATACCGATCGGCAGCCTCGGGCGCGTGACATGCAGTTCGCCTTTCCAGCCATCGATTTCCAGGCCCAGACAGGCCTGCATCAGCATGAAGGTAGAGCCTGCCGACCAGGCTTGCGGCAGGCAGGCTACTGGATAGGCGATCGGCGCTTCGCCCGGCGCCCGGGCGAAACCGCAGAACAATTCAGGCAGCCGCATATTGAAATGCACGGCCGATTCGAAAGTACCGCTCATCAGCCGCACCACGCTGTCGCGCTCGCCGTAGCGCGCGAGGCCCACGCCACAAAGCGCGGTATCGTGCGGCCAGATCGAGCCGTTGTGGTAGGACATCGGGTTGAAGAACACCGCATCGTCGGCGAGCGTCCGCAGTCCCCAGCCGGAATGGAAGGCGGCCGACAGCAGCTGCTCGGCGACCAGCTTGGCGCGGTCGGGCTGCGGCAGCCCGACGAAGAGCAGGTGCCCGGCATTTGTTGTTCGAACCTTGCAGGGCTGGCCCTCGCCATCGATGGCCAAAGCATAGAAATTCAGGTCGTCCAGCCAGAAATCGCGTTCCACCGCGACCCGCATTTCCTCGGCGCGGTTTTCCCAGTGCTCGGCATCCGCGAATTCGCCGCGGCGGCGCGCGAGCGCCGCCAGGCCGCGGAAGGCGGCAAAGACATAGCCTTGCACCTCGACAAGCGCGATCGGCCCCTTGGGGATGCGGCCGTCGGCGTGGAAGACCGAATCGAAGCTGTCCTTCCACCCCTGGTTGGCGAGGCCGGATTCGGCGGCGCGCTGATAGGTGACGAAACCGGTGGCGCGGCTCGCCTCCTCCGTCCATTCGGCGGCGGCCTTCAGCGAGGGCCACAATTTGTCGATGAAGGCCATGTCGCCGGTACGGTCGGCATAGGCGGAAGCCAGATGGATATAGAGCGGCGTGGTGTCGACGCCTCCGTAATAGCGGCCGAAAGGAAGCTCGCGCAGCGCCGCCATCTCGCCCTTGCGCGTCTCATGCATGATCTTGCCGGGCTGCGAATCCGAAAAGGGCGACGTTTCGGTCGCCTGGTGCTCGGCCAGAAAAGCCAGCACCCCGCGCGCCAATCCAGGATTGAGCCAAAGCATCTGCAGGCTCGAGATCACGCCGTCGCGGCCGAACGCGGTCGAAAACCACGGGATGCCGGCATAGGGATAAGGTCCGGTCGAAAGCTCGGTGGTGAGCAGCGCGACATCGGCGCGGGCGCGCTCGACCCAATCGTTGAACACGCGCCCCGAGCTGTGCACCGTGGCGCCGTGCCTGCGCTTGGCGCGCATGCCGAACCGCGCGCGCGCCGCCGCGGCGCGGAAGCGGTCGCGATCGGGCGGGTCGGCGATCGCGGGGCCGACCTCGACATAAAGCACCTTTCGACTGCGCTTGGTCACGGCGATGAGGAAATCGGCGCGATTGTCGCTCAACTGGTCTGGCGCCTGCGAAAAGGAGATTGCCGAAAGTCGCGGCAAGCCGTCCAGGCCATCATAGCCGAGCAGGACTGTGGTCTTGTCGGTCTTGGCGATATGCGTGGTGCCCCGCTTCACCCGGGTCGAGCCGCGCACCTCGAACATGTCGCGAAAGTCGGCGGCGAAATGCAGCGACGCGGTTATGGTGGAATGCTCGCGGCTGTAGTTGGAAAGCGTGATGCGCTCGAACAGCCTGTCCTGCCAGATCAGCCTGACGCGCTCGATATGGATCGCGCCCTGCGGCATATCGCGGCCGGCAGCGCTTTGAATAGGCAGGTTGGTCAGGTTGGACGTGAACAGCACATTGTCCTGGCTGAGCGATGCACCCAGCAGCGACATCGGCCTGCCGCCGATGGTCAGCCGGAATTCAGACAGCACGCGGGTGTCGTCGCGGAAGAACCCGTCGCCCGAACCCCTGATGTCGCCATAGGCGTCGGCGACGGCGAAGCAGTCGCCCTGCTTGAGGGCAAAAAGCCGGTGCGGTTCTCGCGGCGCCGTCTCGTCAAGCGAGGAAAGGGCCACGGCAGGATCGAGCTTGCGCTCGTCGAGCTCCGTCATTCGTCACCTCTTCGGTTGCCCCACCCTAGAGCATGATGCCGAAAAGTGTGAAGCGGTTTTCGGACGACATCATGCTCTATCTCTTTGATTTAGTGCCGGATTCAGATTTCAGGTCGAACAGACCTGAAATCATCCGGCTCTAGGCAGTCAAGGTCAGGAGGCCCTGGCCTCCGGCATGCCGGTCAGACGCATATAGGCAGAAAGGTAGTCGCGCGCCATTCTTGTCGCCGAGAACCTTTTCTCGAAGACCGCCCTCACCTGCTGCCGGTCGAGTTCGAGAAGCGCGGGCATCGATGCGACCGCATCGTCGACATTGTCCACGACGAAGCCGGTGACGCCATTGTCGACGATCTCCGGCAGGGCGCCGTTGTTCCAGGCGATCACCGGTGTGCCGCAGGCCATGGCCTCGATCGCGACGAGGCCGAACGGTTCGGGCCAGTCGATCGGGAACAGCAGGCCTCCCGCGTTGCCCAGGAATTCGGCCTTCTTGTCTTCCGTGATCTCGCCGACATAGTCGATGCGGTCGCCATCGACGAGCGCCTCGATGTTGTCGTGGAAATAGGCGCGATCGTCGTCGCCGATCTTGGCCGCCAGCTTCAGCTTCAACCCGGACCGACGCGCGATCTCGATGGCGCGGTCCGGCCGCTTGTCGCGCGACAGGCGGCCGAGGAAGGCGAGATACGGCTCTTCCGCCCGTGGTTCATAGGTCGGCCGGTAGGCATCGAGCGGCAGTCCGTGATGGATCGTGGCCAGCCAGTTCGCATCCGGCAAACCGCGCTTCTGGCTGTGCGAGATCGAGATCATCGGGAAACGCGGGAAGCGTTTGTAGGCCGGCGCCAGGTCGACATAGTCGAGCCGGCCATGCGGCGTCGTCACCGTGCGACCTGCGATCTGCTCGAAGAACGGAAAATGCAGGAAATGGCTGAGGTGGAAATGAATGACGTCGAATTCGCCGGCGCGTTCGCGCACATCGGCGAGCATCGCCAGATGCGCGGCGATTTCCGATTTCTTTGGCCGCGGGTCGAGGCGTATCGCCTGGTCGCGGCCTGGCACCAGTCGCGCCGATGTCTCGCTGTCACCGCTCGCGAACAGCGTGACGTCATGCCCTAGCTCGACGAGTGCTTGGGTGATGTAGAAGACGATCCGCTCCGTGCCGCCGTAAAGTTTCGGCGGCACGGATTCATAAAGCGGCGCGACATGGGCTATGCGCATCTGGTCCCTCAGCTGTTGACGCGAGGCAAAATGCGTCAGCCGCGAGATCGTTCCTGCCCAATTGGTCGCTGGCCCGGTCGATATCCGCTCGACCGGGCCAGACAGGCCGCACAGCTTTCAACCTCGCCGCTCACACCGGTCTCGATACCGGGGCGGCAAGTAACTAAATCAACTTGATTTTCAAAAGAGGCATTCTAGGGTTGCCGTGGCTGGTAACTATCTCATGATCCCCAAGAAAGCCATCTCCGGCACCAATCTCGAGCAGGCGAAATCGCACAACCGGCGTGTGGTGATCGAAGCGATCCGCATCAACGGCGCGCTGTCGCGGGCGGCGATCGCGAGGCTGACGGCGCTGTCGTCGCAGACCATTTCCAACATCGTCGAGGAATTGGAAGCGGCCGGGCTGCTGCAGCCTGAAGCAACGCTGAAGGGCGCGCGCGGCCAACCCGCCGTCCCCTACTCGATCAACCCCGATGGCGGTTATTCGGTCGGCCTGCAGCTCGACCACCAGATGGCCGTCGGCGTCGTGACCGATCTCTCCGGCACCGTGCGTGCGCGCATCGAGAGAGATGTCGACCGACCGACTCCCACGCAGGCCATGCCGCTGCTAGCCGCGATCTCGAGCGACCTGATCGCAACGAGCCGGCTGAACCGCACGAGACTGCTCGGCATAGGGATGGCGATGCCCGGGCCGTTCGGCGTCGAAGGCATGACTTCGGTCGGCCCGACCGCCCTTCCCGGCTGGCAGGACTTTCCGGTGGCCGAAGAACTGGAGCGCCTGACCGGCATCGCCGTGATCGTCGAGAACGACGCCACAGCGGCGGCAGTAGGCGAGCGGCTTTATGGCGTTGCCCGCAAGCTCGACAGCTTCGTCTACCTCTTCATCGGAACAGGCCTCGGCGCCGGCCTCTTCCTCGACGGCCATCTCTACAAGGGCAGCCGCCATAATGCCGGCGAGATCGGCCACATTATCGTGCGGCCGGGCGGCCTGCCCTGCGACTGCGGCAAGCGCGGCTGCCTGGAGCGCTACGTCTCACTGCGCGCCGCTTATGACAGGCTCGACCTGCCGGACCCCGATCATGCCTCACCCGACCTGCTGGAAGAGCTTTTGGCAAGCGGCGACAGCCGCTTCGAAGCATGGCTCGCCGAGGCGGTCGAGCCATTGCGGCAGGCGATCGACGTCCTTGAAATGGCGCTCGATCCCGAGACCGTCGTGCTCGGCGGCTTCATGCCGCTGCCGGTGATCGAGGCACTGGCCGGCCGGCTGGAACCGCTCCATCTCTCGGTGAGCTCGACCAGCGCCCGTACCACGCCGCGCGTCGTGGTCGGCGCCGCGGGAAAGGACACATCCGTCCTCGGCGCCGCGGCCCTGCCGATCTTCTCGGAAACCAACCCGCAATTCGACGTGCTGCAGAAGCCGGTGGGCTGATACGCTGGCGTTGAGCCAGGTTTCTACGAGGAACCGGGTCCCGCAGCGGTCACCCGCCACACCGTGTTGCCGACATCGTCGGCGATCAGCAGCGCGCCGGATTTATCGACGGCAACACCGACCGGACGGCCTCTCGCCTCGCCCTTGTCGTTGAGGAAGCCGGTGACGACATCCTGCGCCATGCCGTTGGGATGCCCGCCGCTGAACGGCACGAAGACCACCTTGTAGCCGTTGAAGCGGGAGCGGTTCCAGCTGCCATGCTCGCCGACAAAGGCGCCGCCGCGATAGGATTGCGGCAGGTTGTTCGCGGTGTAGAAGGCAAGCCCAAGCGGCGCGACATGCGAGCTCAGCGCGTAGTCCGGCGGGATGGCCTTCGCCACCATGTCCGGCCGCTGCGGCATCACGCGCGGATCGACATGCTGGCCATAGTAGCTGTAGGGCCAGCCATAGAAGGCGCCGTCCTTCACCGAGGTCATGTAGTCCGGCACTAGGTTAGGCCCGAGCTCGTCGCGCTCGTTGACCACCGTCCAAAGCGCCTTGCTTTCAGGTTCGAACGTCAGGCCGTTGGGATTGCGCAGCCCGCTGGCGAAAATGCGCGAGCGGCCGGTGGCGCGATCGACCTCCCAGATCGCAGCGCGGTCCTTCTCGGCCTGGATGCCGTTCTCGGTGATGTTGGAGTTCGAGCCTATGCCGACGTAGAGCAGCGAACCGTCTGGGCTCGCCACCAGGCTCTTCGTCCAGTGGTGATCGATCGGCCCGCCCGGCAGTTCCGTCAGCACCTTGCCTGGTGCCGTGATCTTGGTGTCGCCCGGCTGATAGGGATAGCGCATGATGGCATCGGTGTTGGCGACATAGAAGTCGTTGCCGACCAGCGCCACGCCGAAAGGCGCGTTGAGATGGTCGAGGAACACGCCCTGGTAATCCGGCTTGCCGTCGCCATTGGTGTCGCGCAAGAGCGTGATGCGGTTGCTCGGGCCGGTGTCGCCGCCGGAGGTGACCCAGCTTTCGACCAAACCCATGACGATGTCCTTCGGCCGCTTGACCGACGCTTCTTTCGGCGCCTTGGACTCCACCACCAGGATGTCGCCATTGGGCAGCATGTAAAGCGAACGCGGATGCTGAAGCCCCTTGGCCATCGCCTCGATCTGCAGGCCTTGCGCGACCGTTGGCTTTTCATCGTTTTTCCAGCCGACCACCGAGGCCAGATGCATCGGCGGGAAAAGGTATTGGTTTATCTCCGGCAGCTTCGGATTCGGGCCGATCTGCGCGTTCGGGTCGGTGTTGTCGTCGCTGCAGCCGGCAACGCCCAGGGCCATTGCGCAGCAAAGCGCCGCAGTCGTCCATTTAATTGCGCTGTCAAGTCGCCTCATCGGCCACTCCTACATGATGGCGATAGACCAGAGCCCAGCCGAGCCAGCCGGTGAAGATCAGGATGATCACCACCAGCGCCGACAAGATCAGCCCGGTCGGCACCACGGATGTCCAGGCGTCGCGCGTGTGGACGAGCATGTTGAAGAAGGACAGCACGAGCACGGCGGCGTTACCCCCCATGTGCAGCCATGCAGTCGGCTGAGCGCGTATCCTGCGGTCTCCAAGAAAGTCGGTAAGCCCTGCAATGGCGGCCAAGATGGCGACAATGACACCCACGGTCAGGAGCCAGGCCGAGAAATTGGCCCAAGTCATTTCCGCAGTCCGCCAGTAGGCGATATCGGTGAGCAAGGTCCCGACGAAACAGGCGATCGGGATGGTGACAAGCATGGGGTGGATGGGATGGCCGGCAATGCTTGCCGTGGATTGCGGATTTTCCATGCGGAAGCTCCTTTCCGCGCTGCAGCTTTGATGTAACAGCGCAAAAAGGCGAATGTTCCGCCGGAATTTCTCGCGCTCACCGGAAGGTGAACGTCCGTTTGTCAGCCGAGGCTACTGCCGGCCAGGCCCTCGCGGCCTCGTCAACTCCGCGGGTGGACCTGCGGTATCGCCTCGTCGAGCGAGCGCTCGAACGCATCGACCAAGGCGTCGACCTGCGCCTCGGTGATGATCAGCGGCGGACAGAAGGCGATCGCGTCGCCCATATTGCGCGAGATGACGCCGTTCTGCTGTAAGAAGCCGTTGACCAGCGCGCCGAGCGCTGCCGGCTTGCCCCAAGGAGCCTTGGTTGCCTTGTCGGCGACGAGCTCGACGGCGGCGATGAGACCGACGCCGCGCACCTCGCCCACCAGCGGATGCGAGGCGAGTTGGCGCAGTCGCGCCTGCAGATGCGCGCCGACCTTGCGCGCATTGCCGACCAGGTCGCGCTCCTCGATCAGCTTGATGTTCTCCAGCGCCACGGCGGCTGCGACCGGATGACCGCCGCCGGTGAAGCCGTGGCCGAAGGTGCCGATGCGGTTGCTCTCGTCGGCGATCGGCTCGAACACACGATCGTTGATCAGCAGCGCCGAGATCGGCAGGTACGACGACGAAATCTGCTTCGACAGCACCATGATGTCTGGCTTGATGCCGAAGCTCTGCGAGCCGAACATCTCGCCGGTGCGGCCGAAGCCGCAGATCACCTCGTCGGCCACCAGCAGGATGTCGTATTTCGACAGCACCGCCTGGATCTTTTCCCAATAGCCGGCGGGCGGAACGACGACCCCGCCGGCGCCCATGATCGGCTCGCCGATGAAGGCGGCGATCGTTTCGGGTCCCTCGCCGAGGATGAGCTTTTCAAGGTCGTCGGCGAGCCGTGCGGAGAACTGCCCCTCGCTCTCGCCGGGCTCGGCGTCGCGCCAGTGATGCGGCGTCGAGGTATGCAGGACATTGGCGATCGGCAGGTCGAAGGAGAGATGGTT
The DNA here is from genome assembly GCF_006439455.1 of Mesorhizobium sp. B2-9-1. Lineage (NCBI taxonomy): Bacteria > Pseudomonadati > Pseudomonadota > Alphaproteobacteria > Hyphomicrobiales > Phyllobacteriaceae > Mesorhizobium > Mesorhizobium sp. B2-9-1. The sequence goes on along the minus strand of NZ_VFTP01000003.1, from coordinate 386,917 downwards.
GTTGGGCAGGCCGGTCAGGCTTGCCGACGCGATGGTGACGCCATGATAGCCGCGCTTGCGGCTGATGATCTTCTTGCGCGCCGGCTGTCCAAGCGCGTTCGATCGATACCAGATCATCTTGATCGCGGTGTCGTTGGCCTCCGAGCCGGAATTGGTGAAATAGGCCTTGCTCATCGGCACCGGCGCCATCTGCACCAGCTTCTCCGCGAGATCGATCAGCGGCGAATGCGCCTTAGAGCCGAAGTCGTGATAAAAGGGCAGCTTCGACATTTGTCTTGTCGCCGCTTCGACCAGCCGCTTTTCCGAAAAGCCGACTGCGACGCTCCACAGGCCCGCCATCGCCTCGATGTAGCGGTTGCCGGCAATGTCCTCGACATAGATGCCGTCGCCCTTTTCGATGATCAGCGGACCGGTTTCCTGGTGCCTGCGAGCGTTGGTATAGCCATGCATGTGATAGCGGATGTCGCGGGCTTCAGGCGAATTCGGTGTGGCGTCCATCGTGGTAGCTCCTGTGTGCAGGCGTGCAAAAACGGAAATAGGACAGCTCCTCTGATCGAGAAGTCCGAAGATTCCGCCTTGCATTGTGGCGGTTGATGCCTCATCGCGCTGGCTGATCGCAAGAGCCGCGATGTCGGGATCGATAGCGCCAATACGCCTCGGCCTGTCTCGGCAATGGGCGCAGCAGGGATCAGGACATGGAACAGGTCGATTGCATCATCGCGGGCGCCGGCGTGATCGGTCTGGCGATCGCGCGCAAATTGGCGGCACTTGGCCTCGATACCCTGATCGTCGAAGCGGCAGACGCCATCGGCACCGAAACGAGCTCGCGCAATTCCGAAGTCATCCACGCCGGCATCTATTACCCGCAAGGTTCGCTGAAAGCCCGGCTCTGCGTCGCGGGACGCGATATGCTCTATCGCTACTGCGCCGACCATTCGGTCGCTCATCGCCGCTGCGGCAAGCTGATTGTTGCGACCGACGAGACGCAGGAGCCGGTGCTGGCCGCCATTCGCGCCAACGCCGACGCCTGCGGTGTCGATGACCTGCGCTTCCTGACCGCCCAGGAGGCACAAGCGCTGGAGCCGGCGCTGCATTGCACCGCAGCACTACTCTCGCCCTCGACCGGCATTATCGACAGCCACGGGCTGATGCTTGCCCTGCTCGGCGATGCCGAGGAGAGCGGCGCAATGCTCTCGCTCAACACCCGCATCGTTTCCGGCCGCGTCGAGGCCGGCCGCATCGTTCTGCGGACGATGGATTGCGCGAGCGGCGCAGAGTTCGAGATCGCCGCACCGCGTCTCATCAACGCGGCCGGTCTCGGCGCGGTCGCGCTTGCGGGCTCGATCGAAGGCTTCGGCCGGCAATTCCTGCCGGCGCTTCGCTATGCCAAGGGCAATTATTTCTCGATTGCCGCGCGGGCGCCGTTTTCACATCTTGTCTATCCCGTGCCCGAGCCTGGCGGCCTCGGCGTCCATCTGACCCTCGACCTTGCCGGCACCGCCCGTTTCGGGCCTGATGTCGAATGGACGGACACAATCGACTATCGCGTCGATCCGGCGCGCGGCGAGCGCTTCTATGCCGAAATCCGCAAATACTGGCCCGATCTGGCCGGCGACAGCCTGCAGGCAGCCTATAGCGGCATCCGGCCGAAACTGTCCGGCCCGGGCGACGCCAACAGCGACTTCGTGATCCAGAATGCCGCGACGCATGGCATCGACGGGCTGGTCAACCTGTTCGGCATCGAAAGTCCCGGCCTGACCTCCAGCCTGGCGATCGCCGACCATGTGGCGCGCATCTTGATGCCTGAAATCACCCGAGGCGGCGGGCATGCCACTTCAGGTGATCGTCCATGAAGGTCGAGATGAAGTTGTAGGAATGGTCGTAGCCTTCCTGCATGCGAAGGGTGAGGTCGATCCCTGCCTTCTTGCAGGCCTCTTCGAGCAGCCATGGGCGCAGGCCATCCGGCAGGAAGCCGTCAGCGGTGCCCTGGTCGACGAGGAATTCCGGAAACCGCTTGCCGTCCTCGATCAGCAGTGTCGCATCATAGGCGCGCCAGCTCTTTTCGTCCGCTCCGAGATACTTCTCGAAGGCCGGCCGCGACCAGCCGGCCGTCGACGGCTGCACGATCGGTGCGAAGGCCGAGCAGCTCCGGTAGCGCTCGGGATTCTTGAGCGCGATCGTCAGCGTGCCGTGTCCGCCCATCGAATGGCCGAAGATGGCCTGGCGTGACATGTCGACCGGAAAATTGGCGGCAACGAGCGCCGGCAGTTCCTCGGCGATATAGGAATACATGCGGTAGTTCTTCGCATAAGGCTCTTGCGTAGCATCGAGGTAGAAGCCGGCGCCGCAGCCGAACTGCCAATTGTCCTTTTCGTCCGGAACGTCGGGTCCGCGCGGGCTGGTGTCGGGGCACACGACGACCAGCCCGAGCTCGGACGCCATCCTCCGGTACTCGCCCTTGTCCATGACATTTGCGTGCGTGCAGGTAAGGCCCGACAGGTACCACAGGACCGGGAGCCGCCTGTCCTTGGCTTGCGGCGGCACAAACACCGCAAAGGTCATGTCGCAGGCACAGACTTCGGAAGCGTGCGAATAGACGCCCTGGATTCCGCCATGCGATTTGGAGATGGAAACGACCTTCATCGGTTCTGCCTTTCGTCAGCAAATCTCGATCTGGCATAACCGCCACCTGGGGGCTCGCGCAACCTTGCGCCTTGCATATCTGTTCCTCCGTTGCCGGAAACATCGGGAAAGACGCGCGTTGCACGTCCGATTATCTGAACGCCCTTTTGGCTTTCCTTGTTTGAGGTCGCCGCCAGCGGGAGTAATAGTCGCGTCGGAATTCATGAGGAGGAGACAATGACGCTGAACTTCGACCCGAGGGCGAAGGCCGCGACGCTCTACCATGGCGAATTCCGGCCGATGTTCATCGGCGGCAAGTGGGTCGCGGCGCAATCCGGCCAGCAGATGCAGGCGCTGAACCCGGCGACGGGCGAAGTGCTGGCCACCGTGCCGCGCTGTGGAGCCGCCGATATCGACGCTGCGGTGGCCGCGGCGCGCGCGGCCTTCGAGGGCCCATGGTCGAAATTCTCGCCTTACGAACGGCAATGCGTGCTTCTGCGGATCGCCGACCTGTTCGAGAAGCATTGGGAAGAGCTCAGCGTCTCCGACACGCTCGACATGGGGTTGCCGATCACCCGCACGCTGGCCAACCGGCGCCGGGTCATCGGCATGCTGCGCTTCTATGGCGGCATGGCGACCGCGCTGCATGGCGAGACGATCGACAATTCCATCCCCGGCGAGATCGTCACCTTCACCCGGCGCGAGCCGGTCGGCGTCGTCGGCGCGATCATTCCCTGGAATACGCCCACCGCCGCCTCGATCTGGAAGATCGCGCCGGCTCTGGCTACCGGCTGCACCATCGTGCTGAAACCGTCGGAGGATGCCTCGCTGACGCCGCTCTTGATCGCGCGGCTGATGCAGGAGGCCGGCGTTCCAGACGGCGTCGTCAACATCGTCACCGGGACCGGCGCCGAGGCCGGCGCGCGGCTTGCCGAGCACCCGGACGTCAACAAGATTGTCTTCACCGGCTCGACGCTGACCGGCCAGGCGATCGCCCGCGCCGGCGTCGCCAACCTCAAGCGCGTCTCGCTGGAGCTCGGCGGCAAATCGCCGATCATCGTCTGCCGCGACGCCGATATCGACAAGGCCGTGCCGGTCGCGGCGATGGCGGTGTTCGTGCATTCCGGTCAGATCTGCATCGCCGGCTCGCGCCTGTTCGTGGCGCGCGAGATCCATGACGAGTTCGTGCGCCGGGTCGCCGAGTTCGCCGGCAAGCTGCGCGTCGGCCACGGCATCGAGGCGGAGACGGAAATCGGGCCGCTGATCAATGCAAGGCAGGCCGGCAAGGTGGAAGGCTACATCAAGGCGGGCAGCGACGAAGGCGCCAAACTGGTCTCCGGCGGCTCGCGGCTGACGGGCGAGCTCTATGACGGCGGCAACTTCATCGCCCCGACCGTCTTCGGTGCGGTGTCTGACAAGATGACCATCGCGCGGGAAGAGATTTTCGGGCCGGTCATCTCGGCCATGCCCTTCGACACGCTGGACGAGGTTGTCGCGCGTGCCAACGCGACGCCTTACGGTTTGGCGGCTGGGATTTTCACCACCAGTCTCGGCGCCGCGCACAAGCTCGCACGTCGAGTCAAGGCCGGCTCGGTCTGGGTCAACATGTATCACGCCATCGACCCGGCGGTGCCGTTCGGCGGCATGAAGATGTCCGGTTACGGCCGCGAAGGCGGCGTCGAGCACCTGCACGAATATCTGGAGACGAAGGCGATTTGGATCCAGACCGACTGATATTCAGGTGCGACCGGCCTGCGACGCTCGGTTTCTCAGGCCTGCGGCGGCTCGCCGGCATAGGCGCGCGCGATAAGAGCCCGGATCGGTTCCCGCTCCAGCGCCCGCGGGTTCCAGTAGGGATTGGCCAGCGCGCGGTCCGTCGCGATGTCGATCCCGTCGGGCGGCATGCCTATCTCAGATAGAGCGCGCCTGGCGCCGATCCTGCCCGCAAAATCGTAGAGAGCCATGGCAGGATCGTCCGCCTTCAGCACGGCCCGCAGGGTTTCCATGACGGCCGGAACGGCGGGCGCGTTATAGGCCAGCGCATGCGGCAGCACGATCGCATGGGTCTCCGCATGCGGCAGGTCGAAACTGCCGCCGAGCGTGTGGCAGAGCTTGTGGTGCAGCGCCATGCCGACCGAGCCAAGGCAGATGCCGCAGAGCCAGACGCCGTAGAGCGCCTCGGAGCGCGCACCACGGTCATGCGGGCTCCCGGCGATGACCGGCAAGGCGCTCACCAACGCGCCGATGGCCTCAACGGCCATCAGGTTTATCAGCGGGTTGCTTTCCCTGGCATAGAGCGCCTCGACCGCATGGGCGATGGCGTTCATGCCGCTCGTTCCCGACAAGGAAGCAGGAAGCGTCATCGTCAGGTCGACGTCGTAGATGACCACTTCCGGCAGCACCTTCGGGCTCGATTGGGTGATTTTCACGCCATCCTTCGTCTCGCCGAGAATCGGCGTCATTTCCGAGCCGGCATAGGTCGTGGGTATCACGATCTGCGGCAGGTCGGTGCGCAAGGCGATCGCCTTGGCGAGGCCCGTCGTGGAGCCGCCGCCGACCGCAACCAGCCCGTCGGCCTGGAGTTCCTTCACGACCCGCAGCGCGTCCTCGGTCACCGACACCGGCGTATGCATCGTCGCCTTGGCATAGACGCCGGCCGCGGTGCCGCCCAGCGATCCGGCAAGACGCCGGACATCGGCCTCGCGCGGCGGCGTTGCCAGCACGAGCACGCGTTTCAGCCCCAGCCGGTCGATCTCCTCCGGCAATCTTGCGATGGTGCCAGATCCGAAGACGACGCGTGCCGGCTGGCCGTTATAGACGAAGCTTTTCATCGAGCCTCTCCTCCGTCAGCCGCGATTGTCAACACGCAGCAGGAAGGGATTGATGCCGACGCTTTGCCAGACATTGGCGGCATTGAACGGATCGGTCAATTAGTGTCCAATATGGACAGACGCCAGCCGGATGCCGTCGTGACGGCTTGCGACGAAGAGGCGCGCACCTACAGCGTGCACGGTCCGGGATTGTTCGCGGCCGGAAGCGGATATCGACCGATTGCGTCGTGCCGTCGGGAACAAGCGCAGCCGCGAGATCGCCGTGGTCTCAGGCGATCCGCTGCTCGAACTGTGCGATGTCCGCGCTCTTGCGCAGACCGGTCGCGACGACGGATACGCGGAACTTTCCCGCCAGTGCGTGGTCGAAGATGGCGCCGACGATGATGTCGGCATCGGCGTCGACTTCTTCCCTTATCCGTGTCGCGGCTTCATCGACCTCGAACAGCGTCATGTCCATGCCGCCGCAGATCGATACGAGCAGGCCCCTGGCGCCGGACATGGAGGCTTCATCGAGCAGCGGATTGGCGATCGCCGCCTCGGCCGCGATCTTGGCGCGCCCCTCCCCGGAGGCCTCGCCGGTTCCCATCATCGCCCGGCCCATGTCGCGCATCACCGACTTCACGTCGGCGAAATCGAGATTGATCAGGCCTTCCTTGACGATCAGGTCCGTGATGCAGCCGACACCCGCGTAGAGAACGCGGTCCGCCATGGCGAAGGCGTCGGCGAATGTGGTCCTGGCGTCGGCGACCCTGAAGAGGTTCTGATTCGGGATGACGATCACCGTGTCGGCGCTCTCGCGCAGCCGTTCTATGCCTTCCTCGGCCGCCTGGGTCCTGCGCTTGCCTTCGAACACGAAAGGCTTGGTGACCACGGCCACCGTCAAAATGCCGGCATCGCGCGCGGCACGCGCAATCACCGGCGCAGCACCGGTCCCCGTGCCGCCGCCCATGCCGGCGGTGATGAAGCACATATGCGTTCCCGCCAGGTGATCCATGATCTCGTCGATGGATTCCTCCGCGGCGGCACTGCCGACCTGGGGCAGCGATCCTGCGCCGAGGCCCTCGGTCACGTGCGCGCCCAGCTGGATCAGCCGCGACGACTTCGACATGGTGAGCGCCTGCGCGTCGGTGTTGGCGACGACGAACTCGACGCCCTGCAGCCCTTCGGCGATCATGTTGTTGACGGCGTTGCCGCCGGCGCCGCCGACCCCGACAACGGTGATCTTGGGTCTCATCTCCAGGATTTCCGGCTTGGCGGTCATTTTCTCATCTTTCTACCGAGGCGCCCGTGGCTCCGCCGCACGATCATGCGGAACCGGAGCAACGAGCACACGAATCAGGCGATCCCCACCAACCGTAGGGAATCAGAGCAGGCGCCTCCCTGCAAGGTCCGCTGACATTCTGCAAGCGCAAACGCCCCGGCCAGGAGCCGGAAAAGCGTCCAGACGCTCGGATGATCCGAGCCGGCGTCGCTGCAGAAAATTCTATTGCGTCACCGAAGTGGAGGTGCCCCAGGTGTCCGACAGCACGTAGCCTTGCGGATAGGGATCGGTCGGATCGAGGTAATAATTGTGCTCTCCTGTGATCCAGGCCCTGCCCGTTATCTGCGGCACGATCGCCTTGCGCCCCGCGACTTCGGTGAGTTCGAGGATCTTGCCGGTGAAGCGCGAGCCGATGATCGATTCATGGATCAGCACCTCGCCTTCATTCATCTGGCCCCGCGCCTGCAGCACAGCCATGCGGGCCGAGGTGCCGGTTCCCGTCGGGCTGCGGTCCGAGCGACCTGGCGAGACGATGCAGGTGTTGCGCGTGACGTTGCCCGGTCCTTGGAACGGCATGGCGAACTGCACGATGGACACGCCGCGCACATTGTCGAACTGCGGATGCACGACATCGAGCTGCTCGCGCGCCGCGCGGCGGACTTTCTCGCCGACGACGGCCAAGTCGCGCGCCTCGTCGGGCGTGACCGAGAAGCCGAGCGCCGGCGCATCGACAATCGCGTAGAACATGCCGCCATAGGCGATATCGGCCTTGATCGTGCCGAGCCCTTCCACCTCGATATCGGCGTCGAGGCGCTCGGCGAAGGCGGGAGCATTGCGCAGCGTGATCGACAGGCATTTGCCGTCGCTGCATTCGGCGCGCACCTCGATGACGCCTCCGGGCATATCGAGCTTGAAGCGCGTCACGGGTTCCTGCATCGGCACCATGCCGGTCTCGAGCAGCACCGTGGCCACGCAGATCGTGTTGGAGCCGGACATCGGCGGATATTCCGTCGGTTCCATGATAATGGCGCCTGCGGCGCAATCCTCGCGCGTCGATGGCAACAGCAGATTGACATGGCGGGCAACGCTGCCGCGCGGCTCACAGATCAGCATGCGCCTTATATGGTCGTGATCGCGTTCCATCGTGATCATCTTTTCCATCATCGTGCGACCTGCGGGCGGCAGCACGCCTCCCACGATAACGTCGCCGATCTCGCCCTCGGCGTGGCAGCCGACGACGCGGATGCTGGTTCTGGTGCGCATTGCTTTCTCCCCGTCCGCCGCGACTATCGGCCTGTTTCATGTTCCGGCGGATCGGCGCCGCAACCCCGGCCTGACGCGCGCGCTTGAGCCTGCCTGCCGATGGGCCCGAAGGATACCCATCGCCCCTTGGCGGCGCCATTATGTTTTTTGCCAGCGTAGTCGCCGGATCTCCGATCGGCACCTCGAGACCTCTGCCCTTTCGCCAGCGACAGATGCGGCTCGGCTCGTAGCATGGGTCTGCAGCGAGCCCTCGGCAGCGAAGGCCAGCCCGTCTGGAAGTCAAGCCAGTCCGAACCGCTCGACGGCGCGCATGATGCCGCGCAGTTCGGCGAGGCCCTTGAGCCGGCCGATCAGCGAATAGCCCGGATTGATCCTTGTCTTGCCGATGTCGTCGGCGAGCAGATGCCCATGGTCAGGCCGCATCGGAATGCGCCAGTCGGCGCGGCCTTCCCTGCGACGGCGCGCCTCCTCCTGCATCAGCGCGAGGATGACGTGCGCCATGTCGGTGCCGCCTTCGAGATGCTCGGCCTCGTGGAACGAGCCGTCATCCTCGATGGTGACGTTGCGCAAATGGACGAAATGGATGCGCTCGGCGAACTCCTTGACCATGGCGACGATGTCGTTGTCGGCGCGCGTGCCGTAGGAGCCGGTGCAGAAGGTCAGGCCATTGGCCGGGCTGTCGACGACTTTGAGGATGAAGCGCGCATCCTCGGCGGTCGAGACGATGCGCGGCAGGCCGTAGAGCGAGAATGGCGGATCGTCGGGGTGGATGCACATGCGCACCCCTGCCTCTTCGGCCGCCGGAATGATCTCGCGCAGGAACCAGGCCAGGTTCTCGCGCAACTCCTTCGGCCCGATCGTATCGTACTCGGCCAAGGCCTCGCGAAAGCTGTCGCGGTTGTAGGCGCGCTCGGTGGCCGGCAGGCCGGCGATGAGATTGCGCTCGATCCTGTCGATCTTCTCGTCGCCGAGCTCGTTCAGCCGCGCTTCCGCCTCGGCGATGCGGGCAGGCGTGTAGCCGGCCTCGGCATTCCGGCGCTTCAGCACGAACAGGTCGTAGGCAGCGAAATCGATTGCGTCGAAGCGCAGCGCGTAACCCGTCGTCGGCAGGCGGTAGGCCAAATCCGTGCGGGTCCAGTCGACGACCGGCATGAAATTGTAGCAGATCGTCGCGATGCCGGCCTTCGCCAGGGCGCGGATCGTGTCCTTGTAGAAACCGACATAGCGGAGCCGCTCCGGCGAACCGATCTTGATCGAGTTGTGGACCGGAATGCTCTCGACCACCGACCAGGTCAGCCCCGCCGCCTCGATGATGCGCTTGCGCTCGAGGATGTTTTCCAGAGGCCAGACACGCCCGTCATAGATGTCGTGCAGAGCCGAGACCACGCCTGTCGCACCCGCCTGCTTGACATGATCGAGTGTTACCGGATCGTCCGGGCCATACCAGCGCCAGCACTGTTCCATTGCCGCTTTCCTCTGTGAGGTGGGCAACTTATTGTTGGACCACAACGAGAGTCAAATACGCGCGCGACAGGCTGGCCCGCGCCTATCCGATGAGCCGCCATCTCGATTTCGCCCTGCGCCTCCTGCCGGAAGAGCTGGCTTCCGAGCCGTGACCAAAGGAGTTCAACAATGAAGGATTTTGACGGCAAGGTCGCGCTGGTGACCGGAACGACCGGGATCGGTCTCGCAACCGCCAGGCGCCTGGCCGCCGGGGGCGCTGCGATCGTCGCCTGCGGCATCGACCGTTCGGCCAATGCCGCGATGCGAGCGCAGTTGGAAAGCTCCGGGGCCGGCGCGCTGGTCGTGGACACCGACGTCTCCGTGCCGGACCAGGTCCGAGACGCCGTCGCGGCCGGCGTCGAGCGTTTCGGCGGCCTCGACGTGATCGTCAATTCGGCGGCGGTCCATCCCTATGGAACCGCGACGACGACCGACTGGGAAACCTGGAACAAGGCGATGACGGTCAATGTCGGCTCGATCTATCTGACCGCCCATTTCGGCATTCCGGAAATGATCAAGCGCGGTGGCGGCGCGATCGTCAATGTCGCCTCGGTGCAGGGTTTCGCCTGCCAGCGGAACGTCGCCGCCTATGCCACGACCAAGGGCGCCATCCATACGCTGACGCGTTCGCTGGCGCTCGATTATGCGGCCGCAGGCATCCGGGTCAATTCGGTCAGCCCCGGCTCGATCCGGACGCCGATCCTCGAGAAGGCCGCGCGCGGCGACAACGGCAGCGATGCCGATGTCGAGGAAGCCTACAGGCGCTTCGGCGCGGCGCATCCCCTCGGCCGCATCGGCGAGCCCGAGGAAGTGGCGGAGCTGATCGCCTTTCTGTGCTCTTCCAAGGCCGGCTTCTGCACCGGCGCGGACTACAAGATAGACGGCGGCTTGACTGCCGGCATCGGCGTGAAATGACCATGAAGATCGGGCTTGGCTTTACCGGGAGTCGCGCCAAAGAGGAGCGTTCCCGGCTCTATGCGCACGTCGCCGATCTAGTCGACGACGTTGCCACGCCGTGGCGCGTCAGCGTTGCTGTTGCTGCACCCCGACTGTCGGATCAGGCCGCGAGTCGGCGCCGTCGGCCCGATGCCAACCGACTTCACCCGCTGGCTCCGGCCGGCGGTTTTTTAAATCACTAATTTGGCGATCCGTCCGTTAGATGCCTGTGAGTCTCGAAAATGCGTAACTTTTCAGGATATCCCAGCCGCAGCGTCGTGTTGCATTGGGGGCATCTGAAAGTGGCAATGACCTTGAACCATGAGCCCTTCCGGATGATTGGATGCTGGCATCTTGGACAATCAAATCTGAGATATTCGTGATTTAGGCTCTCTGGGATCGGCAATCAAAACACCCCCGATTGATGCAGATCCCCATCTCAGGTGATGGTGGGCATCCACGAACTGGCAATGAAGAGACTATGCTCGCCAGCACCCACCAATGGACTTCTCTGGAAGATGTTTCGTGGCCGGGACCTATGAGTTCCCGGGTAAGACGTTGGTCTCACGCAGGGTCCGACTGACGGACAAGGCACAGCTGTTCGCGCAACAGCGCAGGCTCTCCCTCGGTGCCAAATCGCCTGCCGCACACGTTGCCAGTTTGCGCATTCCTGGGCACCCCAGTAGCTGCCCGTCGGCTTCGGTCACGGGCTCTTGTTACGCCGAATTTTAATCATGGGAAGCATTGCCTCTCCTGATGGTGCGGCACTCCCAGCAGTAGAAGAGCTGCCCGACGTCCTTCGTTCAAAGGGCGTAACCATTAGCCAGAGTTGATATAGAGGCCGCCAGCCGACTTTTTTAAAGTCGGTTAGGCCCGGCGGTTCATCCCGATCCACCCCAAAACGGCGGACTGTCGGGCCGCTCTGGTCGGCAGCGTCTTAAGAGCGGATATGACGCGGGAGTGTTGTCGAACAGCCCACCTTTTCGGCATATCCAGCTTACCGGACTGCGGCCCGGCCTTTGACAGGAATAGAACCAAATGAATTTGACGGTGTTTGGGATTGGCTATGCCGGTCTCGTGCAGGCCGCTGTGCTGGCCGAGGTCGGCCATGAGGTGGTGTGCGTCGATATCGACGAGAAGAAGGTGGAGCGGCTCAACCAGGGCTTGGTCCCGATTTTCGAACCGGGCCTGGAGGCCCTCGTCAGGGAAAACCACGCGGCCGGCCGCATCCGCTTCACCACCGACGCGGCAGCGGCGGTCAGGCATGGCCAGATCCAGATGATCGCGGTCGGCACGCCGCCCGGCGAGGATGGCTCGGCCGACCTGAAATATGTGCTGGCCGTCGCCGAGACCATCGGCCGTGAAATGGACAGCGCCAAGATCGTCGTCGGCAAGTCGACCGTGCCGGTCGGCACTTGCGAGAAGGTGAAGGCCAGGATCGCCGAAACGCTGAAGAAGCGCGGCCGCGAGGATCTCGCCTTCGACGTCGCCTCGAACCCCGAATTCCTCAAGGAGGGCTCGGCGGTCGCCGATTGCATGAAGCCGGACCGCATCATCGTCGGCACCTCCAGCGAGGACACCGAGACGGTGATGCGCGAGCTCTACGCGCCGTTCAACCGCAACCACGAGAAGATGATCGTGATGGACGTGCGCAGCGCCGAATTCACCAAATACGCCGCCAACTGCATGCTGGCGACCAAGATCAGCTTCATGAACGAGATGGCCAATCTGGCCGAGCAGCTGGGCGCCGACATCGAGGAGGTGCGCAAGGGCATCGGCTCGGATCCGCGCATCGGCTACCACTTCATCTATCCCGGCCTCGGCTATGGCGGCTCGTGCTTCCCGAAGGATGTGCGCGCGCTGATCAAGACCGCCGAGGGCGTCAAGTTCGACGCCAAATTGCTGCGCGCCGTCGAGGAGCGCAACAATGCGCAGAAGTCGGTCCTGTTCGACAAGGTCAACCACTATTTCAAGGGCGCGCTCAGGGACAAGACCTTCGCCGTCTGGGGGCTGGCCTTCAAGCCCAACACCGACGACATGCGCGAGGCGCCGGCGCGCACGCTGATGGAAGCGTTGTGGGCGGCCGGCGCCAAGGTGCAGGCCTACGATCCCGAGGCGATGCAGGAGTGCCAGGCGATCTACGGCCTGCGCGAGGATCTGCTTTTGTGCGGCACCAAGGAGGCGGCGCTGCGCGGCGCCGACGCGCTTTTGATCTGCACCGAATGGAAGAGCTTCCGCGCGCCGTCCTTCGACGCGCTCAAGGACGCGCTGACCACGCCGGTCATCTTCGACGGCCGCAATCTCTACGATCCCAAGGTGATCGCGCGCTACGGCATCGAATACTTCTCGATCGGCAGGATGGCGGCATGAGGGCGCCAACCAGGCATCTTACTTCAACATGTCCGACAGGGCAGCTGTAGTTCCTATCGTTGTGAGCCGGAGCGCTTCTTCGGTTGCGCAGCCCGCGTTCTGCTCTCAATCCGGCACGGGATCCCTATTTCCAAGCGCCTCGAGCATCGTTGAGAAGATGCTGCCGACCTCCTCCGAAATCTCTTCTGATCGAATTCCAGCGTTTTTTGCGTCGCTGGTTAATCGCCTTGCAAGCTCTTGTGCTAAGATTGTGTCAGATGATGAATGATGCGGCAGATTGCTATCCACCCACTCCTGAAGGAATTTCAGGCCTCGTTCACTCACTGTAAAACCATTCCAGGGTTGTATCCATGATTAAGTGCAATCAAGCTTGACCAGTTTATCCACGCTATAATTTGTCACCGCGGGGATCGTTCCCTATTCAAACTCGCATATGGCTCATATTGTCCGCGCATGGAAAGACGGCACGCCATCCGACGGGGAATGGACAGGCTTTGGGAAGTCTACGACGTAGGCGACCAAAAAGTTTTGCTCGTTGACGGAATTCCTTTGGCGCATTTGCGGGTCGAAGAAGCGCTGGACGCTCTGGACCTGCTAGAAGGCGGCTTCCTCGTTCCAAGTGACAGTCCCCTGGTAGGGTGAAGTGATTGTCGACAGCCGTTTCTTCCACAAATATCTCCGCGCCAGCTTGCACACCTGCCACCCCGAGAGCACGCACGGGGTAGCAGATGCCGTCGTTCGCAAATTCAGATACCCACATGGTTCGTTCGCATGTTTCACCCACAATTGGTCCGAACGGATATGTTCGTTCTGGCGAGATTGCGAAAACCTTGCTGGCTAGGCCCGGCGGCTAGCCGCTGCCACCAGCTGCTCCAGACGCCGTGTTCCCCAAACCGTTGCGACTCTCCTCTCGAACATAGCTCAACTAAACGCCTGGCTAGGTGAACCTCTTCACATGCGGATGATCGGGTCCGCTGCCGGCGGAACTCGCTAAGTGCCGTCGATGCAAAACCGGTCGTATAGCCGGTCATATAGACTGCGGTATTTCCAAAAGACCGTCCGAAGGACAGCAACCGAGTTGATCGCGCGTTGCGCGCTGTAACTATCTTCAAAACTTTTTTCAGTGGATATCGTGTACCGAACCGCTGAGCGCGACGTGCCTTTTGGCAACATAGACCGTGGCGCTAGACGAGCCATTCAGAATGCAAATCTGCCCCGCCCCGCGCCGCGGCATCAGCTCTCCATGTCGTACGGCTGTTCTTTAAGTCTGACGGCCCGTCGTCACGAGGCGGGCGCGAAATTTTTCGATGTACACCTCTAGCGTCGCCAGCATCATCAGAATGATCGATGAAATGGTTTGTGCGGGCGGCGATAACTGACGCTATCCATAGCGTGAGCCCGTCATGTCACCAGCCTACTCAGGATCGGAACTCGCGATTGAATATCCGCGGACGGATTCTCAATCGGCGGCATATAGCAAATGGACGAACGTCCCGGAATACGCTCTCGACCAAGGCGGCCCTGTCTTGCGCCCCTATCAGCGGATGGACGCTGATTATGCCGATGTCGCCATTGTCGATCATTTGAAAAATGTGGCCACTCAGTATCCCGAAAAGCTGGCGATTACCGACGCAACCAACCGCTTCACTTATTCGGAACTCGTCTCGGCTGTCGAAGCGCTGGCTAGCCGCATCCTCGCCATCACTCCCGCCGGCAACGCCGTCGGTATTCTTCTTGCGAATACGGCCTTCTTTCCGTTGGCGATGCTGGCGAGCATGGCCGCAGGGCGGCCTTTGGTACCCCTGAACACGAGGGATCCGGACACCAGGATCAATGCGATCGTGTCCGAGGCGCGGTTATCGACCGTCATAGGGGATGGAGATGTCCGACCCACTGGCCTGCCGCGAGCTGTCGGCTGGATAAATGTCTCGCCCCGCGGCGAACCGAAGAGCGATCGCGTTCCCCAGCTCCATCCGGTATCCGTGGATGCCCCCGCTATCGTCCTATACACTTCGGGCAGTACAGGTCGGCCAAAAGGCATCGTTAACAGTCAACGCAGCCTGCTATGGCGTGTTCAGCAATATGTAAACGCCTGTCACATCAATGAGCAGGACGTATTCCTGCCTCTCACGGGACCGGCCACCATCGCCGGGTGTCGAGAGGTGCTGGCCGCCCTTCTTACCGGCGCCACATTGCATCTTCTTGAGGTCGAAGCCGTAGGCTTGCGCGCGGTTTTACACCGGATGCAAGCCGAGGGAGTGACCGTCACTTACCTGGTGCCGGCTCTCCTGCGTGCGCTTATGGCGAACAAATCAGAAGACGCATTCCGCAGTCTCAGGGTGGCTCGTATCGGAGGCGAAAAGGTTTCACGGTCTGACATCAAGCTGCTACGCGACGCCGTTTCAAGCAACTGCCTGGTGCAGATCGGCTACTCGTCAACCGAGACGACAGGATCACAATGGTTTGTACCGACCGATTGGCCGGAGCAGGCTGCCTCCGTTCCCGTTGGATGGCTCCTTCCAGGGATTAGTTTCGCGATCATCGACGAGCAAGGACGCCCGGTGCCGCCCGGCGGGACTGGAGAGCTTGTCATAAAAAGTCCGTATGTCTTGCTTGGCCATTGGGAGAACGGCGTCGTCGTGCCCGTGGCTGCAGACCCCGAAAACCCGTCTGTCCGCATCTTTGAAACGGGTGACCTCGTTCAACTGGACAACCATGGCCTGCTACAGATCATGGGTCGCAAGGGACGTCAGATAAAAATCAATGGCCGACGCGTTGAACCCGCGGAACTGGAGCGGGTTTTGCGTGGCGCGCCTTCCGTCGAGGACGCTGTGGCGATTGTGACGGCGTCAACGGAACTCATCGCCTTCGCCGTACCTCGCGGGCCGGCCACTTCCAACTTCGCTGACGATCTCCGCCATCTTGCCCGTACGACACTGCCGCCGCCTCTGTGTCCATTGAGACTGCACGCCATTGCCGAAATTCCACGCCTGCCGGGCGGGAAGGTCGACATGGCGAGGCTCGCCGAGTTGGACGGCGCAAGCGTGAGGCAGGACCGCATTGTCCAGGCTCCGAATACAGGACCGGAACGGACTATCCAGCAGATCGTGCAACGCGCCTGGACCAAGATTCTGAACACGCGCGTTGCCTCGGGACGTTGGGATGACGCCGGCGGCGATTCGCTGAAGCTGCTGCATTGTGTCATGGAGATCGAAAGCGTCCTCGGCCTGGAGATCGACCTTGAACCTTTCACCGTCGGAATGAATTTCGACGAAATGGTGAAAGCCGTCGCGGCCGCGAAAGCAGGTAACGAGCAGGCCAGCTCGCGCAAAGAGCATCCGCCAATTCTCTTCCTGCTCCCTGGGTCCGTCGGCTATGGCCCTAGCCTTGCCGCCTTCGCGGCCTCCATGGGTAGAACCGCCCGGGTTGTCCCGATCAGGTATCCAGCCCTGGCAATGATACTGCAGGGAAAAAACTCGGTCGCAGATATGGCCGAGGCCGCGCTCGACCAAATACGCCGCGCCCAGCCTGAAGGTAACGTACGACTTCTCGGCCATTCGCTTGGCGGCGTCGTTGCTTTTGAAGTTGCCTCAAGGCTGCTGGCTGTCGGGCGAAATGTGAAATTTCTGGGCATCCTCGACACAAGCCTGCTCGGTGAACGGAGCACTTACCGAGAGACGGTCGTCCGCACAATTCATCGAATCCGAACCAATCGCATTACCGCCTACAGAATGGCTTGCCGCGCCCTTGCAAAAGTCGTGGTCCGAATGGGCTACGAGATGCAACTGGCCCGCTTGCTTGATCGCTATGCCCAGGAGAAATTCAACGCGACCAGCTTTAGGGCCAAGCTGGAGCTTCAGGAAGTTTTGAGGGCAAAGGCGTTTTTTCAGTGGCTCCAGACGCCAAGACCCCAACTGCCGATCACCGGTACCCTATTTCGCTGCGCCCGTCCTGGAATGCCTCGCGCCATCGGGTGGGACAATGCTTTCGCAGACCTGGATGTGATCCCAATCATTGGCACCCACATCGACATGGTCTCAGAGCCTAACGTGGCCTCCAACCGACCGCTCATCGAGGCGGCCGTGGCCCGAACCTATCTGCCAGAAGAATCTCGCCAGGGGGAGGAACGGTCATCGACGTGATCTCGGGGTTTGGCAAGGATGCCCTGGTGCTCGACGCTCGTGCCGAGGTCGATCGCATCGTAGAAGCCTTGCGCCGACAGGTCTTTGGTACGCTCCGGCGCCGAGGCGTCGTTGTCGGCCTCTCTGGGGGCATCGACAGCTCCGTTGTCGCAGCGCTGTGCGTCGGCGCGTTCGGGAAAGATAAGGTCCTCGGCCTATTCATGCCGGAATCCCATTCTTCCGGCGACTCGCTGCGGCTTGGCCGAACGGTTGCATCGCAACTTGGTATCGACTCGATCGTTGAGGACATCACGCCTGCCTTGGAGGGCATCGGTGCCTATTCACGTCAGATCGAGGCGATCCGGACCGTCGTTCCCGCCTACGGTCAAGGCTGGAAGTGCAAGCTGGTGATGGCGTCGGTTCTGGAAAGCAACGGCATCAACATTACCAGGCTGACGGTCGAGGATCCGGATGGCAAAGTCGACACGGTCAGACTGCCACCCGCAACCTATCTGCAGATCGTCGCCGCGACCAACTACAAGCAACGCGTGCGAAAGATGACGGAGTATTACCACGCGGACCGTCTCAACTACGCGGTGGCAGGTACGCCAAACCGGCTGGAGCACGACCAGGGCTTTTTCGTCAAACAGGGCGACGGAATCGCCGACGTGCTGCCGATCGTCCACCTCTACAAGACGCAAGTCTATCAACTAGCGGAGTATCTCGGGATAGACCCTGAGGTGCGGCGCAGGCCACCAACCACGGATACGTTCTCCATGGCGCAAAGCCAGGAGGAGTTCTATTTCGCATTGCCATATCACCTGACGGACTTGTG
Organism: Mesorhizobium sp. B2-9-1; assembly: GCF_006439455.1. Lineage (NCBI taxonomy): Bacteria > Pseudomonadati > Pseudomonadota > Alphaproteobacteria > Hyphomicrobiales > Phyllobacteriaceae > Mesorhizobium > Mesorhizobium sp. B2-9-1. The sequence goes on along the minus strand of NZ_VFTP01000003.1, from coordinate 369,175 downwards.
TCTCTATGGCCTGAACCACGGCATTTCTGCCAACGAGATCGCAGCGGTCGCCGGCCTCACTCCCGACCAGGTTCAGAAAGTCTTCAAGGACTTTGAAAGCAAGCGGCGCGCAGCGCGTTATCTTCACGCGAGACCCCTGCCCGCCGTCGAGATGGACGAGGGCTGAGCGTGTGCGGCATAGCCGGAATCGTGGCACTGGACGCTACCGCGGCGCGGCCTTCACGCGAGGCGCTCCTGCGCATGGCGGGGTCGCTCGTGCATCGCGGTCCGGACGAACACGGCCTCTACCGCGACAATCGCGCGGGGCTGGCCCACGCACGCCTTTCAATTGTCGACCTTTCGAGTGGGCAACAGCCGCTTGCCGACACGGGCGGCAAGACCTGGATTGTCTTCAACGGCGAGATTTTCAATTACGTTGAGCTTCGCGAAAAGCTGGTCGCGCTCGGTCATCGCTTCCGCACCCGCAGCGACACCGAAGTGGCGGTTCATGCATATCGCGAATGGGGTGACTCCGCTTTTGAGCGCATGAACGGGCAATGGGCAATCGCGATCTGGGATTCGCTGGCCGGCCGCCTCGTCCTATCGCGCGATCGGTTCGGCATATGCCCCCTGCATTTTTGCGAGCACGCCGGGCGCCTCTATTTTTCCAGCGAAGTGAAGGCCATTTTCGCAGCCGACGCGGCTTTGCCGCGAGCCTTCGATCCAGTCGGCATTGATCAGACGTTCACTCTCTGGACGGTGGTCCCGCCGCAAAGCGTATTCAAGGGGGTTCGGGAACTCAAGCCTGGCCACATTCGCGTCTATGAGAACGGAACCGTTCGTGAGCAGGCATTCTGGAAACCCAGCTATCCCGAGGCGTTCGACGAACGCCATGAATTCCCAGGGTCGCTCGATGATGCCGTGGACAAAGTGCGCGAGGCTCTGCAGTCGGCGACGGCGCTGCGGATCGACCAGGCCGATGTGCCTGTTGGCTGCTACCTGTCTGGCGGACTCGACAGCTCGCTTGTCGCCATCATGGCAAGCCGCATCGCCGGCGACCGCTTCCAGACGTTTTCGCTGCGGTTTGCCGATGCTGAATATGACGAGACCAGCTACCAGCGATTGGTGGCAGGCGCGACCGGCAGCGAGCACCACGAGGTGACGGTTTCTCGCAGCGATATCGCCGATGTCTTTCCAGAGGTGATCTACCACACCGAACGTCCGATCCTGAGGACCGCGCCGGCGCCACTGCTTCTGCTTTCAAGATTGGTACGCGAGCACGGAATCAAGGTCGTGCTGACGGGCGAAGGCGCGGATGAAATGTTCGCCGGCTACGACCTGTTCCGGGAAGGCAAGGTGCGCCGCTTCTGGGGGCATCAACCATCCTCGACGAGACGCGCGCGATTGCTGGAGCGCCTGTACCCCTATCTCACTCGTTCTCCGGTGCATCAGCAAGCAATGGCGCGTCAGTTCTTCGGATATGATATCCACGCCCATGATGCGCCAGGTTTCGCACATGGCACCCGTTGGCGCACGACCAGCGCTCTCAAGCGGTTGTTTTCTGCCGACATGAAAGCCGAGACCGAACCGAACAACGCGGCCGCCGAGTTCCTTGCGCGCCTGCCCGCCGAATTTTCGCGCTGGGACTCTCTCGCACAAGACCAGTATATCGAAATCCAGACTTTGATGTCCGGTTATCTGCTCTCCTCGCAGGGAGACCGAATGCTGATGGGCAACTCTGTCGAAGGGCGCTTCCCGTTCCTCGACGATGACGTTGTAAAACTCGCGAACTCGCTTCCAGCCAAATACAAGCTGCGCGTTCTGGACGAGAAGCACGTGCTGAAGCGGGTGGCCGAGCCGATCCTGCCACCGGAAGTCATCGCCCGCAAGAAACAGCCCTACAGGGCGCCGAACGCCCAATGCTTCGTTGCCGACAATGCACCAGCCTATGTGCGCGAGGCACTTTCGGAAAGAGCGTTGCGCGAGGCAAACGTCTTCGATGCGGAGTCGGTCGCGCGCCTGCTGGGCAAGTGCCGAGCCAGGACCGTGGACCAAGATCTTTCCAATTCCGACAACATGGCGCTGGTGGGCGTGCTCTCCACGCAGCTTCTTCACCAGCAGTTTATCGCAAGCCGCCCCATCGGCAGGCAGAAGATCGAGCTCAGCGTCGACGTTGACCATGAGATTAAGGAAGAGGTGTTGGCATGATGCATGGAGCCATACCGCTGTTGCACGACTATCTCAGGCACTCGGCCGACCGGCTGGGTGACAAGGTGGCGCTGGTCTGCGGCGGGCAACGCGTGACCTATGCCGAGATCGAGACCCGTGCCAACAGCGTTGCGCAACACCTGGCGGACGCCGGAGTGACGCGCGGCGATCGCGTGATGATCTTCGCCGACAACACCGTCGAGACGGTCGTCAGCTTCTGGGCCGTGCTCAAAGCGAACGCCGTGGTGTGCATCGTCAACCCGCTCACCAAGAGCGACAAGCTTCATTACCTGCTCAACGACTGCCTGCCAGCCGCGCTGATAACGGACAACCATCTGACCTCGGTCTTCGGCGAGCCGGCCCGCAACTGCCCGTCACTGCGCCGGATGATTGTCTCCGGGCCTGTAGATGACGCAGAGTTGATGCAACTGCCCAATGCGGTTCGCTGGGACGTTGCGATTGCCGGCAACAGGGCGGCACCGGCGCGCAGATGCATCGACATTGATCTCGCCGCCATAATCTACACGTCAGGTTCTACCGGCGAGCCCAAGGGCGTGATGCTGACGCACACAAACATGATGGCGGCTTGCACTTCGATCGCATCGTACCTTGAGCTCGGCGAAGACGAAGTGATCCTAAATGTCCTGCCCTTGGCATTCGACTACGGCCTGTATCAGATGATCATGGCGTTCCGCACTGGCGCCCGTCTGGTGCTTGAACGCTCGTTTGCTTTTGCAGCGCAGATCCTTGGACTGGTCAAGCAAGAGCGGGTCACGGGTTTCCCCGGCGTGCCTACCATTTTTGCGGCGCTCTCGGAGCTCAAATCGCTGAAGGACCAAGATTTTTCGAGCATTCGCTATGTTACGAATACCGCGGCCGCCCTGCCGTTGAAGCATATTCTCATGCTCCAGGACCTTTTTCCGAGCGCGCGCATCTATTCAATGTACGGGCTCACCGAGTGCAAGCGCTGCACCTACCTGCCGCCAGAGGACCTTGAGCGAAAGCCGTCGAGCGTCGGGATAGCCATCCCGAACACGGAAATGTGGATCGTCGACGACGACGACAAGCGGGTCGGCCCCGACGTCGTCGGCCAGCTCGTCATCCGGGGCGCGACCGTGATGAAGGGCTACTGGGGCAAGCCGGAGGCGACCGCAAGGAAGCTTAAACCTGGTCCTCTGCCCGGTGAACAGGTCCTCTACACCGGCGACTACTGCCGGATCGACGCGGAAGGGTACCTTTATTTCGTAGGTCGTGGCGATGAGATCATCAAATCTCGTGGCGAGAAGGTCGCGCCCAAAGAGGTTGAGAACGCGCTTGTTGGCATTCCAGGGGTGCGGGAGGCCGCAGTGATAGGCGTTCCGGACGAACTTCTTGGGCAGGCGGTGAAGGCGTTCGTCGTGATGGAGCAAGGGAGGTCCATCGACGAGAAACAACTGCAGAAGGAATGTCAGAGGCGGCTGGAAAATTTCATGGTGCCAAAATCAATTGTTATTGTATCCAGCCTGCCAATGACAGATACGGGAAAACTTAAGAAGACGGCTTTAGCATGAGCCGTTTTCCACGAGACTTGATGTCAATTTTCTTGTTTTAATCGGGGAAGCAAAATGTTGTCCAGCGAAGACAGGATAGAGACTTACAGCGAGAAAATTCGGGGGTTCCTAGCGTCCAACTTCTATGTTGCAGACGCTGAGGCCTTGGAAAACAATACGTCCCTGCTCGACCAAGGTATCGTCGACTCGACGGGAGTCCTGGAGGTCATCGGATTCATTGAGGAAACCTTTGGCATTGTCGTCGAAGACAGCGAGCTTCTGCCTGAGAACCTCGATTCCATCCAAGGGATTGCACAATACGTCATCCGAAAAAAGAACTGATCATAGCTGTCTCCCGAACGACAGCGTTGGGAAAAGCGGGGTTGTCGTGAGCCAAGAAATCAGCGTCGAGGATGCCTACAGCAAAGGGCGCACCATCTTCATGGGGCTGGAGTTGCTCGTGGCACCTGGCGCGCTTGTGCCACGCCCGGAGACGGAACTGCTGGGCACAGCCGCCCTCGGCGCCTTGGATCAGTTGAGGACTGCCGAACCCCGCGTTATCGACATGTGCTGCGGCGCCGGCAATCTGGCATGCGCCATAGCGCACTATGCCCCCACCGCTCGGATCTGGGCGAGCGACTTAACTGATGGGTGCGTCAAAGCCGCACGCCGCAACGTCGACCATCATGGACTGGCAGGGCGCGTTTCGGTGCTGCAGGGCGACCTGTTTGAGCCTCTCTCCGGCCCGGAACTTGTCGGCAGGATCGACATGATCGTCTGCAACCCGCCATACATCTCGGAAAAGCGGCTCGAGGGCGACCGCTCTCACTTGACCGAGCTCGAGCCGCGCGAGGCGTTTGCGGCTGGCCCTTACGGCCTGAGCATCCACATGCGGGTGATAAGAGACGCGCCGCAATACCTGCGGCCAGGTGGCATGCTGCTGTTCGAGGTCGGCCTTGGCCAGGACCGGCAAGTCGTGAGCCTGCTCAACCGCGCAAAGGCCTACGAGAATATTGGCACGATCTCGAACGAAGCTGGCGAGGGCCGTGTGGTTGTCGCCCATATGAAGAACCCCGATGAACCACGCGCGTCGAATGTCTGATCGGGTCACTTTCCTCATCCAACAGACATCAAAACGTGATTCGACAAAGGGCAAAGCCCGTCAACCTTCAAATGGTCAATAAACGCTCGCTTTCCAGGGTCGGTTATCCCCAGCTTGTTCGTGGCGATTCACGATTTAGCGTCCGAGCGTCACGATTTTGCTGCATTTTGATAAAATTTGACGAATGTTAGCTTGATGTAATGTTCGGGGTGGGCGGGTCACAACGAAAGGTAAGATCTTGTCCTACGCTGACAGCGTCCACGAGGCCGTGCGACAATCTCGACTGAGAGATCGCGCGTCGTGAGGGAACATCGTACGCAACATTTGCTCTCAGCCATGTCGGGTTGTTGGTCCGGGCTGGTTGGCATTGGTCTCTTTTCGGCGGTGATAAACATTCTAGCCCTGACCGGCTCCGTCTACATGCTGCAGGTGTATGACCGTGTGCTTCCCTCACAGAGCGTTCCGACGCTCGTGGGATTTACGGTCGGCATGCTGGGCCTCTATGCCATATACGGGCTGCTCGATTTCGTGCGGCTTCGCTTGCTGGTTCGAATCGGCAACCGCCTTTACAGAAATCTGCAGCACAAGGCCTTCACCATATCGCTGTCGGTACCCCTGGTCGCCGGGCAGGAGGCGAACCGGGTGCAGCCGCTTCGCGACTTGGACCAGTTGCGCGGCTTTCTCTCCGGCCTGGGGCCGACCGTTTTTTTCGACGCCCCGTGGATGCCGTTTTACATGGTGGTCATCTACCTGTTGCACCCTTCCCTTGGGCTACTGGCAACCGTCGGCGCCGTTGTTGTCGTGCTTTTGACCGTGGTCGCAGAAATTGCCGGCCGCGGCCCCGCGGCCCGAACTTCCGAAACACTGGTCGCGCAACGCATCCTTGCCGATGCAGGCCGCCGCAACGCGGAAGTCGTTCAGGCGATGGGTCTCTCCGCCAGGCTTGGCCGACGCTGGGGAGAAGTCAGCCATGCCTATCTCAAGAACCAGGAACGGCTCTCCGACATCGTGGGCGGAACTGGATCATTGTCGAAGACACTCAGGATGGCCTTGCAATCGAGTGTACTCGGGCTGGGCGCTTATCTGGTGATCGGGGGGGACGCTTCCCCGGGTGTGATCATCGCATCTTCGATATTGCTTGGCCGCTCTTTGGCGCCGGTCGACGCCGCGATCGCAAACTGGAGAGGATTTCTGGCCGCGCGCCGAAGCTATTCCGACTTGACCGCAGCGCTGGATGCTTTCGATAGCCAAAGCGCTCCCATGGAGCTTCCCAACCCGCGGGGGCAGCTCTCCGTCGAGGAGTTGACGATAGCCCCTCCAGGCGCACAACGGCCGACGGTTCTAAATGTAAGCTTTCGCCTGGCGAGCGGCACTGGGATGGCGGTCGTCGGCCCTAGCGGTTCCGGGAAGACAACGCTGGTGCGTGCCCTGGTCGGAGTATGGAAGCCAATTCGGGGAACCGTTCGATTGGACGAGGCTGCTCTCGATCAATGGAGTTCGGAACTGCTCGGTGCTCATATCGGCTATTTGCCGCAGGATGTCGAACTGTTCGACGGAACGGTTGCCGACAACATTTCGAGATTTGGTGGCCAGAGCGACCCAAAAGGCGTCATGGCAGCCGCTCGAGCGGCGGGTGTCGACAAGATGATCATGCGATTGCCTCAAGGGTTCCAAACACGAATCGGCGAAGGCGGGACGGCCCTGTCGGCCGGGCAGAGGCAACTGGTCGGACTGGCCAGGGCACTTTATGGCGATCCGTTTCTTGTCGTGCTCGACGAACCGAATTCCAACTTGGATTCAGACGGCGATGTTGCGTTGGCGGGGGCAATCCTGGCGGTGCGTCAGCGTGGCGGTATCGTGATCGTCGTGGCGCATCGCCCCTCTGCGCTCGTCAATATTGACCAGGTATTGGTCATGTCGAACGGGATGGTCCACGCATTTGGCCCGCGAGAAGATGTTCTCTCAAATGTCGTCCGCCCCTTCCCCCAGCCGGCAGTCGTTCCGCTGCAAAAAAATGCCGGCAACGCTTGAGGTCTTATTCCGTGTCTGACGCGACGATTTCCTATGCTCGTGTCGACGACGCAAGTCGTTGGCTCGGAACCAGGCTTACCAATGATCCGGATGGCATCCGTGCCAACCTGTTTCTGGGCTTGGCCACCACCGCCTTTCTGCTCGTTGGCGGAGGGACCTGGTTGGGATTAACCAAGATCGCCGGCGCTGTGATCGCGCCAGCGACCGTTGTGGTCGAAAGCAGTGTAAAGAAGGTCCAACATCGGACCGGCGGCACCATCGGCGGGATCTTCGCCCAGGATGGTGATCATGTGCGTGCCGGCGCCGTGTTGGTCAGGCTTGACGACACGCTCACACGCTCAAACCTGCAGATCGTCAGTGAAGATCTCGATCGGGTCACCATCCGTCTGGCCAGGCTCGAGGCAGAGCGGCAAGGGCTGCCGGAAATGCAGGTTCCACCCAGTCTGCGCGTGAGGATGAGCGACCCGCGAGTGGCTGCTCTTGTCAACGGAGAACGTGCCTTGTTTGAAAGCCGGGCTACGGCATTGGCTGGCCAAAAGGCGCAGTTGCAGAGCCGCTCGATGCAACTCCGACATCAGATTGACGGTCTCAAGGCTCAGCTTGCCGCGACGAATGACTCCCTGGATCTCCTAACCCGCAGCCTTGCCGACGTCCAAGCTCTTTACTCCAAGAAATTGGTGTCCAAGGAGCGACTGAGCAATGTCAGCCTGGAAGAGGCTCGTTCTCGCGGTGAGTCGGGGCGACTTGTTGCAGCAATCGCTGAGGTGCAAGCCCACATCAGTGAAACCGACTTGCAGGTGCTTCAGCTCGACGAGCAGATGCGCAGCGATGTGACAAGCGAGCTCCGCGAAAACGAAGCGAAGCGCACAGAGCTCGAAGAGCGCAAGATAGTGGCGGACGACGAGCTCGCAAGGACGGACATCCGATCTCCCCAGACCGGGACGGTACAAGAATCCTCTATCCATACCGTCGGAGGCGTAATTGGACCGGGAGAGGTGCTCATGGTGGTTGTACCCGATACCGACAACCTTGTTGTGGATGCGCTCATTCCGCCGACCCGGATGGATGATGTCCAGCCCGGGCAGCGGGTATCAATCCGCTTTCCCTCCTTCGACGTCGGAACGACACCTGTCTGCGAGGGTTCGGTGAAGCGTATCTCCGCAGATTTGATCAAGGATCAGGAACGCCAGCTTTCCTATTTTTCGGCTCGCATCCACGTCGACAACCAGGCCACCTGCCTGAAGGGTGAGAAAATCCTGAAACCAGGCATGCCTGCCGAAGTTCACATAAGCACCAACGAGCGCAGCGTCTGGTCGTATTTGCTTAAGCCATTGACCGATCAGATTTCCCGGGCCTTCAAGCAATAGCGGGACCGCAAATGCGGCCCCCGCGGCTGACGCCCTACTGGCTTGCTGCACGTCCTAGATCGCTGCTGAACCTCACCTCGATCGTATCTCCCGGAAGCACTTCTGAATCTTCTTCGACGAGTTGCTTGCGCCATTCTTCACCAGTCTTGCGCACGATGGTGATCTGGGTCTGAATGGCTTCTCCGCTTACCGGCAACGGCAGAGCGGTCGCGCCAGCGGGCTGTAATTTCTGGCTAGTGGCGTGGAGCCTTGCGGTGGTGTCGGCAAGACGGACATCGGTATCCTTCAACTCGGTCAGCAAACCGATCCTTCGCAGGTTTTCATTGCGCTCGCGTTGCCTGAGATAATCTTCCTGCTGGCGTCGCGCCCGCATGAGCTCGACCGATGTCTGAAGCTGCCCATTGGAAGAGAGAAGCGCGGAGCGCCTGACGTCAGACAGCCTGGCGTTGGTCAGATTGCCCGCTTGAAACAATTTCGTCACCCGAGCCAGGTCATCCTCATCCGCCTTGACCCCGTCGCTCTCGACCTGCTGGCGCTTGGTCAGAACGTCGATCTGCGCCGCGGCATCCTTTGCGCCCTGATCAACGTAGCTTTGCTCCTGCTGGAAGTTATCGAGAGAGATCTTCAGCGCCTCTCCCTCGGCGTCGGCAATGGCCGAGCTGAAGGCGGCAGACAATGGTGACCCTTGGGGGGGCTTGGTATCGAAACTTGGCTGATCCTGCAGTTCGGCGCGAATGCGAGCACTGTGGTAATAGTCGCGGGTGTATTCCCCCCAAAGCGATTCATAGTCGCGCTGCAGATCAACCGGGTCGGGACCAGTCTGATTTACGCGTGAGCGCAAAAGGCTGAGACCGCCAGACACCGCAATCGCCTGTCTCACCGTCATGAGAGGCCGATATGCCTGCTGGCCGGGAGTGAGCACCTCGCCAGTCACGTAGATCGGACGATATTCCGCGACTATCGCGGTCACGTCGCCGGGTTGGACAACGATCATCTGTTCTCGCCCATCGGGCAAACGCTGGTGAAATATCTTGGTAGGCAAGATCGTTTCCATGCGGGTCTGCAGTTCGGCAGGTGTCAGACCGCCGATTGATATCTTCCCGACTTGGGGAAGCGCGATCGTACCGTCCATCTGGATTACCGCACGTTGAGTTCGTTCCGGTATCGAAGAGATTCCTATTTCGACGATGTCGCCGGGAGAGAGATGGTAGGCTGGCCGTACATCCGCCGCGGAGGCAGCATCAACCGCAGCCAGCACACCTATCGCTGCAAGAAGATTTCGGTTCATGAATGCCATCGGTGAAATCTCCATTCAGTTCGACTTCGCCTCTTCCGACCAGTCGACGCGGGTGACGAAGTCATAAACAGGTCCGCCAGGCACACCCCAGTTGCTGGACCAGATTACCTGCGAGCCATCGGGCGACGGCGAGGCATGGGTCTCGCTGCGGTAGTCGAAATCAACGCTGCGCGTTTGCGCTATGCGCCGAACCTCTCCGCTGCCATCGAGGCGCAGCGCGATAACCTCTCGTGCGTAGGGCGCCATTTCCGGACGGGCCGAAACCTCATTCGGGTCGCCGCCGTAGCTCAGGAACACCCAGCCAGGTTTGTTCAAAGCACGCAGAGAAGCATGCGAGGCCTCGCCGTATTTCATAAGCGCAGTTACTTTCCCGTCAGACAGCCGGCGTTTGATCACCTGATAGCTGTCCGGATAGGACTTGCTGATGCCGACGTAGATCTCGCTCCCATCGGCGTCGACCGTCATGTCGCCATGCCCCGGCCGATGATGTTCTGTCCACTGCTGGCCTGGAGCGCCGTCGATCGAAAAAATAAACGCCTGTTCGGTGCCGTCCGCCAGTGCCTGGATGCAGAGAATATTTTCGCCCAGAGGAGAGATCGAACAGTTCTCATTGACCCCAGCAAGCCGCCCAAGTGCGATATCGGCAAACTTGCTATGCTGCTTGAGATCATACGCGAAGACGACCTCGGCACCGTCCGATCGAAGTGCACGCACTGCCAGGCGATTACCGTCTCGGCTCGGGTTGCCTTTGCCTGGTCCGAAGTGCAGATCCCGATAGTCCTTTGAATCGAACAGCACATCCTCGTGATTGGTCCGCGGCGCCCAGGTCGATATCCGTCGGCCTCGAACGCAAATCATCAGATCCGCATTTTGGGGATGCCACTCACATTCGCCCGATCGATCGCGCATCAGCAGCGGTAGGAATGTGTGTCCGTCGAAAAAGCACATCCCGTTGCAGCCGTTGGTTATAACGAGCAGGCTCTGGTCGGCATTCCAGGCTTGGGCGCTGGAATAACGGTGGCTGCAATAATCTTTTATGCACGCGACCCCATTTCCAAGCGGCCCGGATTTTGTGATCCGGGTGAATGTTTCCCCGAACGCGGGATCGACCGTAGGACGCAGATAGTCCGGCAACTGCATCGCCGACGTCGCAACAAAGTGCGTTGACGTATTGCTCGCCTGGCTTGCGGCAGCATGCGGACCAAGGCACGCGACAGCGAAGATCAACACCAACGCATGTCGGCGACGACAAGTCATGTCATGTAGCCCATTTCCCGGCGCACCCGCCCCTCGCTGAGACGCGCTTTCCACCATGATATGGTGCGCTCCAACCCATCTCGCAGATTGGTACGGGCTCGCCATCCGGTCTGCGTTTCGAATTGCGTCGAGTCTGCAAGCAGCGCGCGAACCTCGGAGTTCTGTGGGCGCAAGCGGCTTTCATCTCGATAGACAGGCTTCTTCGATCCGCTCAACTCGACCACCAGGTCCAGGACTTCCGCGATCGTCGCGGCACGCTGGCTTCCGGCATTGTAGGCATGGCCGAATTTGAGTTCCGCCACGCCTGCGGTCAGGAATGCCGCGGCCGTGTCTTCGACAAAGGTTAGATCGCGGATAGGGCTCGTATCCCCGACCATGATGGCCGAGCAGTTCTTGTCGAGGGCCTGCCTGATTATGGTCGGCACTATCGCCCTCTCGCTCTGGCGTGGGCCGTAGGTATTGAATGGGCGCAGAGTTACGACGGGAACGTCAAATGACCTGGCGTAGGCTTCGGCCATCATGTCGGCCCCGATCTTGGATGCCGAATAGGGAGACTGGCCCTGCAGCGGATGAGATTCCTTGATAGGCATGGTCAGCGCCGTGCCGTAAACCTCGCTGGTCGAGGTGTGCACGACGCGTTCCGTGTCCCACTGACGCGCTGCCTCGAGAACATTCATCGTACCCATCACATTGGTTTCTACGTATGACTGGGCAGCCGCATACGAATATGGAATCGCGATGAGAGCAGCCAGGTGAAAAACCACAGCTTGGCCGCGCATGATCCTGTTCAGGAACGCGCTGTCGCGCACGTCGCCACGCACGGATTTCAGGTGGCCTCGAATGTTGTCCGGCAAATCGTCAAGCCAGCCGTGACTGTCGAACGAATTGTAGAGCGCCAATGCTGTGACATCCGCTCCGTTGCGGACCAGCGCCTCGGTGAGATGCGATCCGATAAATCCATCGGCGCCTGTGACCAGTACCTTTTTGCCTTTGTAGTCCATGACCAATCGTCCCTCTTGCCATGTCCACTCTGACGGTGACACTCACCGGAGTGTCAGCCCGACTGCGCTTAAGTCGCGATCGGCGACTGCGGTACCCGGCCGAGAACGGCTAGAAAACCGCGGGCCATCCAGACGGCGTCAGCCGCCAGAGTTCGCTGCGGATAATAGGAAAGGTCGATCCTGGCCTTGGCGGGAAACAGGGTCTCGCGATAGTACAGCACCGGATCCGTGAACTTCGGATAGAAACTCGCTTCGTTGCGGAAGAGAACCTGGCTCGGACCGAGTAAGCCAGGCTTGTACTGCAAAACAGCCTCGGCGCCGCCGTGGAAACAATCGGCGAACGCCAGGCTCTCCGGTCGCGGTCCAATGATTGCCATGTCGCCTATGATCACATTCCACAGTTGCGGCAGTTCATCGAACTTTGTCGCGGCGAGCACGCGTCCTATCGTTGTCATGCGCTTGTCGTCGGCGACCGTCAGCGCGAGGCCGTGGGGATCGCATCGCACGTCGAACTTGCGGAACTTGTACATGCGAAAAGGCTGAGCCCCGGCGCCCAAGCGGGTTTGTGCAAACAAAACGGGCCTACCGCCCTCGGCCAGAAGGGCGATGGCGATCAGCAGCATCAGTGGCGCAAACAAGACCGCAGCAACGCTCGCAATAGCGATGTCGATCAAACGCCGCGCAGACCCATGGGCCGAGACTGCAACGAAGCGTCGGTGGAGGGATTGATCTGTCGCATTCATGCGGCCGTTCCCGCTTTAGTACAGCCGCTCACCGCAGTTGCCAGAGCCTCCACAACCGCTTCGACCACCGCTGAGGTCATCTGCGGGTGAAGTGGAATCGTCAATTCCCGCTGGGCAAAGTCTTCTGTTCGCGGCAATTGGGTCCCGGGAAAAAGCTCGCGGTACAACGTCATCCGGTGCACGGGCGGATAGTGGATCGTTGTTTGGATTCCCTGGTTGCGCAGTTCGTCGATAACGGCTTGCCTGTCGGCGTATCGCGGCAAAAGTATCGGCATGATGTGGTGCGCCGACCTCCGCGATTCACTGAATGGAACGGCTATTGCCGGGCAGTGTGTTGCAATGAGTCGCCGATAAAGGACGACGAGGATACGCCTTACTTCGTTCCATTCTTGCAGGTTTCCTAACTGGACAAGTCCGATTGCGGCCCGCATCTCGTCCATACGGTAATTGAACCCAAGCATGGTGACGTCATACTGCGGCGTGCGGCTGTTTAGCCGCTGGTGTGTGCCGGTGGTCATCCCGTGCCCGCGCGCTTGGCGAATCCTTTCGAGCAGTTCATGGTCTTGGGCGATTACGGCGCCGCCCTCGGCGGTTGTCATGTTCTTGTTGCCGTAGAAGCTGAAGGCCGCGGCAACGCCGAAGGTCCCTACTTCTCTCAAGCCAGGAGCATGCGCCGCGTCTTCAATGATGTGCAGTCCCCGTACACGAGCGAACCTTTGCCATTGTTCTCGATTGGCCAGATACCCGGCGAAGTGAACGAGAATAATGGCCTTCGTTCGCGGCGTGCATCGGGCCTCGGCTTCCGCAAGCGACATCAACGGCAAGTCGGCTGATTCAATATCGACAAAGACGGGAGTTGCACCGACATAGAGCACTGAGTTCGCGGTTGCCACGAAAGTTAGCGACGGAACCAGGACCTCATCGCCCGGGCCAATGCCAAGTCCGTGCAAAATGAGATGAAGCGCCGCAGTACAGGAGCTCACCGCAACGCAATCGTCCGCGCCATGCATGCGGGCAAACGACTCTTCAAACAATCGAACCTGCTCGCCCATGGTCAACCAGCTGCTATCAATGACCTTTGATAGAGCCGCCTTCTCCGGAACACCCAAAATCGGGGCACTGACCAAGAGCATGGTGGACCTCACTCCCAAATCATCATTCGTGTTTGAGTTTCTCGCTGTTTGTCAGGCAGCCGCTGCCGCGACTTCGATCGAAGCCGACTGCTCTTCCCAGGAAATGGCTTGAGCATTCTGGAAATCGTCGACGCGGCCGATATCGAGCCAGAGTCCGTCATGCTTGTAGACATGGACGACCGTGCCTTGCTGCATCATCTGCAGCATCAAGTCGTCGAATCCGAATGGAATGCCGGAGGGAATAAAACTCAGAACATCCGGATTCATGCAGTAGATGCCCATGCTAACGAGATGAGAAAGCGTCGGCTTCTCGCGGAACATCTGCACTGCATCGTCGACTTCGTCGATGACGCCGAAATCCATCTTGATAAGACGGTTGGCGGTAGCGATGGTCACCGGATCCTTGTGCTTGCGGTGGGCAGCTGTGAATCGGCTGAGGCTAAGATCGGTGAGAACGTCGCCGTTCAGCACGATAAAGGGTTCGGTCAGTTCATCTCGGATGAGCGACAGTGGCCCGATGGTGCCCAGCGGCTCCATCTCCTGAGTGTACCGTATTTTCAGGTTCCATTGCGAACCATCACCGCACACGCTGCGGATGAGATGGCCGAGATACCCGGTCGTGATGTAGACCTCTTCAATGCCATTGCGTCGCAGCCACTTGAGAAGCAGCTCGAGCACGGGCCGGGCACCAATTGGCATCAGCGGCTTCGGCAACACCGACGTAAAGGGACGAAGTCGTGTTCCCATTCCACCGCATTGAATAACCGCTTTCATCCGATCCTCCATAGTTCATCGCCGCGTCAATGGTTGGTGCCTGGGTAGACGCGTTCAGACCTCTTTCGACCAGGGTGGGTCGGATAGAAAAGTCGCTACGTGTCCGTCCCGAGCATCTTATGGGGAACGGTATGTGAGCGTTCGAAGGATGTCGTCGTGCAATCGAATGGCACCAATCCATTGCCTCCGCAGGTTCAGCGACTAGGCCGGTCCGCCCCCGTCCGCCGCGAGGCACGATGGCGCCGAATATGCCGACCTGCATCTGCAAAATTGCTTAGCCACGAGACCTTCAAATGCCCCAGTGCGGACCTCAGAATCCACCTGCTGGAATTTACGTCTCGCTACCGCTCAAACAGCTGATGCCACATGGAATTTTGGTAATTGGCCATAGACACGCATGATCGCGACATTAGCGTTCTGACAAAGGCAGAGACGGTGCGATTCTGGCCGATTGAACGGTCCTCGGAAAAAAGAAAGAGATTTTTCCGCCATAGAGGAATATATTAGCGGTACGGCGCGCAAGTGATGCGGATTTCTGGGCGTTCGACGAGTGGTTGGCCACCGCCAAGGCCGTTCCCCGATTGATCGTTTAGCCGCATTAGGCGTTTCAGGGCCCGCTTTGTAGGGCCTGCGTTGGGGTGGAATGCAAATGTATCGAGTCGTCATTGCGGACGATCACGGTTTGTATCGTCGTGGGCTAAGTTTGGCGCTCAAGGCCGAGCTCCCGGAACTGGAGATATTCGAAGCTGGATGTTTTGATGCCGCTGCCAGTGTCCTGGCTGAGCGGGACATCCATCTTGCCATTCTGGATCTGAACATGCCGGGACTGTTCAACCAGCAAGTGCTCGGCGACTTTTTGTCAGCGTATCCGGACACCCGTTTTGCAATCGTTTCCGGGAATGATTCACGAGCGGAAATATTGAAAGCCCTATCGATCGGACTGCACGGCTATATCGTGAAATCTCAGACGGACCAGGAAGTGGTGTCGGCAGTGCGCGAGATTCTGGCAGGCCGCATCTATGTTCCGGCGCTGTTGTCCCGGCCTTCCGGGGGTCCCGGGTCACACGCACCCCAATCGGCAAGGGCATGGACCCAACGGCGGATGGGAGCGGCCAGCCTTAGCAAGTTGACTTCAAGGCAACGTGACGTGCTCAAGCTGATGGCGGAAGGCTTCTCAAACAAGGAGATAGCTCGCGATTTGGACATTTCCGAAGCAACGACAAAAATCCACGCCGCTGCGGTAATGCGTGAGCTGGGAGTACGCAACCGCACCGAGGCAGCCGTCGCGCTACAAAACTGGCGTTCGAAATATACTGACTAGGGCGCGATTTCACGTCGAGACAACCGCAGCGAATATCGTAGACCGCCTTCAAATATTTCCAGCTTCGAGGCATGGCCGATAAGCGGCGCGGTATTGACGCCCAATATCATCGAACCAATCCCATGGCCGATGTTCTTGGCTTTCCTGCGTCTTCCCGATTCTATCCAATCGAAGACGACGTCATCGCTTTCTCCACTGTCAGCCCATCTAACCTCAAGACGCCCTCGGGAACCGCCAAGCGCGCCGTATTTGACGGAGTTCGTCGTAAGCTCGTGAACAACCATTGCGAAGCTTTCGGCAGCGCCGCTTGACATCATGACGTCAGGGCCATGGGCCTTTATCTTTCGCGTTTCCATGTAGGGCAACAGTTCTTGGACCACGAGGTCCCGGAGCAATACCGAACTGGCGGTGCGGCCGGAGATCATCATATGCGTGACCTCAAGCGCTCGTATCCGATCGATTAGGTCCTCCTTGAACTTCATGACATTGTTTTCCGGAGCACTAACCATTTTGACCAGCGCTATCACGACCGCGAAAAGATTGCTGAATCGATGGCGCTGTTCGATCAAAATACGGTCCCGTCTCCTGACCGTGGCGCGCAAAAGCGTGGTCTGCCGACGTTCAGTCAGATCAGCTGCTATCCCGATCAGCAGCTGCTGATCATGATACCGCTCCTCCCGTCCGCGCAGAGCGACCCAACGAACAGGTCCATCCGAACGTCGCACCCTTATCTCAACGTCGTAATTCGTGGTCGCGCCGGATTCTTTGGGAAGTGCAAGCTTTGGCCAGTCCGCGGAATAGACGACGGCAGCTAGCTCGTCTATCGGACGACTGGTGGCGCGCGGCAGGCCTAAGATTTCCCAAAATTTGTCGGAACCCGTGACAACGCCGCTTTTGAGGTCGACTTGCCAGGTTCCCAACCGCCCCGCCGAAAGCGCCAGATCAAGCCGTTCCTTCTGAACCCGGATCGCTTCGCGCGCCGTCCGTCGTTCCGAGATGTCATCGACAACGATGATCGCGCTCTCTGAAAGGAGGCCGTCGGAACGGTACGACGATAGGTTCAGGCGAGCCCAGAATGTGGAACCGTCCTTCTTCTTCAATCGGACTTCCATATCGAATGGCATCGCGGACTTGCCTTGATCGGCAAGCGCTTCAACAACGCTGTCGCGATCATCGGGATGAACAAGTTGCGCAAGCGGAAATTGAGCAAGGTCGGCTTCGGTATATCCCGTCAGTTCACTAAGACGTTTGTTGGATTGCAGAAGCTCGCCTCTTTCATTCGTGTTCGCAAAGCCCAGGGCCGCACGCTCGAACACCGAACGGAAGCGGCTTTCAGTTGCCTCGACGGCGGCCAATCGAATTTCGGCGACCTCCAGGGCCTCGCTAAGGTCCTGCCGCAAGCGGTGGAACATGAAGGCGATCATAAAGCCGGAAACCAGGAGAAAGATTGCTCGCGGCCAGTCCTCTGCGGGAATTGAACCGCGCAGAAGTCGTTCGGCCCCGAGGCTGGCGGCGACTGTCACGACGGTCGCAATGATTGCTCCGCAACGCCCAACAAGATATGCAGCGACAATTATAGCTGGAATAGATGATATGAAGGTTGCTTCAGTTTCCGTATGAATTAAGTTTGTTATTACGAATATTAGTGTGACAACTAGCACCAACATGGAAGCCATGTGAGCTAGCGAGATGCCCTTCAAGGCCGAAACCAATCTACGCAGATGCAGCCCCATACCCCGCAGACTACAACTTTCGGATTAGTCCGTCGAGCCTAGAACTCCACCGCCTGATCTAATACCACAGCCGGATTGCGGCCCTCAAATCCAAGCTTACTATCATTTACGAAGAGCGTCCGGTTCGCTGGACTCATTGTAAGAGTGCATGAAGAAGCCGCTGCAAACCTCTGGGATCAAAGGTTTTTGGCAGAGGCATCTGTTTTGAGAGTCAAGCGTAACGATTGGAGATCTTAGCGGTTTTCGGCCAACAGGGGTGGGAAGGCAATGTCTTTCATCGATAGGCACAACGACACCGTTGCGAATAAGCGTCATATTGAATTGAGCACTGCTTACGGCAGTGTTGCTCGCCTGTCACGCTACACGTCGGACAGGCAGGGTACAGCATGCGCGTCAAAGCGCCGGAGCCTGGAATCCGTCACCGGCATGCTGGACCGGATTGGCTGTGGCTTCCTGGTCCTCAATCGCGAGAAAAAGGTGGTGGAGTGGAACACTGCCGCTCAAAGCACCTTTGAACGACAGGGTGAGACGGCCGGCACGGCTCCGGAGCTTACGGCTGCGCTGAGGCGGCTGGTCGCGAACGTTCCAACCAACTTCCTGCCAGGTTCGTTGTCGTGGGTGGTGATCCGCACCACTGACGATCGGCCGGTGATACTCAATGAGGGCGGGGTGATTGCGCCCGACGGAACGAGTATCGTAGCATTGTTGGACCGGGAGACCCGGTCCTCGGCTAATCCTCAGACATTGCAAAAGATGTTCGGCCTCACGAGCGCTGAAACTCAGCTTGCCATGAGGTTAGCTCAAGGGGACGCACCATTGGAAATCGCCCGCAGCTGGCATCTCAGCCGCACCACGATCCGGTCCCAGCTTGCCTCGCTGTTTGCCAAAACTGAAACCAAGCGCCAGGGTGAACTGGTAGCTCTGCTCGGACGAATTTCCGTATTGCCGTGATAATGCCGCCTCGACCGCGAGGCGGCGCGTGTCCGCTATGTTGGTTTGGCATTGCGTCTGTGCGAGCGCATTCCTGCCTGATCCAGATATAGCCGACGATCTCGATGCAAAAATTTCGAAGCGGGGCAATTCGTCATGGCCGGACATAATTCCAAGACCACGGGCGTGCTTGACGCACAACCTGACAAATCCCGTTCAACACGAACGAAATCCGGTCGATCCAGTTCGGACATGGCGGTTATGCAGCTGGCACGAAAAGGTCCTGTTGTAGTCACCGGCGCCGCAGGATTTATCGGGTTTCATGTGGCGTCGCGGCTTTTGCGTCACGGTGCGCGGGTCATAGGCGTGGATAATTTCACGCCCTACTACGATCTAAAGCTCAAGGAAGCGCGTTTTGCGCACCTCTGCGCCGAGCTAGGTTTCACTCCGATGCGTATGGATCTGGCGGATCGATTGTTGGTGCAAGCTTTGTTCTCCGACTTTCAACCATCGTATGTCGTCCACCTGGCTGCCCAGGCGGGCGTGCGTTACTCTCTTGTCGACCCGCATGCCTATGTTCATTCCAACATCGTGGCGTTTCTCAATGTTCTTGAGGGTTGTCGGCACTTCGACATCAAGCATCTGGTCTACGCTTCATCCAGTTCGGTTTACGGCGCCAACCAAACCATACCTTTTTCCGAACATGGCGGCGCTAACCATCCAATAAGCTTCTATGCCGCCACCAAGCGCTCGAATGAAGCCATGGCGCATTCGTACAGTCATCTATTTGGCTTGCCGGTCACAGGGTTGCGGTTCTTCACCGTCTACGGTCCATGGGGCAGGCCCGACATGGCTGTCTACGCGTTTACCCGCGCCATCGCCGAAGGACGCGTGATCGAGGTGTCCAATGCCGGCCGTGTCTGGCGAGATTTTACCTACATCGACGATATCGTCGAAGGGGTGGTTCGAATACTCGCAACGCCACCGTGTGCGGACCGGAATTGGGACGGTCGCGCAGCTGATCCAGCTACCAGCTCAGCCCCATATCGCCTGTACAACATTGGCAATGACCAGCCAGAAGAGATCAATAGGCTAATCGCGATTATAGAGACAGCCGTAGGTCGCAGAGCTCTCAGGAGGGATGTGCCTTTGCCTCCAGGTGATGTTCTCGAGACACGCGCCGATGTAGGCGATCTTCGCCGGGCCGTAGACTTCGCGCCGGCGACCACGCTCCAGGATGGCGTTGCCCGTTTCGTCGAATGGTATCGACACTTTCATGGAAGCGCGACGGCCTCCGAAGCGGAGCAACAAACGCTCGTGTCAGCGTAGACTGCCGGCAGTTCGCGCTGCTCACTCAGACTCGCGCGGTCAGCTCACTGGCGTCGCCTGAAGGTGCGGCTCCGTCGGCGATCTCTCTCAACGCGCTCGGCTCGCTGATCGGCAAGAACGAGGCATTCTCTGCGTCTTTTTCGTTTGGCGCTTCATCGAGACGCCGATACGCAAGCCCGCCTATCCGTACGCACCTTGATGCCTGCATTAGAATGGATCACATCGCGCCAGCCGGGGTCTGTCGCGCCTCGACCGATGACCGTGGGTGCAACAAAGGTTATGAAAGCTTAAGTTGACGGGTATCCCGGTCACCAATCCCAGAGCATCAAGTCAGCGCAAGAACCAAGTCCGCTGGGTGCTTTCGACCGTGCGGCTGTTAAAGGACGTAATCGCGTAGATCAGTCCGGGCGTGATCTTCAGTCGCTTGCGAATATAAATCGCCATGGCGACGTTCCATACGACCAGGGCAAGCGCGAGCCCTATTGCTGCGCCCAGCGGACCGTAGATCTCTACTCCGATAGCACAGCCGACGACACCAAAAGCTGCCCCGAGGATCATCGTCACAGCGGCCGCCCATTCGTTTCCGGTCATGGTCAAGAGATTGAGCTGCGGTCCGCACAGGGCCACGAATACGTAGCCGAGCATCAGCACCCGCGCGATCGGTGCTCCAGTTCCGAAATCCTCACCGAACCAGCTTAAAAGCGGCCGAACAATCAAGAGCAATGGGATTGCCATTGCTATTGCGGCACCGGAAGAAAGCAGGGCAGCTCGTGAAAACAGCTCTTGTAAACCTCTTCGGTCGTTTTTTGCGTAAAGCGTAGCTGCCGTCGGCGAAAACATTGTAGAGACGGCCACCAACGAGAGACCAACAAGCAACGCGACATTGAGCCCCAGGGCGAAAATGCCTGCGTCGCGTATGTGGCCGGTCCAGCCGAGCACCATTACCCCCGCTCTGTTGATGAAGACGTCAAGACCCGCCATCAGCATGATAGGGGGGACCGCCGACCACCAATCCTTGGACGCATCGGCAGGTTCGGCATGTCGTAAACCCGGCGGCTGAAATCTTGCTAACAGGACAAAGACGAATGCGACTGTTACGGCCGAACTCGTCAGCACCGCTTGCATGACCAATGGTGCATTCAGAGTCCACGAACCGGACAAGGCGGCGGCACTTAACAATGTGAGCAGCAGTCCATCACGCACAATGCGTTCTGGCAGAAGGGCAGAAACACCGCCGCCGAAGGCACGGATGAGAGCCGCGCCCAAGGCTGAAGTCGTGACCAGCGGAACGGCGGCCATACCCAAGAGCTGGCTGATCTCAAGTTCCCTGTTGTGTGAGGACGAAGACAGAAAGATGTAGGTCGCCCCTGCCAAGCCGAATAGAGACGCCACTGCCAACGAGCGTTGAAAGGCAAATCTGATTATGCCGTGGGCCAGGTCCAGGCGCCCCTGGGCCCTGTAGGCAGATACAAAGCGCAACAACGATACGTTGAAGCCAAGGGTCGCGAGATATGCGAGCACCGATGTGGTTGAAAGGACGTAGGAGTAGATACCATAGCTGGTAGAGCCTACGATACGAGCAATCAGCAATTGCGCCAGGCTGGTTAGACCCGCCCCAGCCACATAGATCATGAGTGCAAAAACAGTGGCATAGCCCAGGCTACGGTTTATTTCTTCCTTCCCGAGCGTTACCGCGTCGTTTCCAGCAGCGGAATTTAGCGGGTTCTGTATTGTGATGGTATCCACGCCGTCATCAAGGTAGGCATTGTCTACCGTCAGCGGTTGCGATGAGTGGACAACTTGATGTCGGTACATGGGAGTGACCTGATCGCGGGCCATCTTGAAGGCAATCTTGCGGCTGACGAGCTCGACGCTTTTCGACAACGATCGGTCGTCGAGAGTTTCAACGGAAATTGTTTTCCTGTCGGTTGCCACAAGGATGTCATTGATATTTTGAAACACTCCGAAAGCCCGCATGCTCGCTTCGAAATCCGCATCGAGAATGCGTTCGGCCGGAGCCGCCTGCATCATCCGCTCCCGCAACCGCGCCTCGGCTGCTGCACGAGGCAATACCACTCGCAAGGTAAAATCCGCGGTAGGAGTGACCTTTAGCGCTCTTGCAATCGCAACGTTGTCGACGCACCCGTGAAAAATCGACAGTGAAGCAACAGCTTGCACGTACCCCTGGTCGAATATTGTGATCTCTCTGCACTGTCGCGCTTGGTCCCAACGATTGGAAAGGTTTATGATTTTTTGCCAGACCCGAGCTCGCCAAATAAATTTCCTTGGCTCAATCGCCTTTAGCATCGACGACGAGATCGACAGATATTTTATCAAATCCGACGTGTATATAAACAGTTTTGCAGTTGAAAATATTGCCAATAATACTCTATAAATAAACGTAAATATCCCGAGATCTACACTCCTTGACCTTCTACTTGCTTTGTGACTGAAGACCACTTTCGTAGCGTAGCCCTGCCCGCGCAGCGATTTGGCAAGCGCATGGGCAAAGACTGCTTTGCCAGCTCCAGGCGGTCCAAAGAGTTCGATAATCATTTCTTGCGACCCAGGGGCTTGAGTGCCTTATCGTTTTCCGAACAGCAGAAGATCGCCACTGTCCCCAAAATGATATTTGGCGTGCTGCTTGAGATTTACTCCAGTGAGAGCAATCCCTACCGGAGCGGATCTCGAACCATTAGGCTGCAGTGATTCCAGAATGCCGCGTGCGACACTGCGCGGTGTCTTGGCCCACCGGACAGCAAAGATAACGGCATCTGCCCAACTACTGAGCAGTCGGGATTCCGGACCGTGCAACCCTGGCGGCCCGTTGAGAATGACAAGATTGTACACGGCGCCCAGCTTGTCCGCGAAGTGTCGCGGCACATCGACGTCAACCAATAGCTTCAAAAGATCGTCCGAAACTATGGGTGCGGCCATGAAATCGATGCCGATACCGGGCATGCTCACGACAGCCTCGTCTAGCTCGCAGCGGCCCTTCACATAATCCGCAAACGACTTATGCGGTTTGGAAATGCTGAATTCGCGCACAAAGTCGTTGGTCAGTTGCTTGTCCTGCGGGTCAAGATCGATGAACAGGACATTGCTGCCCAGGCGTGTGGCCGAGAGCGCCAGGCTCCATGCCAGCTCTGTTTTCCCATCACCCTTATCGCTGGAAGTGACGAGCATCATCTGCGACGATCGTCCGGGGGCCGGTTCGGGGGCCACATTGATCAATAGGGACAATGCAGCGCGGCCGTAGGCGGAATTTTTCTGGCTTAGAGTGAGGGTCTGCAAGCGCTTGGCACTCGCTCTTGATGTCCTGGGCAATAGCCCAACGGAAGGGAAGCCGAGCGCTGCTTCTGTCTCAGCCTCACCGCGCATTGTGCGGCTCATGCGACTTTTCAAGAGAACCAAGACGCCCCCGATGAGGCCGAATACGACCATACCCGGTGGGATAAGGAAGATCGGTGAAAGGCTTTTCGGGTTACTCGGTGGCCATGCCGCCGAAATTATTGAAACTCCCGCAGACGGAACCGCGATGCGGTTCCTCAAATCCTGTTGCCTGTTCAGAAGATCATTGTACCGCTGCGTCAATATGGTGACTGCCGGCTCCAATGCGTGAAGCCCGGAAAGCCTGCCTGCTGTGTCGGCTACGACCGCGTCGAGCACATTCTTGCGCGCCTCCAGAGCGGAAACCTGCGCGCGATAGATGTCGGCTTCCGACTTGATGCGTTCGATGCTCTGTTCGATTTCGCGCTTGACGGCAACATTCAGATCCGCATCGGCCGCGGCGCCACCCTGCCGGGCTATCAGATCGCTCAGCGTCGGCGATCCGATTGCACTCGCAAGCGTGGCGTTCGTGGCACCGGACCGTTGCAATTCTTGAATATGCTGAACACGGGCCTCGGCGGTGGAGAGGTTTGCGCGAGACAATGACAGTTGCTGATTAAGGTCGGCCGTGTCGCGGACAGCATTATCAACGGCACCCTGGTCGACAGTCCCGTGACTTAGCCGGTATTTTTCAAGGCGGTCGGTCGCTTGCGCGAGATCGGACTGCACGCCAGGCAGCGCAGCGACGACGGATGCGAGCTCCAACCTATCAGCGGCCTGAGCAGTCCGCGCGAGATCCTGGACATACACTTGCGCGAATGTGTTGGCCACGAATGCGGCCCGGACGGGATCCGGATCGGTATAGCCGATGGTAATGACTCGCGATCGCAGTTCCTGCCCGACCCTGACGTAGCGCCTCAACGCCTTCAGCCTCGCAGCCTCCCTGCCCTCTGGGGTCATGTCAGCGTGATCCGGCCAAATCCCGGCCAAGAATGCACCTGCAAAGGATTGCGATTTGGCTGGGGAAGCGGCGTTTTGCGCCGCGGCGCCATTGAGGTTGGCCTGCCGATCGGGCGTTGCCTTATAAATTGCGTCAATTACCCGACGCAGATGAGATTGTGAGGCCAGCATCGTCAGATGGTTGTCAATGCTGGTATCGAGCATATCCTGACCGCCCGTCGGCTGAGGAGCGCTTCTGGTCGGACCGTCGACGATGATTTGCGTGGTGGCCTCATACAGCGCCGGCCGGGCGAAGCCAGCTAGACCCGCAACCGCACCGCCCAAAACGGCCATTGCGACCAAAAACCATTTGCGCGCCGCCAAGGTAACCAACAATTGGCCGAAAGGGGTCAGGTCTTCTCGAGGGTCACGTAGCGGACGCCGCATGCGCGGATTGGGCTCTCGCACTTCGACGCGCATCTCTGTGGCGCGCGGTAGCTTCGTTCGCCTAGCTATCGAACCTTCCATTTTAAACTCCCGTCATTTCAAGCATGCGCGACTGTCTCGCGGGCACTGGAAGCCGGTTGGCGTCGGCGCGCCATGCCAGGAACATCAATGTTGCCCAAAGATCTCGGGAATGATCCCGCTTTCCGTTGACATGATCGCGCCAGCACGTCTGGACTCTATCGATGTCCAGGAGCCCATCTCTTGACTGGCGCATGTCGGCAAACAGGTCACTCGCCCATGCGCGCAACGGTCCTGTCAACCAGACCGCAATCGGAACATCGAAGCCCTGCTTAGGCCTATCTATCAGCCGCCGGGGAACGTAGCGGTGCAACAACTGTCGAAGCAGCCACTTGCCTCGTCCATGGCGAACCATTGCATCCGATGGCAGCCGCCAGGCGAATTCAACGACGCGATGGTCGAGCAGCGGGCAGCGGCCTTCCAGCCCGTTCGCCATGCTGGCTCGGTCCAGCTTCACCAGGATGTCGCCCGGCAAATATCCTGCCATATCGTTGTAGAGGAGCCGGGACAGCAAATCGTCGAGTCGCGGTGTTCGGCGAGTTGACGCCCGGTGGCCAAATCGGGTCAGGCTTGTCGTCGATGACCCTGCCAGGCGCTGGTACAGTTCTTCCTGGTCCGAAGCGGCGAGCAATTGAGCCAATCGCTCCAGCCGATCACCGCGCAACGCATGGCCGAAGAGCGCTGAAAGTGGCAGCCTGCCAAAAAAATCGTAACGGGTGGCGCGCGCCACAAGCCCAATGCTTGCGGCAACTGAACCACGCAGCGAAGAAGGCAAACGACGACGCCGATTTGCTCGCGCCGCCATCAGATGGCGAGCGTAACCGGCGAAACATTCATCGCCTCCGTCGCCCGTCAGCGCCACAGTGACGTGCTGCCGAGCAAGTCGCGCCACCAGCAGGGTGGGGATTTGCGATTCGTCGGCGAACGGCTCGTCCCAGGCACTGGGCAATTCCGGAATGACATCGCGTGCGGAAGCAGGGGAAAGGTGCAGCTCTGTATGATCGCTGCCTATGTACTGAGCGACCGCTGCAGCATGAGGAGCTTCATCGAAACCGTGCTCCCCGAAGGCGATCGTGAAAGTGCGAATGGATTTTCGGGATTGGACCTGCATTAGCGCGGCTACGGTCGAGCTATCTACGCCGCCCGACAGGAAGGCGCCGAGCGGCACATCCGCGCACATGCGCTCTCGAACAGAAAGCCGAAGCAGCCGATCGAGTTCATTCGTCAAATCTTCATCGCTGCCGACGATCGGGTCTTGCCGGCCTTTCGCGGCGACGTCTGCCAACGACCACCAGAATCGAACTTTGTTTCGAACGGTTCCCGTACGGCGCGCTTTTGCGAAATCCGCTGCAGTTAAGGACAGAGCCGATCCCGGCGGCAATTTGAAAACGCCGCGCCAGATACAACTGTCGTCCGGCACCCAACCCTGCGACAGCATAGCCCTTACGGCGCTGGGATTGAGTTCTGGACGGAAATCCGGGAAACACCGAATGGCCTTGAGTTCGGAGCCAAAAACCAGGGCATGGCGGGTCGGGGCGACGTAGATCGGTTTTTCTCCCATCCGGTCGCGGGCCAGATGAAGAGTTCTCGTTTTTGCGTCCCACAATCCGAACGCGAACATGCCGACAAATCGCGTAAGCGCAGCTTCGAGCCCCCACTGCTCCACGGCCCCAAGCACAACTTCCGTATCGCATGTCCCGCGAAAGGTGTGGCCGGCGTTCTCAAGCTCTCGGCGCAAGTCCCGAAAATTGTATATCTCACCATTGAAGGTGACTATGTACCGGCCGCTGTCCGAACACATGGGCTGGGCGCCGGTTTCCGACAAATCCACGACTGCCAGGCGGCTGTGGCCGAAAGCGACACCAGCCTCCACATCTTTCCAGAAGCTTTCGCCGTCGGGCCCTCTGTGACGGAGAGCTGTTGTCATCGGTGCTATAGCGGCGAGCGGCCTTGTGCTGGGCGAGTCTGGCGCAAGAAGGATCCCGGCGATTCCGCACATATCAACGGCTCCTCGCTCCTGCAGTTGCCGCGATAGGCTTGCGCTGCCCGGCTACGAGGCAAAGTGTGATTGAGAACCAAACGATCGGGTGGCGAATGACCAAATGCGGGAAGCCGAAGATGCCGATCGACAAAACGAGTGCCACCAGAGCGTCGAGCCTTGCACGCCAGGCAGAGATGGCCGCGATGCCAAGGATCCACAACAGGGCGAGAACCGCCAGAATGCCTCCTTGAGTATACAAATCCAGTAATGTGCTGTGAGCCTCGAAAGGCAGGTCGATAAACTCCTTGGTCACAACAGATCTGTCGACATGTGGTCCTGGGCCGAGGCCCAGCGAAGCAGACCCCAATCCCTTGCCCAGAGCATTGGTCCAGATATTGATGCGCAGATTGGCTGTCTCGGCCGTCGCCTCACCACCCTCGCCTTTGGTCAAGCTCTTGGCGAAGTTTTCAACATTGCTCGTTTCCGCAAGCACATAGGGTGTTGCGGAGATTGCGAGGGGGATCAAAGCAAGCAACAGCAAAAGGCTGATTTGACGACCAAGAGTGACCCTTCCGCCAACCGCGACCCATCTCCGGACGCGCAACATCAGGAAAACCAAACCGGTTATCACTATTGTCAATAGATAAGTATCGCTTTTAGTCAATCTTCCGATGTATACTATAAGAATAATGCTTATTATTCCAAATATCCTGGCTACAACATTACTTGTTGTCATTGAAAGGTATAGCGCAAGAGGACCGAACAGCGCGCAATAAAGGGCCAGTTGGTTTGGGTTGTCCGACCATCCTGTGAACCTGTCCCAAAACCAAGGGTTCACTCCGGACTGATGGAGCAAGCCGAATCCAAGCGCTAGTTGGAAAACAAAACACGCGTTCGCAATGACGATCACCCACCACGCGGTGCGACGCAGATGACGATCCGCCTGAGGATCAGCCGCAAGCAGACATGTAACGAATGCCAGCAATAGATAGGCAATCATGTCGTGAACCGGCGCGTCCATGTACTGAACGCTCGTAAGCATGCCGACAATCAGGCCTAGCCCGAGAGCGAATGCCATGATCCCCCAGAAGGCGGCAAAAATCAAAAGGGCCGGCGCGGCTTCAAGTCGACCACCGGCAAGTACGCGGCCAATCGAAATCAGTATCCAAACCGCCAGCAACAATTCGCTGATTCCGAACGGCGCCCCTGGAATTTCGAGTTGCGATGCATAAGCCATTGCAACGCCGCCGGCCAACAGAACGTCTCGGATCATTGGCGCACCTCGCCCAACGGACCAAATGCGGCATTCTTTTCGGTCTGCGAGGCCTGAACTGAGGCGCCAAAGGCTTTGGCATCAAGAATATGCCGGTAAAGATCGCAATACTGGGCGACCACCAGCGGCAGCGCGAAATGCTGCTTGACGAATTCGATGGAACGAGCGCCCATGGCCGCCCCGGCGGGGCGGTCGCCCAAGACTTGATTTATCCTGGAAGCAAATGCCTCGGCATCGCCAGGCGGAACCAGGTATCCGTTCCAGCCGGGCTGGACCACTTCGTTGCAGCCCGGCATATCTGACGCCACGATAGGCAGTCCAGCCAATCCCGCCTCGAGCAGGACGCGCGGCACTCCCTCCCGATATTGTGTCGGAAAGGCAAACAAATCCGCCATGCCAAGAAGGGCAGGAACATCGTGCCGTGGACCCAGCGCAATGACATGAGGGGAATGGCGTTCGATTTGCGATTTGTTGACGGCGAACGGCCCCTCGGATTCCCATGGACCGACAAGCACGAAACGCGCATTCGGCCTTTTTTCAAGAACGCGGGGTACTGCCTTAAGCAGCGTTGGGATGCCCTTCTCGCGCGTCAGCCGGCCGACGAAAATGATCACTTCAGCCGATGACAGCCCAAGCTGCTCGCGCATCGCCTGCGATGGCGGAGCGCTCTGTCTTGCCCTGGTAAAGCCGTCGATGTCGATGCCGGAACTGCAGATCAGGCAACCAGTCCCGCGCCCGATGAGCCGGTAGCGCTCGAAGAACGCCTTGTCATCACGATTTTGGAAAACCGTGGCAGCCGTCCAGCGCGACGAAAGCCACTGCAGCCCAGAGAAGATCGGGCGCAGCGCCATAGCCCTCGGCTCACGAGAAGAAAACGTCCAGCCAAGACCATTGATGGTGCGGATGACCGGAACCGCCCCCCTTATCGCCAACGGCGTCAAGAGATTTGGCTTGGTATCAAAGCTCTGTACAATGTCCGGGCGCAGGTCCGAGATCAGTTTTCTGATCGTCCTTACGGCGCCTCCACTCCCGCTGGAAAATCGGTCGAAGCCGTAGCGTCGATGCGGAATGTCGTGCTGCGAAAATGCTGCATCCGGACCGCTCGACACCGCAGTGACTTGGAAGCCCTTCTGACGCAGCGACAGCAGAAACGGAATCCTGAAGGCGTGGTCCTCGCCTCCAACACACACAAGATGCGGATTCATGCTGTCTCCCCCGACCGCCCGTCTGACTTGGGTTGCGTGCACTGGTCAGCATTTCTTCGTGCTTCCATGATCCTGGTTCGCTACTCAGATACATGTTTTGCGCCAAGGTTCACGGTACGGGCAGGCTTGCCCAATGTCCTCGTCCGTTTGAATGAGCGGACCGATCTCAGGGTGCGCGCGGCTGCGTCGGAGCGCGAATTGAATGTCCATTTCGGCGAGGGGGATTCGAGGCTCGGCTGCCTCTGAGCCGGTGACAAGGTCTCAGCTTGAGCTGCGTCGGTTCAACCGTTCCTCAAGTCCAAGTTCGGCGAACGCGGCTGATCGCAGAAACCCTGGATCTGACGAGCTATCGACGAAGATACGTTCCCCGCAAAATGCCTAAACGAAGAGAGCACTCAAGCGAAGTTTCCTTTGCTTAGAAAAAGGGAGTGCCTCGCACTGGTCACACCCGAGAAAATTTCAAGTTTTCCCAAAAATCCGGGAATTGATCCTGACAACCGTTTCCTTACTGCTGTGTTCTGCGCCCAGCATCAATGATTCTATCGGTATCGGGTTGTTTTGGTTCCAGCAGCGTTTCGATCACCGCATCATCGGTCTTTGTGGCCTGAAGGTTGAACAACGGAATCGTGATATCCCCGGCTAATTTGATGCATCATCAAACACCGAAATTCGATGCAAATCACTGTAAGATTAGGCGTTTTCGGTGCTGGTAAACTCGTCGATCAATCATTCTATCAACGTATTTCCGTATTTGATTTGGCGCTAATGTACCCTCTCGGTTAGGCAGGGAGTGGGGCGCTTATCAATCAGAAGAAGGATGTTCGCATGGCTACCATGCATTACGCCTATGGCGCCCCCGCCTCCGGCGCCATAGCTGATGGCTTCAACTTGATCGACCTTCAGTACGCGTCGTCGGTCAACGCGCTGCCTAACGGCACCAAGGCCTTGATATATCTCAACGAAAGCAGCGGGGTGACCCAGTCTTTCATAGACAAGGTGACGCCCCTCCTCGGCAATTCCAAGGTTTTTGGCTTTTATCTCACTGACGAGCCCGACCCCACGGGCAAATATCATACACAGGTCAGCGCTGCGAATCTGAAGGCCGAATCCGACTGGATTCACTCCCATTTCCCGGGCGCGAAAACCTTCATTACGCTGATGGACATGGGGTCGTTCACGGCCTCCGATTACACCAACACGTACAATCCCGCCAACACGGGAATCGACTATTACGGGCTCGATCCCTACCCCGTGCGCTCGTCCGCGGTCGACTTCAACTACATCGACAGAGCCGTCGCTGCAGCCGAGAAGGCGGGCATTCCGCAGAGTGCGATCATTCCTGTGTTCCAGACGTTTGGCGGCGGCGGGTGGTCGACCAATACGGGCGGGTCTTATGTGATGCCTACCACCGCCCAGGAACAGACCATCTTGGACCATTGGGCAAAGCTCGTTCCGTCGCCGGCCTTTGACATGGCCTATAAGTGGTCCTCGCAGAATGGCGAGACCTCGCTTGGCAACACATCGTCAATGCGGGCGTTTTTCCTGGATCACAACACCCATACCAGCACCAGCACCAACACTGGCACCAGTACTGGTAGTGGCACTGGCACTGGCACCAGTACCACAACCCCTCCCGTCGCGGCCCCGACCGCCGACATAAAAGGCACCAGCGGCAACAATGTTTTACACCCGGCCGACAACGCCGTCCACACGATGGCGGGCTATGGGGGCAATGACGACTACTATGTCAACAATGCCGCCAGCAAGGTGGTCGAGGCCGCTGGCCAGGGCCAGGACAGAGTGTGGACGTCGGTGAGTTATGCGCTTGCTGCCGGCTCGTCGATTGAGGTCCTCGGCACCCAGAAGGACGCGGGCACAACGGCAATCAACTTGACCGGCAACGAATTGCGTCAGCACATCATCGGGAATGCCGGCGACAACGTCATAAAGGGCGGTGGCGGCGGCGATTGGCTGACCGGCAATGGCGGCCACGATACCTTCGTTTTCAATAGCGCCCTCGGCAAGAGCAATGTTGCCACGGTTACCGACTTCAGCCCGTCTGTGGACAAGATCCAGCTGGATGACGCTATCTTCAAAGGGCTCAGCGTTGGGGCGCTCGCAAGCAGTGCTTTCCATACCGGTACCGCCGCTCACGACAGCACCGATCATATCGTCTACAACAGCACGACCGGAGCGCTCTACTTTGACAGTGATGGCGCAGGCGGCGCAGCTCAGATTCAATTCGCCGCCCTTTCCCCGCATCTTGCGATTACGGCGAGTTCGTTCGCCGTGGTCTAAGGCGGGCATACTCTTCGTGGCGGTCTAGCGCAGACCCTTACCTGCCATAAGATCGCCGTCGATAGGAGCCTCCAAGCTCCGCAAAGCAGGGCATTACCGGCGACAATATTCGCCGGTAATGCCTACTCCACCGTCACCGACTTCGTCAGATTGCGCGGCTGGTCGATGTCGGCGCCCATGAAGACGGCGCTGAAATAGCCAGCATCCGGATCGGCAGCGCATAGATGACAGGGCTGCATGGATGCCACCACTATGCTGGCTTGGCACCAGCTCCGCCTCGAAGCTGGTCCATCGATCGAACAGATGAAGCCGAATTTTTCCGTACAGCCTAAAAGGGATCGGTGCGGGGCGATTTGGTGGATAGTTGGGGTATGCCGACGAGTTCAACGTGCGGGTATGGCGCAGCGGTTCGAGCCGCGCAACCCATCAAGTCGGAGCCCGTCGCGCCAACAGCTAGGTCGCCAAAGTTCACACGCATCAGCAATCTGCGCATATCGGCGTTGCTCATGATGCTGATCTGCAGCCAATCGGTGCTGCCTGCGGGTGGAAACGGCAAGACGCTTCACTACACCTCCGGCGGCTCGGGCATTGCTATCGCGAGCGCGGGCTTCGACCTCGCCGATGTACAATCCGTAGAGCAGCTCAATGCCTTGCCGCCAGGGATGAAGGGGCTGATATGGCTAAATGAATCCAGCGGCGTGACGCCACGCTTCATTGCCAAGGTGAA
Source organism: Mesorhizobium sp. B2-9-1 (assembly GCF_006439455.1). NCBI lineage: Bacteria > Pseudomonadati > Pseudomonadota > Alphaproteobacteria > Hyphomicrobiales > Phyllobacteriaceae > Mesorhizobium > Mesorhizobium sp. B2-9-1. Next base: position 337,163 of record NZ_VFTP01000003.1, on the reverse strand, counting down.
GCCATTTATCGGCAATCCGCGGCTGTTCGGTTTTCGCCTCTGCGATGAGCCGGACGTCAGCGGCAAATACCATTCTCCAGCAGTTAGTCCGGCGGCCCTGAAGGCCGAGGCCGAGTGGATCAGAGCCAATGTCCCCGGGGCAGTTACATTTGTTACTTTGATGGACATGGGGTCTTTCGAAGCCCCCGCCTTCATGAATACCTTTAATCCCGCCAACACGGGGATTGATCTTTTCGGCCTGGACCCATATCCGGTCCGCGGCAAGACTTTTGATTTGGATTTCATCGATCGAACGGTCGAGGCAGCCGCTGCCGCTGGCATCCCTCTCGACAGGATTGTGCCTGTATACCAGGCCTTCGGCGGCGGCAATTGGAAGACCCGTACCGGAGCGGCTGCGGACGTCTATGTACTGCCGACACCGGACCAGGCGAAGCAGATATTCGCGCGCTGGGCCACCTACTCTCCGGCTCCTGTATTCGACTTTGCCTATGCCTGGGGTTCGCAGAACGGAGACACCAAGCTAGGCAGCGCCAGCCCTGAGGCGCTCGAACTTCGCTTGGCGTTCAAAGCGCACAACACGGCGCAGTAGCAACCGCCGCGATCATTTTACCGAAGGTATCCCAGCCGTGCAGAACGCAGATCCTCATTGCTGCGCATAAGCCATTCAACAGCTAGCCGAACAGACGATGAACTTGGCCGTTCAACTGTATGCCGAGTCCTCGGCTGCGAAACTTATGGACGATTGATCTCTTCTCTTGCCAGCGGCGCTTCTCAGCTTGGCGCCCATGGAACCAAAGGACACCGCCAGCAAGAAGACAACATACGCCAATGCCGAATATGAAGAGAGGATCGCCCTGTTCTCCGCCACCAAAGAATATCGCCGAGACGATAAACACACCGCCTGCGAGCGCGCCGACCCAGGCTGCTATGCCGCATTTGGAAAGCCCATCGTGCTGGCCGCAAAGAAAGCGGTAGCGCTCAGCAAGGCGCGCTTCGTCTTCGCTCAGATTTAGCGCGCAGTCTCCGTTGGCTTCGTGCAGCATATTTCACCCCCCTGCTTCCTTTGCATACGGGGTATCGGCGACAAATGTTTCATTCAAGCGAGGGATAAGTTGCAATTTTTCGCACAGTTATGATGCCGTCACCATGCAATACGCAATAATTGGGTCAGGGGTGATGCTCAGCGCGGCCGGGCCGCTCTACAGAAGTCGCGACAATCCGTATGGCACTTTGCTTGGCCGTGATTCAGGGGCGGTGTCATTGAGAGTGGTCCTTCGTTCGCACGGCGGAGGCTCCATTGAGATCTGTTACAACAGCATCAGCCGGTGCCCTGTATCTAGTCTGTGCCCCCGCCGGTCAGGCTCGGCCCGTGGGCTCCCCCGTTCTCGTGCCGGGCCGCTCGCTTATTGAACAGCGAATACGAAAATACCGGGCCGATTTCTCCGGAGGTCGACTAGGCGCGGCGGTTCAACCAACGCCACTCCAGCGGGCGAGTTGTCGAGCCGCCTTTCGCGGTCGGGCTTGCGATCAGCCAAACGGTGCTGAGTGCTTTTCGAACAACGCCAATTTGTCGGCATACCCGATGCGGTTCGCAGCTCCGCAGCCCTCACATTTGAAGGTCGAGATCACCTTGAACCACGACCCTTTCCTTTTGAAGGCATGGTCACATTCCAAGCACTTGAATTCCAAGTCGGCATCATTCAGCGCCGCGGACAGGGGCATCGCTCACCTCCAATGACGTGTCCCTCATTCGCAATCATGCTGCCCGAAGACTATGAGCAAGATCACATGTTAATGCTGGGCCTGTTGCGCCTTGATGACAGGACCTCAGTCCCAATCATCGGCGGGCAAATTCGGCGTGCCCGCTGGCGATTGATCCCGCTCTCCTATCGCCCGATCAGCGTCAGCCCGAAAAGGATGACGAGCCAAAGCCCGGCTGCCGCGACGGCGAGCCGCGGCAAGGTGCCTGTCAGATGCATGAACAGCAGGGCGATCAGCACCGCCTTCGCGGCCGCGATCGCCAGGTTGAGGGCGACATTGAAGCCGCCGAGATCGAGGAAGGAGGAAGCCACCGTCAGCGCCAGCAGCGCGAGCAGCCCGAGATAGCCGAAGGTGAGTTTGCGCAGTTCGCTCATCGGTTGATCAGGTAAAGGACAGGGAACATGAACACCCAGATGACGTCGACGAAGTGCCAGTAGAGGCCGACGGCAACCACCCGGCGCAATCGGTTGGCAGGGCTGCATCGCCGCCATAACGCGATCATGCCGGCGATGACGACGATGCCGCCGATCAGGTGCAGCGCATGCAGCGAGGTCATCGCGAAATAAAGGCCGAAGAAAAGCTGGGCGTGGACGGGATCTGGTCCTGCATAGCGGAACGGCAGGTCCAGGACCGGCGCCAGTCCTTCGCTGATCTCCTTGCCGTATTCGATCCCCTTCACAACCAGGAAGCAGACACCCAGCGCCGAGGTCGCGGCCAACGCCCAAACGGTAGCGTGCCAACGTCTCTGCAGCGTGAACCTGTGCGCCAGCGCCATGGTGAAGCTGCTGGTGATCAGCACGGCCGTGTTGAAGGTGCCGAGCGGCAGCGAAAGATGCTTGGAAGCCGCCGCGAAAGCAGGGCCGAAATCGATATGGGCGACCAGAAAGACAAGGAAAATCGCGCCGAACAGCATCGCTTCGGATCCGATGAACACCCACATGGCAAAATTGTCGGCGCGCCGTTCGCGCTGGGGCGTGTCGAATGCGATGCTTTCGGTACCGCTCATCGCGCCGCTTCCTCCCGGTGTGGGCTGAAGCGCTCGTGCTCGAGCCCCTTCATGTCGTAGGCATAGGCCGGTCGCGTCACGATCGGCATGGTCTCGAAATTATGCGGCGGCGGCGGCGAGCTCGTCTGCCATTCGAGCCCGGTGGCGTTCCACGGATTGTCGGGCGCGCGAGCGCCGCGAAACAGCGACCAGCCGAGGTAGAACAAGGGCATCAAATAGCCGATCGCCAGCACCACCGCGCCGCCCGAGGACAATACGTTCCAGAACTGGAACTCCGGCGGATAGGTATGATAGCGCCGGGGCATGCCGTCGAAGCCCAGCACATATTGCGGAAAGAAGGTCAGGTTGAAGCCGACGAAAGTGACGGTCGCCGCTATACGCCCTGCGATTTCCGAATACATGCGGCCGGTCAATTTCGGCCACCAGAAATGCAGGCCCGCCATGTACGCCGTCACCATGCCGCCGACCATGATGTAGTGGAAATGCGCGATGACGAAGTAGGTGTCGTGGACATGGACATCGACCGCCAACGCCGCAAGGAACAGCCCCGCCAGCCCGCCGAAGGTGAACAGCGCCAGGAAGAACAGCGCGTAAAGCATCGGTGTCTCGAAGCTGATCTCGCCCTTGCGCAGCGTCAGGCTCCAGTTGAAGACCTTGATCGCCGACGGGATCGCGACGCAGAAGGACAGGAACGAGAACACCACGCCGGCATAGGCCGACTGCCCGCTGACGAACATGTGGTGGCCCCAGACCAGGAAGCCGAAGACCGCGATCGCCATCGACGACATCGCCACCGCCTTGTAGCCGAACAGCGGCCGGCGGCTGAAACAGGGCAGCACCTCCGACACCACACCCATGCCGGGCAGGATCATGATGTAGACCGCAGGGTGCGAGTAGAACCAGAAGAGATGCTGGAAGAGCAGCGGATCGCCGCCGAGATCGGGATTGAAGATGCCGATGCCGAACACGCGCTCCAGCACGATCAGGATCAGCGATGCGGCGAGCACCGGGGTTGCCAGCACCATCACCAGGCTGGTGGCGTAGAGCGTCCAGACGAAAATCGGCAGTCGGAACCAGGTGAGCCCCGGCGCGCGCAGCGTGTGCACGCTGACGATGAAGTTGATGCCGGTCATGATCGTCGAGAAGCCGACGATGAAGACGCCGAACGCGGCGGTCGAGACGAAGCCGTTGGCATAGAGCGTCGACAGCGGCGTGTAGAAGGTCCAGCCGGTATCGACGCCGCCGGCCGCCACTGCAAACAGCGCGAACAGGCTGCCGAAAATGAAGACGTACCAGCTGGCGAGGTTAAGCCGCGGGAAAGCGAGATCGCGCGCGCCGATCATCAGCGGCAAAAGGAAATTGCCCATGGTCGCCGGGATCGACGGCACCAGGAAGAACCAGACCATGATGATGCCGTGCAGCGAGAACAGCCGGTTGTAGACATCGTCGGAGACGAGATCGCCGGCTGGCGTCGCCAGCTCGATCCGCATCAGCACCGCCATCGCGCCGCCCAGGAAGAAGAACGCCGTCAGCGAGACGAGATAGAGCCATGCGACGCGCTTATGGTCGGTGGTGAGAAGCCATGCCCGCAGGCCGCTGCCTTCGCCGAGATATGTACCCTGCATCGCCGCGTTGCTCATGGCTTGGCTCCAGCCGTTGGTTGTGGCGAAAGCGATTTCAGATAGGCGAGCAGCATCTGCAGCTCGCCTTCATCGATCAGGCCATCGAAGCTCGGCATGACCGGCTCGTAGCCCGCCGCGATTTCCTTCTTCGGGTTGAGAATGGAGTCGCGCAGGTAACGCTCGTCGGCGGTCACCGTCTGCTGATTGTCGAGCGCCACCGGCCGGCCGAAGATGCCGTCGAGCGACGGCGCCCTCACCTTGCTGCTCGCGCCATGGCAGCCGGAGCAGCCAAGCGCACGAAACAATTTCTCGCCGCTTGCGGCAAGCGTCTCGCCTTCGCCCTGGCTGTTCAGCCACGCGGCATATTGCTCGGGCGCCATCACGGTCACCCAGCCGCCCATTTCGGAATGCTGAGTGCCGCAATATTGGGCGCAGAACAGGTGGTAGCGGCCAGGCTCGGTGGCAGTGAACCAGATATGGGTCGTGCGTCCAGGCACCGCGTCCTGCTTGATGCGGAACGCCGGCACGTAGAAGGAGTGGATGACGTCCTGCGAGGCAAGCGACACGACAACCGGTTTGCCGACCGGAACGTGCAACTCGTTGATCTCGCGCTGGCCGCCGGGTTGCCTGAACTCCCACATCCATTGTTTGCCCAGCCCCGTGATCTCCAGCGCGTCCGCCGGCGGATGATCGCGGCGAACGAAAAGCGTCGCGCCCCAGCCGAAGAAGATGAAGGCAATGATCAGGCTGGCGATGGTCCAACTTGTTTCCAGCCATATGTTGCGGGAACGCTGTCCGGTGCGATCCGCCGGCGACCCGACGCGGTATTTCACCGCGTAGCCGACGACGAGGCCGGTGAGCGCCAGCCCGAGCACGGCTGAGAAAATGAGCAGCGTGTAGAACAGCGCATCGACATGGCCGGCTTCCGACGAGGCTTCCTGTGGGAAGAAGGGAACGCCGAAGCTCACCTTGCCCTCCCGCGCATTTGCCAGATCACCGTCGCTCCCAGGCCCAGCACCGTTGCCAGGCCGGCCACTTTCAGCGCCGCCCAGATAGCTGGCGTGTACTGGCCCTTCGAACTGTCGAATCCTGCGCAGAGCAGGAAGATGTGATCCGCGATCGAGCCAAGTTTGTTGGCCGATGCCTCGACCAGTGCAAGCTCAAGATCGCGCGGCGTAAAGGTCAGCGCCGGCAATACCTGCGAAATTCGGCCCGACGGTGTGAGCGCGATAACCGCGATCGGATGCACGAACTGATCGATGTCTTTGCGCCGGTCGAAAGTGATCCCGGCCTCGTTGGCGAGCGCCGCGCCGGCGCTCTCGCTGCTGGTCAGAAAACGCCAGGCGGACAATCCCGCCGGGCCAGCGGCGGAAGCGATGTCATCCCGCGCCGCTGCGGCATCGGCGGAGGTCTCATCGGGGTTGATCGAGATGAACAGCGCGCGATAATCTGCAGGGCGAAGCGATGTCTTCTTCAGGTCGGACGCGACGGCCTGCTGGGTGACGCCACAAAGGTTCGGGCATTTATCGTAGCCGAAGATGACAAGCGCCGGACGCCCGCCGAGCGTCTCGCCAAGCGTCAGCTTCCGGCCGCTTGTATCGACCAATTCTCGCTCAAGGCTGAGCTGCACGCCGAGCTTCGGATCGAAGCTCGGTCGCTCGGCGGCAAGGGCCGCGCCGGCAACGAGCAGGCAAAGCGCGGCCAACAAGCTTTTCATCGCCCTGCCCCACGCTGCTGTTGGCAATTCCGGGCCTGCGGCGCACGGGGAACCGCCGCCGTGAGCAGGGCGCAATCAGGCTCCGTGGCCGCTGCCGTCGGTCGCGACCAATCCGGCAGGCCGTGGCTGACCACCGCCCACATGGCATCATCGATCGGGATGCGCGCGATGCCGGCATTGCGATCGACCCAGCCAAGCGTCTTGAGCTGGCGATCCTCTTCGGCGCGGAAAGCGGCCAGATCATGCTTTGGTGCGGTCTGCAGATCAGGGCTTTTCGGACTGACGTTGGCTGGCAGCTGCAGCCAGGTCGGCGCGGTGTTGAAGACGAGCTTCACGCCGATCGCGGCTAAGGCGATGAACAGCAACAGCCCGCCGCCGAAGGCGAGCAGCACCCGCGGCTGGACATCGCGCGTTTCGGGGTGACGGCGCGCCTTAGCCATGGGCGACCTCCCGTTTCCACCAGACGATCCTGTCTGGCCGGCGGAGCAGGAAAAGGAACAGCGCGAGCCACAGCCCGCCCAATCCCATCCAGGCGACCGCATCATGCCACAACACCAGCGGGCCGCCGGCAAAGAGCGGTGGCCGGGTTCGCCAGAAAACGTCGATGAAATGGCCGGCCAGGGCGACAGTGGCGAGCCAGACAAGGCCGCGATGGCTGCGCTTCATCCTTCGGCTGAGCAGGCCTGCGAAAGCCGAGACGTGCAAGGCAATCAGCAGCCAAAGAAGATAAAGCCAGCTGCCCGTGGAGCGCACGCCGTACCAGCGGATTTCGTCGGGCAAGTCGCCGCCCCAGACGACGACCCACTGCATGAACATGAGGTAGATCCAGGTCAGCACGAACCCGAGCAGCATGTTGGCAAGATCCTCGCTGAGCGCGACATCTTCCTCGCCGCCGGGCATGACCTCCACCGCCCGCCTTGCCGCCAGCACCAGGATCGCCAAGGCGAAAGCTCCGACAACCTCGGCGGCGGCTTCACAAAGCGCGTAGATGGTCGAGGTGAATTCCGGCTCGATCGAAAGCATCCAGTCGATGGCAAAGACGCTGACGGCAAGCGCATGGAGAACAAGGCCAAGGGCGAATTTCTTGCCGTTGAGTTCATTCGAATTGGCCTCGGTCGTGCCGAGCACTATCCAGGTAAGGACGAGCCAGATCGCCGCGCAAACCGCAAAGCGCAGCAAGAAGAACGGCAGGTTGAGATAGGCAAGCTTTTCACGGACGGTCTCCGGCAGCTTCGCTGTGTCGGCGGCGGCCCACGGAAAGACGAGGTCGAGCCTTATCAGGACAGGCACGAGGGACACCAACGCCAGCGGCAGCAGGGCCGTCATGGTGCGGAGCGGCTGGCGGACCGCTTCTCCCCAGCGCCCGCCGGTCAGCCCGTGCACCATCAATATGGTCAGCGCGCCGAGCGGCAGGCTGAGCGCGAAGAGAGCTGCCGCGAGCCAGGCGCCCAGCATCGCTTTGGCATCGAGCGATGCGCCTAGACCGCAGAGAACAAATCCCGCGATACCTGTGACCGCAAAACCCTGCTCGAGGCGGCTCATGGCGAGGCCTCCGCTTCGAGCCGCGCGCGCATGCTTTGCGGAAGTTCGGCGACTGGAGCGTCGCGCGAATATTGCAGAGCGCGGATATAGGCGACGATCGCCCAGCGGTCCTGCGGCGGCACCCTGGCCGCATAAGAATACATGGCGCCGTAGCCGTTGGTGATGACGTCGTAGAAGTGACGGTCCGAGGCCTTGCGCAGCGCTTCCTGGTGGTAGCTCGGCGGCGCCGGAAAGCCGCGCTGGACGATCATGCCGTGACCATCGCCGGTGCGGCCGTGGCAGGGTGAGCAGAAGATGTCGAAACGCTGTCGTCCGCGCTGCAGCAGCTCGATCGTGATCGGATAAGGGATTCTGTCCGGCACCGGCGTCAGATCGGCGTCGCGCGCCACCGTTCCTGTAACGGGCGTCCGTGCCGACATGCCGTCGGCGAACTGGTTGCTCGCCTCCAGCGGATCATAGCGCGGCTGGTCCTCCATATCCTGCCGGCAGCCGGCCACGGCCAGCGCACCCGACATTAGCGTGAGGCCGAGGCGGCTCACGCCTCGACCTCCTCGACCAGCTCGGCGCCGAGCCGCGTCAGCTGGCCCCTGGTCACGCCTTTGCGGTATTTGGGATCGGCCGCTTCGATCAGCAGATAGAACTTGCCGCCGCGCGTGTAGCTGAAGCTCTCGGCGTTGAAGACCGGATGGTGATAGCGGGGCAGCCCATTGGCCGCGAGCACACCCAGGAAGCCCGCGAAAGCGGCGCCGAGAATGCCGGCCTCGAAGGCGATGATGACGAAAGGCGGCCAGGAATGCAGCGGCCGGCCGCCGACATTGATGGGATAATCGATTTCGACAGAGTACCAGATCAGAGCATAAACGAGAGCCGCGCCGGCAATGCCGCCGGCGAGCACGGCCCAGGGCAGGCGCGTCTTCGGGATCTCCAATATCCGTTCCAGTTCCTTCATCGGAAACGGCGAGAACGCATCCATGCGCCGATAGCCGCGCTCGCGCATGCCGCGCGCCGCCGCGATGAGCGCTTCGGGACCGGCAAACACCGCCATGAGGCCGTAGAGGCTCATCGGATCTTGCCCTCCTCTTCGGCCAGTTCCTCGACCTCGAAGATGGTGATCGCCGGCAGGATGCGGATGAACAGAAAGACGAGCGCGAAGAAGGTGCCGATCGAGCCGAACAGGATGCCGAAATCCAGCCAGGCCAGCGACTGCTCGCCCCAGTCAGACGGCAGGTAGTCGCGGCTCGGCCCCGTCACGACGATGATGTAGCGCTCGATCCACATGCCGACATTGATGGCGACGGCGATCGCGAACAGCAGCGGCATGTTGCGGCGGATGCGTCTGAACCACAGCAATTGCAGCACGCCGCAGTTCAGGCTCAGCATGATCCAGAACAGCGGCGCATAGGGACCCAGCGCGCGCTGCGCCATCATGGTGCGTTCGTAAGGCTCGCCCGAATACCAGGCGAAGAACGCTTCCGAGACATAGCCATAGGCGACGACCATGCCGGCGGCGATCATCAACTTGGCGGCATTGTCCATGTGCCGGAGCGTGATCAGGTCCTTGACCGAGAAGGCCCACCGCAATGGGATGGCGATGGTGAGCACCATGGCGAAACCGGAGAGCAGCGCGCCGGCGACGAAATAGGGCGGGAAGATCGTCGAGTGATAGCCGGGCGTGATCGCGAAGGTGAAATCGAGCGAAACGATCGAATGCACCGAAACGACCAGCGGCGTGGCGAGCGCCGCGAGCAGGAAATAGACGACCTGGTAGCGCGCCCAATGATAGGCCGAGCCGCGCCAGCCGAGCGCCAATATGCCATAGAAGAGCTGCGCCGGTCTCGACCTAGCGCGGTCGCGCAGCACTGCCAGGTCGGGCAGCAGCCCCATATACCAGAACAGCAGCGAGACGGTCGCGTAAGTGGCGATCGCCGCGAAGTCCCAGACCAGCGGGCTGCGCCATTGCGGCCAGTGCATATGCACATTGGGCAGCGGCAGCAGCCAGTAGAAGAACCACGGTCGCCCAAGATGCAGGATGGGAAACAGGCCGGCCATGGCGACGGCAAACAGCGTCATGGCCTCGGCAAAGCGGTTGATCGAGGCGCGCCAGGGTTGGCGCAGCAGCAACAGCACCGCCGAGATCAGCGTGCCGGCGTGACCGATGCCGATCCACCAGACGAAATTGGAGATCATCGTGCCCCAGACCACCGGCATGTTGATGCCGAGGCCGCCAACGCCGACCGCAATGAGATAGGTGATCGAATAGAGCAGCAGCAAAACCAGCAGGAAGCAGAGCAAGAACGCAGTCCAGAAATGGCGCGGCAGGCGGCCGCTGAGCACGATCGAACCGATGCGCCCGCTGATCTCGGGAAAATCGTGACGGCCGCGCAGGACGGCCGGGCTGTTCGCGCTCGCTTCAGCCATCAGTCGCCTCGCCCGGCTTGGCAAGCTTGCCGTTCGGATTGGAAATCTTGCCGAGATAGGTGGTGCGCGGCCGTGTATTCAGCTCCTCCAGCAGCGCGTAATTCTGCGGCGCGCTTTTCTCGCGAACGACCTTTGCATCTTTCTTGTTGCGATCGCCGAAGGTGATGGCCTGGGTCGGGCAGGCCTGCTGACAGGCGGTGACCACTTCGCCATCGGCGATGTCGCGGTTCTCGATCTGCGCCTGGATGCGCTTGGCGCTGATGCGCTGGACGCAATAGGTGCATTTCTCCATCACCCCGCGCGAGCGCACGCTGACATTCGGATTGTGCACGCCCTGCTCCGGACCTGCCTCCTCCTTGTCGAAGGATTGATGATCGAGGAAGTTGAAGCGCCGCACCTTGTAGGGGCAATTCTGCGAGCAGTAGCGCGTGCCGATGCAGCGGTTGTAGACCTGCGCATTCAGCCCGTCATGCGTGTGCACGGTGGCGTTGACCGGGCACACCACTTCGCACGGCGCCTTCTCGCAATGCATGCAGGGCACCGGCTGGAAGAAAGTGTCGGGCGCATCGACCGGTCCGGCATAGTAGCGGTCGACCCGCAGCCAGTGCATCTCGTGGCCGCGCTCGCATTCCTCCGGCCCGACCGGCGCGATGTTGTTCTCCGCCTGGCAGGCCGAGACGCAAGCCATGCAGCCGATGCAGGCCGAGAGGTCGATCGCCATCGCCCAGGCTTCCTGATCGTAAGGCCAGTCGGGATAGAGCGATTCCGTTGGCGCCGGCGGCGCATTCATGCGCACGAAATCCGGGTTCTGTCGGAATGCATTGAGAGACGCATGGCGCACGATGGCTCGGCCTTCCATCGCCTGGTGATGCTGCGTGGTGATGACGCGCACGCTGTTCTTGCGGGGCGCGATGGCCGCGCCGGTGGCAAACCATTCCGAACCACGACGTAATTGGAAGGCGTCGTAGCCTTGCGATAGCGCAGCAACGGAACCTAGCTTTCGCCCGAAGCCGAAGGATAGCGTTATCGTTTCGTCCGGATGACCGGGCATGATCCAGGCAGGTGCATCGATGGCCGCCCCATTGGAAGCGACATTGACGACCTCGCCATTTCCGACCTTCAGTCGCTCGGCGGTGGCGGGCGAGACGAGCGCGGCGTTGCCCCACACAATCTTCGTCAAGGGTCGCGGCAGTTCCTGCAGCCATGAGGCGTTGGCGTAACGCCCATCGCGCAGCCAGGGATCCGCGACGAAGCGGACATCGATGCCGTTGCCTGCCATTGCTGCCGGCTTCAGTCCTGCCAGGTCCGGCGGCACTGTGACGGATACCGGCTTGGCAGCACTGTCCGCCATGACTCCGTCGCGCAGGGCCTTTCGCCAGGCATCATCATCGAGCTGCGCCCAATGCTGCCGGATAAGCAAAAACGGATCGGCCTCGAACTCGCCGCCAAGCGCGGCAAGAAGCTCGTGTACGGTCTTGCCGTCGTAAAGCGGTTTGATCAGCGGCTGGACCAGCGAGGTGCTGCCGTCATGGGCGCGGATGTCGCTCCAGCTTTCGAGCTCGTGCGCAGCCGATAAATGCCAATGCGCCAGGAACGCCGTCTCGTCGCGATAGAGGCCGTGATGGACCAGCAGCTTCAGGCTGGAGAACGCCTCGCGCACATCGAGGCCTGCAGGCGCGGTGTGCAGCGGGTTTGCGCCCAGCGCCACGACGGTGTCTATCGCCTCGTGGCCAATCGCTTGGCACATCGCCTCCAGGTCGCCATCGACATGCAGCGCATCCGGCGGCTCGATCAGCTCGACTGTGTTGCCAAACGCGCCAAGCTTCGCATTGGCGGCAAGTGCGACCGCTTGAATGAAGGCGCTCTGCTGCGTCCCTGCGATGGCCAGCGCATTGCGGCCCGCCGCGCTCAAGTCGTCGACCAGCGCCGCCATCCACGCCGGGTCGACCGGCGAGCCGGAAGCTCCGGTTTGGCCGGTCAACGCCGCGTTCAATCCGGCAGCCACGGCTTCGACGTCGCTTGGCTTGATCGCAACCCGGTGATCGGCGGCGGCCCCAGTGATTGTCGGCGTCGACTCCACCGCATAAAGCCGGCTCATCCGGTCGGATGGATCGCGTACACGTCGCCGCGCAGCAAAGTCGCGCGCATAGGCGAGCCGTCCTGGTCCTTCGCCGAGGAAATCGGCGTCGAGGCTGACGATCGTATCGGCGCGGTCAAAGCGATAGACCGGCGTCAGCGCCGACCCGAACAGGGCACGCGACGCCTCCCCCGCGGCCGGCGTCGCCAACGAATCATGACGATAGAGTTTCAGCCGCGGATAGCGTGTCCGCAGCGCATCCAGCTGCGCCGCGAGCGTCGGCGAGGTGGTCGCTTCAACCAGCAAGGCTCCGCCCTGCCCTTGCGATACCGTCCATCGCGAAACGAGCCCCGCCATTGCCTTCAGGAAATCGCCATACGATGCCGGCTGGCCATCCTTGAGTGGCGCGCGTGAACGGTCGGGATCGAACAGCGTCAGCACGGCTGCCTGCATCACGGCGTCGGCGGCGCCGCGCGAGGCCGGATGATCCGGATTGCCCTCGATCTTGGTCGGCCGCCCTTCATGGCTTTCGACGATGGCGCCGATACCGAAGCCGTCACTCGACAGCGTCGTCGCATAGTAGACAGGCTTGCCTGGGACCAGGATTTCCGGCTGGCGCACATAGGGCACGATTTTTTCCGCCCTGCTGCAGGCGGCCAGCCCGGCAAGCGACAGCGAGGCGCCCATCAGCTTCAGCAGCGTCCGCCGGTTCGGCTTCGCCGGCAGGCGTTCCGCGATCGCCGGGAACTCGGCCTCGACAAAGCGACGGAATTCGGCGGTGCCGGCGACCTCGTCGAGGCTGCGCCATATTTCGCCGCCATGCGCCAGCCGCTTGCGCAGAGCCTCGATGTCGATGGCGGAACCAGGCTTGTCAGCGATGGCAGACATAGCAATCCGTCATCGTCTCGGGGTGGATGTCGAGCATGCCGATCAGCTGCCGCCTGATCTCATCGATGTCGGCAGGCGGCTGCCAGTGCATCAGGAACACGTCCTGCGGGGGACGTAAATTCGGCTCCGGATTGCGATGGCAGCCGAGGCACCACTCCATGCTCAGTGTGCGCGCCCGCATCGTCAGCGGCATCTCGTCGACCTCGCCATGACAGGTCTCGCAGGCGACACCTTTGTTGATGTGGATCGCATGATTGAAGAAGACGAAATCGGGCACGCTGTTGACGCGCTGCCATTCGATCGGCTTGCCGCCAGCCAGGCTTGCGCGGACCGGTGCCAGCATGTCGGCATTGGTGAAAAGCTGCGAATGGCAGGTCATGCAAACTTCGGTCGCCGGCAAACCCGCCGAAGACGAGGTCTCGACGCCATTGTGGCAATAGCGGCAGTCGATGCCGAGCTGGCCGACATGGTGCTTGTGACTGAACGGCACCGGCTGCGCCAATGGCTCACCTACTCCCGTAACCAGGTCCGAACGGGGAAGGATTGTCCCGATCGCGGCGGCGATCAGCAGAACGGCAAAACTTCCCCAGATGACAAAGCGCGCAACGCCATTGGCGTGTTTCGAGAAGATTTGCGGCATCCCCTCGCCGATTCTGCTGAAGGCACCCAGAGTTGACGACACCTAACGGTGCTTTCGCCGCCAAGGTTCCGAACCCGTGGCGGAATCACAGAATGGTGACTGCAACCGGAAACGGGTCGCGGATTTAATCCGCAACCACGGCCGCTCCCATGCGTTCGCCAGATATCACGATCTGTTTCACGCTGGAAAATGCCATGACCAACACCGCTGCAAACAACTCTCATCGCCCTGTGCGCCGTCGCGGTGTCGCTTTCTGGTGGAGAGCGCTGGTCGGCATCCTGTTGGTCATCCTCGGCCTGCTAATCGGCGGCGGCGGCGCATGGTTGGTCGCGCTTGGGGGCTCGTGGTATTATCTGCCGGCCGGCATCGCGTTGCTGCTCGCGGGCATCCTGCTGTTGGCGGGAAACATGGCCGGCGTCTGGCTATACGTGCTGACCTGGCTCGCCACGCTCGCCTGGGCCTATTGGGAGGTGGGTTTCGACGGCTGGGCCCTGATGCCGCGTGTGCTCGCCCCGACTGTCATCCTCGTCTTTGTCCTGCTTGCCCTTCCGGCGTTCCGCGATATGGGCAGCCGAGGCAGCCGGAATGCCGCCTATGCGACAAGCTTGCTCCTGCCGCTCATTGCCCTAGGCGCCTTCAGCTTTTCCCACTTCAATGCCGCGGCTCAGTCACAGCCGGCCGCACCGGCGGCCCCAGCGCCACCTGCAACGGCCAGCGCGCCCGCCTCGCAAGACACAGCGATCCACCAGGCCGGCAATGACTGGCCCGTCTATGGCGGCTCGGAACTGGGGACGCGCTATTCGCCGCTGAACCAGATAACGGCGGCGAATGTCTCCAAGCTCACCCGCGCCTGGTCGTTCCACACCGGCGACATGCCGAATGGCGCAACCAAGGACCTCTATTCGCCAGAGAACACGCCGTTGGAAGTTGGCGGCCATCTCTATGCCTGCTCGGCCAAGGACATCGTCATCTCCGCCGATGCACGCAACGGCAAGGAAGAATGGCGCTACGACCCAAAAGTGCCCGATAACGCCATACCCTACGGCGCGAGTTGCCGGAGCGTCGCTTATTTCGCGGTTCCGGGTGCGAATGCCGATCAGGCCTGTGCCACGAGGATCATCTTCGGAACGCTGGACGCCCGGCTAATCGCCATCGATGCCAGGACGGGAAAACCCTGCTCGGATTTCGGCCAGCAAGGCAGCGTCGATCTCAACCAGGGCATCGGCGAAACGGTGCCCGGCTGGTACTCTATCACCGCGCCGCCGACGATCGTGCGCGGCATCGCCGTGGTGGGCGCGCAGGTCAAGGACGGCCAGGCCGAGAATGCGCCCTCAGGCGTCATCCGCGGCTATGACGCCATCACCGGCAAGCTCGCCTGGGCCTGGGATATGGGCCATCCCGATCGCACCGGCGCGCCGCCCGCCGGAGACACCTACTTCCGCGGCACGCCGAACATGTGGACCGTCGCCGCCGCCGATCCGCAGCTCGGCTATGTCTACCTGCCGCTCGGCAATGCCGCAGTCGACTATTACGGCGTCGACCGCAAGGATTTCGAAAACCAATACAACTCCTCGATCGTCGCCGTCGATGTGACAACAGGCAAGCCGGTGTGGCATTTCCAGACCGTGCATCACGATCTTTGGGACTACGACTTAGGCTCGCAGCCGACGCTGGTCGATTTCCCGACCGTCACCGGCAAGGTCCCGGCCATCATCGTGCCCAGCAAGCAAGGCCAGATCTACGTGCTCGACCGCAAGACCGGAAAGCCGCTCTTCCCTGTCGAGGAGCGCAAGGTGCCCTCGGGCGGGGTCGAGCCGGACAAGCTTTCCAAGACGCAGCCCTATTCCGGCTACGCGCATCTCGACCAGCCCGTGCTCACCGAAAAGGACATGTGGGGTATGAGCCCGCTGGATCAGCTCTATTGCCGCATCCAGTTCCATCGCGCCTCCTATCAGGGCGAGTACACGCCGCCGACGGTCGACCGGCCGTTCATCCAATATCCCGGCTACAATGGCGGCTCGGACTGGGGCAGCATCGCCGTCGACACCGACAGCGGCATGCTGATCGCCAACTACAACGACATGCCGAACTACGACCAGCTCATTCCGCGCAAGAAGGCGGACGAGATGGGCTTCAAACCGATCGACAAGGGCGGCAGTCCGAAAAAGGTGAAGGACATCGGCGACCCGCAGGCCGGATCGCCATACGCGATCGCGGTCAATGCGGGCTGGCGCCTGTCTACGGGCCTTCTCTGCTCAAAGCCGCCCTATGGTCATATCCGCGCCATCGACCTCAAGACGGGCCGGACCCTATGGGACGAGCCGCTCGGCAGCGCCAACAACAACGGCCCGTTCGGCATTCCCTCGATGCTGCCGCTCACCATCGGGACGCCGAACAATGGCGGTCCGCTGGTGACGGCCGGCGGCCTGATCTTCATTGCCGCGACCACCGACAACAAGCTGCGCGCCATCGACATCAAGACCGGCAAGGAGGTGTGGCAGGCCGATCTTCCTGCCGGCGGCCAGACGACGCCGATGACCTATGAGGTCGACGGTAGGCAGTATGTCGTCATCGCGCCCGGCGGCCACCACTTCATGGAAACCAAGGTCGGCGACGAAGTCATTGCCTATGCGTTGCCGGCCGGGTGACGGAGATCGGTCAGCTAGGCTAAAGGCTTCAGCGCTCCAAGTCGTCGCAACCCTGCCCCGTCGGCTGTGACGGACCATCCTTCCGCTCCGCCGGTCGCCGGTTTCGGCGCCGGGCGAGGAAATACATCCAGATCAGAATGAGGATCAGAGGGATGCCCGCCATGGGCAGCATCCACACGCCAAGGTGAAACATGAACGTCACTCTGCCCTGTTGCAGTCAGGTCGGCCCACACTCAAACCGGCGTGGGATAAAACAGTTCCAGGCACGACCGGGCGAAAAGCGTCCTTTCGCTAAAGGCAGATGGTCGCAAAGCCTGATCGGCGCGCAACCTCTCATCGCGCAAAGCGTTCCGTCCTGATTATATCGTCGACAAGTGCCGCACCCGTGTAGACAATTGGGAAAGGTCACGGTCGTGCCCCGAGAAGAAGCTTCCATCCTCATCGTCGGCGCCGGCCCGACGGGACTGACCGCCGCGCTGGAGCTTGCGCGACGAGGCGCCCGTCCCCGCGTCATAGACAAGAAGGATGGGCCCACGCCGCTCAGCAAAGCCGTGGGCATCAGTTCGCACAGCCTCGATGTCCTCGAAGCGTCGGGGGTGAGCAGGAAGCTGCTCGCCGAGGGACTCAAGGTCCGCCATGCGCATTTCCATGCAGAAGCCCGTGAACTCCTCACAATCGACTTCTCGCTGCTGCCGCACCGCTATAATTTCCTGCTGTCGTTGCCGCAGCGCGACACCGAAAAGATCATGGCGGAGACGGTCGCGGCATTCGGCGTCGACGTGGAATGGCACACTGAGCTGGTCGGCCTCACCCAGCAGGCCGACAAAATGGAGGTTCGGACCAGGCGAAACGGTGAAGAGGAGGAAAGGCGAAGCTTCGACATCGTCTTTGGGGCCGACGGCGCCGACAGCTCGGTCCGCAAATTGTCGGGCATCGCATTCGAAGGCTACACGCACAGGCGGCAATGGAGCATCACCGACGCCGAGATAGCATCCTGGCCTTATGAGCCGGGCGCGGCGCAGGCATTCCTGCATCGTGACGGCGACGTCGGCTTCATCATACCGGTCGGCGACAATCGCTTTCGCTCGGTATCCAACACGCCCGATGCGTTGGCGCGTGTGCCTGGCGATTATCGCGTAGCGAAGGTGCTGCGGACCGACCATTTTCACATTCCGGCAAAGCAGGCGGTCCGCTATCAGGCCGCCCGCGTCTTCTTGGGCGGCGATGCCGCGCATGTCCATTCGCCGCTTGGCGCGCGCGGCATGAATCTCGGTATCGAGGACGCGGCTTGCTTCGCCCGGCGTTTCGACGACGGCACGCTTGCGGGCTACACGGATGAGCGTCGACCGGTAGGGCGTCGCTGGATCGAGTTGAGCGAACGTATTTTGTCCACGGCGCAGTCGACCAACAGCTTCGTCCAGACATTCAGGAACCTCGTCATGTTGACGATTGGCGCCGTTCCCTTCCTGCAAAGGCCTTTGCTCGAGCGCGTGGCCGGATTGAAGGAATAGACCTCAAACGAGAAGTTGCTCGATCCTGATCGGCAAATCGCGGATGCGTTTGCCGGTGGCATGGTAGACTGCGCTGGCAACAGCCGCGGCCGTGCCGACATTGCCCAGTTCGCCCAAGCCCTTCACGCCGGCAGGGTTGACCGCGTGGTCGACTTCCGGAACCAGGATCACCTGCAGGTCCCTGATGTCGGCATTCACCGGCACGAGATAGTCCTGCAGGTCGCGGTTGACATAGCGGGCATAGCGGCTGTCGACTTCCGTCGCTTCATGCAGCGCCTGGCCGATGCCCCAGATCATGCCGCCCATCAGCTGGCTGCGCGCGGTGCGCGTGTTCATGATGCGCCCGGCCGCGAACGCGCCGACGATGCGCGGCACCCGGATTTCCCTCGTGTAGCGGTTGATGCGGGCTTCGACGAACTCGGCGCCGAAGGCGTATTTCACCGAATCCTCATCCTGCTCGCCACCGTGGAATTCCGGCATGCCGGCATAGAGCTTCTTCAGCGCTTCGGGCGTCGCACCCTTGGGCGCGAACTCGGCGTATTCCTCGATTGCTCCAACCTGCATGGTCTTCAGGACATCTTCGACCTTTGCCGAAGCGCCGCCCTTGGCCACGATCTTTCCGTCGGCGAGGTCGAGTTCCTCGTTATGAGAGCCCGCCAGCGGACCGCCCTCGGCGGTCGCGCCGGCATAGAGCTTGGCGCGGATGGCATCGCAGGCCTTCAGCACTGCCGAGCAGACGCTCGCGGTGGAGATCGAGCCCCCCGAGACAGGAGCGGGAGGCAGGCTGCTGTCGCCCATCTCGACGCTGATCCGATCGATGCTGACGCCGAGACGTTCCGACGCCATCTGACCGGCTACGGTGCGCACGCCGGTTCCGATCTCGTGCGAACCGCATTGCAGCCGCACATCGCCATCGACGGTCAGGCGCACCCGCGCCGCGCATGGCGCGACCGCGGTTGGATAGATCGCCGTCGCGCAGCCCATGCCGACCAGCCAGTCGCCGTCGCGCATCGCTCCTACTTTCGCGTCCCGCTTCGCCCAGCCAAAAGCCTCGGCCGCCTGGTCATAGCACTGGATCAGCGAGCGGCTGGAGAACGGCTTTTTGCCGATCGGCTCTGTTTTCGGTTCATTTATCCGGCGGAATTCCACCGGGTCCATGCCAAGCGCCACCGCCATTTCGTCCATGGCGTTTTCCAACGCATAGACATAAGGGGTCTCGGGCGGCGAGCGCATGTAGCCGGGAGTATTGCGGTCCGCTTGCACCAGCGAGACATGTGTCAGCACCGAGCCATAGCCATACATGCGGCCGGTGGCCGACGTGCCGCCCACGACATAGGAGTCCGGCCGCGAGGTGACCTCCCAGCCCTCATGCGCGAAGGCAGTGATGCGGCCGTCCTTGCCGGCGCCGATCCGGATGCGGTGCCTTGTCTCCGCCCTGTAGGTCTGGGTGCCGAAGGCCTGCATCCGGCTGGTCACGCAACGCACCGGTCGGCCGAGCCGCCTGGCGGCAACCGCGACGATGGCGGTGCGCGGCGTCATCGGTCCCTTGGATCCGAAGGCGCCGCCGATGAAGGGGCTGACGATGCGCACCTTTGCGGGATCGATCTTCAATTGCCTGGCAAGCTCGACCTTCCAGCCGGTCACGTTTTGCGAGGGCTCGTGGACGATCAGTTGGTCGCCCTGCCAGAAGGCGGTGGTCGAGAACAGCTCGATCGGATTATGGTGCTGCGTGGGCGTCGAATAGCGCGCGTCGATCTTCACCGCGGCCTCTCTATAGGCGGCATCGAAGTCGCCGGCCTTCACGTCTTCCTTGAACAGGGGACTCTTGCCGGCGGCGGGAATGGTCGCCGTGCCCGGACTGTCGAAGCTCGCCGTGGGCGTCTCCGCATCATACTCGGCGCGGATCAACTGCGCCGCCTCTTCGGCCGCCTCGAATGTCTCGGCAACCGCGAGCGCGATGATCTGGCCGTCGTGGAAGATCGTCCGGTCATGCAGCGGCCCGATCGAGGTGGCGCCGGAATTGCCGAATTTCGGCTTCTCGACGTTGTCCATGTCGCCATACGTGACGATGTCGAGCAACCCGGGCACGGCACGGGCGTCGTCGAGATGAAGCTTGGCCACCTTGCCCTTGGCAATACTGCTGGTGGCCAGCGCGCCGTAGGCGATGTTGGCGGTCGGCAGGTCGGCGGGGTAGTGCGCCTGCCCGGTGACCTTAAGCCGTGCATCGACGCGCGGCAGCGGTTGGCCCTGGTTCTCTTTCGGTCTCGGAGCGGCAGTGTCCATGGTCACACCTTCATGTCGCGGGTTTCGAGCAGCGCGCGCACCAGCGTTCGCTTGCCGAGCTCGATCTTGAATGCGTTGTGCTGGCGCGGCTCGGCCCCGGCGAAGGCGGCATCCGCCGCCGTTCCCGCCGAAGCCTCGTCGAGCGTCTTTCCTTGCAGGGCTTCCTCCGCCGCTTTGGCGCGCCAGGGCACGGTCGCCACGCCGCCCAGGGCAATGCGCGCCTCGCGAACGTTGTCGCCGTCCAGGTCGAGCGCAACGGCCGCCGAAGCCAGCGCGAACGCGTAGGATTCGCGGTCTCGGATCTTCAGATAAAGCGAGCGCCGGGCCCATGGCACAGCCGGCACTTCTATGGCGGTGATGATCTCGTCAGCAGCGAGATCGGTCTCGATCTCAGGCGTATCGCGCGGCTGGCGATGCAGCTTGGCGAGCGGTATCTTTCGCGCCCCACGCGAGCCCTCGGCACGCACGACAGCGTCGAGCGCGATCAGCGCCTGGGCAAAGTCGCCGTGATAGGTCGCGATGCAGGCATCGCTGCCGCCCAGCACCGCATGCTGCCGGTTGAAACCCTCCATCGCAGCGCAGCCCGATCCTGGCACGCGCTTGTTGCAGTGCCAGGATGTCTCGCGAAAATATTCGCAGCGCGTGCGTTGCAGGACATTGCCGGCGAGACTTGCCATGTTGCGGATCTGGCCGCTTGCGGCCAGCCGCAAGCTGTCGGCAATAACGGGATAGCCATGCTTGAGCTCGGCGTGATCTGCAGCCTCGCCCATACGCACCAGGGCGCCGAAGCGGATGCCCTCGTCGGTCACCCGGATTTGCCTGAGGCCTGGATCCTTGAGCCGGTTGAGGTCGACCAGCCGGTTCGGCTCGGCAACGCCGAGCTTCATATAATCGGCAAGGTTGGTGCCCCCGGCGATGAACTGCGCATTCGCTCGCGTCGGCTGGTCGTCCTCGGTCGTGAAGCGGGATGCGATCGCGACGGCCGCGGAGATGTCGGTCGGCTGTTCGTAGACGAAGGGACGCATATCAGGCTCCCTTCATCTGATCGCGTGCCTGCAGGACGGCAGCGACAATGTTTGGATAGGCGGCGCAACGGCAGATATTGCCGCTCATATAGTCGCGGATGTCGTCTTCGGATTTTGCGTGCCCTTCATTGATGCAACCAATGGCCGACAGGATTTGGCCCGGCGTGCAGTAGCCGCACTGGAACGCATCGTGGTCGATGAAGGCCTGCTGCATCGGATGCAGCTTACCGTCGCTGGATGCCAGCCCCTCGACGGTCGTCACATCCTTGCCGGCATTCATCACCGCGAAACTGAGACAGGAGAGCACACGTTTGCCGTCGACGAGAACCGTGCACGCCCCGCACTGTCCATGGTCGCAACCCTTCTTGGTGCCGGTTAACCCGACATGATCTCGCAACGCGTCAAGCAGGCTGGTTCTGGTGTCGAGCGACAGCTCATAAGCCTGCTTGTTGATCCGCATCGACGTCACCACTGGCTCGCGAAGTTCTGCGCCAGCGGCGGCAGGCGCTTCGGCTTTGGCCGATGAAACGAGCAATGGTGCCGCGGCGGCCGAGACCGTGCCTGTCATGAAGTTTCGCCGGCTGAGGCCAAGCGTGGATGGGAGGGAAGGCTGGGACATGGCTCGCTCCTGGCTGGCTGCTCATCGGGGCCTAACCACTCATGCAGGCCATTGTTCCGACCTAGTCCGCGCGGGATCCTAGGCCTCACAGAAGTGTGATCCTTCGAAGATGTTCACCATGCGGGAACATGCATGCCGGCTTCGAGTTCTACGGCCAACACCAACGCTGATGGCGGGCCGATATGAAATCGAAACTGGTCGCGCAGACGTCTGGACAAAGGACATTCGTGGTCGTGCTGGATCCAGGCGAGGAAGCATTTGCTGCCCTGTCCGACTTCGCCGGCGAGCAAGGAATTGCCGGCGCCTCGCTGACCGCGATCGGCGCATTCGAGAAGGCAACCGTCGCCTGGTTCGACTTTGGCTCGAAATCTTACCGCAAGATCCCGGTCGGCCAACAATGCGAGGTTCTGAGCGCCATTGGCGACATCGCGGTCGACGACAGCAGCAGACCGAGCCTGCATATCCATGCCGTCCTGGGTCTAAGCGACGGGTCGACGCGCGGCGGCCACCTTGTTGAAGGCATCGTCAAGCCTACGCTCGAAGTCACGGTGACGGAATCGCCCGTTCACCTGCGGCGCACCAAACGCCCCGGCCTTGGCATCGCCTTGATCGACCTCGACGCCTGAGGGCGGACGATGGCAGCGGCCGCGACCGACGCGTTTCCTCTCCCCCTCGATACATCCCCAATGGAGGCTCGGATCGACGAAGCACTGCCGCAGGACAAAGGCATCTGGCAGTTCGAACCGAAATGGGATGGGTTTCGCTGCCTCGCTTTCAAGAATCGCAATGCGGTCGATCTCAGGGCGAAGTCGGGCAAGCCGCTTGGGCGTTACTTTCCCGAACTGACGGCAATGATGCAAAACCTCGAAGCCAAGGATTTCGTGGTCGACGGCGAAATCGTCATCGAGATCGGCGGCGCCGCGTCCTTCGACGCCCTGCAGATGCGGCTTCATCCGGCCGAGAGCCGCATTCGCAAGCTGAGCGCGGAAACGCCGGCGCGACTGATCCTGTTTGATATGCTGGTCGCGCCGGGCGGCAAATCGCTGCTCGAAGCCGCATTGACGCAAAGGCGCACGGCAATTGAAGACTTCGTCGCGCAAGCAAACACCGACGCTCTTCAGCTCTCGCCCCGCACCACGAGTTTCGCGACCGCCAGGCGATGGCTGGAAGGCGCCGGGCATGGCTCTACCGACGGCGTCGTCGCCAAACGGCTGAACGATCCTTATCACCCGGGCGAGCGCGCGATGATCAAGGTCAAGCGGCTGCGTACTGCCGACTGCGTGGTCGGCGGCTTCCGTTATCTGAACGGCAAATCACAGGTCGGATCGCTATTGCTCGGCCTCTACAATGAGCGGGGCTTGCTTGACCATGTCGGTTTTACCTCGACAATCGCCAACGAGGAACGAGCCACGCTCACGAAGAAGTTGGAGGCGCTGCGTGGCGGGCCCGGCTTCACCGGCAAGGCGCCGGGTGGGCCGAGCCGGTGGAGCACGGAGCGCAGTGGCGAATGGGAGCCGTTGCGGCCGGAACTGGTCGTGGAAGTCCGCTTCGACCACGTCACCGGCGAGCGTTTCCGGCATGGCACTCGATTCATTCGCTGGCGGCCCGAAAAAGCGCCGCGACAATGCACGTTCGAGCAGATCTCGTAGCAGCGCCCATCCGGAACAACCGACCCCCTCAAACGGTTTGTCTTTAGAACAGCCCCGCGTCACGAACGCACCTATCTTGGAGACAGGAAAATGGATCCGCGCGACAAGCAGCGAGCCGCAAGGCGGGATGAAACCGAAGCTCCCGGCATCGAACAACAGGACTGGGACGCTCTTGATAATGGTCGGGTGCCGCCTGGCAGCGTCGCCATAAACGGCGATCCGGAGGACGATGCCGAAGCACAAGGCGTCCTCCCCGAAGAGGATGACGACAACCCCTATCAGGAGAGCGACGAAGCCTTGCCCGACGATGAGGAAGAACGTGTGCTGTCGCGGGATCCTTCCAAGGAAGGCAGTCGTTTTGACGAAGCATAGCGAAAGCTAGCCTGCCGTTGTTGTATGGCCGGCGGTGTAGAGCACCTTTGAGGACGGCTGGACCAGCTTCACTTTTGTCGGCCAGTTCGCGTCCCGACATTTTGGCATCGCCACATCGGTAAGAGCAGCGATGGGATTTTCCCGCCTTCTATTGCCTGCAACGCTCCGCGGGCTGCGCGAGAAGGCATCGCAGCAGAGCAAGGCCGTCGCGGCGCCACATCAGAAGGCCGTGGGATCGCTACACATGGCCCTTCAAAAATCAGGGGCCGCAAATCGGCAGTGGACCCTTCACTGTTTGTGACTTGGGGGAACAACGGACTGTGGAACAAGTTTTTGATTAAGCAAGCCGCCTCTGTTTGACCTGCAACCATGGCCGAGAAACGCGACAACAAGTCCACAGCCGCTCTTCTTAGGCGGCAATTCTCGAATGAAACCATGCGCCGATATCTACGCAGCTTGCCCTTGTTTCACGTAAACCGCTGGCTTCCTGACAAACTGCGCGAATCGCTCAAGCGTCTCGACCGCAAGCGTAAGTGAAACCAACCGCGCTACGCTTACGCTCAATCCAACAAAGGCGCGGGCCATGCTCTTGCCGTTCGGACGAACGCGCCATCAGCTCTCCTTCACATTACGATCACAGCCCTCCGGGAGGGGCAGAGACTATGCATCCTTGCTCAAGCGTCCGCGTTTGTGATTCACAAATCCGGAGTTCAAGTCATGAAGGTCGACACTCTTCCTGCGCCTACAGCCAACCCAGCCCAGGTCGATATCCTCGTCAACAAACCGGGACACTTCGTCGAGGAGTGGATCGAGGGGCATGCGATTAGACCGGCCGCCGAAGCATCCCCGGAAGCCGCGGCAGAAAGACTGGCGAGAGCTTGCATCGCGGACGCGGAGCGGGAAGGCATCCTCGCGGAAGAAATCAGCGATGAGGTCGGCGATTTGAAAGAGTACCTCGCTGACACGGTCCTCGCCGAGGCCGGCCGCGAAACGAGCGTCGACACCGCTCCGACGGCGCAAGCATTGGGCGACACAAAGGCTTAGCTTTCACGGCAGGGAAGTTGTGGATCGCGATGACGCCAATCTCAACACGAGCCGTCCACATTTGCGTCGACATGCAGATGATGTTCTTGCCGCCTGGGCCATGGGCGGTTGAGTGGCTGCCCGCCATCCTGCCGAAGGTGCTTTCGCTTGTCGATGGCAGACCGGAGCGAACGATTTTCACCAGGTTCATGACGGCGAGAAGACCTGGCGAAGGCCAGGGCCATTGGCGTCAATACTATGAGCGCTGGTCGCAGATGACTATCGAATGTGCCGGCCCGGGCAGCCTCGAACTGCTGCCCGAACTGCGTGATTTCGTGCCGCCGGCTCGCGTTTTCGATAAGCCCGTTTACTCACCTTGGCTGACGGGCGAGCTCCACCGGAGCCTTCAGGCGGAAGGTGTGACCGAGCTCATCGTCAGCGGTGGCGAGGCCGACATGTGCGTCTTGGCGACGCTGCTCGGAGCGATCGACTTCGGTTACAGAACGATCCTGGTCGAGGATGCGATCTGCAGCACATCGGACGAAGCCTACGAAAATATACTCAAGCTGTTCACGACGCGATATTCGCATCATGTCGAAGTCGCCGCTGCGGAGGAGGTTCTGGATTTCTGGCGCTGACGCATCGCTCATCTCGCCCGGCACATGCCGGCCAAAGTGCTGCCGGCAACGGATGAGCAGCCGCCCCTCGAATACTCAGTCGCATCAGTGGGTGCGGTCATCCGATGTCGGCATCGTGGCATGATCTGCAGTAGACACTCACTGAATTCTCAGACCGGGAATTCTCCGACCGGTTGCCGATGCTCAGCTCCTACCAGCGCACGCTGAAGCCGAGCTTTGCGCCGATTGCCCGGCTGTCGCCGAAGTTTTTCAGGCTCGATTTGGCGAAGGCTTCGCCGTAGACCGTGTAGCGGTCGTCCGCCCAGGAGAGCGATCCGCCGACACCCACACCGCCCCAGAGCGGCTGGTCGTGCTCATGCAGCGCCGTGCCCGACACATCCACGTCGTTGCCGTCCAAGAAATCGTAATAGAGGTTGGCGATGCCGTAAAGGTGCGAGCGGCTGATCTTGCCTTGCGCGCCCGTCCAGGCATCCTCATAGTCCAGCGATAGGCCGGCGCGGCCGATCAGAACATCGCTGCCGCTCAGCGATACCGCCGCATCGAACGGATCGGTGAAGCTGTTGAAGCGAACCGAGGAATAGGCGAGCTGAGCCTGCGGCGTCAGCGTCCATTTTCCCTGCAGCGCAAGCTTCTGGCCGGCTTCGATGCTCAGCGCATAGCCAAATCCGTTGTTGCCCTTGGCGAGATCGCTGCCCAGCGTGGCGGACTTGAGATCGCTGTCATACCACGTCACCTCGCCCTGAGCGTCGGTGTAAAAGCCGTTGTCGCCATACCAGGTCAGCGTGCCGCCGAAGCCGTAGCCGGTGGCCCGGATGGAGCCGACGCCGTAGATCGATGATATGTCCGACGACGCCGTCCCGTAGTGGAAGGTGAGGCCGCCGAGAAGAACGCCGGTGGCATCCTCGTAAAGCAGCCCGTCGATGCCGGACTGCAGCTTCCAGGTGGTCACGTCGTAGTCCGAGACGGTGGTGGCGCTCTCAGGGCTCTGCCTTGTATGCGCCGCCTCGATGCGGGCCCAGATGGCGCTCTGGGTCGGGACGCTGCCGATCTCGTCGGCGCCCTGGCCTGCTCCAGTCCACGAGCGGTTGCCGACGCGCTGCTGCAGGGTGCCGAGCTCGTTCAGGCTCTGCAGCACGCCGGGATAGGCCTCATAGATCGGCACGGCCGGCGAATAGAGCGGATTGTTGATCAACGCCGAGCGGAGATACCAGTCGCCGTCGGCCGGCGTGCTCACGCCGTTCTGATAGAGCCGATAGGCATAGGCGCCGCTGACCACGGCCTGGTCGCCCTGGAAGACATAGTCGCCGGCAAGTGTGAACGAACCCGCCGAGCTGCCATCGACGTCCACGATCTTGATCCCTTCCACTGTCTGGACTCCTGCCCCTCCGACATTGGTGACGGAAAGCACGGAGGTGCCTGAGGTGCTGCCGTGCACCACCAGCTTGTCGGTGGTCGAAGTATCGCCATCGAGCGCGGCATTGAGGAAGATGGTGCCGCCGGCGCCGGTGTAGTCGCCGTTGATGGTCAGCGTCGTGCCGGGCGCGACGCCGAGACGGACCGAGCCGCTGTTGTTGAGCGAGGCGACGGCCTGGTTGAAGCCGCCGAGATCGAGAGTCGCGCCGGAAGCGACGGTGAATGCGGAGCCGGAGCCCAGCGCGTCCGCCGCGCGCGCCGCGAGCGTGCCCTGCTGGATAGAGGTCGGTCCGGCGAAGGTCGAGCCTGCCGCCGTCAGAACAAGCGTTCCCTGTCCTGCCTTGGTGAACGCACCCGACCCGGTCACAGCCCCGTTCAGGGTCAAGGTCGTGGCGGCCGCTGTCGAGATGGTGCCGGAGCTCATCACGCTGACAGCACGTGAGGTGGCAAAGCTGCCGGTCGTGTCGAGCGTGCCGCCGTCGAAGGAGAGCGCGCCGGCGGCATCGCCCAGATTGGCGTCCTGCGAGACCCTGAGCGTGCCGCCATTGATCGCGGTGCCGCCGGTGTAGCTGTTGATGGCGGTCAGGACCAGTGTGCCGCGATCCGACTTCACCAATTGCACGTCGCCAGAGAGAGCCGAGGCGATCGTTGCGGTCATCCCCGCGCCCGCCGCCGTGCCGTCGCCGACGACGATGCTGCTCGACGGTCCGGTGAGCTCGATCCCGTCGCCCTGGACAACGTAGCCGTCGGTCATGAACTGCATGCCCGATGCGGTCACCTGGCCGAGACCGTTGTCCACCGTCACCGTTCCCGCGTGGCCCGCGAAGATCGCGAAGGATGCGTCGGCGAAGCCGGCATTGGCCGTTCCTGCCTCATCGGTCCAGTTGTCGTTGCCGGCCGCTGCCTCCCAGACGCCATCACCGCCATTGACCGCGCCATTGTTCTTGGGGCCGACCTTGCCATCCCAATAGTTGAAGGTGAGCCCTTGCGTGTTGACGATGTTGACCTGGTGATCGATCGAGGTCTGGATATAGCCCGATGACGGGATCGAGCCGACCACCAGGCCATTGTTGGTCAGCGTGCCGCTGTAGCTGAAGATGCGGTAGACGCCTGGCCCGAAGGTGCCGCCAGCGCTGACGCTGACGTTCAAAATGCCGTCGAGCACCAGATTGCCGCCGATCGTGGTCAGGTCGTTGAGCGCCCCGCCGACGACGTCGGCCTGCCCGAGGGAGTAGTTGAGGACCGAGCCGCTAGACAAATTGAGATTGCCGGCGATCGCCAGCGTGCCTGGCGTGCCGTCGGCCGAACCCGGCGACAGGGTTGCGCCGTCGGCAACCGTGACATCGCCGCCGATCGAGCCCTTGCCGCCGATGGTCGCGCCGCTTCCGACAGAGACCGAACCGGCGACCGCGCTGTTGTCGCCATCGACATAGAGGCCGCCGGCCGTGACTGTGGTTGACCCTGCATAGCTGTTCGCACCGGTGAGGGTCAGCGCGCCGGCGCCGGTCTTGTTGAGGCCGCCGGCGCCCGTGATCACGCCCGACAAAGTGAGATCCGCATCGGTCTGGAAGGTGCCGGTGCCCACGGTAAGGTCAATACCGCGCGTCGAGCTGAATACCGCAGTGGTCCTCAGCGTCGTACCGTCGTCCAGGCTCAAGCCGCCGGATGCGTCGCCAAGGTTGGCGTCGGCCGAAACCTGCAGCGTGCCGCCATGGATGGCGGTGCCGCCGGTGTAGCTGTTGGCACCGCCGAGCACGAGCGTGCCGAGGTCGGTCTTCGCCAGTTGGCTGGCGCCGGTGAGGTTCGAAGCGATGGTTGCCGTGTAGGCGGCGCCGACCAGCGTGCCGTCACCGACGCGGATAGTCGCCTGCGGTCCGTCGAGCGCGATGCCGTCGCCCTGGATCGTGTAGCCGCCGGTCGCAAACTGCATGCCGGCGGAGTGAATGTCACCCAGGCTGTCGTCGACATCGACCGTACCGGCAGCGCCGGCGAAGATGGCGAAGACGCCATCCTGGTAGGGAGCGTTGAGCGTCCCGTCATTGTTGGTCCAGTTGTCGTTGCCGGCGGAGTTCTGCCAGACGCCGTCGCCCCCGTTGATCGTTCCGTCGCCTTTCGGCCCGGCTGCGCCATCCCAGAAGTTGAGCAGCACGCCGGAAGTGTTTACGAGATTGACCTGATGCGCGATCGAGGTCTGCACGCTGTAGTCGCTCGATGTTGAGTCGAGACCCTGGTCGTTGAGCGTTCCGTCAAAGCTGATGACGCGATAGATGCCCGGCCCGAAATTGCCGCCGGGCGCCTCCGTCACGTTGATCGTGCCGTCGAGCGCCAGATTGCCGTGCACGACCGCGAGGTCATTGTAGGCGCCGCCAACCACGCCGGCCTGGCCGAACGAGTAATCGAGGTTCGAGCCGTCGGCCAGTTCGAGGTTGCCGTTGATGGTGAGCGTGCCGGGCGTTGAATCCAGGCCACCGGGGGCCAGCCTGCCGGCCGCGTCGACGAAAACATCGCCGCCGATGGTGCCGTTGCCGCCAAGCGTGCCGAAATTGACGTCGGTCAGTCCGGTCGCGGCCGCCTGGTTGCCATTGATGTAGAGCCCGCCACCCCCGGCGATCAGCGCGGTGCCGCCGTAGCTGTTGTCGGCCGTGAGCACGGTGTTGCCCGTGCCGTCCTCGCTGACGCCGCCGCTGCCGGAGATCGTGCCGTCAAAGGTATAGAGGTCGGAGCGGTTGAAGCTGAGGGTGCCGTTATCGACCACATCGCCCAAGATGGAGCCCGTGGTGCCTCCGGTACCCAGCAACAAGGTGCCGCTCGCAATCGTCGTGCCGCCGGCGTAGGTGTTGTCGGCGCCGAGGAACAGCGCCCCGGTGCCCGTCTTGGTGAGCGCCCCTGCTCCGTTGACGGCGCCCTCCCACTGTAGGGCGCTGTCGACCTGGAATGTTCCGCCGCCCGCCTGAAGCGTGGCATCGCGTCCGGTTACAATGCTCGACAGGCTCTGATGCAGCGTGCCGCCGTCAAAGGTCACCTTGCCGGCAGCATCGCCGAGATTGTTGTCGGCCGTGATTTCGACAGTGCCGCCATTGATGACGGTGCCGCCCTGGTAGCTGTTGGCGCCGCTGAGCACGAGCGTGCCGCCGCCTTCCTTGGTCAAAGTCCCGGCGCCGCTCACGGCGTTGGTCAGCGCCAGGCTGGTCGCGCTGTCGGTGTCGAAGGTACCGCCGCCGGCATTGAGCGTCACGGCGCGGGCAGAAGTGATATCGGCCGACGTGTGCAGCGTGCCGCCGTTCAGCGAAAGGCCGCCGGACGCGTCGCCGAGATTGCTGTCGGTTGCGACCTGAACCGTGCCGCCATTGATCGCGGTGCCGCTGCTGTAGCTGTTGGTGCCGGACAGCACCAGCGTGCCGAGCTCCGTCTTCAGTAGCTGGCTGCTGCCGGTGAGGTTTGAGGTGATTGTCGCCACATAGGCCGCACCGGCTGCGGTGCCGTCGCCGACGCGGATGGTCGATTGCGGCCCGACCAAAGCGACGTCGCCGCCCTGGATCAGATAGCCGCCGGTGGCGAACTGCATGCCCGCCGCCTGCACCTGCCCGTTGGTGTTGTCGACCGTGACCGTCCCGGCGGCACCCTGGAAGACGGCGAAGCTGGCGTTGGCGAAGGGCGCGGCGAAGGTGCCGCTGGCATCGGTCCAGTTCTGGTCGCTGGCCGCCCGCCAGGTGCCGCTGCCGCCATCCACCGCACCGTTGGAATGGGGGCCGGCATTGCCGTCCCAAAAGCTGAGCGTCAGCCCCGCGGAATTGACGAGGTTGACCTGGTTGGCGACCGCGGTCTGGACGAAATAATCAGGTGACGTGACGTTCAGTCCGTTATTCGTCAGCGAACCGCCATAGTTGAGGATGCGATAGACGCCCGGCCCGAAGGTGCCGCCCGGCGTCTGCGTGATGTTGAGCGTGCCGTCGAGCGTCAGGTTGCCGCCGACATTGATGAGATCGTTGAGCGGTCCGCCCGGCACGTTCGCCTGGCCGAAATTGACGTTGACGGCCGACGTGTTGTTGAGCGTGAGGTTGCCGCCGATGGTGAGCGCGCCAGGTGCATTGCCGGCGTCGCCAGGGCTGAGCGTACCGCCTGCCTGGATCGTGACGTTGCCGCCGATAATGCCGATACCGCCGAGCGTCGTGGCATTTCCGGCGGTGGTCTGGCCCGTCGCGGCGGACTGATCGCCGTTGACGAGCAGCGTGCCGGCAGTGATGACGGTGGATCCGGCATAGCTGTTGTTGCCGGTCAGCGTCGTCGTGCCGAGGCCGGACTTGGTCAGGCCGCCCGTGCCGGAGATCGTGCCGCCGAATGTGTAATTGTTGTTCAGATTGAAGGCGAGCCTGCCGTTGTTAAGCACGCTCGGCGTGTCGAGCGCGCCGGCGGTGGTGCCGAAGCCGACCTGCAGCACCCCCGTCTCGATCGTCGTGCCGGCGCTGTAGCTGTGATTGCCGGTCAGGACCAGCGTACCGGAGCCCTGCTTGTCCAGGGTTTCGAAGCTCGCCACGTTGCTGCCGTCGAGGGTGCGGCCCGCAACGGTATTCACCTGCAGCGTGTCGCCCTCGCCGGTTTCGCCGCCGGTGCCGGCATTGATTGCTCCAATGACGGCTCCGCCATCCTGGAGCGCCAGCGTGTCGTTGCCGGCGGCGAGGTCGAGCGCCCCGGCGCCTGTATTCAGCGTGCCGGCCAGATTGACGGTGTCGCTGCCGCCGTCCAGATCGCCCGTCGCCCGGAGAACGCCGCCGGCGTTGACGTTGATGGTGTTGTTGCCGGCATCGCCGGTGATGGCGGTCTGGGTAGGGCCGGCGGCCTGAACCGTGCCGCCGACGGCCAGGGTTGAACTGCCTGTCATGGCGATGGTCGGCGTTTCCAGGCTGCCATTCACCTGCAACGTGCCGGCGCTGATGGTCGTCTTGGCAATCGCATTGTTCAGCGATGTCAGCACGCTGGTGCCCGTGCCGATCTGCGCCAGGGTGCCAGGCCCGCTCAGCGTGCCGCCGAACGTAAAAGTGTCGCTGCGATTGAGGGACAGGGTGGACGTTGGCGAATTGACGATGACGTTGCCGACACCGGCATTGCCGGTGGTGCCGCCATTGCCGATCATCAGATTGCCGTCATTGATGACGGTGTTGCCCGAATAGGTGTTGTTGCCGGTGAGAACCCAGGTGCCGCCGTCGTTCTTGGCGAGCGTCGTGGCGCCGGTGCCGTTGTCGCCGATGGCACCGCCCATCGTGTTAAGGCCGGTGTTGGTGCCGCCCAGGGCAATCGTTCGCGTCGCGTTGGTGCCGGTCAGGCCGACCGTCCCGGTGTTGGCGAAGACGAGCGCGCCGGTTCCCGAAGACTGGATATAGGTTACACCGGTATCGAGCGTGAACTGACGGTTAGTCGTGTCTCCCGCGCCGACGTAACGCAGCGTCGAATCCTTGCCGATCACCAGGTTGCCGGCCGCGTTGGAGGACGCACCGACGCTGCTGGCCATGCCGCCATCAGCCAGCTTGTCGACGATCAGTATCCCGCCGCCGATGGTGGTCGCGCCGGTATAGCTGCTGGCCTGATTGGTCAGGCGCCAGGTGCCGGTGCCGGTCTTGGCGAGCGAAGTGACGCCGGCGACATTGTCGTCCAGTCGGGCGGCCAGGATATTGGTGCCGGTATTGGTGCCGGCCAACGTCAAGGTGCGCGGGCCGTTGCCGGCCAGCGTTACCGGGCCGCCATAGGTGAACTGTATGGGGCCGGTGCCGGAAGAATCGAGCGTGGCGCCGCCCGCGCCCAGCGTGAACTGCCGGTCGGTCGTGGTGGCCGCGCCGACATATTGCAGGGTAGCGCCGTTGCCGATCACCAGATTCGCCGGATTGGAAGACGAGGCGCCGATCGAACTGTTGATGCCGCCGTTCGCCAGGCAGGTGACCTGGAGCGTCCCGGCATTGATAACCGTGCTGCCGGTATAGCTGCTGTTGCAGCCGGTGAGCGCCTGGATGTTGGCGCCGTTCTTGATCAGCCCGCCGGTGCCGCTGATGGCGCCCGCATAGGAACGGGTGTCGACGCCATTGATCGTCAGCGTCGCATTGCCCAGGCTGATGTTCCCGCCATTGGCGCCGCCGCCGATCAGGGAGGTCACCACCGTGTCGAAGCCCGCGAGGTCGAGCACGACGCCGGCGGTGTTGTCGAGCGTCATGTGTCCCTGCGGACCAAAGGCGTTGGTCGCCCCCGCGCGCAGCACGCCGCCCGAAACCTGGGTGTTGCCGGTCGATGTGTTCGTGCCGGACAGGATCAGCGTGCCCGGGCCGTCCTTGCGGAAGCTGCCGGCGCCGACGACATTGCCGGTGAAGGTCAGGGTGGTGGCGGCGTTGGACACATTGATGGCGCCGATATTCGCCGACAGCTGGAAACCGCGGTCGGTGGTGACGCTGCCGCCGGTGTAGATCAGCGAGGCATTGTTGAAGACCAGATTGGTCGCAGCGCTGCTCGAGGCGCCGATGCCGCTGGCCACGCCTCCGTTGCGGATGCAATCGGTGCTGATGTTCGCGCCTTGCAAGTTGGTCGCACCGGTATAGCTGTTGTTGCAGCCGGTGAAGGTCTGGGTGCCGCCGCCCGTGCGCAGGATGCCACCGGTGCCGCTGATCGTGCCCGAATAGCTGCCGTTGCCGCCATTGATCTGCAGCGTGGCCGAACCCAGCGCGACATTGCCGCCATTGGCACCGCCGCCATTGAGAGCGCCGATGACAGTGTTGAAATTGTTGAGATCGAGCTGCGCGCCGGCCACATTGGCGAGCGTCATCGGTCCACTCCCCAGGGCATTCGCGGCGCCCGCGCGCAGGATGCCGGCATTGACCGTATTGCCGCCGGTATAGGTATTGGCCGCGGTCAGGACCAGAGTGCCCGCACCGTTCTTCGTCAGGGCGCCGCCGCCCACCACCTGGCCGCCGACCGTCAGCGTCGTGCCGCCCGCACTGACATCGACGACGCCGCCGCCGGTCCCCAGGGTGAAGCCGCGATTGGTGGTGGTCGTGACGCCGGTATAGCGTAATCCGCCGCCGCCGCTCAGCGTCAGGTTGGCCGGAGCGCTGCTGCTCTGGCCGATCGGGCTGACCTGTCCGCCATTGGGCAGCGTGCTTACCGCCAACAGGCCGCCGGTGACGGCGACGGCGCCGGTAAAGTCGTTATTGGAGTTGGCGAGCGTCAGCGTGCCGGCACCGCTCTTGGTGAAGTCGGCTCCATCGGCGCTGGTGACGAGACCTGAAAAGACGAGATTGGCGTTCGCGTTGGTGACCTCGACCCCGGCACCCAGGATGGCGCCCGACTTG
This sequence comes from Mesorhizobium sp. B2-9-1, assembly GCF_006439455.1. NCBI lineage: Bacteria > Pseudomonadati > Pseudomonadota > Alphaproteobacteria > Hyphomicrobiales > Phyllobacteriaceae > Mesorhizobium > Mesorhizobium sp. B2-9-1. The sequence goes on along the minus strand of NZ_VFTP01000003.1, from coordinate 302,983 downwards.
CCGAAGGTAAAACCGCGGTCGCTGGTATCGCCCGTGCCGGTATAGCGCAGCGTGCTGCCTTCCAGCACCAGATTGGACGAATTCGCCGAGGACGCGCCGATGCTGCTCGCCGCGCCGCCATTGCCGATGCTGGCCACCGCCAGCGTGCCCTGCACGACGCGGGTGGCGCCGGTATAGCTGTTGGCCGTGTTGGTGAGCGTGACCAGTCCCGTGCCCGCCTTGGTGAACCCCATGCCCGGACCGTTGTCGACGATCTGCGAAGCGATGGTGAAATTGCCGGTGCTGTTCTGCTGGACCCCCAGCACGCCGCCATTGGCGCCGGTCATCTTGCCGCCGGTGATCAGCTGGTTGTTGCCCAGCACTGTCGGGGCGACGATGATCGTGCCGTCCACGCCCAGCGTCTCGCCGGGGCTGACGGTCACGGTGGTGGAAACCGCCTGGGTATAGCGCAGGCCGCCAAGCTGCTTGGTACCGCTCACCGTGCCGAAGAAGCCGGTCACATCGGTGATGAACTCGTTGTCCAGCCAGTTGGCGGCATTGTCCTTGTCGGTGTAGTCGGCGTCGGTGAAGGCGAGGATGTTGCCGCCCACGACCTTGGCATAGTCGGTGCCGTTGACGGTGGCCCAGCCGCCGAGCGACGTGTTGCTGGTGGTGATGTTGCCGCTGGTCGGCAGGTTGAAGTTCATCAGCCCGCCGGTGCGGGTGATGGCGCCGAGATTGACGGTCAGGCTGCCGCCGCCGGTGCCGGATACCGCATTGATCGTGTTGTTGCCGGCGGTGATCGTCAGGCCGTCGAAGGTCTGCGTGTCGCCCTCATTCGCGGCACCGGTCACCTTCAGCGTGCCGCCGGTCATGACCAGGGTAGAATCGCTGCCGACGATATTGCTCGTCGGACCGCCGGCCGCGCTGAAGTCGAGGGCAAGCGTGCCTCCGCCGATGGTCGTGTCGCCGGTATAGGTGCTGGCGCCGGTCAGCGTCTGGATGCTGTTGCCCGTTTTGCTGAGCCCGCCGCTGCCGGAGATGCTGCCACCGAAGCTTGCGGTGGTGCCGGTCGGCCCGTCTATCGTCAGCTTCGCGCTGCCAAGGTTGAGCGTACCGCCGGTGCCGGTCAGGGTGGTCAGCGTCTGGTCGAAACCGTTGAGATCCAGCGTGCCGCCATTGACCTGGAACGTCTTCGAGCCGGCGAAGGCCGTGGCCGATCCCGCGCGCAGCGTGCCGCTGTCGACGATGGTCTGGCCGGTATAGGTGTTCGCGCCCGAGACGACCCAGGTTCCAGCACCTGCGCCGCGCAGGTTGCCGGCGCCCGAGATCACGCCCGAAGCCACATTGTCGGCGCCGGTGAAGCTGCCGCCCAGCGTGCCGGTGCCGCTGAGGGTCGTGCTTCCGCTCAACGCCAGCGCGCCGCTGCCGTCGTTGCTGAGCGTGCCGCTGATTACCCAGTTGCGGTTGGTGCTGGCGCCCGCCCCGACATAGCTCAAGGTGCCGCTAATGCTGGTTGTAGTTCCCGCGCCCAGCGAGCTGGCGACGCCGGTATTCGCCAGGGTCGCCGCGACAACCTTGCCCGCGCCGACGATGCCGGTGCCCGTTAGGGTGTTGGCATCGCCAAGCCTTAAAACCTGCCCGGCGTTCGCGCTAAATGTAGCGCTGCCGCCGCTGATGACACCGAGCAGTTCCAGGTCGGCAGTTGCCGCGGTGAAGGAAGGCGCCTGGGCGGTACCGGCATTGCCCACCGAGATTGAGCCTGTCAGCGTCAGGGTGCCAGTGCCGCTATTGCTGAGGCCCGTGCCACGATAACCGTTGGAGAATAGACCCCAATTGCGGTTCGATACATCGCCATCGCCGGCATAGATGGCGATGCGAGTTCCGGCAGTTCCACTCGGATTCGATATACTGATGGTGCCGTTCGCAACTGTGGTGGGCGCTCCTAGGGAACTGGCCTGACCCAGATTGCCGATCGAGGTGAAGGTGGAGGTGCCAGCGCCAACGAAGCTGGTTGCACCGGTGTAGTTGTTGGTATCGTCGGTCAGGTTCACTCCGGGATTGACGGAAAGACCGCCGGTGCCGGTGAAATGGGCGCCGCCGATACCCGCCCCAAAGAGGCTGACCGCCGTGCCGCTGAGTGTGACGGTGCGTCCGGTCAGGCTTCCGCCGGTCGTGCCGATGTTCAGTGCCCCACCCGAGATGATGATGTTGTTGCCGACATCGCCTAGAGCCGCAGCGCCGCTGGCGGTCAACGAACCGTTGACGTTGATATCGCCCACGAAGCTGTTGGTGCCCGTCAGCGAGAGCGCGGCCCCGCCGGTGATCACCGGGCTGCTGCCGAAGCTGTTGTTGCCGGTGAGGGACAAGGTGCCGGCGTTCACGGTCAGGCCGCCGGTGAAGCTGTTGTTGCCCGTCAGTGTCAGCGTTCCCGCGCCGGCCTTGACCACTGCGCCCGTGCCGTTGATCGTCGAGCTGATCGTCGCGGTGCCGGTCGTGACCGAAAGCGTGGGGTTGACCCCGCCGAGAGTGAGTGTGCTGCCCGTTACGGTGTAGCCACTGACCTCGAACGTCATGTTGTGGACGGTGATCGGCACGCCGAGGGTGACGGTGCCCGCCGTGCCGCCAAAGAAGGCGTCGTCGAGCGCGCCGTTGTTCCAGGCACTGTAGGGGCCGCTCACACCGTCATTGCTGGCGCTCCAGACTGACGTGCTCAGATCCCAGATGCCGGTGCCGCCGCGGTTGAGCGATGTGTTGTTGACGTCCCAGTAGAGGTTGGCTGCCGCAGCCGGTGTTGTCGCCGCAAGCCCTGCAAGGAGCGCCAACGGCAGAAGCGTGCCCTTCATCGTATGGACGACGAATGCCGACAAACCGACGACTTGTGGGGCGTAGCTGGCCGCTTGGCCCTTCCATTTGGTCATGCGTCCGCCGCGAAACGCTCGCGAGCCACAAGATTGGGTAGCCGAGTCCTGCCGCATGCTGCCTCGCACCGTGCCTTGGCGCGATGGTAGTCGGGGAAAATTTATCAAAACCATACCGCCAAGCCGACTTTGAGGATGGGCAACGGCAATGGAACGTAACTTACGGTATCGAACATCGGCGAAAGGCCTTGCAAAGGCCGTTAGTTGGGCATCAGGCCTGCCTTCCTGAGGGAGCCGAGAAACGTTTCGGCATCATCGGAATTGCCGAACCGCAGTAATGCCTCCTGTCGAACATTTGCTACCAGTCCGGGCTCATGGAGCATCAGCCAGGAACGCTCGCGCTCGGCATCGGCAGCGTAGCCCCCTTCGGCAAAAATCGCGGCGGCAATCACACGATAGAGCGCATTGTCGGGAACATTCGCTTTTCTGATCCACATGACCGCCTGCTCGATGTCGCGGTTGAAATAAGCGCAGATAGCCAACGCCACCTCGTAATAGGCGAGTGGCCCCGGATTGCGATTTCGCGCTTCCGCGACCAGCGGGCATCCCTCTTTCCAATTTCCGGACAACGCCAGCCGATACCCGTACTCACCTACGAATACCGTGTCATTGGGATTGATGATGATGCCGCGGCGCCCCACTCTGATGGCCGCCTCGGTCTCCCCCCTGAAATAAAGTGCCATCATCTGTGCCTGAAGGGCCCGGACGTTGTTTGGCTCCAGCTGCACGGCGCGATCCGCCGCGGCAAGGGCGCGATCGATCAATGGTGCCGATTTCTGGGATTCGAACGGATAATAGAACCGGAATTCATCGATGTAGATCAACGACAGAAGCGCCCAGGCCGTCGCGTATCGAGGAAATCGCTCCACGGCGCTTTCGAGACAGGAACGGACAGCGGGGCGGCTCTCAGGGTTGAAACCGGCTCGATACGAGTAATAGGAAAGCGTGCAGAAATAGGCAGCCTGGTCGTCGGGAGCATCGGGAACGGCACGCTTGGCATCCGCCTCGAATAGAGCGCCATATGGTTGTGCCAGGCTCGTGGCGACATTGGCGGCGATATCGGCTTGGATTTTCAGAAGTTCGGGAACTGTCGTCGAGCCATCGTAGCTGTGCGCCCAGAGAACCGATCCATCTGCACGGTTGAGCATGCGAACCCGAACCCGAAAGGTCCCGGCGGACATGTCCACGCTTCCCGCCAGCGCGTACCGTACATCCGGACCCACCTGGCCGAGCGACTGGACCACGACGATGTCGCTGAATTTGGAGAGCTGACTTATGACCTCCTGCGTAAGCCCGCGGGCCAAAGCCGTAGTCGCGCTCGAGCCGTTCATGTCGTCGAACCACTCAACCAGCAAATGCGGGATTTCCGGCTCGCTTGGAGACAGCCGGGAAGAACCGAGCCACAAGACGAGGGCCAAGGCGGCAGCAGCCAGCACGGCCATCGCCGCGATGGGAACAGGCTTGTCCAGTCGGCGCGGTTGTTGCGGGGGCTCGCCTACAATCGCGGGCTCAGGTTCATCTGCGCCGGGAGCTACGTTGGCGCGCGATGAGAATGCGGCAACATATCCTCCCTTGGGAAGGCCAATGAGAATGGGATCGGCCAGACCGGCTGTCAGGTAATAGCGTTCAAGCGACCTGCGAAGGTGGCTGGCTGCGATGCGCACGATCGGATCGGTCTGCGGGTCGAACGAAGGGCCGCGATCGAATACCTCCACCGCTATTGAATAGGCCTTGATGCGATCGCTGCGCCCCGCCAAGGTTTCGTCCACGACATAGCTGAGGAACCGACGCTCGCGATCGGTTGCCTGAAAGTCCGCGCTGCTCAGAATACGCGCCAGCTGGGCTCTGCAGTCATCGGTGGAGAGATCTGCCTGTTGATGTACGTTCAATTTCGCGTCAATCGATCCGTCGTCTATTTTCATACCGCCGAGTCGTCCGCGCGACGGCGCAGGCGTCTGTTGGTACATTCCGGCTCATGTGCCCGCAATGGTGCTTGCGCGTACCTTCGTAGCGGCGTCTTCCGCGGGTTGCCGTTCGCTTCCCCCTCCCGATCCATACGTTGCGGCACAAGGAGGGTCCGGCTGCAATGAACGTTGCAACAACGCCGGGCAGCATGGTGGTCAGCGGCTGTTCTCGGATTCAATCCGTTGGCGCGAAAGACCGGTTGGCCACTGCCAAGTCTTGATCTAACCGGAGCCGGCTGTCGGCCGGCCGCCGACTGCCTTCAAGGCGCTGACCCGCAAGATGCTCTCGATGAGATCTTTTTCCCGGAACGGCTTGTTGACCAATGGCACGTCCGATGGGCGGTTTGAAATTGCCTCAGCATCGGCATAGCCGGTTATCATGACCGCTGGCCAATCGGAGCGGAGGTTGCGCGCGAAGCGGATTACCTCGACTCCGGACACGAGCGGCATTGCGAAATCGGTGACAATGACGTCGAACTCATGCGGTGTCCCTTCAATAATTGCCAGCGCCTCGGCACCGCCTGCTGCGCATGTCACTGTAAACCCGTGTTGCCGAAGCGATTCCGCGGTTAGCTGCCGCAATCCGCTGCTGTCGTCAATCAACAGAAGCGAAGGGAAAGCCTTCCCTGCGGCCTCGACCAGGACTCTCTCTCCATCCGGATCTGCCACATTATCGGATGGCTGCTCCGCTGAACGCGGCAGCCACAGCTCCATGGATGTTCCGCGCCCGACGAGGCTGTCTATGCGAAGCGCCCCGCCCGATTGCTTCATGAAACCGTATACCGTGCTGAGACCCAGCCCGGTGCCTTTCCCGACGGGCTTCGTCGTGAAAAACGGTTCGACGACCTTGGTCAGAATCTCCTTCGGGATGCCGGCACCGGTGTCCTTGACGGTGAGGACTGCATACTCTCCGGCTGCCAGGTCTTCGGAAGGTATTTTGATGACCCGATTTTGCGCCTGCACGGCAATTGTCCCGCCGGAGGGCATCGCGTCACGCGCGTTGAACACCAGATTCATCAACGCCAACTCCAATTGAACGACGTCGACATGCGCGGGCCAAACGGAGTCGTCGACCTCCCACTCAAAGCGGATCAGGCCGCCGAGCACGGGAGCCACCAAGCCATTCATCGTATCTTCCAGCGCAGCCAGCCGCACTGCCGTCGGCTTCAGATTCTGACGCCGCGAAAAGGCAAGCATGCGGTTGACAAGTTCGGCGCCTTGCTTCGCGGAGCGGCGAGTGAGTTCAACGATCTTCTTTGCTTGCTCGTCAAGCGTAAGCTGCCTCTCGAGCAATCCCAGTCCGCTCAGAACCGCGGCAAGCAGATTGTTGAAATCGTGTGCCAGCCCTCCGGTGAGTTTCCCGACCGCTTCGAGGCGCTGTGACTGAAGAAGTTGATTTTCGAGTTCACGCCGCTCGGTCACGTCAAGCAACGTGCCGAGGATTTCGGGTCGGCGTCCGTCGACACCTTTCGACAGGATCCCTTGGTCGAGAAAGATACGGTATTTGCCATCGGCGCACTGCCAGCGGAACTCGCATGTGTAGGAGCCTGTCACCTTTGCCGCCAGCAAAGCTTCCCGCACCCTGGATAGATCTTCCGGATGCACCCGGCTCAGCCCAAACCACGGCTCGGACGTCAGTCGCTCAGGTGGGAATCCCGTCAGACGTTCGACGCCTTTTGAAACAAAACGGGCTGCAAAGGGCGGCTCGGCGACCCTGGCGTGAAAACAGACGGGCAAGGATCCAAGTATGGCCTCCTGCCGTTCTTCGGCGCCGCGCAGCGATCGTTCGGCCTCGAGCTTTTGTTTTTCGGCCTGCAAGGCTTTCGCCAGCAGTGCCTGTTCTGCGACCGCATTGCGCTGGATCTCGAGCGTCTTTTCGTGAAGCTCGACGAATACAGCCACTTTGGATCGCAGCATGGCGGGGTCGAAGGGCTTGAACATATAGTCCACTGCGCCGGCGTCGTAGCCGCGCAGCATATGCGCATCTTCCTTGTTGATGGCCGTGAGGAAGATGAGAGGGGTTCGTCTGGACTGTTCGCGCTGGCGGATCAACGAGGCTGTTTCGTAGCCGTCGAGGCCCGGCATCAAAACATCCAGCAAGATAACGGCGAAGTCCTCCTTTAGGAGGCAGCGCAGCGCCTCCTCGCCGGATTGCACAGCGACGACTTCCGCGAGTGGAGTGAGAACTTCTTCGATCGCCAACAGGTTTCGTTCGTCATCATCGACTGCCAGGATGCGTGCCTTTGACTGATTGTCCGCCAACTGCACAATCTCCAGTTTCTTCGAACGGATCCGCGACAGCCTTTGCATCGGGCATCCCGTCAGTTGACTGACCTAAGCAGATTTTGGGATGTCTCGACCCGATCCCGAGAGCGGCCGATCCAGACCCGCAGCAGTGCCAACAGCAGGTCGAGGTCGACAGGCTTGGCAATATAGTCGGAAGCCCCGGCTTCCAGGCATTTCTGCCGGTCGCCTTTCATCGCCTTTGCTGTCACCGATATCAATGGAATATGCGCGATGGAGGGTGTGTTGCGGATACTCCTCATCGTCTCGTAGCCGTCCATCTCCGGCATCATGATGTCGATCAAGGCTGCGTCGACGTCGGCATTCTCCTCCAGCAACGCTATCCCATCGCGGCCGCGCTCAGCGTGAAGGACTTCGATATCGTAGGTCTCAAGGACGCTCGTCAGCGAATAGATGTTTCGAATATCGTCATCGACGATCAGGACTTTCGCGCCCGCAAGATTCGACCTGTTGTCAGCTCGTTCGACACCTGCCCCGCTTTCCTCGCGCAGTCCTCCCGGAAGCGTCGCAGATACATGGAGAGCCAATTGAGCAAAATTCTCAGCTCGCGGTACTGCGGACAAAGCGGGATTCAACGCCAGCACCTGTTCAACTGCCTCCGAATGAGGGGCAAAAAACAGAAGTGGGGGAAGGCCGTCTGAAAACTGATTGGTGAGTTCGTCGAGGGCCCGCGCATTGTCCCTGGCAGACTTTCCAAGCCCAAGGACAACCGCATCGTATGAGGCGAGATCGATGTCCTCTGCCGTTGCCGCGCGGCTGATTGCGGTGACCGAGGTGACGCCGTCGCGGATCGTCTCGACAAGGGAAAGGCGGCGCTCGGGATCGGAGTCAGCCAGGAGCACCCGGCGCTGGACGCGCAGGTTCCTCGAATGAATTTCCTGGAACACCTTCACCAGTTCCTCGGATGACACCGGCTTGGTCGAGATGCTCGATGCCCCCTTGCGAGCCAGGCTATCGATGTCTTCCGCTCCGGAAATCACATGAATGGGAATGCCGGCGGTCTTCGGATCATGGCGCAGCAGGTCGAAGAGCACCCATCCATCGATGTCCGCCAGGCCGAGGTCCAGCGTGATCGCGTCCGGCACCAGCTTGCGCGCCAGTGCCAAGGTTCCGGAGCCCGCGGTCGACAGGACGCCTTTCAACCCGGCAGACCGTGCCAAGCCCAGCAGCAGACCGCCAAAGGTTGGGTCGTCCTCGACGATCAAAACGACCCTGTCTTGCGCCGATATGGCGTCGCGATCGTCCATCAATTCCGCCGACGGCAAACCGCTGGGCGCCGCTGTCGTCGCGATTGCCTCGGTGGCCGGAAGCAGTTCCGGCTGGCTGGCGGCGGCAACCCTGGGACCATCGATCGGAATGACCAGCGTAAACGTCGATCCTTTGCCGGGAATGCTTTCAACTCTTAGCTCACCGCCGAGCAAACGGGCGATCTCACGGCTGATCGAGAGCCCAAGACCGGTTCCTCCATATTTGCGGCTGGTCGTGCCGTCGGCCTGCTGGAACGCCTCGAAAATCAGTTTCTGTTTGTCTTCCGGGATGCCGATACCGGTGTCGGTCACCGCTATCGCAAGCGCTTTCCTGGGCAGCTTGGCGCCGTTGCGGCGTCCCGCCTTTTCCATCTTGAAATTCAGGCTGACCTTGCCTTCGGAGGTAAACTTGAAGGCGTTCGACAGCAGGTTGAGCACGATCTGCTGCAACCGCTTCTCGTCCGTACGCACGGTTTCCGGAAGAGCGGGATCGACATTGATGGTAAAGCCCAGACCCTTGTCGGCTGCAAGCTGGCGGAACGTGCGCTCCATATGCTGGCGCAAATGGGCGACCGGCATATCGTTGATGTCGATCGAGACCGTGCCGGACTCGATCTTCGACAAATCGAGGATGTCGTTGATCAGGCTGAGAAGGTCCGTACCGGCCGAATTGATGGTGCGAGCAAACTCGACCTGCTTTTCGTTGAGGTTGCCCTGCTGGTTCGTAGCAAGCAGATTTGAAAGGATGAGGAGCGAGTTGAGCGGAGTTCTGAGCTCATGGCTCATGTTGGCGAGGAACTCGGATTTGTACTTGGAGGTAAGCGCCAGCTGCTCGGCTTTCTCCTCAAGCGCCCGGCGCGCCATCTCGATTTCGAGATTTTTGTTTTCGACCTGTTTCTTCTCATTCTCCAGAAGTTGAGCCTTCTCCTGGAGTTCCTCATTAGTGGCGTGCAGTTCCTCCTGCTTTTTCGTCAGTTCGGTCTGACGCGCCTGCAGCTCGGACGTCAGCAGTTGCGATTGCTTGAGCAGGCCCTCGGTGCGCATCGTCGCGGCGATCGTGTTGAGGACGATGCCGACCGATTCCATCAGCTGATTGAGAAACGATTGGTGCGTATCGCGGAACTCGCCGAAGGACGCGAGCTCGATGACGGCCTTGACCTCATCTTCGAACAAGGCAGGTAGAATGATGACGTTGGCCGGCGAGGCGCTGCCAAGGCCCGATGTGACGCGCAAGAAGTCCGGCGGAACATTGTCGAGCATAATGGCTCGCTTGTCGGCAGCGCTTTGTCCGACAAGGCCCTCACGCAGATCGAGGCGTTGCTTGATTGCCGCCTTGCTCTCGGCGCCATAGGACGCCGCCAGCTCCAGATAGGACTCCTCCTCGTCCCGATTGGTCACGTAGAAGACGCCGTATTGCGCGTTCACGAGCGGAGCGAGCTCGGACATGATGAGACGCGACACCGTGGCGAGATCGCGCTCTCCCTGCAGCATGCGGGAGAAACGCGCGAGATTTGTCTTCAGCCAATCTTGCTCGGCGTTTTTCAACGTCTGATCCTTGAGATTGCGGATCATCTCGTTGATGTTGTCCTTGAGCGCGGCGACCTCGCCGGAAGCCTCGACGCTGATCGAGCGCGTCAGATCGCCCTTCGTCACCGCCGTCGAGACCTCGGCGATTGCGCGGACCTGCGTGGTCAGATTGGCCGCCAACTGATTGACGTTGTCCGTAAGATCGCGCCACAGACCGGCGGCGCCAGGCACGCGTGCCTGGCCTCCAAGCTTGCCTTCGATGCCGACTTCGCGCGCGACATTGGTCACCTGGTCGGCAAAGGTGGCCAGCGTTTCGATCATCCCGTTGATGGTGTCCGCGAGGGAGGCGATTTCGCCCTTCGCGTCCACAGTCAGCTTGCGTCTGAGATTGCCTTGCGCAACCGCAGTCACGACGTCGGCGATGCCGCGCACCTGGTTGGTCAGATTGGTGGCCATCAGGTTGACGTTGTCGGTCAGATCCTTCCAGGTGCCGGCCACGCCGCGCACTTCGGCCTGACCGCCAAGCTTTCCTTCCGTGCCGACTTCACGTGCGACGCGTGTCACCTCGCCGGCGAAGGAGTTCAGCTGGTCGACCATGGTGTTGATGGTCGACTTGAGCTCGAGGATTTCGCCCTTCACGTCGACGGTGATCTTCTTCGAGAGATCGCCTCGCGCGACGGCGGTCGTCACTTCGGCGATGTTGCGAACCTGGCCGGTCAGATTCTCGGCCATGGAGTTCACGTTGTCGGTCAAATCCTTCCATGTGCCGGCCACGCCTCGCACCTGGGCTTGGCCGCCAAGCTTTCCTTCGGTGCCGACTTCGCGCGCCACACGCGTCACCTCGCCGGCGAACGAGTTCAGCTGATCGACCATGGTGTTGATGGTCGACTTGAGCTCAAGGATCTCGCCCTTGACGTCCACGGTGATCTTCTTGGAAAGGTCGCCGAGTGCCACGGCCGTGGTCACTTCCGCGATGTTACGCACCTGGCCCGTCAGGTTGGCCGCCATCGCGTTCACATTGTCGGTCAGGTCCTTCCAGGTGCCGCCCACGCCTCTGACCTGCGCTTGGCCGCCGAGCTTGCCGTCCGAACCGACCTCGCGCGCCACGCGCGTCACCTCCGAGGCAAAGGAATTCAGCTGATCAACCATCGTGTTGATCACGTCCTTGATCTGCAGGATCTCTCCCAAGGCATCGACGGTGATCTTCTGCGTCAGGTCGCCGGTCGCGATCGCGGTTGCGACTTTGGACACGTCGCGCAACTGCACGGTCAGATTGCCGGCCATGGCGTTGACATTGTCGGTCAGGTCTTTCCACGTGCCGCCGACGCCTTCCACATGGGCCTGGCCGCCGAGCTTGCCTTCCGAACCGACCTCGCGCGCCACGCGCGTGACTTCGGAGGCGAAAGAGTTCAGCTGGTCGACCATCGTATTGACGGTGTCCTTGAGCTCGAGGATCTCGCCTTTGACGTCCACGGTGATCTTCTTGGAAAGGTCGCCGCGGGCGACGGCTGTCGTCACCTCGGCGATGTTTCGGACCTGACCCGTCAGGTTGGCCGCCATCAGGTTGACGTTGTCAGTCAGGTCTTTCCAGGTGCCCCCGACGCCCCTCACCTCTGCCTGCCCGCCGAGCTTGCCTTCCGTGCCCACTTCGCGCGCAACGCGCGTGACTTCGGAAGCGAAGGAGTTCAGCTGATCGACCATCGTGTTGATGGTATCCTTGAGCTCGAGTATCTCCCCCTGCACGGCCACCGTGATCTTTTTCGACAGGTCGCCCGAAGCAACCGCCGTCGTGACCTCGGCAATGTTGCGCACCTGGCCGGTGAGGTTCTCGGCCATGGAATTGACGTTGTCGGTCAGGTCTTTCCATGTGCCGGCGACGCCGCGAACCTGGGCCTGGCCGCCGAGCTTGCCCTCGGTGCCGACCTCGCGCGCGACGCGCGTCACTTCCGATGCGAACGAGTTCAACTGATCGACCATCGTGTTGATGGTGTTCTTGAGCTCGAGGATCTCCCCCTTCACGTCGACGGTGATCTTCTTGGAGAGATCGCCCAGCGCGACCGCCGTCGTGACCTCGGCGATGTTGCGAACCTGGCCGGTCAGATTTTCGGCCATGGAGTTCACATTGTCGGTGAGGTCCTTCCACGTGCCGCCGACGCCTTCGACCCGCGCCTGGCCCCCGAGCTTGCCTTCCGTGCCGACCTCACGCGCGACGCGCGTCACCTCCGATGCGAACGAGTTCAACTGATCGACCATCGTGTTGATGGTGTTCTTGAGCTCGAGGATCTCGCCTTTCACGTCGACGGTGATCTTCTTTGACAAATCGCCTGACGCCACCGCAGTGGTCACCTCGGCGATGTTGCGCACCTGGCCGGTAAGGTTGGTGGCCATGGCGTTGACGTTGTCGGTCAGGTCCTTCCACGTGCCGGCCACGCCCTTCACCCGCGCTTGTCCGCCGAGCTTTCCCTCCGTTCCAACCTCACGAGCGACACGTGTCACTTCGGAGGCAAAGGAAGCCAGTTGCCCCACCATCGTGTTGACGATCTTGCCTATGCGCAGGAACTCCCCGCGCAGCGGGCGGCCGTCGATTTCGACCATCATTGTCTGGGATAGGTCGCCTTTCGCCACTGCCCCGATGACGCGGGCCACTTCGGCGGTCGGTTGAACCATGTCTTCGATCAGGTCGTTGACCGACCTGACGCTTGATTCCCAGCTGCCGGTAGCATTGCGGACATGACCCCGCTCGCCAATTCTGCCGTCCTTGCCGACGACCCTGCTCAGCCGCTCAAACTCTTTCGTCACCTGATCGTTGAGTTCGACGATCTGGTTGAAGGCATCGGCAATATCGGAATCTATCCCCTCATAGATGTTGTCGATCCGGATGGAAAAGTCGCCTCGCCTGAAGGCCTTTAAGGAATTGAGAATCTGACGACGATCTAATTGCGCCCTTGATGCCTGCACGCTCACAGTGCCACTCCCCAGTCCACCTGTTTGTGAAGAAACTGATGATCAGATGAAGTCCCGCCCTCGCGGCTAGGTATACAATTCACCGCAAGCTCCAAAACGTGGTAGGCGCCAATTTGTTCCGATGTGCAGATCGAATCTTATCCGCACGCCAGCAAGCGCTTAAGAACGCGCAAAGGCTCGCCCCGTCATTTGGCTTGCTTCGCTCTTGGAAATTGCTTGGTGTATTCCGCCCAATCGGAAGCTGCGACACCGCCGCTCGCGGGCTCTTGTCAACCTTGGCGGACGGCTTCGTAAGCTATTGGCGGACAAGGATTATGTTAGTTCCCCGACACAGGGATTTTGAAAGGTTTCGGTTTGTCTAGGTGCAAGATTCCCCATTCACTTCCGTGAAATCAGCGCAAACGCCGGAGATTGGTTGAAGCCGCCCCAACCTCGTCATTCTATGGCGGAGCAAGGAGCGAAGCGACGCGCGCAGACCATAGAATCCATTCCGTGACTTGGGAGCGCCGCCACGGCGCAGAATTTTGCTCCGCCGCACGCCTTGGCGAAGGTGACGGCATGGATTCCAGGGTCTTCGCGACGGAGCTTCGCTCCTGCTCCGCCCTGGAATGACGACGGGGTCGGCGTTTCGGCCAATCTCCAACGCAGGCCACCTGCCAACGCAAACAGAGCCGATCGGTCAAAATCCCCTTGCAGTGCCACTACTCGCAGAGGGGCAACTCCGCAGGCGGCCCGGCAAGGCTGGCTCGCCTCATGCCATCTCTGGACGTCTTGAAGCTTCGCGGATCGCCTTGTGGACATTGCGCTGCAGGTCCATGAACTCGGCGCTTTCCATGATCTCTTCCCGGCGCGGCCGCTCTATGTCGACGTTGAAGGTTCGCATGATGCGTCCCGGGCCGATCCCCATCACGACGATGCGGTCGGACAGGTAGACGGCCTCCTCCACGTCGTGGGTGACGAAGAGCACGGTCAGCCGGTGCTCCTCCCATATCTGCGTCAGCAGCTCCTGCATCTGGTGCCTGGTCAAGGCGTCGAGCGCGCCGAAGGGCTCGTCCATGAGCAGCATCTTGGGCCGATAGGACAGCGCGCGCGCGATGGCGACGCGCTGCTTCATGCCGCCCGACAGTTCAGACGGATAGAGATCGGCGCAATGCGGAAGCTTGACGAGGTCGAGATGCTCGCGCGCGATCCTGCGGCAGGTCGAGCGATCATAGCCGGCGGCCTTGAGGGCAAATTCTATGTTCTGCTGCGCCGTCAGCCAAGGCAGCAGCGTGTAGGATTGGAAGACGACGCCGCGGTCGAGGCCGGGCTTGAGGATCGGCGAGCCGTCGATGTCGAGCTCGCCCGCGTCGAAATCCTGCAGCCCGGCAACGATCGACAGCAGCGTGCTCTTGCCGCAACCCGACGTGCCCACCAGCGAGACGAACTCGTTGTCGGCAAGATCGAGATTGATGTCGCGCAGCACCTGGGTGCGCCGCTCCCCGGTGCCAAAGCTCTTGTGCAGGCCTTCGATGCGCAGTTTGGGCAAGCTCATCGGCCGAACCTCATTGCGCGTGCCCTTCCTGCCGGAACAGCACCTTTCCCAGCGCCTTCATCACCTGGTCGGTGATGAGACCGAGCACGCCCAAGAGCAGGATGTAGCCGATGATGGTGTTCGTCTGGAAATAACGCTGGGACACGGTGATGCGGTAGCCGAGGCCGGACGTCGCCGCGACGAGCTCAGCCAGCACGAGCCAGGTCCACGCCCAGCCCAGGCTGATGCGCAGCGTGTCCCAGATGCCCGGCAGGGCACTGGGCACCACGATGCGCGTCAGGATCTTGCGGTCCGGCAGGCCGAGCGTCCTGCCGAGGCCGACGAAATCCGTCGGAACCCGCTTCACATTGTCCATGATCATCAGGACCTGCTGGAAGAAGGTGCCGATGAAGATGATCAGGAACTTTTGGGCGTCGCCGGTGCCCGACCAGAGGATCGAAAGCGGCACGAAGGCGACCACCGGCATATAGCGGATGAAATCCACCAGCGGCTCGACAGCAGCTTCCCAGACCCTGAAGCTGCCGATCAGCACGCCGATCGGTATCGCCAGCGCCGAGGCGATCAGGAAGCCGATGGAGATGCGGTATATCGAGGCCTTGAGGTCCAGCCACAGCGTGCCGTCGCTCCAGAGCTTGCCGAGCTGCCCCGCCACGCTTTCCGGCGAGGGCAGGAAGATGGGCTTCACCAGCTCCAGGCCTGTTGCCGCCCACCAGGCAAGGCCGAGGCCGGCAAAAACGGCCACGGCGATCATCAGGAAACGCGACCGCGTGATGGGCGCGCCGATTCCGGAGGATCGGCGGCGCGGCACCGGTCGCGCAGCCGGTCCTTGCGCGGGGCCGGACTGGCTCGTTTTGGCGGCACGCTGCTCGGACATCCGCGCTACCACCGCGACGCGGCCTTCGTCATTCCGCGGCCTTGACGAATGACGGGTCTATCATCTGCTCCGGCGTCACGTCGGCCTGGAGCAGCCCGGCATTCTTGGCGGCGGCTTCGACATCGGCGAATGTCTTGGTGGAGAACTCGCCGGTCAAAGCGCTCTTGTTCTCGGCGAGAGAATAATAGCGCACGCCGTCGAAGGCCGTGTTGAGGTCCTCGACACTGGAACCGACCGCCTTGGAAATGATGGCGCGGCCGCCAGCGGTATCGCCGTTGTAGTTCTTCAGGGCCGCATCCCAGGTCTTGATCATGGCAAGCACCTGGCCGGGTCGCGACTTGATCACCTCGTCGCGCACCACAAGCACGTCGCTGATCAGGCCGGGATCCTCGCCGGCGGTGAAGAGCAGCTTGACGTCCTTGTTCTGCGCCCTGGCGGCAGTGAGATAAGGTTCGTAGGTGACCGCGACCGGGACCTGTCCGGCAATCAGCGCGCTGCCGGCGTCGGCCGCCGGCATCGGCACCGGCTGCACATCGGCGATAGACAGGCCGTTCTTGGCAAGGGCGTATTTGAGTAGGATGTCGCTGGTCGTGCCCTCCTCGAAGGCGACCTGCTTGCCCTTGAGATCGGCGATGGAGGAAATATCCTTGCCGGCGATCATGGCGTCGGCCGTCATGCTGACATCGAGCAGCAGCACGATTTTCACCGGCAGGCCCGCCGCAACCATACCCATCGCGGTATGGGTCGCGATGTTGGCGGCATCGAGCTGGCCGCTCGCGAGCGCGGCGTTGATGTCCTTGTCTTCCGCGAAGTTGACGATTTGGACGTCCGACAACCCGCTTGCCTTGAACAGGCCCTTGGCCTCGGCGACGTGCCACTGGCCATAGCCGAGCCATGGCTCGATGCCGATCTTGAAGGTTCCCGCTTCAGGCGTCGCGGGAATGGCCGTGTCGGCGGCATAGGCCGCCGGGGCGAACACGATGGCGGCGGCCACGGCGAGTGCACGAAATTGTCCTGCTAGGTTACGCATCATCTCTGTTCCCCTTTATGATCGCGCCGCTCTTTGAACTGCATATCCGGCCTGGATGAGAATGCGGGCTTATGCTCTTGCGGCACTGTGGCTCGGCGTCTTACCTGCCGCTTCAACGGAAGCGCAAGGATACTCAACGTCAGCGGCGGTGAATGTCAAGGCGAAAATACATACATGCATATACAAGCTGGAGCGCTCGAAATCCGCGGCTTCCAGGGCATCAAGCCGCATCCGTTCGCCGCAAGGCGTTCGATCGATCGCCTCCAGGAAGTCCGTCACGCGATTTGCGCCCGGAACAAGGCTCGCCTTGCCGCGATCAGCCGTTTTTGGAAGGAGAGTACCGGCTGCCGAGCGAATAGCGGCTGCCGACATAGGTCAGCTTGCTGATGGTGGCGACGATGGCTCCCGTCCACGTCCGGCGGTGCAGAAGCAGGCAGCAGCTGCCGGCATCGATGCCCAGATGCCGCGCCGTCTCGGCATCGGCCGGGATTGCCGAGATGATGTGCTCGACCTCGGTCACCGGTGTCTTCTGCATCAGATAGTCGTAGGTCGCGGTCTTGGAAAAATCCTGCTTGTCGTAGTCGGGTATCAGGCTCGGATTGACGAAGCGCTCTTCCAGTTGCACGGGCAGATCGTTCTCGAAATTGACGACGACGGAGTGGTAGACCGACGAGCGCCTGGCGAACTCGAAGGACAGCGCAAGCTCCTTTTCCGGCATGATTTTTTCGAGGACGAGAACCTCGGAACGATGCTTGTTGCCGCGTGCCAGGATCTCGGCCGCGATATTGTTGATCTCGATCAGGGCCGATTGCGGCCGCGGCGGCGCGATGAATGTTCCCACGCCCTGCAGCCGGATCAGAAATCCCGCCGAGGTCAGTTCCCGCAAGGCACGGTGGATCGTCATCCTGGAGACGCCAAGCGCTGCCACGAATTCATTTTCGGACGGCAGCTTGCGGTCCTTGCTCCACCGGCCAGTTCCGATGTTCGTCAGGATGTAGTCCTTGACCTTCTCGTAGAGGGGGCTGGCCGTATCGGGCAGAGTGTTCATTTCAGATGTCCTTTCCGGCAAGCATCGGAAATCAGGAATGCTCAAGGGGTTGCCGCATTCGGATGATTGTTTTCAAGCCGTCGCCCTGGCCTTCCAGCAGCCGCCGATAGGCCGCGGGGACGTCATCCAGGCCGATCTCGCGGTCGATCAGGCTGATCAGCGGCTCGCTCAGCTCACCCAGCATCCGGATGGCATCGGGAAGCTCGTCGGCGAAGGCGTGGCAGCCCAGCAACGCGATCTCCCGCTCGACCAGCATGTTGGGGTCGATGTCGAGCCGGCCGTGGAAGATGCCGACCATCGCAATGGTACCGCCCGGGCCGAGAACACCCAGCAACTGACTGAGCGCGGCGACGCTGCCTGTCGCCTCGACGGCCGCGAGCAAGGGGGTATTCGCAGTCGCTGAGGCGATGGCGTGCGGGTCTAGATCGACGATCGTGGCGCCGGTCACGCGCGCGACGCGAGCGCAGCGGCCTTGGTTGCGGTCGGCGATCAGCACGGTGCCCGCGAACGTCCGCGACAGCAGCAACGCGGCAAGGCCGCCAATGGTCCCGCAGCCGAGAACAAGCACCGAGGCCGCTGCTTTCGGCAGACGTCGCACCGCGTGCAGCGCAACGGCGAGCGGCTCGGCCATTGCCGCCACCCGTGCATCAAGCGCGGCATCGACGCTATGCAACAGTCGCGCGGGGAGCACGACCTGTTCGGCAAATCCGCCGTCGCATATTTCGCCGACGAAGCCTAGCGACGTGCAGAGATGGCGCCTGCCGGCACGGCATTGCGCGCACTCTCCGCACCAGAAGCGGGAATCGGCGACCACCCGGTCGCCAATGGCGATGGTGTCGACGCCCTCGCCGACGGCGACCACCGTGCCCGTCAATTCATGGCCGGCCGTCGAAGGCGAGCGGCTTATCCATTGGCCCGTGCGGAAATTGTGCAGGTCGGAACCGCAGATGCCCGCGGCGTCCACCTTGAGCTTCACCCAGCCCGCATCGGGGACGCCCGGGGCGGCGATATCCTCAACGCGCAAGTCGCCGGGTCCGTAAAGTCGCGCGGCCTTCATCGTCATCGCTTCCCTCAGACCGAGAGATAGCGGCTACGGATTTCCGACACCGCATTTTCATGCGAGCTGAAGCCTTCGTAGCGGGCGAGCGTGCGCGCATGCCGGGCGAGTTCCGGATAGGCCGCCGACGTCACATAACCGACTGACGAGCGCTTGACGAAATCCGTGACCGCCAGCGGCCCATACGTTCGCGCCCACCGGCTGGTCGGCAACACGGCATTGGGCCCGAGGACAAAGTTGGCGAGCGTCACCGGCGTATGCGGACCCATGAGGATCTCGGCCGCTTCGGTGATGTACCCGAGATGCGCGAACGGCTCCCTCGACAGGATCTCGAGATGCTCCGGGGCATAGTCGTTGATGAAGCGGTAGCTGTCTTCAAGGGACGCGGTCAGCACGATGCCGCCGCGCGTTCCGGTCAGCACAGCGCGCGAGAATTCGACGCGCTGTTCGCTCATGCGGGACCAATGCTGCGGCAGCGCGGCAAGCGCGGCCTCGGCGACCTTGCGGCTGTGCGTCACCAGATAGGCCGAGGAATCCGGCCCGTGCTCGGCTTCGATCAAAAGGTCCAGCGCGGCAAGGCCGCCATCGACGCTGTCATCGGCAAAGATGATGGCTTCGGACGGGCCGGCCGGAAGCCCGGTGTTGATGACCGAGGACAGCAGGCTCTTTGCCGCCACCACCCAGGGACTGCCCGGCCCGACGATCTTGACGGCGGGCTTCACCGTCTCGGTGCCGTAGGCGACGGCGGCGACCGCCTGGGCGCCACCGCATTTGTACACGGTCTCGACGCCGGCGAGGCGTGCGGCGACCAGGGTCGCGGCATCGACGGACCCATCGGAAGTCGGCGGCGTCACGATCGCGATCTGGGGCACGCCGGCAATCACAGCCGGAACCGAGGTCATCATCGTCACCGACGGGAACGCGCCCTTGCCGCGCGGAACGTAAAGCGCCACGGAGGCGATCGGGGTGTATCTGTCACCCGCATAGGCGCCCGGCCGAATTTCCTTCAGCCACATCGTTTCCGGACGCTGCTCCTCGTGGAAATGCCTGATGTTCTCGATACCGAACCGGATGCTCTCCACGACATCCTTCTCGACCTTGTCGAATGCCGCGTCGAACTCCGCTTCCGAGACTTTGAGCCCGCCATCGGCCATATCGGCCTTGTCGAACTGGCGCGCGAACCGAAGCAGGGCGGCGTCACCTTCGGTCCTAACCGCCTCGATGATCGGACGGGCTTTTTCGACGAAGACCGAAAGATCGGCTTCGGCGCGCCCCAACAGGCTGGCCCGCCGGTCGGCATCGAGGGTCGACAGGTCGTGGAAGCTGATATCGGACATGGCTGCTCCTTCTCCTGGAACGCGGTGGCGGCTGGCGATGGCCGGTCACACGCCTGGAAGACCGTGAGACCGGCAACATGGGCAAGGACCGCAGGTAGTGCCAGCCTGTAAAAGTATATACATGTACGTATAATGGCTGCCAGCATTTTCTGGATCCTGCCAACTCGAGCATAGCTGATCGGAGGCCACTCAGATCGACGCGAGAAAGCCGCCATCGACCGGGATGGACTGACCGGTGATATAGGCCGAGGCATCGGAGGCGAGGAATACAGCGATCCCGTGCAGGTCCGACAGGTCGCCGAAGCGGTGCTGCGGGATCTTGGCGAGCATCGATTGCCGCCATGCCTCATTGCCGTAGAACACTTCCGTCATTGCCGTCCTGAAATAGCCGGGGGCGATGGCGTTGACCCTGATCCCCAGATCCGCCCACTCGGCTGCCAGAGCGCGCGTCATGCCGAGCAGACCCGATTTCGACGAGCCATAGGGCACAGCCGTCGGAATCCCGACTTCGGAGGTGAGCGAGCAAAGATTGATGATGACGCCCGGCCGGCCGGCGTCCTTCATGTGCTGCGCGGCAGCCTGGGCGCAGAAGAATGCGCCTTTGAGGTTCGTGTCGACGATACGGTCCCAAAGTGCCTCGTCGACATCGAGCGAGGGGCGGACTTCCTCCATCCCGGCATTGTTGACGAGAATATCGAGACCGCCGAGCAGGCCGGCGGCCTCGGCCGTCGCCGCCCTGCAGCGGCCGACATCGGTGACATCCAGGGCGATGGCATGCGCCACCCCGCCGGCGGCGCGGATGGCTGCCGTCGTCTCCCCAAGCGAGGCAAGGCTGCGTGCCGTGACGGCGACATCGGCGCCGGCCGCGCTCAGCGCCTCGGAAATGGAACGCCCGATGCCGCGGCTTGCGCCGGTGACAAGCGCTTTCCGACCCGACAGGTCGAAGAGCGGAGCGTTGCGCATGCGATCCTCCTTGGCACGGCTGGTTTGACGATCTCGCCTTGAGCCTAATGGATCGAACTTACCTATACAAGCATATACAAATCAACTGGGTTGCGGTAGTGGTTGAGGGGCATGCGCGACAACCGGTCGATCTGGAACCAAGACCGCGAAGTCGCTCCGTCATTCATGGATTTGAGAGGCACGATCGATGCGCCGCTTGGTTGACCATGGAGCGATGAGCGCTGCCGGTTATGCCACGCCCTGGAGCGTAAGGCCCGGCCAGCGGGTGGAACTTGCCCTCTCCTGCAGCCGGCCGGTGGAAAGAGTGCGGATATGCCGGCTGGACACACAAGCCGCGGACCTTGTGGATTGGCCAATCGAGGCGACATCCGAGCCGGACGCCCATCGCAGCTTCGATCATGGATCGTACCTTCGCCTGCGCGCCGAGGAGCTTGCAAAAGCGCCTGCCGTCAAGGGCATCCGCTTTGAGCTGTTTCTCACCCGCAATACGGGGCCGCGCACGATCCTGGAAGCGGGCTCCTTTCTGCTGGGCCTTCGCGATGGGGCGATCGCCTTGGAAACGCGGAACGATCGTCTGTTGTCTGCGCCGGTTCCGCAAGGGGTTTGGCTGACAGTCGAGCTCGGCATGCATGAGGAGGAGCCGTTCTTCACGCTGAAATCTCACGACCTCCTCGCCCCTTACGAATTCAAGCGGCGCCTGCGCGACGCCGAATGGCATCCACAAGGGCGCGACATCCTCTTCGGCGTGAGCAGCTCTCGAAGCGAGCTCACTCTCAATGCGAGATTTGCGGCTATTCGGCTGGAGACTTCCCAAGGGCCAATCGCCTGGGATTTCCCGACCCTGCTGCCGACGGGACCGATCCTGTCGTCAGGCGGACCGGTTGCGCTGGCGCTCGATGCGATCAATCAGCCTACATTCTGCGTGACATCGGCGCGCTGGGACGGATCGAGCTTCGACCCCCGGCTCGTGCCTTCGCACTACGATGCCGTCCATTGCCATGACGATGACATGGGACCGCTCGACTGGCCCGCTTCCCACCGCGCCGCGGTGCCCGAGAATGCGAAGCCGGGCGTATACGCTTTCCAGGTGGAATGGGACGGCGGCTACGAGCGCGTCGTGTTCTTCGTCATCTCCGCGCGTGCCTCCTCACCGCTGCTTTATCTGCTGCCGACCGCGACCTATCTCGCTTACGCGGACGAGCAACTTCCAGACCACCTCTATGAATGGAAGTGCGACGACCGCGGACACCGCTTTGCCATCGCAAACAGCCTCAAGTCGCTCTACGACTATCACTCCGATCTCAGCGGCGTGTCGATCTGCTCCTATCGCAAACCCAAGGTGACATTGCGGGACGACTACAACTACCCGCTATGCGGCTGCCCTCACAACCTGCCGGTCGATCTGCACTTCCTCAGATTCTGCAACGAGAACGGCATCGCGCTCGACATCGTCACCGATCACGAGCTGCATCGGCAGGGGATCGAAGCTCTCCGCGGGCATCGTGCCGTCGTGACCGGAAGCCATCCGGAATACATGTCGACCGAGATGGAAGGGGCACTGCGGCAATTCGCGGCCGAGGGCGGCAGCATCGCCTATCTCGGCGGAAACGGCTTTGCCGGAACGGTCGCCTTCAAGGACGACCTGATGGAACTGCGCCGCTCGCCCCTGGAACCTGGCCGCACATGGGACGGCCCGGTCAGCGAACAATATCTGTCGATAACCAACGAGCCTGGCGGCCACCTTCGCTCCCGGGGCCGGGGCGAGTTTTCACTGGTCGGCGGCGCGATTTCGCTGATGGGTTTCGAGGGCGCGCGTCCGTTCACGCGAACGTCCGAAAGCCACGCGCCGGAATGCGCATGGCTGTTTGAAGGCATCGAGGACGAAACCTTCGGTTCGGAAGGCATCGTATTGGGTGCCGCCGCGGGTTACGAGGTGGATGCGACGAACCCGGCCCTGGGCACGTCGGCAGACACCGTCGTGATCGCCCGCGCGACGGACTTTCCGGCCGGCTTCTTCCAGGATCCCTCGCGCTGGTACGCGGGCGGGGACGAAGAGCGCGCCGGGCGTCGCTGCGCCGAAATGACCTTACGAAATCTTGCTGCGGGTGGCCTGATCTTTTCGGCAAGTTCGGTCGCCTGGTGCGGCGCGCTGCCTGCCGGCAAAGCAATGAACGACGTGGGGAGGATCACCCTGAACCTTCTCAACCGTCTCTCGGCATTGCAAAGCAGGAGGCCAACTCCGACGCCGAGCGATCGCCCTCCGTCGTGACGCCATGGCCTTTTAGTTCCTCCGGGCCGGTGATGCGGGCGCATCGCCGACGAAAGAGGAAACGGCGTTCGACCGAGAACGCACAAGCAGGTAGAAAGCGGCCAAGTGCGTGATCATCTGCAACGGCATGTAGATGACCGGGAATGCGTACATGGCGCCGAGTTCGCCAGCGACTGCAGGAAGATCGACCCGGACCGCGTCATAAAAATCGACGGCGATGTCCGCCACCCCGACGAGATTGAAGGCGATGACGAGCAGCCAAAACAACGGTCGCACCCTGATCGTGAGCAGCGCCAGCAAGGCCAGCGCCCCGGTTGCGAAGTTGCCATAGGCTGCGAAGGTGGCGAAGCCGTCAGGCAGATTGGGGCCAACCACGCCAGGAAGGAGGAAGGCGAGCCCGAAGAGGCGCAAGCTGTGCAGGGCCGCGATGGCCCGTTGCGCATCGAAATGATCCATCGCCCTGAGCCTCGGCCATATATATGCGCCGAAGCAAAGCAGCCACGGGATATAACCCAAGATGAGATGGGTCAGGAACACGATTTGCGGCGACATGCGAGCTCCCTCGTTGGGTTTCGTTCACGAGACCGCGGCCCGAACACCGCGGCATGCCGAGCCGACCTTTCCTCGGCTATAGGCTGCGAAGAAAGTCGATCATCGCCGAGTTCACCTCCGGTGCACGTTCCTGCTGGGTCCAATGGCCGCAACCCGGCAGGATGATCGCCGGCCGTATCTTGGGAACCAGCGCCGATTGCTTGGCGATGATTGGTCGAAACACGTCAAGGATGATATCGCGGTCGCCCGCGATGTAGAGCGCTGGAACGGCGACCTCGGCCTTGCCGAAGGCGGCCATGAGTTCCCAGCTGCGGTCGATGTTGCGCCACCAGTTCAGGGCGCCGCGGAATCCGCTCCGCGCGAACGTCTCGACATAAACGTCGATGTCGGATTCGCCGATCCAGGAAGGCAGGGACGCCGGATTGGTGAGGAAGTCCCCGTTCCGAGGAACCATCCCCGCGGCGAATCCCCCGGCGTTGGCTGATGGCGGGCTGTCGCCCGAAAGCGAGTAGAACATGGAGCGGAAGGTGCGACGAAGATCGCGACCGAGTGCCGCCTCGGCCTCCGGGCTCTGGAAGTAGAGCTGGTAAAACAGGGCATCCTCGGTTCGCGGCATCAGCGTCGTCGGCGGCCCGGCGTCGCCGAATCCCCGCGAGCGGAACGGCGGGCTGAACGCGATCACGGCGCGGAAGCGGTCGGGACGCAGAAGCGCCGTTTGCCAGGCGATCGCGGCGCCGATGTCATGGCCGGCGATCACGGCTTGTTTGGCATCCAGAGCGTCGACGAGGCCCACCATGTCGCCGATGTCATGGAGGATCGTATATTTCTCGAGCTCCTCCGGACGATCGCTCCGCCCATAGCCGCGCAAGTCGGGCGCCACGGCGCGAAACCCGGCCTTCGCCAGCGCGCCAAGCTGATGGCGCCAGGAATACCAGCATTCGGGAAAGCCATGACAGAGGATGACGAGCGGACCTTCACCCTGTTCTGCTACATGCAAGCGGATGCCGTTCGTCTCGATCATGCGATGCGTCACCTCGGGTGTCGCCGAATCCACCCAGGACGCCGGCTCCGGGCCTCGGCCGCGTTCCGCGGCGGCGAGTCCAAGGGGCCCGGCGAAAGCGGCCCCGATGGTGAGCGCACCGGTCCAAAGGACGTCGCGTCGGGAAAATGTCGCATCTCGCATGGTGTCGCTCTCCTGAACATCGCGTATCTGGGCCTCGATGGCGCCGCACTGCCGAATTGCGGCGTGCGTCCAGACTTGCCCGCCAGATCTAAGGCCGCTGCCCGCGATCGACTATTGGCGATAACGTCAATGGGCTATGAAGCGGAACTTCACAGTCAGGCGGCGTGATGAGGAGCCGGCTTTGCATCCGGCCCTGACGATCTGCCGGTCGAATTCGGCTCTGCGACCGCGATTTGGTGTCTGGACCGACTAAGCTGCTGGCCTGTTCGCAAAGCTATCTGCCAGCATATTGATGACAGCGAGGTGCGGGGCTGTTTTCGTATAGCTTCCAGCCGGGTTCGATCTTGCGACTGAGCAATTTACAGTGCCCTATTTGGTCGCTTCGAGCTTGTCGATCGCTGCGCCGAAGCCTTTCAGCGAAACCGGAATGGTCACCGGTTTGCGCGTCACCGATTCCATGCCGATGTTCAGGGTCGTCCCAGAACGCATCGCCTTGACCAGCTCGGGCGCCAGCGGCACCGCGGCATAGGCGCCGTTCTGGTCACTGGTCTGGATGGCCACGGTTGCCTTCTTGCCGCTGTCGATCTGGTACGAGGCGCCCGAAGGCAGGAACAGCCCGTGCGGCAGGGCAAGCAGCATGGCAAACCCGGCGGCGTTCTGCTGACCGCGCACGGTCACGGTCAGCACCCGCTGGCCGGTCTTGGCTTCGGTAAGATTCTGCGAGACCTGGCATTGCAGCTCCGTTCCGGTCGACCCTGAGGAGCAGTTGACCACCCAGGGATTGGCGTCGGCCGGCGTCGGCTCGGCGGGCTTGGCATCTTCAGCCATGGCAGGACCTGTCAGCAACAAAACCGCGCTGAGGCCGGCGGCCAAATATCCTGATCGCCTCTGTACATTAAAATTCACTAATATAGCTCCAATTCTCGCATTACAACTTCGGCGCCTGTAGCCGGCTTAGTGAGTCCGAGTCGTTGGAGAAAAAATCGGTGTTGCTCTACTACCACAGGACTCCAAATTCTATGTTAATACGGTACCTCAACCGTTAATTGCGGTGCAATACCATGCAATACAATAGTATCTGGTATTCCAGCGGAAGAGCATGGCGGCGGCCGGGACGGGTATATGCGTTCGCGCAAAGGGCTGACTGAACGTCGGGGGGAGACTGCAGGGCGCCACAAGCAGCACGGCGGAGCGTTGGCTGCATCCCGTCGGTCGGGTATTTTGCTGCGCAGCTCCGCGCTGACGACCGTCGCCCTCGCCCTGTCGGGCCTTGCCGCGCATGCCCAGGATGCCGGCCTGTGGCAACCGCAGATCCGCGCCATCATCGGCGCCGACAGTAACAGTGGCTACTCCGCGCTCGAAGGCTTCCTTCCGGTCAAGCAGAACCTCGAATCCGTCCTGTTCCTGGATGTCCGCTCGAAATATGATTTCGACGATGGTTTCGGCCAGGACGTGGGCCTTGGCATTCGCCGCATCGTCAATCCCGATCTGATGATCGGCGGCTACGCCTATCTCAACATCCAGAACGACAACAGCCACCAGTTCGTCGCCACCACGCTCGGGCTCGAGGCGATCACCTCGAAATACGACGCGCATGTCAATGTCTATCTGCCGATCAGCAAGGATCGCGGCTCGAACGGCATCGATTCGACGCTGTCGCTGGTCGGCAACCAGCTGCTGGAAGAAATCTCGGCGATCGACCGTCGCACCTATGCCGCCTGGGGCATCGAGGGCGAGGTCGGCGTCCAGGCGCCGATCGACCTGCCGGAAAACCAGTCGCTGCGCTTCGATATCGGCGCCTATCATTTCGCCGATCCGGACGGCGACGACCACTCGATCACCGGCGCCAAGGCGGGCATCGAATACACGATCGGCGATGTCATCGGCACCGCCACGTCGCTGACCTTCGCCGGTGAGGTGCGCAACGACAATCGCGACAATACCCAGTTCGCCGGCAGCATCCGGCTGACGGTGCCTTTCAACGTGCCCGGCAAGAGCGCTTCCGCCGACGATGCGGCGGACCTCGTCTCGATGGTGAGCCCCGGCTTGCGCAAGCGGCTCAACGAGCGCGTGCGCGGCGACATCGGCGTTAGGCTGGAGAACCAGGACAAGGTCGCCGGCACGACGACGCGCGTGGCGATCAACGCCGCCACCAACGCCGCCTTCGGCAAATTCTTCTTCGCCAACGGCGATAACGATTCCCTCGGCCTTGGCACGATCGGCGACCCGACGACGCTCGACAACGCGGTTGCGGGCGCCGGGGCGAATGGCATCGTCGTAGCCCTAGGCGGCAAAGGCAACATCACCACCGCCGGCGTAACGCTTACCGATGGCCAGATCGTCATCGGCGGTGGCGGCAGCGTCCAGGCCAAACTCGCCAACGGCAGCGTCGGCACTTACAATTTCGGCGGCAGCAACGGCACGATCCAGGGCACCAACGCCGCCAACCCGGTCATCTCGCTTGCCAACAACAACACATTGAGCGGCATCACCATCACCGGCGGCGACGACGGCATCTTCGGCAACAACGTCACCGGCACGAAGCTGACTGACGTCACGGTAGACGGCGCCGGCGGCAGCGGTGCCGACTTCACCGGTGACTCGACCAATGTCAGCGCCTCGAACTTCACGTCGCGGAACAACGGCCTCGACGGCCTGCATATAGAAGGCGACGGCACCTATAATTTCACCGGCACGACGCTGCTTCAGAACAATGGCGACGACGGCCTCGATGTCACGGGGCATGGCACCTACACCTTCGCCACCGTCAATGCGTTGGACAACACCGATCGCGGCATAACCGTGCAAGGCACGTCGAGCGGCGGCAGCTTCACCACCACCGGCGGCACCATTTCGGGCAATGGCGGCACCGCCGTCTTCATCGACCCGATCACTGCCCATGTCGTGCTGGATTCCATCACCCAGGACGGCGGCACGTCCGGCGTCGTGCTCTACAACCTGTCGGGCAGCTTCACGGTCAATGGCGCCACGACCATCTCGAACACGGCCTCGGCGGGCATCGTGATCGCCGATTCGCCGGCGACGATCCGCTTCGGCGACATCGACATCACCAATGTCCACGACGACGCCATAAGGTTCAATGGTGTCAATGCCGCGGTGGTCGCCGGCAACATCGTAATTTCCGGACTCGGCATCGGCACCGGCATCGACTTCTCCTACAGCCAGACCAATTTCACCGCGCAGTCGCTCAAGCTCACCGGCACCAACGCCGCCAACACCATCGGCATCGATCTCGCCGGCACGACCGGTGGAACGATCACCTTCACCAATGGCGGCAGCATCTCGGGCGTCGATACCGGCGTTCGCCTCGGCATTTCCGGCTCGCTGGCCAATTCGGCCAACGCCAACTTCACTTTCGGCGGCGGCTCGATCGCGGGACAAGCCGCCTCGCTCGACGCGCGCGGCCTGAACCAGACGCTCGGCACCTATGCCTTCGGCACGACAACCTTCAGCGGCGGTCAGCTCTTCGACCAACAGCATCTGTTCTTCGTCGGCGCGAACGGCTCCGGCGACGGCTCTTCGATTTCGAACCTGGCATCCATCACCGACGCCGACAACAACCATGACGGCCAGGCCATCTTCGTGCTGGTCAACGACGCCGCCAACACGCCGATCGACGCCGCTGGCGGCTTCACGCTCGATGCCGGCCAGACGATGGCCTCCTTCGGCAACGGCCGCACCTTCTCGCTCGGCGGCGTCCCGGTCAACGTCACCGGCGACAATGTCCAGCACGACCAGGTCGTCTCTGACGCGAACGGCGCGGCGACGCTGACCAATACGGGCGCCGGCGATGCCGTTACGGTCGCCAGCAACACTTCGCTGCTCGATTTCAACATCGCCGGCGTCGCCAATGGCAACGGCATCCACGGCACCAATGTCACCGGCGTCACGCTGGCGGGCATGTCGGTCAGCGGCGCGAGTTTGGCAGGCGTGCGATTTGACGGCACGAGCGGCATCAGCGCCTCCAATATCGGCTCGACAGGCAACACCGGCGCCGGCCTGGCGCTGGCCAATGGCAATTTCACCTTCACCGGCACGACAACGGTTGCGAACAATGGCGGCACCGGCCTGTCAATTGTCGGCACCGGCGCCTACGCGTTCGATACGGTCAATGCGCAGAACAATCGCATCGGGGTCGATGTTGTCTCGAGCCCTGGAACGAGCACGCTTTCCATCGCCGACGGGACAGTGTCCGGCAACATGATCAACGGCCTGCGGGCGGCCAATATCGGGCTTGATGTCACGCTGTCCAGCCTCAGCCACACCGGCACCGACCCGGGCTCGACCGGTCTCAGCCTTGGGGCGGTAACAGGCAGCTTCAACGTCACCGGCACGACGACCATCTCCAATGTTGCGAGCGGCATTGTGGTGGGCGGCAGCTCTGCCACGGTCGGCTTCGGCGGCAAGGTCACCGTCAACAATGCGACCACCCAGGCGATCGGGCTCATTGGCAACTCTGGCGCCGTCACCTTCGGCGATGTCGCGATAGACAATCCAAGCCAAAACGGCATCAACGTCATCGGCGCGAACGGCACCATCGCCTTCGGCAATATCGACATCACCAACCTGCAGACCGGCAAGACCGGCCTCAGCATGTCCGGCACATCCACCTTCACCGCTGCGACGCTCGACATTTCCGGTGGCGGTACCTCGACGGGCATCGACCTCTCCGGCACCACCGGCGGGTCTGTCATCATCGGCAGCGGCGTCATCTCGGCCGGCACCGGCGTGCAGATGGGCACGAATGGCGCGGCCGGCGTCTCCGCCAAAACCGCCTTCTCCTTCGGCACCGCTGGTGGCGCCTCGATCACCGGCACGGACGCCTCGCTCGACATGCGCGGCCTGATGGCAGGCAGCGGCAGCTACGCCTTCGACGATACGGCGCTCATCGGGCCGCAGCTGTTCGACACCGCCAACATCGTCTTCGTCGGCGACAGCAACACCGGCGCCGGCAACGGTTCGAGCGTCAACGACCTGATCAGCGCCGCCTTGGCGGACGATCTCGGGGCGCCGTCCAACACGATCTTCGTCCTGGTCAACAACGGCTCCGTCATCAACACCGATGCCGACGGCTTCACGCTCGCCGCCGGCCAGTCGCTCGTCTCCTTCGCCAATGGCGCGACGGTGGATCTCGGCGCGCCCCCGGCCAACGTCACCGGCACCAATGTCGTCAGCGGTGCAACACAGGCCGATCCGTTCGGCAACGGCGGCGCCACGCTCATCAATTCGGGCGGCAGCGCCATCGACCTTGCCAACGGCAACCTCGTCCAGAACCTCAGCGTCAGCAACGCCGGCTCCGGCTCGACGATCGACGGCGCGGGCATCAGCAGCCTGACGGTCAACGGCGTCACCGTCACCAGCGCCGTCACCGCTTTCGACCTGACCGGCGCCTCGGGCGCCATCGGCGTCACCAATCTGATCGTCCAGTCCGCGCAGACCGGCATCAAGCTGAACAGCTCAGGCGCCACGACCTCCTTCACCAACACCACGATCGGCGGCGTTGCCGGCACGGCGCTCGCGATCAGCGCCTACAGCGGCACCGCCACCTTCAACAATTTCGACATCACCGGGGCGGCCACCGGCATCAACATCGGCGGCGGCACCGCCGGCACGCTGATCTTCGACAATCTGAGCTCAATCGCCGGCACGGCGGGCGACGCCTTCGTCGTCTCCGCGTCGACGCCGAACGTCACCTACAACGGCACCATCAACAAGACAGGCTCCGGAAGGGCCGTTACGATCAGCGGCTTGACAAGCGGCTCGGTCACTTTCGCCGGCAAGATCACCGCCAACGTCACCGGTTCGGGCAATGCCATCGATCTGGGCGGCAATGCCGGCGGCACGATCAACTTTACCGGCGGTCTCGACCTCACCACCGATGGCAGCTTTGCCTTCAGCGCCGTCAACGGCGGCACGCTCAACGTCACCGGCACCAACACAATCGCGACGGGCGGCGGCGTGACCGAGAAGGGCATCCAGCTCGGCGGCGCGAGCGGACTCGTCATCGGCAGCAGCGGCGTCACCTTCGACAGCGTCAAGGTGGACGGCTCAGGGGCTACCGATGTCAGCGGCATCGTCATTTCGAACACCAGCGGCGGCAATGTCAGCTTCGGCGCCGTCGATATCAGCCGCGCCAGCACCGATGCCATCCGCCTCACCAATGTGGCCAGCGGCACCTACACCTTCAACGGCACTACGACGGTGGCGACCGCTGGCGGCACGGTCCCCGGATTCGCGGTGCAGAACAGCGGCGCCACCGTCAGCGTCGACAACCTGGTCACGACCGGCGTCAACGGCGACGACGTCAACCTGACTGGCAACACCGGCACCATCTCGATCGGCGGCACCATCACCAATTCCGGCACCGGCAACGGTGTCGTGGTGTCCGGCGGCAGCGCGGCGATCACCGTTTCGGCCAACGTCTCCAGCTCGGCAGGCGCGCCGGGCACGGCGGTCAAGATCGACGGCACCACCGGCGGCTCGGTCGC
Organism: Mesorhizobium sp. B2-9-1; assembly: GCF_006439455.1. NCBI lineage: Bacteria > Pseudomonadati > Pseudomonadota > Alphaproteobacteria > Hyphomicrobiales > Phyllobacteriaceae > Mesorhizobium > Mesorhizobium sp. B2-9-1. Next base: position 271,721 of record NZ_VFTP01000003.1, on the reverse strand, counting down.
GTTCACAGGCAGCGTCACCTCGACCGGAACCGGCAATCTCTTCGACATCGGCTCGACGACGGCGCCAACCGGCGGCGCGATCAGCTTCAGCGGTTCGACGCTGAGCGCGACGGGCGGCGGCGGAGCGGTGATCGGCGGTCTTGGCGGAACCGCGACGTTCCACGCCATGACGGCGTTGTCGATCACCAACGCGGCCGGTAGCGGTCTTTCGGTCTCGAACGTCGCAAGCGGCGCCATTGCAGGCTTCGGCAATGTCACGGTCTCGGGTGCCGGCGGCAACGGCATCGAGATCGGCTCAAATGCCGGCCTGGTGACGTTCTCCGGCACCACCACGGTGGCGATGGGCTCGGCCACCAACACGGCCGGCATCGATTTCAGCGGCACCAATGCCAACGTCCTGCTCGGCACCACGACTATCAGCAATGTCGGCGCCAACCAGACCGGCATCGACTTCAGCGGCTCGTCCACTGCCGCCGGTTTCGGCGTTACCTCCATCACGGGCACCGGCGACCTCACCTCGCGCGGCATCGATCTGTCCTCGACGACCGGCAACAAGGTCATCACCTTCTTGCAAGGATCCTCGATCGCCGATGTCGGCATCGGCGTCGATCTGTCGTCCGGCCAGACCACGGCGACCTCGGCCGACGCCACCTTCACCTTCGGTGACGGCGACTCGACCGACGGGCTGGAATCCTCGATCTCCGTGGCCACCAACGGCTACACCGTCAACACGGTCGGCCTCGATCCGACGCTCGGCGACTATGATTTCGACGACGTGTTCTTCACCGGCAACGCCAACCTGGGGTCGGCGGCGGGCGCGGTCACGCTGGTTTCGCAGTCAGGCGGCTTTATCAACGCCGGCACGACCGGCAACCTCAGCATGGGCGTCAGCACCATTTCGCTTGCCGCCGCCGATGCGCTGACCGGCACCCAGAACTTCGCCTTCGTCGGTCCGATCGATCTCGGCGCCAGCGCCTTCACGCTCGATTCGGGCCAGACGATCACTGGTTTCGGCAACGGCAACGTCGTCTCGATCGGCACCATCCAGCCGGTGAACGTGCATGGCAGCCTAGGCGCCACCGGCGGCAACATCACCGGCGACGAGACCGTGGTCACCGGCACCGGCGACTTCATGCATTTGCTTGGCGACAACGCGGTCCGCCACACGACCTTCGATTTCAGCGGCGCCAGCGGCTCCGCTTTCCTCATCGACCAGAGCGCGTCGGGCTTCAGCAACGCCAGCGGCATCATCATCGAAGGCGTCACGATCAGCAATGTGGCGGCCGGCCAGACCGCCATTAAGGTCGCGGGATTGACCGGAAATCTCTCGGTCATCAACAACGACATCGGCGTTGCCGGCACACTGCTCGACGTGAACGGCGGCTCCGGCGCCATCCAGGTTTCGCGCGGCATCCTGCCGAACAGCGCGACGTCCGGCACGCTGGTCGGTGGCGGCATCAACATCGCCAACCGCACCGGCGGGGCGGTGACCTTCACCGACCAGGTGACGATCGCCGGCGGCAATGGCGTGTCGATCTCGGGCGGCACCGCCGGCGGCGCGGTCAACTTCAACGGCGGCCTCGACATCGCCACCTCGGCCGATACCGGTCTCGATTTCTCTGGCCTGAACTTGCTCACGGTTGCCGCTGCCGGCTCGACCACGATCAACGCGACGGGCCAGACGGCGCTGTCGCTACAGGGCGCAATCGGCGCCGGCGGCGTCCATTTCGACAGCATCACCTCCACCAACGCGGCCGGCCAGGGCGTGTTGATCAGCGGCGCCAGCGGCGGCAGTGTCGATCTCGACGCGGTCAACGTCACCGCGTCCGGCGGCGCCGGCATCGAAGTTCTCAATTCGAACGGCACTTACACCTTCGGCAACACCACGATCGACAATTCGGCCTCGGCCGGCCGCGGCGTGAACATCGAGAACGCCGCCAGCACCACCACCGTCACCTTCGACGGCGCGCTGGGCATCACCACGTCCACGGGCACTGGCTTGCGCGTCTCCAGCAGCGCTGCGCCAGCCGCCACCATTGTCAACGTGACAGGCGCCGGCACGCGCAGCGTCAGCACCTCGAACGGAACCGCCGTCGACATCGCTTCGGCCACCCTCAATGGCGGCTTCACCTCGGTCAGCGCCAGCTTCTCGGGTACGGCCAACGGCATCAACCTGCAGCAGGTGGCCGGCTCGCTCGACTTGGGCACCGGCACGCTGACCAACACCGGCTCGGGCGCTGCCTTCAACATCGGCTCGGTCACCGACCAGAGCGGCGGCAGCGCCACGGTCTCCTATGCCGGCGCCATCGCCAGCAACGGCAGCGGCGCGGCGGTCTCGATCCAGGAGCTGACCGGCGGTTCGGTGACGCTTTCGGGCAATCTGACCGATGGTTTCGCCGCGGGCGGCGGCCATATTGCCATTTTCGGCATCAACAACGGCACCGCGGCGACCGTCACCTTCTCGGGCGCCAGCAAGCAGATCAGGTCCGGCACCAACACAGCTGTCTCCCTGGCCGGCCTTAGCAACGGCACCGTCAATTTCACCAATGGCGGCTTGGCCATCACGACGACCTCCGGTAACGGCTTCAGGGCCTTCACGGGCGGAACGGTCAATGTGGCCGGAAGCGGCAATACCATCACGACGACGTCGGCCGGCAGAGGCATCGATCTCAGCAACGTCACCGTCGGCAGTCTCGGCTTGAATTTCTCGACCGTGTCGGCGAATGGGCCCGTGGCCGGCATCTCCCTGGCTAGCGTCGGCTCGTCCGGCGGCGGTGCCATCGCCATCGGCACGGCCAATTTGCAGAACGTCACCACGCGCGGCGTCGATGTCACCGGCACGCTCGGCGCGGCGCTTTCCTTCAACGATCTCGACATCAGCCTGAGCAACAACAACGCCGTTGGCTTCAGCCTCAACGGCGCGACGATCAATGCCGCCATCACGGCCAACGATTTCGACGTCACCAACGCCACCGGCGCCGGCACTTCCATCGGCGTGGATCTGCGTGGCGCCACCGGCGGCCAGACGGTGCGTCTCGGCGACGCCAATGCGGCCGGAAACAGCTCCAGCATTACCGGCGTCAACACCGGCGTCTTCCTCAACTCGACGACCAACCTCAATTTCACCTATGGCGACGGCGAGTCGGCGACCGACCAGTCGTCGACCATCAGCGCCAATGTCGGCATCGACTCGTCCAGCGCGCCGGTTGCCGGCAATTACAATTTCCAGGACGTGAACTTCCAGGCCAGCCCCGGCCTCGGCTTTGGCATCGGCAGGATCTACTTTGTCGGCGCCAGCGCCACCGGCGACGGCAGCGGCAAGGACCAGAGCAATCTGGCGACGCTTTCGACAGCCGAGGCGGCGGCGGTTGCCAATGACGTCATCGTCCTTGTCAACGACGGCGGCACCATCACCGCCGCCAGCACCAATGCCGACAACACGCTGAACCTTGCCGCGGGCGAACAGCTGCGCGGCTTCGCCAACGGCAACATCGACCTGGCGCTGACGGTGCCGTCGACCATCCAACTCGCCAGCAACAACATCTCGATCATCGACCAGACGCCCAATGGCGCAGCGACGCTGACCACCAGCGCCGGCAACAATACGATCACGCTTGGGGCCAGCGGCAACATCATCGACGGCTTCATCCTCGATGGCGGCGGACGCGGCATCAAGGACAATGGCGCGGGCGCCTCCGGCACCACGATCAGCCATATGACGATCCGAAACTTCACCATAGCCGGCATTGAGATCACGCCGTCCACCAGCACCACGATCGACAATGTGGCGTTCTCGGGCAATGCGACGGACGTCGTCCTCAACGCGCTGAACTCCACCATCACCAACGTCACCAGCACCGGCGCTACCGGCATTGCCATCGACCTGCGCAACACCACCGGCACGACGACGCTGACCAACCTCAACATCACCACGGCAGCGACCGGCACCGGCATAGCCTTCGGCGGCGCCTCCGGTCCCGGTGGCACGATCAACGGCACCAACGTCGACATATCGGGCGGCAGTGGGATCACAGTCACGGGCGGCAACGCGGCGATCGTCTTCGACAACGCCAGCTCCATTGCTGCCGGGGGCTCGGGCACAGCGGCAAGCATCACCAACCGTGCCGGCGGCAGCTTCACCTTTGCGGGCGCGGTCACGGCAAACGGAGCGGCGAGCGGCATCGTCATCTCCGGCGCGACGGCGGCAAGCAATGTCAGCTTCAACGGCACGGTCGATCTCGGCACCGGCACGCCGATGACCGGCACCGCGGTGTCGATCAACAACAACGGCCAGTCCTCGACGATCAACTTCGCCAACATCGACATCGCCAGCAGCGGCACGACCGGCTTCAGCGTCGCCAATGGCGGCACAGTCAATGTCGCCACCGGCACGGTCAGCTCCACCGGCGCGCAGGCAATCAACCTCAATGGCGTCGCCACCACGACGGGCATCAACTTCACCTCGACGACATCGACCGGCGGCTCCAACAATGTTTCGCTCACCAACGTCACCGGCGCCGGCGCGGTCAATCTTGGCGCGGGCACGCTGAGCGGCGCCTCGGGCACGGCATTCCTGGTCTCGGGCGGCTCGAACACCATCAGCTACAGCGGCACCATAGCCAAGACGAGCGCCGGCAACGTCGTCAGCGTATCGTCTCACACCGGTGGCACAGCGACCTTCGGCGGAACCATTTCGGCGACAGTTTCGAGCGGCGGCATAGCGCTCAGCAACAACACCGGCGCAACCATCAATTTCACCAACACGCTGACCATCAACACCTCGAGCAGCAACGCCACCGGCTTCACCGCGACGGGTGGCGGCACGATCAGCGCGACCGGCTTGGGCAGCACGATCAATTCGGGCCAGGCAACGGCGCTCAACGTTGCCAATACCACGATCGGATCCGGCAATCTGATCTTCCAGAGCATCAGCTCGAATGGCGGCTCGGCCAACGGCATCATTCTCGACACGACCGGCTCCAGCGGCGGCCTGCACGTGACCGGCACCGGCTCGGCCGGATCGGGCGGCACGATCGCCAACAAGACTGGCGCCGACGGCAGCACGGCGCAGGGCACCGGCATCTATCTCAACAACACATCCGGCGCCCAGTTCGCCTGGATGCAGATGAACGACTTCCAGAACTACGGCATCCTCGGCAACAACGTGACCGGCTTCTCGCTCGATCACGTCATCATCAACGGCAGCAACGGCACGAACGTCAGCGGCGTCGGCGAGGGCGATGTCTATTTCACCGGCCTCAAGGGCTCCGCCACGGTTTCGAACTCGACCTTCACCGGCGCGGCGCTGGACGCTTTCCACGTCTTCAACAACAATGGCGAAACCCTCAACCGCATCACCATCACCGGCTCGACCTTCGCGACCGACGCCGCCGCGGGAAATCAATCAGGCGACGCGCTGGTCTTCCAAGCCACGAACGGCGTCTTCAACGCGACGGTCCAGAGCTCGACCTTCACCTCCGCGCGCGGCGACCTGTTCCAGCTCGATCTGCATGGCGGCGTCCAGTCGGATCTGGTGTTTGGCGGCGCGACGGCCGGGCTCGGCAACACGCTGTCGAACAACAACCAGAACATCGTCTCCGGCGGCGGCGGCGTCACGATCAGCTCCGGCGGCGTCGGCGACGCGGCGAATCTGACCTTCAACATCGCCCACAACACGATGCGCGATGCGGTGGGTACCGCGCTGGGCATAAGCACCGGCTCAGGCGCCAGCTCGTTCAACGGCACGATCGATTCGAACACGATCGGCGTCGCCGGCGTGGCGAACAGCGGATCAGCGCAGGGCAGCGATATCGGCTTCGTTACCGATGGCGGCGCCAATTCTAGCGTGACGATCACCAACAATCTGCTCTACCAGTACAACAACGATGCGATCGAGCTGCAGACCGGAGACGCGGTCGACGGCGGCAACCACCAGCTGACGGCCGTGGTGCAGGGCAATACCGCGAGCAACCCGGGCACATTCGGCAACCACGGTTTCGAGCTGAACGCCGGGACGGTTGCTGGGGACGCTCAGACGGTTTCGTTGACGCTCGGCGGTGCCGGCGGGCTGGCCAATAATTTCACCGGCACCAGTGCCACCGGCGGCACGGATATCCGCGTTCGCGCGAGGTTCGATACTCGTGTTGGCCTGCATGGTGGCGCTTCGGCCTACGCCGGCGCGCCCACGGACGCGGCGGCCATCATCAGCTACATCCAGTCCGTCAACAATGGAACTGTCAGTGTCACGACCGGCGGCACGGCGGGCTTCTATTCAACGCCGTAGCATGGATAAGCGGCAGGCGTTAGTCGAAGCAAGTGTAGTATACTGTCGTTTGCTTAGCATCGATTAAGAGATATTTGAGAGAATTTTACGACAAAGTATTTATGGTAGACTTATAAGTTAGTGTGTGTATAGTCTGCAGACGGCAGCGAAGGGGTGTTTGAATGTCAGAACCGTTTCTGTCCGAAATCCGCATCATGTCGTTCGGCTTCGCGCCCAAAGGGTGGGCACTCTGCAACGGGCAGCTTTTGCCCATCAATCAGAATCAGGCGCTTTTCTCGCTGCTCGGCACCACTTTCGGCGGCGACGGCAGGGTGAATTTCGCGCTGCCTGATTACCGGGGACGGATACCGAACCACGTCGGAGACGGACACACACTCGGCGAGCGCGGCGGCGAGCAGTCCCACACGCTGTCCATTGGGGAGTTGCCGACCCATACCCACCAGGCGCAAGCAACGAACAGCAACGGCAGCGTACCGACCAGTTCCGGCAGTTTTCTCGGCGCCTTCAACAACGGTTACAGGCAGCCGGACAACCTCACGTCGTTGCACCCGGCCAGCATTGCCAATATCGGCGGATCACAGGCGCATCTGAACATGCAGCCTTTCCTGACGCTGACCTTCTGCATTGCCCTGCAGGGCATCTTCCCGTCGCCGACCTGAGGAACGCGATCATGGCACAACCCTATGTTGGCGAAATCCGCATGTTTGCCGGCAATTTCGCGCCGGCCGGTTGGATGTTCTGCGAAGGACAGCTTCTACCGATCTCCGAAAACGAGACGCTGTTCCAACTGATCGGCACGACCTATGGCGGCGACGGTCAGAGCACTTTCGCGCTGCCCGACCTGCGCGGCCGCCTGCCGCTCCATCAAGGCAACGGCTTCATCCTTGCCGAGACCGGAGGCGCCGAGCAGATCACGCTGACGATCCAGCAGATTCCGGCGCACTCGCATACCATGCTGGCATCGACGCAGACGGGGACAGGTAACAATCCGGGAGGGAACGTTCTGGATCAGGTTACCGGGACGATCGCCATGTATATCGACGGGCAAGCGCCCGATGGCCCCATGGCCGCGACCATGATGTCGGCCGTCGGCGGCAACCAGCCGCACGATAATTTCCAGCCGTATCTGTGCGTCAACTTCATCATCTCGCTGTTCGGCATCTTCCCGTCGCAGACCTGAGAGGACCGTCATGGCCGATCCGTTCGTCGCCGAAATTCGCATCTTCCCCTTCAATTTCGCGCCCAAGGGGTGGGCATGGTGCGACGGGCAATTGTTGCCGCTGTCGCAGAACACCGCGCTGTTCTCGCTACTCGGCACCACCTATGGCGGCAACGGCAAGTCCAATTTCGCCCTGCCCGACCTGCAGGGTCGCTCGCCGATGCATCCAGGCCAAGGCCCGGGACTCTCGCTGCATGATCTCGGTGAGACCGGGGGCTCAGGGACAGTATCGCTGCTTGAAAGCGAGATGCCGCTCCACGCGCACGGTGTGATGGTCGGAACCCAGGATGTGGCCGACGTTCAGGTTCCCTCCCCATCGCGAATCCTCGGCAAATCCAAGAACGTCTTCGCCTATGTTCCAGGCACGCCAATACCTGCGCTGACGCCGATGAGCGATAGCATGCTCGCGCCAGCCGGCGGCGACCAGCCTCACAACAATCTGCAGCCCTATCTAACCTGCTATTTCTGCATCGCGCTGCAAGGCGTTTTCCCGCCGAGAACCTGAATTCCGAGCCAACAGGTCAGGACCGATACGATGGCCAAGAAAGCAGAATCGAAAATGAAAGCGGCGGCCCCGAAGGCAGAGAAGCCGCCAACGCCAAAGGCGGCTTCCAAGGTCCGGCAGCCGGCGCGCGCGCGGCAACCCGGCGTTCCGCCGGCCTATCAGCACATGCCCGCCGGCGCGTCCTTCTTCGAACTGTCGCGGCTCATGGTCGTCGGCATCGATTCCGCGGCCGGGCGGCTCATCCATAAGGCGCAGACTTCGCCGAACGGCCCGTGGGCGCAGGACTGGTCTCCCATTGCGCCAGGCGTCTTCGTGATCATGACGGCGGGCCTGACCAAGGATGGTCGCGTCGCGATCGCCGCCCAGCAGGCGGGAAGCCCCAATCTCTTCTTCATCGCCGAAGATCCAAATCAGGTCGGCCCGATCGAGAAATGGAACCCGCCGGTCAACATCGGCGCGCCGCCCGGCGCGGTTCTCTACCAAAAGCTGTCGATGGCGCGCGACGCCGACGGCCGCGTCGAGATATTCGCGACCGACAATCTCGGCCGCATCTGGTGGATCTACCAGAACCCGGACGTCATCGTTCAGGTGCAGAAGACCATCACGCCGCCCGGCACCTCAACGCCGATCGTCGTCACCGCCGACGAGCTCAGGCCGCCCGCCCGGCCATGGAGCGCCTGGCAGCAGATTCCGGGCGGGCTGGTGGCGATCACCGCGCTGCGCCAGGCCGACGGCCGTATAGCGCTGTTCGGCATCAATTCCGGCCTGCAACTCTACCGCTGCCAGCAAGCCAAGGCCCAAGCGTTGACGCCGGCCGACTGGACGCAATGGGTGGAGATCGACAACGGATACAGGTTCACGGAAATGGCGCCGATCGTCGGTCCGCTTGGCGCAACCAATCTCTTTGCCATGACGCAGCCAGGCCAGGTTCTGCATACCAAGCAACAGCCGGCGGGCTCCGACACCTGGACGGTTTGGGCGTCCCCCGGCTACAGCAGGGTTCCCAAATCCACGCTATGCGCCGGCATCCAGGGCGACGGCGACATCATGCTGGCCGCGTCCGACCAGCAGCATGTCCATTCCTTCAACGCCCAGTATGACGCCGCCACCCAGAATTGGTCGGGATGGCGTGATTTCAGCCTGTCCAACGCCAACACGCGCCTGTCGCTCGACTACAATGCCGACGGCCGCCTCGCCTTGTTCTCGATGATGATCACTGGCGATGGCTCGAATGGTCTGTGGACCCTCAACCAGATGGCCATGGACAGCTCCGAATGGGAGTGGGACTGGACAGCGCTTGCCACCGGCAATCTCAAGCAGATCGCCGTGGTGCGTGACCTGACACCGCCGGTCTGAGGCAGCCGGTCAAGAATGATAGCCGGCAAGAATTACGGGGGCGCGCTCGGGCTGACGACGCGGCCAGAGACGGACGCGGACGTCCCGTTCCTCGGCGCGCTCTATGCCTCGACGCGAATGGAAGAACTGGCGGTGACCTCCTGGAGCGAGCCGCAGAAGCATGCATTCCTCGACATGCAATTCCAGGCACAGCGCGCGCATTACCGGCGCTATTATCCCGACGCCGATTGGTTCGTGATCGAGTACGGCAGCGAGCGGATCGGCCGCCTTTATCTCGAGCGCTGGCCGAGCCAACACCGCATCATCGACATTGCTTTCCTGCCGCAGCATTGCGGCAAGGGCTTCGGCACGGCGCTGCTCAACGACCTGATCGACGAGGCTGCCGCCGTCGGCAAGGCGGTGTCGATCCATGTCGAGAAGAACAATCCGGCGCGCCGCCTCTATCTGCGGCTGGGCTTCGCTGTGAGCGAAGACAAGGGCGTTTACGACCTGATGGCGCGGCCGGCCGCGTTGTCAGGCAAGGGCGGCGATGGCGCTCAGTTGAAGACGGCCTCGTAAGTATAGCCCGTCGCATCCTGGGATACCGGCACGATGAAGATGTCATGCGCATGCTCGCTTCCGACGAAGCGGTAGGTCGCCTGCGGCAAAAGCATTTCGCGCGGCCCCTTGAACAGCAGCGAGAAGCCGCCGCCGTCGCGCAGGCTGTGGCCAATCCGCTTCACCGCGTTCAACTCAAGCGCGACCATCTTTCCGCTCGTCTCGACGATGAAAGTCTGTCCGACAGCCTGGTCGAAATCCGTCGCCGAAATCATACTCGTCCGCCCTCGATCGCTTGCCTGGCCCGCCGATGTCATCGGCCGGCACCATGTTGTCCATAGCCTGCCGACCGGAGCAATTCCAGGAAAACTGCGCGGTGGTTGGGTTCGGCGACTTCGCCGTAGCCTTCCGTCCGGAATTGCGTTGGAAAGGAGCAGGAGCGGTTCGGCGGATTCTATCCGGCAAGAGAGCCGCTACGGCCGTTGCGCCAGCCCTTGTGCTGGCCTAAACCCGTTATGGCTGCGCTATTTCATAGCTTTCGAAGTTTCCGGGGAGAATGCGACAACATGGCTGAAACAACGACCGACAATGCGCCGGCCGCAGGTGCCCCCGGCAATGCGCTGCCATTGTTCTACGGCAAGCCCGAGGCGCTCAACCCGATCCGCCACGGCTCGCTCGGGCTGACCGCCCGCGCCGATTTCGGCTTTGCCCGCACGGCGCATGCCATTCCGGTCGTGGCGTCGGAAATGCCCGGCGCCATGCGCTCCTATCCGATCGTCTTCATCGGCCCGACCAAGGCGCCGGTAGTCATCACCGGACTGCGCCAGAACGAGAACCTGTTCGTCGACGCCGACGGCCGCTGGACCGAACCCCATTACATTCCCGCCTATGTGCGCCGCTATCCCTTCATCCTGGCGGACGAGTCCGCCACCTCCGGCCGGCTGACGCTTTGCGTCGACCGCGCCAGCGATCGCGTCGTCGATCAGCTGGCGGCGCCATTCCGCGACGACGGCGGCAAGCTCGCTTTGTTCTTCAACGGCGCCGAACCCGCCGAGGCGACCAAGCAGGCGCTCGCCTTCTGCAGCCAGTTCCAGAACGACTTCAACGCCACCCGCGCCATGGTCGAGAAAATCGACGCCCATGGGCTGTTCGCGCCGCGCCAGAGCAAGGTGACGCTGGAAGGCGGCGAGGTGCTGAACCTCACCGATTTCCAGGTGATCGACGAGCAGGCGCTCAACAAGCTCGGCGATGAAGCCTTCCTCGACCTCCGCAAATCCGGCGCGCTCGCGTTGATCTACTGCCACCTCGCCTCGTCCAACAGCTGGTCGTCGCTGGTCTACCAGGCGTCGCTTCGCAAGCGGGCTTAGAAAATAGGCGGCGACAATAAGCACGCAGCCAACGCCGTCAGACCTCGGCAAAGTGAATATCCATGGCCTCTTGCGAATTCGCGGATGCCCATCAACACGCCGCGTAGCTCGGCACGACCCTCACGCCGCTCGGACGGAGCGAGGGACGAGATTGCCGATCATAAGTCAGCCAACGCCCGGCGCCGGGCCGCTGACGTTAGCTGACACCGATTAGCTGACACCGAACAGCTCGCAAACGGTCTTTACGGGGTATTGACCCCGCACCCAAATGCGGATTTTATGATACGTGGATACAAAAATACTTTTTGGTGCCAAGTGCCAGCAGCCTTCTCCGTAGAGCCACGCCTGTCCGCCACCGCAGAGGAGGAGGCGTACAGGCATCTTCAGCGGGCGCTTCGCCTCGGTCGCTACAAACCGGGCGACCGGCTAATTCCCGAAGAGATCGCGGCCGAGATCGGCATGAGCCGCATGCCGGTGCGCGAAGCCTTTCGGCGCCTGGCTTCCGACGGGCTGGTGGTTCTGCGTCCCAATAGAGGATGTGTCGTCGCCGGCCTCACGGTTGATGAGCTTTACGAGATCTTCGAGATACGTTCGGTTCTCGAAGGACTGGCCGTCAGGCTGGCAATGCCACGGATCGATGAGGAGGCGCTCGAAGAGTTCGAGAACCTGCTCGACCGCATGGAACGCGCGGGCCAGAGCGGCAGCAGCGACTGGGTGATCCGCCATCAGGAATTCCATGGCCGCATCTGTGCGCTCAGCCGGAGGCCCAAGCTCATCCACCAGGTTTCGGCACTGCATGTCGTGATAGAGCCTTACATGCGCATCTGGTTCGATGACGCCGACAAGCCGCTCTCCGCACGCGAGGAGCACGCTGCGGTGATCGCAGCCTTGCGATCGGGCGACGCTCGCCATGCGGAAGAGGTCATGCAGGATCATATTCTCGGCACAGCGCCGATGTTGGCCGAATTCGTGTCTGCGAGCCGGTGATCAACGCCGGCAGGAGAAATGGCCTCAAACCGGCAAAAGACCGGAACTGGCCAGCGGAACAGCTAGATCAGCCTAAGAAAGGGGAACATATATGAAAATTCATCGACTGGCCGCCGTCGCGGCCGTATTCGGCATGCTCGGCTTTGTCCAGACCGCATTCGCGCAGGACGCGCCAAAGGCTATAACAATCGCGACCGAGGGTGCCTACGCCCCCTGGAATTTCACCAACGCAGACGGCAAGCTCGACGGTCTGGAGATCGAGCTTGCCAACGATCTTTGCGCACGGATGAAAATCAAGTGCACCATCATTGCCCAGGACTGGGACGGCCTTATACCATCATTGAAGGTCGGCAAGTTCGATGTGATCATGGCCAGCATGTTCATCACGCCGAAACGCCTCGAGACCATCGACTTCACGCAGCCTTACGCGATCGATCCGGGCGGGTTTGCAGTCGCCAAGGATAGTGAGCTCGGCAAGCTCGGTGCTTCGGCTGAAAAATTCAAGCTGGATGACGAAGCCGCGTCCAAGGCCGCCGTCGACAAGTTGAAGCCGCTGCTGAAAGGCAAGGTGGTCGGCGTCCAGGCGGCGACGGCCATGCTCGAATTCCTGAAGAAATACTTCGGCGACACGGTGGAAATCCGTGAATACAAGACCACCGAGCAGCACGATCTCGATTTGGCGGCGGGGCGCATCGATGCGATATTCGCTCAGAAGACAGCGCTTGCCGCGACGCTCGCAAAACCTGAATTCTCCGGCTTCACGCTTGCAGGTCCGGGCTTCGTCGGCGGCCTGTTCGGCGCCGGAACCGGTGCGGGATTGCGTAAGGAAGATACCAAGCTCAAGGAGATGATGAACGCCGCGATCAGCGCCGCGATCGCTGACGGCACCATCAAACGTATCTCGGAGAAATGGGTGAAGACGGATGTGACGCCGGTCAAGTAGGCGCTGGCTGACCCGTCCGGCGGATCGGCATCGATCGACTCCGCCGGGCGGCGCGCTGAAAGCCTCGGTTCACATGATGGATGCATTGCATATTCTTTCCTTTGGCAAGGGCGGCTGGGGCGCCGCCCTGCTGCTGGCATCGGGCGTGACGCTCTCGCTGTCCGTCCTCGGCTTTCTCCTCGGTGCTGTCTTCGGCGCAGTTGCAGCAGGAGGCCGGCTCTCCTCGAAACGTCTCTCGTGCTGGCTCGCGAAAGGGTACGGAACGGTGTTTCGGGGCGTTCCCGATCTGCTGACGATCTACCTGCTGTACTACGGCGGCAGCATTGCCCTGACGCAGATCGGCAAATTCTTCGGCGGCGCCGGCTTCGTCGGACTGCCGGCATTTGCGACGGGCGTCCTGGCGATCGGCATCATTTCTGGCGCCTACCAGGCTGAGGTCTATCGCGGCGCATACCTGGCCGTCGATCACGGCCAGTTTGACGCGTGCAAGGCGCTCGGCCTATCCCGCCTTCAATCCCTGCGCCTCGTCATCGGGCCGCAGCTGATGCGCCACGCCCTGCCGGGGCTCGGCAATGTCTGGCAGCTGGTTCTCAAGGATTCAGCCTTGATCTCCGTGATCGGCCTGGTCGAATTGATGCGGCAAGCTCAGATCGGTGCCGGCTCGATGCGAGAGCCTTTCGTCTTCTACGTGGCGGCCGCCACGCTCTACTTCGTCATCGCTGCCGTGACTGCTTCGGTCTTCCGCTACGGTGAAGCCCGTGCGTGGCGAGGCATGGCCCGCGCATGATCGACTTCGCGTTCTTTGTCGAGATTATTCCCACCCTACTCTCCGGCTTGCCACTGACGTTGCAGCTTGCGGGCTGGTCGATCAGCATCGGCTTCGTCTTGGCTCTGTTGCTCGCATTGGTCCAACAGGGAACCAACCGGATACTGGTCTGGCCCATACGCTCCTTCGTGGCGATCTTTCGCGGCACACCGCTGCTCGTGCAGATCTTCCTCATCTACTACGGACTGGGCCAGTTTCGTCCGTCGCTCCAGGCGGCCGGGCTCTGGTGGGTGTTCCGCGAGCCCTACTGGTGCGCCGTCATCGCGCTCAGCCTCAATACCGCGGCCTATGGCAGTGAGATCCTGCGCGGAGCGATACAGGGCGTGCCGCGCGGCCTCGCCGAGGCAGCCTCCGCGTTCGGCATGTCACGACTGCTGACATTGCGTCTCGTCATTTTGCCGTTGGCGCTCCGCCAAGCCATCCCGAGCTACAGCAACGAGATCATCCTCATGATCAAGGGCACGTCGCTTGCATCGATCATCACGCTGATGGAAGTCACCGGCATCGCGCAGGGGCTTATTTCGCAAACCTATCGCGCGGTCGAGGTCTTCGTGGCCGCCGGCGCGATCTATCTCACCATCAATTTCACGCTCATCTCGGCACTGAACGCGCTGGAAACTTGGCTCACCCCCTACCGGTCGCGGGCTTGAGACATGCCACTCGCCAATGAAGAAGAGAATTAACGAAATGCGCAATTTCGAGAAGCCGACGCGATCCGTTGCCGTGTCGCGACATGCGATGGCGGCGACCTCGCATCCATCCGCCACGCTCACGGCGCTGCAGGTCATTGAAGCGGGTGGCAACGCGATGGATGCAGCCATTGCAGCCTGCGCGGTCCAATGCGTTGTGGAGCCGGGCTCGACCGGCATCGGCGGCGACTGTTTCGCGCTCTACGCGCCCAACGGCTCCGACAAGGTCGTCGCCTATAACGGATCCGGGCGCACGCCGGCGGCCCTCACGGCCGACTGGTTCGACGAGCGGGGACTGACAGAGGTGCCACGTCAGTCGCCCGCATCGGTGACGATCCCAGGGGCCATCGACGCATGGACACGCCTGCACGCCGATTACGGCGGTCTCCCCTTTGCCGACGTGCTTGCGCCCGCCATACGGTTTGCCGAGGAGGGTTATGCCATCACTCCGCGCGTTCACCGCGATTGGTTTCTTGAACAAAAACTTCTCGCAGCCGACGTTACGGCTGCGCGAATCTTCCTTCCCGGCGGAAGGGCGCCAAGAATCGGGGAGGTTCACCGCCAGCCGGAGCTGGCACATACGCTGAAAGGCATTGCTGCAGGGGGACGCGACGCGTTCTATGGCGGGCCGGTCGCCGAGGACATGGTGTCCTATCTAAATTCGCTGGGCGGGCTCCAGACGCTGGAGGACTTCGCGAATGCGCGCGGCGAGTATGTGAGCCCGCTGACCACCGATTTTCGCGGCTACACGGTCCATGAATGTCCCCCGAACGGCCAGGGCATCATCGCTCTCCTGATCCTCAATATCCTGAGCCACTTCGACGCCGAAGAGGACCCGCAGTCGCCCGACCGGCTGCATGTCGAGATCGAGGCGACGCGCCTTGCCTACGGCGCCCGCGACGCCTGGATCGCCGATCCAGAGAAGGCGGATGTCCCAGTCGGCCACCTGCTGTCAGACGAACTGGCCGACAGACTTGCGGGGATGATCGACCTCACAAAGGCGCTGACAGATCTGCCGCCTTTCGAAACGCCTCTTCATCGCGACACGGTCTATATCTCGGTGGTCGACCGAAATCGGAATGCCGTAAGCTTCATCAACTCCATCTTTGACAGTTTCGGCAGCGGCCTTGTCTCTCCTGGCTCGGGCGTGATCCTGCACAATCGCGGTCAGAGTTTCTCGCTCAAGCCCGGCCATCCCAATCGAATCGGCCCGTCGAAACGGCCGCTTCACACGATCATCCCAGGCATGGCGACCCGCGACGGCAGGGTGGAAATGTCGTTCGGTGTGATGGGCGGCTACTATCAGGCGCTCGGCCATGCGCATTTGATCTCGAAGGTCCTCGATTACGGAATGGACCTCCAGGAGGCGATCGATCTGCCGCGCTTGATGCCGACATCCAACGGAACGAGAGTGGAGGCAGAGCATACGTTGGACGGCTCAACAAAAGCCGAGCTCGAACGCCGAGGTTTCACCTTTACTCAAGCGGAAGATCCGATCGGCGGCGCTCAAGCGATCCGCATCGACTGGGAGAACGGCACGCTGACCGGCGCGTCGGAACCAAGGAAAGACGGCATCGCTCTGGGGAGCTAACGGGTGTGGCAACAACTTTCAGTTCAGCGGAAGTCGACACATCGTGATCTTCCCGCCGTCGGCAGCCGGGTTGTCCCCCAGCTTCCACATCTGTGAGCGCCGACGCGCTTGAATCAGCGAGCCGCGTTGCAGCGTTCAGGCGCGGCGTCTGACAATTTCATTCTGAATATCGGACACCGCGGCTATGTCTGCCAGCCATTCGATCACGCTTCGCACAAAGCTGCGCGGGACCAAGATGTCACAAGCGTCAGGTCCGTTTCGCAACAGCAGAACCGGTACATGATGTAAGCCAGTCTGCAGCGCCCTCCCTGGACTTGCGCACGGTGAGTCCCAGTCGATCGCCACCGATCCTTTCAGAGCGTTGAAAGTCTGCTGCCCGCTCAGCTTAAGCCGCATTCTTCCTTCGCTGAGCGACAGCGAGCATCCAAGAGTGGGGTCGATATTCCAGTCAACCTGCGGTCCTCCATCCGCGATCAGCCAAAACCGTCGAGGCGCAATACGAACCGCGAGCCACCCTGCGGCGGCGACTGTCTCGCCGGCAGCGGCCGGCAGCGCGGCGCCCAGCTGGCGTGACAGGTCGGCTTCGCATGCCGCTTGCGTTTCAGGCCAGCTCTCGATCTGGATTATCGTGCAGGCCGCGACGGATATGGCGGAGCCGGTTTCAACCATGAAGTCGCTCCCCCTCCGGGTCCAAGAATACTGGCGAGACCACGCTCGCGCGGACGGTCTCGTTTTTCATGGTGTGAACGGCCACCACCTCGTCCCCCACGGCGACATCGCCAGCGAGCAGCGCAAGACCGACATAGCCTTCGAGCGTCGGGCTATACGTCACCGAGGTGATGCGACCGCGGCCGTGCCCCTGCCGGGCTTCGCCCTGCTTGAAGAGAATGGCGCCGCCGCTCAGGCGCGTTCCTGCCTCCAGGCATTTCAGCCCGACCAGGCGCTGCCGGTTCGGCTCGCCAAGAGCAGGACGGCGGCGAAGCACGTCGCCGACGAAACCGGAGCGCTTTCCGACCATGCGGCCAAGACCGAGATCGTCGAGCGTCGTGCGGCCGTCGATCTCGGGGCCGGCGACGTGACCCTTCTCGACGCGCAGCGCGCCCAGCGCCTCGACCCCGTAGGGCCTCAGCCCGAACGGCTCGCCGATCTCGATTAGCCGGCGCCAGGCGGCTTCGCCGGCGCTCGCGCCGACATAGACCTCGTAGGCCCGCTCGCCGGAATAGCTCAGCCGAATGATCCGCAGTGCCCGGCCTTCGAATTCCCCTTCAACGAAGCCCATATGCGGCAAGGCCTCGTTGGAGAGCTCGAGCGCAGGAAAGGCGGCGGCGAGAACTTGCCTGCTCCTCGGTCCGGCGACCGACATCGCCGCCCATTCGTCGGTCACGGAGGCGACAGCGACGCGCAGGTCCGGCCAGGCCGTGTCGAGCAGGAATTCCAGCCACGACATCACCTCGGCCGCCTTGGCGGTCGAGGTGGTCATGAAGAAGCGGTGCTCGCCAAGCCTCGTCGTGGTGCCGTCGTCGAAGACGATGCCGTCGTCGCGCAGCATGACGCCGTAGCGAGCGCGGCCGACCGGCAGTTTGGCGAAGCTGTTTGCGTAGACCCGGTCGAGCAGCGTCGCGGCATCGGGGCCCTGAATGTCGATCTTGCCGAGTGTCGAGATATCCATCAGTCCGGCGGCCTCGCGCACAAACTGCATTTCCGCGACATAGGCCTCGTTCACGTCGCGGCCGGCGCCGCGGTAGAAATAGGGCCGCATCCATAGGCCGACTTCCAGCATGTCGGCGCCATTGGCGACGTGCCATTCATGCAGCGGCGTGCGGCGGGTCGGCTTGAAGTGATGGCCGACGGCGCGTCCGGCCAGCGCGCCGATCGCCACCGGCGTATAGGGCGGCCTGAAGGTGGTCGTGCCGGTCTCGGGGATGGTTGTGCCGCGCAACGCTGCCATCGCAGAGAGCGCCGGGAAATTGCTGGTCTTGCCCTGGTCCGTCCCCATGCCGAGCGTGGTGTAGCGCTTCAGATGCTCGACCGATTCATAGCCCTCGCGGTGCGCGAGCGCGATGTCGCCGATGGTGACATCCATCTGGATGTCGACGAAGGCCTTGCCGCGCGCCGCCGGAACATTGCGGAACGCGGCCGCGGACAGCTCCGCGGATTGAAGCTCGAGAGCGGCCGGCACGGGCTTCGTCTTGCCGCAAGAAGCGGCCGCCTCGATGCCGGCGCAGTGGCCGGTCTCGATCGCTTCCGCCGCGGTGTAACCGCCAACCACGGAACCGGCGCCGAACTGGCCGGCCGCGAAGGGACCGGGAACGAAGCCGTCGATGTCCTCGCGGTAGACCGGCTTGACGCCGAGTTGCGAGGCGAGATGCGCCGTCGGCGACCAGCCGCCGGAAACGCAGACCAGATCGCAATCGACCTCGGTCTCCGCGCCTGTTCCGGCCAGTCTGGCCGCCTTGACCGCGCGGCCGCCGCGCAGGTCGGCAATGTGCGTGCCGGCACGAACGGCGATGCCGAGGCGCGAAGCCTCTGCCTGCAGGGCGGGCGCAAGCATAGTCCGCAGATCCGCAACCGTGACCTGCGCTCCCGCGGCAGCGAGATCGAAGGCCGTGCGCCAGGCGCCGTCATTCGTCGTGGCGACCACCGCCTTCCTTCCGGGCAGGACAGCGAAGCGGTTGACATAGGTCCTGGCCGCCGAGGCAAGCATCACCCCCGGACGATCGTTGTTGGAGAACACCAGCGGCCGCTCGATGGCGCCGGTGGCAAAGACGATAGCGCCGGCGCGCAGGATCGTGAACGCCTGGAGGGCCTGGCCGGCGGCCTGCGGATCGTCGCGCCGCTCGACAAGGCCAAGCACCTTGCCGTCGTAAAGGCCGACGGCGGTCGTTCGCGCCATGAGGCTGACGTTCCGGAAGCCCTTGAGTTCGGCTTCCACTGTCTGGAGCCAAGCGGCGGCCTCGGAACCGCGACGCTCGGAGAGAAGCTGCCCGCCAAGCCGAAAATCCTGCTCGATCAGCGCCACCCGCGCCCCGGCGTTCGCCGCGGCGCGCACGGCGGACAAGCCCGCCGGGCCGCCGCCGACGATGGCGACATCGGCAAAGGCGTGGCGAACCTCGTAGCGGTCGGGATCCGGCTCCAGCCCGGCCTTGCCGAGCCCCGCCGCCTTGCGGATGAAATGCTCGTAGAACATCCAGGCGCGACGGGTCGGACCCATGAAGGTCTTGTAGTAGAAGCCCGCGGACAGGAACGGCGCGAACAGGCTGTTGAGGCTCTGCACGTCGAAGGCGAGCGAAGGCCAGCGGTTCTGGCTCTCGACGACCATGCCGTCGGCGAGCTCCAGCATTGTCGCGGGCAAGTTCGGCTCGCGCCGTCCGCCGGTGCCAAGCGTCACCAGCGCGTTCGGCTCCTCGGCTCCGGCCGAGAAGATGCCGCGCGGGCGGTGGTATTTGAAGCTGCGGCCGACGAGCGACACGCCGTTGGCGAGCAGCGCCGAGGCGAGCGTATCGCCCTGGAAACCGGTGAGGCTGCTTCCGTCGAAGCTGAATTCGAGCGGCCGGCCGCGATCGATGCGGCCGCCCTCGGCCAGCCGGTTGGAGTTGGAACTCATTGCGATGGTTTCCTGGCAGGTGGCTTTTTCGCAGACGGGTTCCGGGCGAGAGCGACCGAAGCGATCGAATGGTTGCGAGTGTCGCGCTCCACGATCAGCCACTGCCGGCAGCCGAGGACGTGCTGCCAGTGTTCCCGGTGTGCTCCGGCCGGGTTCTTGCGGACGAAGACATAGCGGTACCAGGCCTCGAAATCCGCATCGTCATGCGCGGGGCGCATGACCGAGGCATCGCCACCATAACGGAACTCGTCATGGTCGCGAGGGCCGCAGCAGGGACAGTCGATACGCAGCATATCTCGGCCTCCCCTATTGCAGCCAGGCGAACGGACCGACGCCGGCCTCGTCGAGCGTGCGCCCCGTGCGGAAGCGCTCGAGGCTGTAGGCGGCATTCAGCGGATGCGGCTTGCCGGTCGCGATCGTGTGCGCGAAGCACCAGCCGGACGCCGGCGTCGCCTTGAAGCCGCCATAGCACCAGCCGCCATTGAGATAGAGCCCGTCGATCGGGGTCGGGCAGATGATCGGGCTGG
Organism: Mesorhizobium sp. B2-9-1; assembly: GCF_006439455.1. Lineage (NCBI taxonomy): Bacteria > Pseudomonadati > Pseudomonadota > Alphaproteobacteria > Hyphomicrobiales > Phyllobacteriaceae > Mesorhizobium > Mesorhizobium sp. B2-9-1. Next base: position 251,287 of record NZ_VFTP01000003.1, on the reverse strand, counting down.
CGTCGGGCGTCATGTCCATCACGCCGCCCCAGTGGCGCAGCAGCCTGACCCGCGAGATGCAGGGCATCAGCGCAATCGCCGCTTCCGCGACCTCGCGCACGACGCCGAGATTGCCGCGCTGAGCGTAGGAATTGTAGCCGTCGAGATTCCCGCCGAAGACCAGTCCGCCCTTGTCGGACTGGCTGACGTAGAAATGATCGGCGCCGTAGGCGACGACGTGGTCGACCATCGGCTTCAGCGGCTCCGTCACGAAGGCCTGCAGCACATGGCTTTCGATCGGCAGCTCGAGACCCGCCTTCTGGCCGAGAACCGAGCTATGCCCCGCCACCGCCAAGCCGACCTTGCCGGCGGCGATCGGGCCCTTGGCCGTCTCGACGCCGACGATCCTCTCGCCCTCGCGCAGAAAGCCCGTCACCTCGCAATTCTGGATGATGTCGACGCCGTGCCCGTCGGCGGCGCGGGCGTAGCCCCAGGCGACGGCATCGTGCCGGGCCGTGCCGGCGCGGCCCTGCATGATCGCGCCGTGGATTGGGAAGCGCGCCGTGTCGGAATAGTCCAGATAGGGCACCAGGCGCCGAACGTCGTCGCGGCTCAGGATCTCGGCATCGATGCCGTTCAGCCGCATGACGTTGGCGCGGTAGCTGAAAAAGTCGAGCTGGTCGGCCGAATGAGCGGTGACGATCTGCCCCCGCTGCGAGAACATGACGTTGAAGTTCAGCGCATGCGTCAGGCCTTCCCACAGCTTCATCGAGAATTCGTAGAACTGGGTGTTTCCGTCGAGCAGGTAGTTCGAGCGGATGACGGTGGTGTTGCGGCCGACATTGCCGCCGCCGACATAGCCTTTCTCGATCACCGCGACGTTGCGGATGCCGTGGTTCTCGGCGAGGTAGAAGGCGGTCGCCAGTCCGTGCCCGCCGCCACCGACGATGACGACGTCATAGAAGCGTTTCGGCTCCGGCGCGCGCCAAGCGCGCTGCCAATGCCTGTGCCCGGCAAGCCCATTGGCGAGGATGGAGAGGGCCGAATAGCGGCGCATCGGAGGCTTCTTGGGTTCTATTTGACGAAAAGACGGCGCGGGAAATCGCAAAAGGCTTCGACGCCGGTCTCGGTGATGCGGATCGATTCCGAAATGGCGATGCCCCAGTCGTCCAGCCACAGGCCCGGCATGAAATGGATCGTCATGTTCGGCTCCAGCACAGTCTCGTCGATCGAGCGCAGCGAGATGGTCCGCTCGCCCCAGTCCGGCGGGTAGCCCAGGCCGATGGAATAGCCGCAGCGAGAATCCTTGAAGAAGCCATGCCGCTCGATGGCCCTTGTCCAAGCGGCATGAACGTCGCGCGAGCCGGCGCCGGGCTTTGCCACGCTAAGCGCGGCCTCGAGCCCCTCGACGACCACCTCCGCGGCCTTGCGCATCCCTTGCGGCGGCTCGCCGAGATAGACCGTGCGCGTCAGCGGCACATGATAGTGGTGCCTGACTCCGGCGATCTCGACCGTCGTGCCGGCCGGCGAAGCGAACAGGTCGTCGCGCCAGGTCAGATGCGGACAGGAGGTGCCGACGCCGGTCGGCATCAGCGGCGCTATCGCGGCGTAATCGCCGCCAAAGGCCTCGGTGCCACGCGTGGCTGTGGCAAGAATTTTGGCGGCGGCATCACACTGGCGGACACCGGGGCCGATCACCTCGATCGCCCGCGCCATCGTCTTTTCGGCGATGCGGGCCGCCTGCTGCATCAGTTCGATCTCGGCGCCCGACTTCACCGCGCGGACCCAGTTGACCAGCGCGCCGGCGTCGACGAAGCGAGCGTTGGGCAGTTCCGCCTTCAAAATGTCGAGCGACTTCGCGGTGAAGTAGAAGGAGTCCGCCTCGACACCGATCCTGGCGCGACCGAGGCCGCGCTCGCTGATCACGCGCGCTACAGCCTGCAGCGGGTGCTTCGCCTCAGACTGCACATGATCGTCGGAATAGCCGACGATGTTCTCTTCCGGCAGGATGGTCGTGAGCCGCGCGCCGTTGACGTCCTGGCCGCGTCCGATCCACACCGGATGCGCTTCGTCCTGCGCGACGAGCACGCCCTGATGGACATAGAAGGACCAGCCGTCATAGCCGGTGAGATAGTTGAGGTTGGCGGGCTCCGAGACATAGAGCGCGTCGAGCCCGGCTTTAGCCATGCGCGCCTTGGTCTTCGCCAGCCTGGCGGCGAATTCCTCCTTGTCGAACGGTGTGTTGTTCTTGCCGAACTGCATCGCCGATGTCCTCAGCGCACGGTCACGCCCGAGGGCGTCCTGGTCAGCACCTCGGCGCCCGAGGGACCCAGAAGCACCGCGTTGGACATGAAGAAATCGCCGCGGCCGGTGCCCATCAGCCAGGAGAGCACATGGAAGCTCATGCCGGTCTTGAGCACGATGTCGCTGTCGCGGCGCAGCCCCGTCACCTTGTTGCCGCCGGTCCAGCTCGGCGGCAGGCCGATGCCGACCACATAGCCGCAATGATGGCGGCGGTAATGCGAGAGGCCGGCGCGGTCGACCACGCCCTGCCAAGCCGCATAGACGTCGCGGAACAGGACGCCCTCGCGCATCGCGCCGACGACTGCCGCAAAGGCGTCGGCCGTGAGCGCTGCCATCTCGTAGGTCTCCTTCGAGGCTTGGCCGACATGGATAAGGCGGCCGAGAGGCGCGTGGTAGCGGGCGACGCAGCCGGTCAGTTCGAGGAAGACCGCATCGCCGGCACCGAACCGGTCGCTCGTCCAGGTCGTGTGCTCCTCGCCGAGCCGCCGGGTGGAACGGATGAACGGACCGAAGCCGGGGAACGTGCCGCCGGCCTCGATCATCGCGCGCTCGGCTTCCGCCGCGACATGGCGCTCGCTCGCCCCCTCCCCGATCGCCTCGATCGCAGCCTGCGCGCCGGCGTCGGATATCTTGGCGGTCGCGCGCATCAAGGCCTGCTCTGCCGGGCTCTTGACCATGCGGATGTCGTCGATGATGCCGGATGCGTCGACCCAGCGCGCGGCGCTCAGGCGTTCCTTCAGCGCCTCGGCAAGCCCGTGCGGCAGGCCGGACGACCAGGACTCGATACCGACGGCGCCGAGCCTGCCGAAAAGCACGCGTCCTGAAAGATCGGCGACCGTCTCGCCGTCATGGTGCCCCTCGAAGCGCGCGTTCCTGACCTGGTTGGCAATGGTTACCTTTTCCATGGCGCGCGTCAGCAGGATCATTTCGCCATCGGCCGGAACGACCAGGATATGCGGCGCGAAATAGCCCCAGTGATCGAGGCCGGTCAGATAGAAGATGTTCTCCGGCGCCGAGACGAGAAGCGTGTCGATGCCCCGCCCGGCCATGGCATGCCGGACGGCGTCGCGGCGCCGGTCGAATTCCTCGCTCTCGAAATAGGGCGCGACCGCTTCGCCGTTGCTTTTGTCCAGCATAACTCCCCCTCCGGAGCCGTTGCTCCGCAGCATCATTTTTGCTCGCCTTCGGTTGAGGCATGTTGTGTACAACTTCCGCCAATATCGGCCTCAGTTTTCGACCCTGTCAAGGTTTTTTCGTTTTTCGAAGGCCATTGATGTGCACATCTATTGAAACGCGGCGAAAAATCTGCAACCATACGTTCAAGCTGCTCAATGCCGAAAAAAAGGGGTCGGGTTAGGCGGCGGTTTCGCAAAAATGGGAGCAAGATGATGACGATCAGAATTTCGCGCCGCACCGCGCTTGGACTCGGCGCGGGGCTTGTCATGTTGTCCAGCACCGCAGCAGCGCTGGCCGACACGACGCTGGAGCGCGCCAAGAAGGACGGCTATATCCGGGTCGGCTTCGCCAACGAGGCGCCGTTCGGATACGCCACGCCCGACGGCAAGCTGACCGGCGAGGCGCCGGAAGTCGCCAAGGCGGTGCTGGCCAAGATGGGCATCAAGCAGGTCGACGGCGTGCTGACCGAGTTCGGCTCGCTCATCCCGGGTCTCAAGGCCGGGCGCTTCGATATCATCGCCGCCGGCATGTTCATCAATCCCAAGCGTTGCGCCGAGATCAACTTCTCCGAGCCGTCCTACGGCATCGGCGCGGCGATGCTCGTGCAGAAGGGCAATCCGAAGCAGGTTAAGGACTTTTCGACTTTCAAGGACAATTCCAGCCTCAAGCTCGCGGTCATGGCCGGAGCCGTCGAAGGGGCGGAAGCGAAGGATGCCGGCGTCTCTCAAGGCCAGCTCGTGGTCCTGCCGGACCAGTCGAGCCTGGTTGCCGCGGTTCAGTCGGGTCGCGCCGACGCCGCCGCGCTGACGGCGCTGTCGATCGCCGAGATGGCCAAGAAGGCCGACGGTGTCGAGTCCACCAAGCCCTTCGGTGAGGTGAACGGAAAGTCGGTGAAAGGTCATGGCGGTTTCGGATTCAGGAAGGAAGATACCGACCTGCAGAAGGCCTTCAACGCCGAGCTGAAGAAATTCATCGGCTCGCCCGAACACGTCGCCCTGGTCGAGCCGTTCGGCTTCGGCAAGGACTATCTGCCGAACAAGACCACCGCCGAGCTCTGCGCCGGCAAGTAAAAGTCCCAACTCCGGGCGGCGCTTCGGCGCCGCCTTTTTTCTTCGGAGAGGCAGATGGGCATCCGGACGCTTGTTGGCATGCTGGTTGCCGCATTGGCGGTGATCGGCCTGCTCGCCACGCAGACCTCCTACAGCCTGTTCCTGCCGGGACTGCTGCAGGGAGCGCTGCTGACCATTGAAATCGCCGTGCTGGGGAGCGTGCTGGCCGTGGTGATGGGCGTCTTGGCGGCGCTTGCCCGCCTCTACGGGGCGGCACCGCTGCGCTGGCTGGCGACGGTCTATGTCGAGATCTTTCGCGGCACCTCCGCGCTGGTGCAGCTCTTCTGGCTGTTTTTCGTGTTGCCGCAATTCGGCTTGCTGATGGACGCCTTCACGGTGGCCGTGCTGGCGCTGGGCCTCAATGTCGGCGCCTACGGATCGGAAGTGGTGCGCGGAGCGATCCTAGCGGTGGCGCCCGGCCAGTGGGAAGCGTCGATCGCCCTCAACATGAGCCGCGCCCAGATGCTGCGCAGGATCATCCTGCCGCAGGCTTTCGTCGCCATGATCCCGCCCTGGGGCAACCTGTTCATCGAGCTCCTGAAGTCGACGGCGCTGGTGTCGCTCATCACGCTGACGGACCTCGCCTTCAAGGCGCAGCAGATGAACCAGAGCACGCTGAAAACCGTCCCGATCTTCACTCTGGTGCTTCTGATCTATCTCGTCATGTCGCTCGCGATCACGATCGGCATGCGGTTTCTCGAGCAGCGGGCGTCCGCCGGGCTCTCGCGAGGGAGGGCCGCCTGATGTGGGATTGGTCCTTCGCGCTCGAAATCCTGCCGACGCTGGCAAGTGCTGCGATCATCACCATCGAGGCGACGCTGATCGGCTTCGTCATCGCGGCCCTGCTCGGTCTGGCGCTCGCCCTGGTGCGCATCGCCATACCGTGGACGGCCTGGCCGATATCGGTGCTGGTCGAGCTGATCCGCTCGACGCCGCTGCTCATCCAGATCTTCTTCCTCTATTTCGTGTTTCCCAAATTCGGCGTGGTGCTGGACGCCTTCACCGCCGGCGTGATCGCGATCGGACTTCATTATGCGGCCTACTGCTCGGAAGTGTACCGCGCCGGGTTCGACAACATCCCGCGCGGCCAATGGGAGGCGTCGATCGCGCTCAACCTGCCGCAATGGGCGACCTTTCGCGATATCATCATCCCGCAGGTCATTCCGCCGATCGTTCCGGCGCTCGGCAACTACCTGGTCGCGCTGTTCAAGGAGACGCCGCTGCTGTCGGCCATTGCCGTTCTCGAACTGATGCAGACGGCTAAGATCATCGGCTCCGACACCTTCCGCTACACCGAGCCGATGACGCTCGTCGGCCTGTTCTTCCTGGTGATGAGCCTGGTCTCGGCCGCGCTCATCCGTATTCTGGAACGCCTGCTCAACCGGAGGACTCCACGATGACGGACCAGCCCATGGTGCGCTTCGACAATGTGTCGAAACGTTATGGCGCGCTGACGGTTCTCGACGGGCTCAGCCTCGACATTGCGCGCGGCGAAAAGGTGTCGATCATCGGACCTTCCGGCTCCGGCAAGACGACGGTACTGCGCATGCTGATGACGCTGGAGACGATCAATGACGGCGTCATCTGGGTCGAAGGCGAGCCGCTCACGCATATGGACAAGGGCGGCAAGCTGGTTCCCGCCAATCTCGGCCATATCAGGCGGGTACGGGCCAAGATCGGCATGGTGTTCCAATCGTTCAACCTGTTCCCGCATATGAGCGCGATGGCCAATTGCATCGAGGCGCCGATGACTGTGCTCGGCATGAAACGCGCCGACGCCGAGGCGCGCGCGGCCGAGTTGCTCGACATGGTCGGCCTGTCGCAGAAGAAGGCTCACTATCCCTCGCAGCTCTCCGGCGGACAGCAGCAGCGCGTCGCGATCGCGCGGGCGCTCGCCATGCGGCCAAAGATCATGCTGTTCGACGAGGTGACATCGGCGCTCGACCCCGAGCTTGTCGGCGAAGTGCTGCAGGTGATAAGGCAAATCGGGCGGGAGCATGACCTCACAATGCTGATGGTCACCCATCAGATGGGTTTCGCGAAGGAATTCTCCGACCGGGTCTGCTTCTTCTACCAAGGCAAGATCTGCGAGCAGGGACCTCCAAGCGAGCTGTTTGGCGCGCCGAAGAACGAACGGACGCGGCAATTCCTGCGCGCGGTGCTGGAGGCGGGATGACCCGCAACGACGATGCGGCGATAGAGCAGGCCACGATCGGTCCAACGCGACCGCCTTCGGCGCGGGAGAGATCGGAACGCATCTACAGGATTCTGCGTGACCGTATCTGCCTGCTCGACTATCCCCCCGGGAACCACCTGTCGGAAGAAGAGCTCGCTCAAGAGTTCGAAGTCAGCCGGACTCCGGTCCGGCGGGTCCTTGCGCGTCTGGAATCGGAAGGCCTGGTCCAGTCGGTCCATGGTGTCGGCACGATCGTCACCGACGTCGACATCGAGGAATTGGAGCAGGTCTACCATTTGCGCATGGAGCTGGCGGAATTGATCGGCAAATTGTCGCCAATTCCGCGGACCGGTGCCGATCTCGACCGCATACGCGCGCTGATGGAGCGCTGCGACGCCCACATCCTCCATCCGGACCAGCGCGCTTTCCTGCGGCTCAACATGGATTTCTTCTATGAGCTGAGCGCGATGACCGGAAACCAGCCGCTGCGCGACATCAGCGAGCGGCTCTATTTCCAGGTCGCACGGGTCGTCTTGAAAATGATGCCGCGGCTTGGCCTGGCCGAGGAGTTCGCCGCGTTCCGCCGGGAAATCGCGGAGGTGCTCGCGGCGGCCGAGATCGGCGACTGGGCTTCGATCGGACACATCAGGCGGGCGCATATCTCGATGAGCTTTCGGCGGATGATGTTTCACCGAAGCGACAAAGGGGGAACTTTGCGTAAAGACGATTCGATCAAGTCAGCGCGGTCTTCGACTTCAGGTCTGGCGTGACGATGCTCTCAAAAGCAGATGCTTCAGCGATTGAGCACGATGTAGATAGATAGAATATCAGCTTCATTGCCGAGGTTTTCTATGAGCGAGCAAAATCGATGTTCCTGGCGGGAGCGCATGACGATCCTCGGCGATGTCGAAGTGGCATCCTTTCTTCCGTGGATCGAGCGTCATGCCGCCAAGCTCGGGCTCGCGCATGCGATATGCGTTGCCGGTCCCGACCGCATTGAACTCGACATTGCCGGTCCGGCCGAACTCATCGACATGATGGAGATGGGGTGCTCTCTTGGACCAATCGATGTCTGGGTCGAGACCATCCGCCGGGCGCCGATCGAGAGCGAATCGGGCTAGGTTTCTGGGCCTGCGGCCCTCTGCCTGCCGAAGTGTCATGCACCTTTTTTAGGCATTATTGCCAGTGAGGAAATGTTGTGCAAACGTAACCCGGCGTATTAGCATATCCTTGACCGCGAAGCTTCGATTGGGAAGATGCTGGTGCCGTTTTGAAAGTTGATGCATGCCGCCCTATCCCACCGGCTCATGGATGCCTGTTGCCCTCTCCGCGGACTTGCCGGCGCAAACCGTTATGCCGGCGCAATCCCCGGCCGGACCGGTTGCCCTTTGGCGAACCCGCTCCGGCCGTGCGGCGGCCTTCGCCGACAGATGCCCCCATCGCGGCATGCGCCTTTCCCACGGCTTCGTACGCGGTGAGACCCTGGCCTGCATCTATCACGGCTGGAGCTACGCCAAGGCGGGAAACTGCCAGCGCATTCCGGCCCAACCGGCATTGACGCCGCCGGACACGATTCGTGTCGCGACACAGCACGTCGAGGATGGCGGCGGCATCATATGGATTTCGGTTGGCGAACCCGCCGCCGGACCGCCGCGGTTCGAGGGCCTTGCGCCGCTCCGCTCCATGGTGGTGGAAGCGGGCATCGTGGCGCTGGAGGCGGCCGCGGGCACGAAAGCCGCTGGAGGCCTGCTCGACTACACCTATGATGACCGGACCGTCTGGCTGCTGCTTGCTCCCGATGGGCAGGCGCGCACGCTGATGCATGTTTTGGTGAACGAGGACAGCAATCCGGACGAGCGTATCGACGCGTCGAGGGCCGCCGAGGCGCTGCGGCGGGCGGCCGAGGATATTGCACGCGCCGGAATCGCCCGATGACCCGCAACACGATGATCGACGGATGGTACCCTGTCGGCCTTGCTAGCCAGCTCGATGCGCATGGGCGCAGGACGGCCCTGATGGGCGAGCCGATCGCGGTGAGGCGCGGCGAAGATGGAAACGCGAAGGTCACGGGCGGCAACGGACGTGACCTGCCGGCCTGCATCCGTTATGGCCATGTCTGGTCGTCGCTCGGTGATCCACAAAAGCCGCTGTTTGCGATCCCCGAGGCCGATCAGCCGGGCCGGCGGCTCGTCGATGTCGGGGTGGTGCGCGTGCGCTGCTCGCCATTGCGTGCGGTGGAGAACTTCCTGGACATCGCGCATTTTCCTTTCGTGCACACCGACATACTGGGGGCCGAGCCGCATACGGAGGTGCAGAACTACAAGGTCGAGATCCGAGAGGACGAAGACGAGGTCTGGGCCACTCAGGTGAAGTTCTACCAGCCGCAGGCCGCCAAGTCGGCGGAAGGTGGCATCACCACGGAATACATGTACCGCGTGCCCGCGCCGACCTGCTCGGTGCTCTACAAGACCTGCCCGCCTCGCCCGGCGGAATGGGACGTCATCACACTTTTCGTGCAGCCACTTGCCGAAGACCTGTGCGACGTCTGGCCATGGATGGCGCTGTTCGATGACGAAACACCGATGACCGACCTGATCCATTTCCAGCAGACGATCTTCGTTCAGGACCGGTCGATCCTCGAAAACCAGATTCCGACGCTGCTCCCGCTCGATCCCGGCATGGAGATCCCCACGCGCGCCGACCTTACCTCGGTTGCCTACCGGCGCTGGCTGAAACGCCACGGCTACACCTACGGCGCGCAACTGGTGGCGCAATGAAGCTCTACGACTACGTGCTGTCGCCGAGCTGCTACAAGGTGCGCCTCATGGCTGCGCTGATCGGGGTGACGCTCGACATCCGCCCTGTCGACTTCCATCCCGGTTGCGAGCATCGCGGTCCTGAGCTCATGGCGCTCAATCCGGCGGGTTCGATCCCGATCCTGGAGGATGGCGACCTCGTGCTGACCGAATCCTCGGCCATGCTGGTCTATCTCGCCGCGAAGGCGGCACCCCAATGGCTGGGCAATGATACGGCCGGGCGGGCGGCGCGCGTCCAGCAATGGCTGTCCTTCTCGCACCGGCTGACCGCGAGCCTTGGGGCGGCGCGCTTGCACGAGATGCTGCTGCGTCCGGGCAATATCGCCGCCCTTCGGGAGCAGGGAACAGCGGCCCTGCGGGAGCTGGAAGCCGGCCTCGTCGAACAGCATGTCCGCGGCCAGCGCTTCCTCGCGTCGGATCGACCGACGATCGCCGACATTGCCTGCTTTCCCTATGTTGCGCTGGCGCCGGACGGCGGCGTTTCGCTCGACCCCTATCCCGCGATCCGGCTCTGGTCACGGGCGGTCCGCAGTCTCGAGGGCTTCATCGAGATGCCGGGCATCCACCGGCTGCACGAATTGACACCTGCGCCCGTCCTCGAAGTCGGCGAGGCCTGACGTGGCGGGCTATTTGCTGAAGGGCTGCGCTGCGGTCATCGTGGACGAGGGCAACGGTCCGGATATCCGACGCAATGTCGATGTCTTGACCGACGGCCCGGCAATACGGGCCATCGGCGCAGGCCTCGACAAGGCAGAGCTGCCCGTTGGAACAATCACGCAGGACGCCGCTGGCTGGTTCGTCTATCCCGGCCTCGTCAACACCCATCATCATTTCTTTCAATGCTTCGTGCGCAACCGCGCCGATCTGGACTGGACGAAGCTGTCGGTCATCGAATGGCTCGACCGCATCTATCCCATTTTCTCGCGGCTGACTGAGGAATGCTTCTACCACGCATCGGTCACGGCGATGGCCGAGCTGATAAAGCACGGCTGCACGACGGCATTCGACCATCAGTATTGCTTTCCGCGGCAGGCGGGCAAGCAGCTGATCGACCGGCAGTTCCAAGCAGCCGAACTGCTCGGCATGCGCTTCCATGCCGGACGTGGCGGCAACACGCTGCCCAAATCGGAAGGCTCGACCATCCCCGACGCCATGCTGGAAACGACCGACGAATTCATCGCCGACTGCGCCCGGCTGATCGACGCCTACCATGATGCCGGTCCCTTCGGCATGCGGCAGGTCGTCGTCGCGCCTTGCCAGCCAGTCAACTGCTATCGCGACACCTTCGTGGAATCGGTGGCGCTGGCGCGCGACCGCGGGGTGCGCATGCATACCCATGTCGGCGAGGGCGAAAGCCCCGTGATCGAGGCCCGTCACGGCATGCGCACGGTGGACTATTGCGCGGACATCGGCTTCTGCGGGCCGGATACCTTTTATGCCCATTGCTGGGAACTGACCCACGACGAGCTGCGCAAGATGGCCGCGAGCGGCACCGGCGTCGCCCACTGCCCGGAACCGGTCTACCTCGTCGGCGCCGAAATCACCGACATTCCGGCGATGTCAGCCTTCGGACTCAGTGTGGGTCTGGGCTGCGACGGCGCCGCCTCAAACGACAATTCCAACCTGATGCACTGCATACATTCCGCCTACATGCTGCAGTGCCTGTCGGCGTCGACGCGCGACCATCCGGTGCCGCCGCCGGCCGATTTTCTCGGCTATGCGACGACCGGAGGCGCGGCATTGCTCGGACGCGGCGAAATCGGCAAGCTGGCGCCCCGCATGGCCGCCGACCTTTTCGCCATCGACACGCGGCGCATGGACTATGTCGGCACGCGGCACGATCCGCTAAGCCTGCTGGCCAAGGTGGGCATCGGCGCGCCGACCGACATGACCATGATCAACGGCCGCATCGTCTGGGCCAAAGGCGAATTCCCGGGGCTCGACGAGGCCAGGCTGTTCGCGCAAGCCGAGGCGGCGCTTGCGACGGTGGAATTTTAGAAACCAAAACAAGGGGAACCGACATGCTGACAAATCTTACCCGCAGAACATTGATGAAAGGCGCGGCCGCCTCTGGGCTCGTCGTGGCGGTGGGCGGCCGCGCGCTTGCCGCCGACGAACCTCTGGGCATCGTGCTCGTAGTCCCGTCGCCGGTCGGCGATGTCGGCTGGGGCCGTGCGCTCGCCGACGGGCTTGAGCCTGTGAAGGCTGCCTACGGCGACAAGGTGAAGGTGACCATCATCGAGAACATACAGGAAGGACCCGATGCCGACCGGATCATGAACAAGGCGGTCGCCGACGGGAACAAGTTCCTGGTCGCCGGCTCCTTCGGCTATCAGAACGGCGCCCTGCAGATCGCGCGCCGCAATCCCGACGTAACCGTGCTGCACGCTTCCGGTTTCCAGGTGGCGCCGAACTTCTCGCCCTTCGCAGCCCAATATTCCCAAGGTACTTACCTTATGGGCATGGCGGCGGCCGCGCTTTCGAAGACCGGCAAGCTCGGCTCGGTCTCTGCCTTCGCCATTCCCGAGCTGATCACCTCCATCAACGCTTTCACGCTGGGAGCGCAGGCGGTGAAGCCCGATGTCGAGGTTTCGGTCGTATGGGTGAACTCCTGGTTCGATCCGGCCAAGGAGCAGGAGGCCGCCAAGGCGCTGCTAGCGCAGAAATGCGACGTGATCTTCTCCAACGCGCAGGACACACCCTCCGTCGTCTCGGCCTGCGAAGAGGCCGGCGTCCCCGCCTTCAACCTCAACTCGTCGATGAAGAAATACGCGCCCAAAAACTATCTCGGCTGCGTGGCGACCGACTGGTCGCCCTTCTTCAAGGCCTCGGTCGACGCCCACATCGCCGGCACCTTCAAGGGCGCAAACGCTTTCCTGGGTGTCGGCGACAAGGTTGTCGAGGTCGTTGACTGGAACCCGGGAATACCGGCCGACATGATGGCCAGGATCAAGGACGTTGAAGCCAAGATCGCCGACGGCAGCTTCTCGCCCTTTACCGGTCCGATCGTCAAGGCCGACGGCAGCGAGGGCGTGCCCGCCGGCAAGACGATGACCGGGGCCGAGATCGTTGCCATGGACTGGCACGTCAAGGGTGTCACCACGCCGCTGCCCAAGTGACCGTGACCGTCCCGCTCCTGTCGCTGCGCGGCATCTGCAAGAGCTACGGCCAGATCCATGCCAATCGAGACATCGATCTGGATGTGGCTCCACGCTCGATCCATGCGATCCTCGGGGAAAACGGAGCGGGCAAGTCGACGCTGATGAAGCTGATCTACGGCGTCGAGCAGCCGGACGCCGGAACGGCGACCTGGAAAGGAGACCCCCTGGCCCTCGCTTCCCCCGCGGATGCGAGGCGCAAGGGGATCGGCATGGTCTTCCAGCATTTCTCCTTGTTCGAAACACTGACGGTGGTGGAGAACATCCGCCTGGTCGTGCCCAAGGGCAAAGCGGATCTCGCGGAATACATCCGTGCGCTCGGCCGCGACTTCGGACTCGAGGTCGATCCGCTTGCCCATGTGCACGCGCTGTCGGTAGGAGAACGGCAGCGGGTGGAGATCATTCGCTGCCTGATGACCGAACCCCAGCTCCTGATCCTCGACGAACCGACCTCCGTCCTGCCGCCGCAATCGGTGGACAAGCTGTTCGAGACTTTGCGGCGGCTGCGCGACGGCGGCGTTTCGATCCTGTTCATCTCGCACAAGCTGGAAGAGATCCGGGCGGTCTGCGACCGAGCGACCATCCTGCGCGGCGGGCGCGTTACCGGCCACGTGGACCCGCGCGATCATGACGCGCACGACCTCGCCCGCATGATGATTGGCCGCGACATGCCGCAGCCCATGCCGGCGTTGGCGCATTCCGGCGGCGAAAAGCGCCTCGAAATCGTCGGCCTGGACCATCAGCCTGACGATCCCTTCGCGGTGCCGCTTTGCGACGTCAATCTGACGGTGCGTGCCGGTGAGATCCTCGGCATAGCGGGCATATCGGGCAACGGGCAGAGCGAACTCGCGGCGCTGATCTCGGGCGAAACGGTGCTGCCGCGCCAAAAGTCCAATTGCATCTACATGATGGGAAAGGATGTCGGCGCGCTCGATACGGCCGCCCGCCGCCGGCTGGGCTTCGCTTTCGTTCCGGAGGAACGGCTCGGCCGCGGCGCGGTGCCGGAAATGTCGCTCGTCCTCAACAGCCTTCTGACCGCCCATCCGTTCGGCCTGCTGAAACGCGGCCTTGTCGACACAGCCCGGGCGAAGGCTTTCACCGAGAACTGCATCCGGCAATATGACGTGCGCACGCCCGGTTCCGAAGCGGAGGCCAGCGCGCTTTCAGGCGGCAATCTGCAAAAGTTCATCGTCGGCCGCGAGATCATGCTGTCCCCGAAATTGCTGTTCGTGGCGCAACCCACCTGGGGCGTGGACATCGGCGCGGCCTCCGCCATCCGCCGGCGCCTTGTCGCGCTGCGCAACGAAGGCATGGGCATCCTCGTCATCTCGGAGGAGTTGGAGGAACTGTTCGAACTCTGCGATTCGATCCAGGTGATCCATCAGGGCCGGCTGAGCCCGCCGCTGGTGACGCGCGACACCAGACCCGAGGAGATCGGCCGCTACATGATCGGCGCGCAATCAATGGCCACGAAGGTCCCGGCATGAGTGCTCTTTCCAGGCCGTTGCTTCCGGTTCTGGTTCGCCGGGAGCATGCCTCGCTTACCGTGAAGCTGGTCGCTCCGCCCGTGGCGCTCGGCCTGGCGACACTCCTCAATCTCGGGCTCTACCTCCTGATGGGCCGCGATCCGGTAGCCGTTTTCCACGCGATGCTTCTGGAGCCTTTCCTGTCCTGGGCCTCGTTCTCGGAAGTCCTGCTGAAGACGGGGCCGCTCCTGCTGATCGCGCAGGGGCTTGCGATCGGCTTTCGCGCAAAGGTCTTCAACATCGGCGCCGAGGGTCAGTTCATCCTCGGCGCGATCTTCGCATCCGCCATTCCCGTCTGGTTCCCCCAGGCAACGGGCCAGTGGATCTGGCCATCCATGCTCGTCATCGGCGCGCTGGGCGGCGCGCTGTGGGCGTCGCTCACGGCCTTCTGGCGCGTGAAGCTCAACGCAAACGAGATTCTCGTGTCGCTCATGCTGGCGCTCGTTGCCGCGCAATTGCTCAACTATCTGCTTCTCGGCCCCTGGAAGGATCCGAATGGCTTCAACTTCCCGCAATCGGTGATGTTCCAGTTTGACGCGATGGTGCCGATCCTGATCCCCGGCACCCGCGTCAACGTCTCGCTGCTTGTCGCCTGCGCCTTCTCCCTCGCGGCCTGGCTGTTCATGCAGAGGAGTTTCGCGGGTTACAAGCTGCAGGTCGGCGGCCTCGCGCCGCGCGCCGCCGGATACGCCGGCTTCAACGAAGGACGTGCGATCTGGCTTTCGCTCCTCGTCGGTGGCTTCGCGGCAGGGCTCGCCGGAGCGGCCGAGGTGGCCGGGCCGCTCGGACAGTTGCAGCGCTCCATCTCGACCGGCTACGGCTATGCCGCCATCATCGTCGCCTATCTCGGAGGCCTTCACCCGGTCGGCATCGTCTTTTCCGCGTTGCTCATGGCGGCCCTCTATATCGGTGGCGATAACGCCATGGTCTCGGCAAATCTGCCGGTCGCTGCGGTCAGGGTATTCCAGGGCAGTCTGCTGCTTGCCTATCTTGTCGCCGTCGCCTTCGTCCGCTATCGGCTCGAATGGCGCCATGTCGCCCGCGGAAGCACGCCATGAACGCCTTGGAGTTCATCCTCGCCGGGATGTTGGCGGCGGCTACGCCGTTCCTTCTGGCGGCGCTCGGCGAACTGGTGGCCGAGCGCGCCGGGGTCCTCAATCTCGGTGTGGAGGGCCTGATGGCCCTCGGCGCAGTCATTGCCTTCATCATCGTCTATCAAGGCGGCGGGCATCTCCTGGGTTTCCTCGCCGCTGGTCTCGCCAGCGCCGCTCTTTCCCTTGTCTTTGCCGTCGTGGCGCTGGGATTCCGGGCGAACCAGGTTGCGACGGGCCTCGCCATCGGCATCCTCGGCCAGGGCCTGTCGGCGCTGTTCGGCAAGAGCTTTGAGAGCCTCACGGTCAAAGGGCTTCCGAAGCTCTCATTGCCCTGGCTTTCAGATATCCCGGTCATCGGCGGCTTGTTCAGCCAAGACATTGTCGTGTGGCTTTCGCTTGCTGCGACCGTCGCCATTTGGGCGGTGTTCGCCCACACAAAGACCGGCCTCGTCATCCGCGCCGTCGGCGAGAATCCCAAGGCGGCCCGTGCGCTCGGCTATCCGGTAATCGCCGTGCGCTTCGCCGCGGTCGCTTTCGGCGGCGCGTTGGCGGGTTTCGCCGGTGCCTACGCGGCCGTGGTCTACACTCCGCTCTGGGCCGATGGCATGATCGCCGGGCGCGGCTGGATAGCGATCGCGCTCGTCGTCTTCGGCACTTGGCTTACCAGCCGTATCTTCCTTGGTGCTTGCCTCTTCGGCGCCGTGTCCCTCGCAAGCCTCGCAGCCCAGGCAACTGGGCTCGACGTTTCCTCGCAACTTCTGTCGAGCCTACCTTATCTCGTGACAATCGTCGTGCTGGGCATCATTTCTTCGAACCGGCGTCTGCTCAAGCTCAACGGCGTGGCTTCGCTGGGAGAGCCTTTCGAACAATAGTGTCGCTCGCCGCCCGGGCGCGCAATAGCCCGACATCTGAGCTCAGGGGCATGAAGGGCTGCACGCAAGCCTCAAGTCCATGCCTTAAAAATGCTGAGCTGATCCCGTCGCTGGCATTAGCGAACCGCCCATAAAGCACTGATAAATAAGGATAATGGTGTGCCGGAGGACGTACTGAAATCGTTGATTTTACCAAGTTTTTTTGGGCCAAAACTCCGAAGCTTCCCATATCCCTCCGTATGAGCCCGCCCAATTTCTGGAATGGCCGCAATGAGGCCGGAAGCGGACCGTCGGCTTCTAGGAAGCCAGGTTAGAAAGCCCACCTGACGTCGCCGGCTAGTAAAACGCAGCTTAGGCTCTGGCGATCGATGCAATTGGTTTGTTAGCTCGGTTTCCGCTGCCCTTTCGATCAAGGATATCCTTGCGAAAGCAGTTCTGCATTTCTTTGAACGAGCTGAAGCCGAGGCGCGGAGCGAGGCGAGATAAGGTGGTCGTTGATATGTTGCACCGGCGTGCGATCGAGACCGAATTCTCGAAGGCGACGTAGTCCGGGTTCGAGAACATTAGGCGAGCCGCTGTCTCCAGTTTCGCCGGAAGTATCAGTTCCTTCTTTGCAATCAGTATTTTGAGCTCAGCGAGAGTTGGCGCTTTGGTGCTTCGCATTCCCAGTTGCTTGGCAGTTCCTGGTAATGAAGTGGGTAGCTCCGGAGGCATCGATTCACCGTTTGGCCGCTTGCATGAAGCTGTCGAACTCGGCATCTCCGATCGGAACGGTGTGCTCATAGCCTGGGTATCGGCCAGATTCGACATCGGCCCTGTATTCTCTGAACGCCGCGATGCGCTCGTCCTGAATCTTCTGCAACTCAGGACCAAGATTTCGGTAGACCTTTCCATGTCGTGGCTTGTGGTTCTTGCCGTAGCCGCAGACGTCTTCGGTGAAGAGATATTGCGCATCCGCATGTTTGCCGGCGCCCATGCCAAGCATCACCAATGACGAGTTCTCGGTCAGGAATTTCGCCACCCGGTCAGGCACGACTTCCAATTCCGCCCCGAAGACGCCGATCTCCTCGAGCCTCTTCGTATGTCGCCAGAGGCGGAGCGCTTCGTCCGCCGTCTTGCCGACCGCTCGCCACCCCGTCCAGGTGATGTAGGAAGGGATCAGGCCGATATGGCCGACGACAGGGAGGTGGTTGTCGCAGAGCGCCCTTTGCACGTCATAGGAGGCCGCGCAGTAGAAGGCGTCGCCGCCAATGCCGGCGAAATGGAAGGCCGCCCGCAGATAATCTTCCGCCGTGGCAAGAGGCCGGCCTGCAAAACTGCCCCAGCCGCCATAGGGCAGACCGACCTGCACGAAACAGTTGCCGGCTGCATCCCGCATTTCCTGGTCGAAATACCGGCCTTCGATCGAAAGCATGTGAATGCCCGCCGCCGCTGCGGCGGCGGCTTCCTCGGGCGTGCTGACGAAGAGCATGGATATCTTCTGTCCATTCCGCTTCATCTTTCGGATGTCCTCGACATGAGGACGGTTGTGATACATGCCCATGGTCAGCCTCCGCCGCAGTTCGTTTCTCAGATCGTGAAAGCCCGCCGGAAAGCGTCCAGCGCTGCTTCCGGATCATTTTGCGCAAAAGCTTCCAGCCCCACTGCCCCGCGATATCCCATGTCGAACAGGGCCCTCGCGATGTAGGGCCAGTTCATCTCGCCCGTTCCTGGCTCGCAGCGACCCGGATTGTCGGCGACCTGCACCTCACCGATGAAGGGCAGGCACTTCTGACACCAGCGCACGATGTCGCCCTCGCCGATTTGGGTGTGATAGAGGTCGAGGTTGATCCGCAATTGCGGCCTGTCGATCGACGACACCAAAGCCAGCACCGCCGCCGTGGAGCCGAAGGGGCAGCCTGGGTGATCCAGCAGGTTCAGGTTTTCGAGCGTGAAGACGACATCTTCTGCTTCGGCCATGTCGCAGATGCGGTTCAACGTATCGCGCGCCTTCAGCCACATGGGGCCGGTCTCGACCTCGGCCTTTACGATGGGAATACCGCCCTCTCCAAGCCCGGTGCCGTGCAGGTTCAACCGGGCAACGCCGAGGCGTTTTCCGACCTTCGCGGTCTCGGAAGCTGACTTCAAGAGCATGTCGGCGCCCTCATCGTCGGCAACCCGCCCTTCGAGATAGCCGTTCATGATCGTGAAGCTCGCGCCGGTCTTCTCAAGCGCCGCGAGGTCGTGGTCCGGCCAATTCCACAATCCAACGCCGAAACCCATTTCATGCAGCCGCGCGACGCGCCAAGCCATCGGGCGGTCGCGCCAAAGCATCTCGGCGCAAGCGGCCAGTTGGAAGGGCTGGGCCATAGTGGCTCAAACCTCGACCATGACGCGGCCGTTCTCGACCTTCGTCTTATACGTCCTGAGGTTCTCGCAAGCCGGCGGCGTCTCCACCTCGCCAGTCGTGAAGTTGAAGATCGATGCATGCTTCGGACATTCCACCGTATTCCCCATGACCAGGCCGTCGGCCAAGTGGATCCTCTCGTGCGTGCACAGCCCGTCCGTGCAATAATATTCATCGGCGTCGTTGCGGAAGATCGCGAAGGTCCGGCCGCCATTGTCGAAGCGTTTGGCTTCCTCGGCTTCGATGTCATCAGCGGCGCATGCGTCGACCCAGGGCATTGAGCATCTCCTCAGATATCTTGTGGCTTGAAGTCCGCAGGGGCCGACGGCATCACGCCCTGGAGCAGCGCGACGGACTTTTCCAGCCCCTCCACCGAATTCAGGAGCACGTCCTCGTGCTCGATGGAAAGCCAGCCGTCATAGCCGGCCATCTTGAGCCGATAGCAGAATTGCCGCCACCACTCCTCGCCATGGCCGAAGCCGAGCGTGATGTAGCTCCATGAGCGGGCCGGGATGTCCATCAGGCTGCCATTCTCAAGCAGCGAGGTCGTGGCCTGAACGGGCCGGTTGAGCAGCGTGTCCTTGGCATGAACGTGATAAACCGCCGCGCCCAGCGCTTCGGCGGCGGCGAGCGGGTCAGCGCCCATCCAGAACAGATGCGAGGGGTCCAGATTGGCGCCAATGACAGGTCCGACCGCTGTTCGAAGTTTTAGGAGCGAGGGTACGTTATAGACACACTGATTGCCGTGCAGCTCGAGCGCGATGCGCTCGACGCCGTTTGCCTTCGCCAGGGCAGCGATCTCGGTCCAGAACGGGATCAGCTTTTCTTCCCATTGATATTTGAGGATGGTCTGTGTTTCCGGCGGCCAGGAGGACACGACCCAGTTCGGCATGCTGTCGCCGGCGCTGCCGGCCGGCAGGCCGCTCATGGTGCAGACGGTGCGGATGCCCATCTCGCCGGCGACGCGGATGGTATCTCTCAATCCTTCGCCTTGGGAATGATCCGTCGGATGCAACGGATTGCCGTTCGCGTTCAGGCTGATGATCTCCAGCCCGCGTTCCTCGAAGGCTCCAGCGAATCGCTTCTGGGCCTCCCCGTTGCCCAGCATGGACGACAGCCGGAAATGCGGCGCGGTCGACCACCCGCAGGTGTTCACCTCGATGCCGGATACGCCCATGCGCTGGGCGTGATCGAGCACCGCCTCGAGCGGCAGACCGCCGAGACTGTCTGAAACGAAACCCAGCTTCACGCGTAGAACTCCGGCTTTGCAATCATCTGAACCTCTGTGCGGCGGGCTTCCTTCAGCGCCCTCACGCCGGCCTCGGCGACGATGGCGGCGCAATAGCCGTCCCAGCAATCCGATGCGATCGCCGGGAACTCGCCGGTCGTGGCAAAGCGCAGGAAATCGCGGTTTTGGCGGCGATAGGCGTCGTAGTAGCGGGTGCGCCAGTCGGCGTCGTAACTTGTGCTTTGGGTGAGCGCGGACTCCGTGCGGGTGTAGGCGACATTGTTGGTCGCAACGGTACCGCACTCGCCGACAAGTTCGGCACGGACGTCATAGCCATAGGCGGCATTGTTGTTGATCTCGATGTTGACGAGCTGCCCGTCCACTGTTTCCAGCACCATGACAACGGGAGCCACGCGCGCATCGGAGCGGCTCGGCTGGAATGCAGAGATCGCCGCATACTCGGTTCCGAGCACGTAGCGCACCACGTCGAATTCGTGCGGGGCGGAATTGGTGATCGCCATCGCGCCGGTGAAATCGGCCGCAGGCGTTTCAACATTGCGATGGAAATTGTGCATCATCAGCGCCCGGCCGAGATGGCCATCATCAAGGGCCCACTTCATCTCCTGGTAGGAGCGGTCGTAACGCCGCATGAAGCCGAGCTGGACGAATTTCGCCCCCGCCTTCTGTTCGGCCTCCATCACGGCGATGCAGTCGGCCGAAGCTTGTGACAGCGGCTTTTCGCAGAGGACCCGTTTGCCGGCGGCAATGCAGACCATCGAAAGCGGCGCATGCGTGAAATCGGGGCTGGCGATGATCACGGCGTCGACGTCTTGTCGCGCGATGCTGCCCTTGGGGTCCGTGGCAATGTCGAAGGCGCCGCACGCATCGGCGATGCGACGGGCGCGCTGCGCATCCATGTCGCAGACCAATTGCAGGGTGGCGCCTGGTAGCTCCTCGGCGACTATCTTGGCATGGTCGGCACCCATCAAGCCGGCGCCGATCACTGCAATGCGAATTGTCATTTCTGTCCTGCTTTGCTTCTTCGAATTATGGGCAGCGGCGGCATCGAGCGGCCCCAGGCTGGGAAATACCTTTGTGAAGTCTAGTGCGCGGTTGGGCCCTTCAGCACCTGTAGGGACGGCGGATGCCCCTCATGGGTTTCCATGTAACCCTCGACCTGGACCTCCAGATCGGACATGGTCTCGCCGCCCGCCATCAGATCCGTGATCTCCTCGCGGGACTTCTCGCCTTTACGGAAATCGGCGGCGATGGCGCCGCGGATCAGCACCGCGAAATGGTCGCCGACGGCCATGGCGTGCATAACCTGGTGGGTGATGAAGACCACCGCCAGGCCACGCCGCTTGGCCTCGTTGACGATGCGCAGCACATGCGAGGCCTGCTTGACGCCGAGCGCCGCGGTCGGCTCGTCCAGGATCAGCACGCGCGCTCCAAAATAGACGGCGCGCGCAATAGCGAGCGACTGGCGCTCGCCGCCTGATAGGCCGCCGACCAGGCGGTCGCCGTCATCGATACGGGTGATACCGAAATCCCGGACCGCTTTCACCGCGATCTCGTTGGCGCGTTTGCGGTCGTAGATCTTGAATGGCCCCCAACCTTTGGTCGGTTCAACGCCGACGAAGAAGGAGCGCCCAATGCTCATCAGCGGAAACGTGCCGCCGAACTGGTGCACCGTGGCGATTCCGCGTCCCTGTGCATCGCTCGGTCCGGTGAAGGTCACCGGCTGACTATCCATCAAGATTTGACCGCTGGTGGGCTTGTGGACCCCGGCCAGGGTCTTGATGAGCGTGGACTTGCCGGCGCCGTTGTCGCCGAGCAGGCAAAGCACTTCGCCGGCGCGCACCCTCAGCGAAATATCGTGCAGGACGTCGATCGGCCCGAAGGATTTGTTGACGTTCCTCAGTTCGAGAATGGTAGGTTTGTCGTTCATGGCGTCATCTCTTCATCTGCATCCGGCTGCGCCAAGGTGCTCGGCGAAGCGGGGGCTGATCTGAAACTCGTTTCTCATGGGTTTGCCGGCTCTCGCGGCGGGCCTTGTTTGTGCCGCGGCCGGAAGTACAGCGCCAGGTCGCGGAACGACTGGTTCATCAGCACCGCCAGCAGGAGCATCACGCCGATGATCAGGTTCGACCAGTTCCGATCGATCTGGGTGAAGTAGATGCCCTGGCTGACGATGGCGAAGGTGATGGTGCCGACGAAGATGCCCAGGACCGAGCCGAATCCGCCGGTCAGCAGCACGCCGCCCACGACGACGGACACAATGGCATTGAAGATGAAGTTCATGCCGCCGGAGACCTGGGCGGAGTTGAACAGGATCGCTTGGCAGATGCCGACGAATGTGGCGCTGACCGCGGACAGCACGAACAGGGCAATGGTCATGCGGTCCGTCGGGATGCCGGCGTTGCGGGCGCTGACCTTGTCGCCGCCCATTGCAAAGAGCCAATTGCCATAACGCGTCTTGTGCAGCACGAAACCGATGATGGCGGCGAACGCGAGCCACCAGACGATGATGACCTGGTGACTGCCGCCGATCAGCTGTCCGAACAGGAATTTTGCCCAGTCCGGCGCGGTGAGCGCCACGCTGGCATTGCCGGTCAGCAGCACCGAAGCACTGAGCACCACGCCCTGCATGGCGACGAGCGTGGCCAGGGTGATGATCAGCGACGGCACCGAAGTCCGAATGGTCAGCAGGCCGTTGACCAGGCCGACCGCGATGCCGACCACCAGCGCGCCGGCAATGCCCACTGTTATGGGCAATCCGTAGTAACCGGTCAGGATCGCAGTGGTCATCGAACCCGCCGGGATCAACGCGCCGATGGAAATATCGAGCTCGCCAGCGATCATCAGCAGGCCGACGGGGATGGCGACGATGCCGAGATTGGCCGCGAAGTTGACCCAGCTCGCCGCGCCAACCAGCGTGACCAGATTGGCGCCGCCGAACAGAACGAAGAACAGCACCACGCCGACGAGACTGAGGATGGAACCGGCGTCGGGACGGCGCAGCAAGGACTTGACCACGTCAATCATGACTGCCCTGCCTTCTTCGACGAATAGCTGAGCGCCAATTGCCGGAACGTGTCGTTGGTCAATACCGCAATCAGCAGAAGCGCGCCGATGATGACGCTGCCGACATTGGGATCCAGGCTGGTGAAGTAGATGCCCTGGTTCACGATCGAGAAAGTAAGCGTGCCGAACAGGATGCCGACGATCGAGCCGAAACCGCCCGTGAGCAAAACGCCGCCGATGACGACGCACATGATGGAATTGAAAATGAAGGACTGGCCCGCCAGAACCTGCGCGCTCTGATAGACCATCACCTCGCTGACCCCGACGAAAGCGGCGCTGAAGCCGGACAGCATGAACAGGCCGATGGTGAGCCGCTTGGTCGGGATACCGACGTTGCGCGCGCTCTCCTTGTCGCCGCCCAGCGCATAGATCCAATTGCCGATCGGTGAGACGTGCAGCAGCCAGAACAAACCGACGACGAACACCACCCACCACAGGATCGTGACCTGGAACATGCCGCCGAGATAATCACCGAGGATTAGCTTGGTGAGCGGGTCAGGCACGAGCGAGACGCCGGTGCTGCCGGCGATCTTGACGGTAAGCCCCAGCGTCAGACCCATCGTGCCGAACATGGTGCCGATGGTAATGATGAGCGACGGGATGGTTGTCCTCGTCACGAACAGGCCGTTGATGAAGCCGACCGCGAGGCCAAGGCCAAGCGCCGCCGCTATGCCGAGCCAATCGGGCAGGCCATAATGGCCGGAGACAATGGCCGCCGTGAGCGATGCAGCAGGGATCACCGCACCGACCGAGATGTCCAGTTCCCCGGCGATCATCAGCAGTCCAATCGGCAGCGCGATTATCCCGATCTCGGAAGCGATGTTCAGCCAGCTGGCCGTGCCGGCGGCCGACAAAAAGCCACTACCGCCGAACAGCCCGAAGAACAGCAGAACTGCGACCATGCCGAGAAACGAGCCCGACTCCGGCCGACGCGCCAGCCGGCCGAGGGCCAGTCCGGATTGCGTTCGGTCCGGCGCCGGAATTGATGTGGACGTCACGGGATGTGCCATTGGGGTAATCCGCGAACATGCCGACCTGCCACGATGCAGCCGACGCCGAGAAGGAAAGGGGCCGCCCGCAGCAAAAGCGAGGGCGGCCCAGGCGGAAGGATTATCGCGTCCCTGCTTTCACGCCGGCGATGGTGGCGTCGACATTTGCCTTGTCGATGATGCCTGGTCCCGTCAGGATCTCACGGGTAGGCACCGACAAACCATAGTTGACATGGCCGTTCAGGATCGCAACGGCGAGATAGCCTTGCAGATAGCCCTGCTGGTCGATCGCGCAGTCCTGCTGGCCGCCCTTGATGTTGTTCAGGATGGTCTCGTCGAAATTCATGCCGCAAAGGTGGACTTTTCCGATCTTGCCGGCCTGGGTAATGCCGTTCATGGCCGAGTTCGCATCGACGTTGCCGATGGTAAAGACGGCGTTCACGTCCTGATGCTGTAGCAGATAGGCCTTCACCGCCTGCGCGACGGCCGTGGCCGAGCCGAAGGAGGTGGCCGGCAACGGCAGCACGTCGGCTTCGCCGCCGCCGTTCTTCATCCCCTCCTTGAAGCCACCGCAAAACGCCTCGATATTGGCGGCGCCTGGCAGCGTGTTGATGCAGACGCCTTTCTTGTTGCCAGCCTTGGTGAGGTACTCGCCGGCCGCGACGCCGCCCTTATAATCGTCCGAGCCGACATAGTTCATGGCGCCAAGGCGATCGGCCGCTTTCAACCCGCCGGCATTGTAGATAAGCAGCGGAATGCCCGCGTCCTTTACCGCCTTGAACGCAGGGTCCATAGCTTCCGGCACCCAGTCCGGGCCGACAATGGCGTCGGCCTTCTGGTCGATCGCTTGGCGGATCAGTTCGGCGGCGTCTACACCGAGATTGTCGTAGTTCTGCGGCCCGAGCCAGGTAACCTTGCCGCCCTGAGCCTCGACCACCTTGCCGGCGTCTTCAGCGCCGCGCTTGACAATCGACCAGAACGGATCGTCGGGCTTGCCGCCGACCACGAAGATATTGGCGGCGAGCGTCGCGCCGGTGCTGAACCCGATCAGCACCGCTGTCGACACCAGTGTCTTGAAAAGCTTCATGGTATTCCTCCCAGATTACCCCGTGGGGTTTCAACAAAAGTCTTCCTGTCCCGGGCCCGCTCCTCACGGCTCAGCCGAAACAGCGTTTGGTTGGTTATTCCGCCGGCATTCCAGGCGCCGGATCACCGCGGCCTTCCTGGCGGCTCCGCATCTTTTCCTTCTTCTTGCGGAAGCGTGCCTTCATGGCCTCGTCGGCTTCCTTGCTGCCGTCGTGCCAGGTGCCAAACAGCTTATCGAGGGGTACCAGCCCGTCGCCGCCGTAATTCACCTCGAAATACTTGTGATGCAGGTAGTGTACGTAGGAATGGCTATCGAGATTGACCTTGTCGGTGATTTCGAAGATCTCGAAACCGAGGTGACCGTTCACCGCGCCGAAACCCGCGCCGTGCAGTGTGAAGTAGGCGCAGACCGGGTTGGACGGGATCAACAGGTGCAGCCAGGCCTCAGCGTGATAGAGGAAGCCTTCGACCGGATGCATCGACAGCGACGACCACGGGCTCGGGTTGATCGAATTATGATGGACCGAATGCACCCATTTGTAGAGCGGCGGCCAATGGATAGCCCTGTGCAGGAAGAAGAAATAGACCTCATGTACGGCCGGCGCGATAAGCACCAGGAACGACAGGTATAGCCAGTTCGTCGTCCACGGCAGCCAGACCGCCCAGCTGTTGGCATAGACCCACAGCATCACGATCTCGACCACCGTCCACAGCGGTATCGTGACGAAAAAAGAGCGGGCAAAATTGTCGATGTTCTGGCTTTGAAACCAGAACACGTCGGAGGGCACCTCGGACGGAAATTTCGGATTGTATTTGAAACGGTTCTGCTGCTTGCGCTGGATGTAATAGCGCAACTCGAAGAAGCCGTAGAAAAGAAAAATCCCGGCGGCATTGAGGCCATACAGCCAAAGGTAGTTGAGCAGCGAAAAGCTCGCGAGGCTTTGCCAGCTCGGGATGAGCAGATTGACCCAAATGAGCGACGTGGCGAGATGGAACATGTTCCACGGCCAGAAGAACTCCGGGATCCAGGCCATCACCTTCTTTGCATTGAACGGGCGGTGCCAGATCGGCGCCGGCTCGGCGCGGCGGTGCGGCGCCCAATTGCCGCGTTTGTCGCGTGTTCCATACTGAAGGTCATCCATCGTAACAGCGCCTCCTCACCCGGATCGATCTGGAATCTGCAGGGATCAGGCCCCGCCCTGGGCTCAGCCGGCCGAGCCCTAACTCGGCGCAATTCATATCGGAGGGTTGATATTTGGAGAAGGTAGAAATAGTATCAAAATTGCATTTGTATCATTTAGTTTCAGTCATGATGATACTGCAAAGGGATGGGCGTCCAATGAAGCGGCCGACAATCCATGATCTCGCCACGGCGGCAGGCGTATCGGTGGCGACTGTGAACAGAATATTGGGCGGCACCGTTTCCGTGCGACCCAAGACAGTCCAACGCGTGCAGAGCGCCGCGGAGGAAATCGGGTTTTACGGCCTAGGAGCGATTGACGATCGGGCCCGAAAAATATCGCCACACTACCGGTTGGGTTTCCTGCTCCAGCAGTCGACCCGCGACCTCTACCAGCTGTTCGGGAAGAAGATTATTGCCGCCTGTCGCGAGCGTCGGGACGAGGTCATTGAACCTGTCGTCGACTTCGTCGATATTCTGACGCCGGAGACCATATCGGGCCGACTGATCGCGCTCGGCGAGGAATGCGACGCGGTCGCGGTGGTCGCGGCGGATCACCCGATCGTTGGCCAGGCTATCCGTTCACTGAAGGAGATGGGGAAACCGGTCGTCTCCTACATCACGGATCAATCCGCCCCGGAAAGGGCGGCTTATGTGGGCACCGACAATTGGAAGCTGGGACGGACCGCGGCCTTCCTGATCACGCAAACGACGCAAGGCCCAGGCCGCATCGCGGTTTTCATCGGCAATCACCGGTACCAATGCCAAGACGTCTCGGACGCCAGCTTCCGCTCCTATCTGCGCGAGCATGCGCCTCGGCTCACAGTCGAGGAAAGCCGCCCCACTCACGAGGAACCAAATGAAGCTTACCGCATGGTGGCGGAGTTGCTGAAGTCGACCGACGATCTTGCAGGAATCCTAATTGTCGGCGGCGGTATTACGGGCGTGCTTCGGGCTTTAAGGGAAGTCTCTCCTGAGCGGCGATCAGGCATCAAAGTGGTGTGCCGCGACATTGGCCCAGAAACTCGGAAAGGGCTGTCCGAAGGGCTGATAACCGCAGCTCTCTGCCATCCTCTCGAAGCTACGTCTTCCCTTCTTGTGCAGACGATGATTGATGTCACTGGGCCGCAGGCGCAGCTGGCCACCATTCAGCGATCCATACCATTTGAAATTGTCACCCCCGAGAACATCTAAGGCGATTTCTCTGGGACTTTCGCAAGCCCAAATTTGAATGTCCGCTTTCAGGGCATGGTAGGGGCTGTTCGCCAGGCCGGTATGAGGTGCGAAGCGGTCGTTCAAACGAAGCAATGGCCGTTGTCTTGCTCAAGCTCGGATCGCTCGAGTGTTCCACCCTCGATCATCCTCTCAACCACCAAACCTATCTGATATGAAATTTCCATCGTTAGCCGCTCCCATGGAGCATCGATTGCAAGGAAATCACACATAGGTTGCCAGCTCCGGCAGGATGACGAAGAGATCGCCGACCAGGCCGTAATCGGCGACCTGGAAGATCGGGGCTTCCTCGTCCTTGTTGATGGCGACGATCACCTTGGAATCCTTCATGCCGGCCAGGTGCTGGATGGCGCCGGAGATGCCGACGGCGATGTAGAGGTCGGGCGCGACCACCTTGCCGGTCTGGCCGACCTGCCAGTCGTTCGGCGCGTAGCCGGCATCGACCGCGGCTCGGCTTGCGCCGACCGCGGCGCCGAGCTTATCCGCGACCGGCAGGATGACCTCCTGGAACTTCTCCGACGAGCCGAGCGCGCGGCCGCCCGAGATGATGATCTTGGCCGAGGTCAATTCCGGACGATCGTTCTCGGAAAGCTTGTTCTCGATGAAAGACGACAGGCCGGGGTTGGCGGCGGCGTTGACCGTCTCGACCGCGGCCGAGCCGCCTTCGGGCGCCGCCGCGAAGGACGCGGTGCGCACCGTGATGACCTTCTTGGCGTCGGTCGACTGCACGGTCTGGATGGCGTTGCCGGCATAGATCGGCCGCTTGAAGGTGTCGGGCGAGACAACCTCGATGATCTCGGACACCTGGGCGACATCGAGGAGTGCCGCCACGCGCGGCGCGATGTTCTTGCCCGACGAGGTCGCGGGCGCGACGATCGCGTCATAGGAGCCGGCGAGCGAGACGACCAGCGCCGCCGTCGGCTCGGCGAGGCGCTCGGCAAGCTCGTCGGCCTCGGCGAGCATCACCTTGCGCACGCCTTTCAACTTGGCAGCGGCATCGGCAGCTGCCTTGGCGCCCTTGCCGGCCACCAGCACGTCGACATCGGAGCCGATCTGGAGAGCGGCCGACAGCGCCTTGGCGGTCTGGTCGGAAAGGCTTGCATTGTCGTGTTCTGCGATGAGGAGAATTGCCATTTTCTTTGTCCTTTCCCGATCGCTTTAAAGCACGCCGGCTTCGTTCTTCAGCTTCTCGACCAGCTCGGCCACGCTCTTGACCTTGACGCCCGCCTTGCGGCCCCCTGGCTCCTCGGTCTTGATCACCTTGAGGCGCGGCTTGACGTCGGCGCCGTAGTCGGCCGGGCTCTTCTCGTCGAGCGGCTTCTTCTTGGCCTTCATGATGTTGGGCAGCGAGGCATAGCGCGGCTGGTTGAGGCGAAGGTCGGCGGTGACGATCGCCGGCATCTTCAACTCCACCGTCTGCAGGCCGCCGTCGACCTCGCGCGTCACCTTGGCCTGATCGCCTTCGAGCACGATCTTGGACGCGAAGGTGCCCTGGGCCCAACCAAGCAGTGCCGCCAGCATCTGGCCGGTCTGGTTCGAATCGTCGTCGATCGCCTGCTTGCCGAGGATGACGAGGCCGGGCGCCTCCGCCTCGACCACGCCCTTCAGCACCTTGGCGACACCCAGCGGCTCGGTCTGCTCGTCGGTCTTGACCAGGATGGCGCGGTCGGCGCCCATGGCGAGCGCGGTGCGCAGCGTCTCCTGCGCCTGCAGCGGGCCGATCGAGACGACGATGATTTCTTCAGCCTTGCCGGCTTCCTTGATGCGGATGGCTTCCTCGACCGCGATCTCGTCGAACGGGTTCATCGCCATCTTGACGTTGGCAAGCTCGACGCCCAGTCCGTCGGCCTTCACCCGGACCTTGACGTTGGCGTCCACAACCCGCTTCACGGGCACAAGGATCTTCATTTTCATTTTCCCTAAAATGAAATTGGGAGCGCTGGTCGGCTCGGTTTTGACACGGCTCAAATCACCGCCTCTTCGAGAAACGGTTCATTGCGCGGTATGCGCTCGTAGCTGAACGGCGACAGGTCGAGCGTCTGAAAAGCCCCGTGGACAATCAGCTCCGAGACTGCCCGGCCGACGGCAGGCGACTGCTGCAGGCCATGGCCGGAGAAACCATTGGCGAACATGAAGTTGGTCACCTGCGGGTGGAAGCCGACGATACCGTTGTGATCGAGCATGTTGTATTCGTAATGGCCGGTCCAGCTGGTCTGCAATTTCAACGCGTCGAACGCTGGAATGCGGTGCCAGAGCGCCGGCCAGATGTAGTCGTCGAACTCTTCAAAATGAATCTCGAAGTCGTCATAGTCGGCCGGCCCGTCGCCCTGCGGCGTGTTGCCGGTGAGAAAAAGTTCGCCTTCCGGACGCACGAATGTCCCGGAAAGGTCAATGACATTGGGCATCCGCCCGGGGATGGGATTGGCGCTGGCGAAAACGAAGCTGTAGCGCTTGTAGGGCGCGACCGGGATGGAAAGGCCGGCCATGGCTGCGACCTGCTGTGCGCGTGGGCCGGCGGCGTTGACTAGGATTCCGCAACGAACCGTCTGGCCGGTCGAGAGACGGGCCGAGACGACCCGGCCTTCGGAAACATCCAAATCCGTCACGGCGTTGTCGATATATTCGACGCCGCTCGCGCGCGCCGCGCGGCGGAAGCCGTTGAGGAGGCCCATCGAATCGAACCAGCCCTCTTCGCGCGAACCCCAAGAACCGCCGCCGAGGTCGTCGACATTCAGCCACGGAAAACGTTCCTTCAACGCGCCCGGTTCGAGGAAGACGGTGTGGGCGCCGAGGCTGCGCTGCAGCTCGACCCGTTCACGCGCCGCGTTCACGCCCTCGGGCGAGCAGCAGTAGAGATATCCATGTTCCTTGAAGCCGAGATCAGGCGCGGGCTCATTGGTGTAGAACGGCGCCATCCGCTCCTGAAACCCGCGGATGATCTCGATGCCGAACTGGCTGATCTTCACATTGATCGGGTTGGAATACTGCTGGCGGATTGCGCTGGTGGAGAGCGCCGTCGAGGAGAACTCGTAGCTTGAGTCGCGTTCGACCACGAGGATCGACGCGCCGCTGCCCAGCGCCTGGCTCAGCCAGTAGGCCGTTGACGAACCGATCACCGCGCCACCGACGATGACGATGTCGTAGGCGTTCCGGGAAGGCGCCTTGTAAGGAGGAATTGCCATGGCTTTTCCTACTGCCTGAACGAAGCGATCAGGGCATCCGAGCCCCGCGCCAGCAAACCGAGATCCGAGCCCACCGCAATCATGGTGAAGCCGTCGGCGACATAGCGGTCGGCGTCGGCCTTGACCGGCGCCAGGATGCCGCTGGCCTTGCCAGCGGCGGCCGCGGCCTTGCGCACCGAAGCGATCGCCTCCTGCACATGTGCAGCGCCTGGATTGCCCATCGCGCCCATATTGGTGGAGAGATCGCCGGGGCCGACAAAGAGAACATCGACGCCGTCGACCGCTGCAATCTCGGCCGCATTGGCGACGCCGGTTTCGTCCTCGATCTGGACGGCCAGCAGCTGCTGCTCGCGCGCCTTGGCGTGATAGCCGGCGATGCGGCCGAACGCGTTGGCGCGGTGGCCGACCGAGAAGCCGCGGAAGCCGCCAGGCGCGTAGGTCATCGCGGCGACGATTGTACGCGCCTGCTCCGCCGTGCGCACGTTCGGGATCATCAAGCTGCGGGCGCCGACATCCAAAGCTTGCTTCATGAGGTTGGCATCGTCCGACGGCAGGCGCACAACTGCCTCGCAAGGAAACGCTGCCGCGACCTGCAGCTGCGCCATGATGCTGCGCAGATCGTTCGGGCTATGCTCGCCATCTATCAGCAGCCAGCCCGCTCCGGAGCCCGCGACCACCTCGGTGGTGAGCGCCGAAGCCAGCGAACACCAGATGCCGATGTGGGGTTTGCCCGCCTGTACGGCAGCCTTTAGCGAATTGACACGCTCCTGCATTTTGCGATCGGTCTCCAATGAGAAGAAGGTGCATTGAAATTTGTATGATGTCCTATATCATATGGCCGACTTGGCGTGCAATATGGCTCTGGCCGCAACGGAGTTGCAAATGAAGATTGGCTTTATCGGACTGGGCGTCATGGGAGCGCCGATGGCAAGGCATCTCGCCGATGCGGGGCATGAGGTCGTCACGGTGCTCAACCGCTCGCCTCTGCCTGCGGATCTGCAAGCGTCGGTCGTCGCCTCCGCCGCTGAGGTGGCGCGGACTGCGGAGATCGTCATCACGATGCTGCCCGACACGCCTGACGTGGAGCGCGTCCTGTTTGGCCAGAACGGCGTGCTTCAAGGGATATCCGCCGGCAAGCTGGTCATCGACATGAGCTCGATCAGCCCGATCGCCACCGCCCAATTTGCGGCGAAAATCAGGGGAGCGGGGGGCGGCTTTCTCGACGCGCCGGTCTCGGGCGGCGAGGTCGGTGCCAAGGCGGCGAGCCTCACCATCATGGTCGGCGGACCGGCCGCCGAGTTCGAGCGCGCGCTGCCGATCTTTGAGAAGCTCGGTAACAACATCACGCTGATCGGCGAAAAGAACGGCGCCGGTCAGACCTGCAAGATCGCCAACCAGATCATCGTCGCGCTCAACATCGAGGCGGTTGCCGAAGCGCTGGTCTTTGCCGGCAAGGCCGGCTGCGATCCGGCGAAAGTTCGTGCCGCGCTGATGGGCGGCTTTGCTTCTTCCCGCGTGCTCGAAGTGCATGGCGAGCGCATGATTTCCCGCACCTTCGCGCCAGGCTTTCGCATCGGGCTTCACCAGAAGGATCTCAGCCTCGCGCTCGAAAGCGCGCATGCGCTTGGCGTCTCCCTGCCGAACACGGCGATGGCGCAGCAACTGATGAATGCCTGTTCGGCGCGAGCGGGAGGTGCCGAGGCCGACCATTCGTCACTCGTGCGGGCGCTCGAAATCCTGAGTGATCACGAACTGTCAAACGGAAAGGAATAACCGATGCGCGGAACCGGCAAGGCCGACATCTTCGTCATGCTGGCCCATCCCGTGGGCCATGCGAAGAGCCCCGGCATCTTCAACGAGATCTTCGAGCAGAAGGGGCTCGACAGCCTGATGGTGCCGCTGAGCTGCCGTCCGGAGGATTTCGAAACCTTCTGGGCCGGCATCACGGCGGCCGAGAACATTCGGGGCGTGATTATCTCGGTGCCATACAAGGTCGCGGTTTTTCACAAATGTGCGACGGCTCACGATCGCGCCGCACGCGTGCAGAGCGCGAATTCCGTGCGCCGGCAGGCGGATGGCAGCTGGCATGCCGACAATTTCGACGGCGTCGGCTTCATCGAGGGGCTGAAGGCCGGCGAGCACCGGATCGCCGGCAAGCGCATCCTCCAGGTCGGCGCCGGCGGCGCGGGCGCCTCGCTGACTTATTGCCTTGCCGAAGAAGGCGCGGCGGAAATCCGCCTGGCCGACATCGACAGGGAACGCGCGCAAAAACTCGCATCGCTGGTCAACAAGGCTTTTCCCAACTGCCGGATCGAGGTCGGAGAGCCCGATCCATCCGGAATGGACATGGCGATCAACGCGACACCTTCCGGACTGAAGGCCAGCGATCCGCTGCCGATGGACGTGACCAAGCTGACCCCGAACATGACAGTGGTCGACATCATCATGGAGCCAGCCGAGACCGCCCTGCTCAAGGCGGCGAAGGAAATCGGCTGTCGCATCCAGCCCGGGCGCCCGATGATGGATTTCCAGGTCGAGGCCATGGCCGAATTCTTCGACATCGAGCGGAAGGATCGCGGCAATGGCTGAGGCATCGACAGCGGTCGTCATCGGCGGCACGTCCGGCATCGGACGCGCCATTGCGCTGCGCTTCGCAGCGGACGGCTATCAGGTGGCCGTCGCAGGCCGCGATGCCGTTCGGGGCAAGGAAGCGGCGGGCGCCAGCGAGGCAGAGGGCGCGCCGCGTGCCCTGTTCGTGCAGACCGATGTCGCCGATCCGGCTTCCGTCGAGGCGCTGGCGCAGGCCGTCGGCGACACCTTCGGCACGCCTCATGTCGTCATCAACTGCGCCGGCATCCTGCAGAGCGGCAAGCATGTCCTCGACCAGGACCTCGACGAAGACGAGCGGATGTGGCGCATCAACTATCGCGGCACGCTGCTTGGCTGCCAGGTGTTCGGCCGGCTGATGTCGACCGCCAGGCGCGGCGCGATCCTCAATGTCGGCTCGCTTGCCTCTTTCGCGCCGCTATCGCTGCCGGCCTACGCGCCGGGAAAGCATGCGATTCTGGCCCTCACCCAGATCCTGGCCGCCGAGCTCGGCCCGCACGGGGTTCGCGTCAATGCCGTGGCTCCGGGTTACACGCTGTCGGACGGGCTGAAAGCAAAGATCGCCAAGGGCGAGCGCAACCCCGAAGCCATCCAGGCGACCACGGCGCTGCGCCGCTTCGTCGAGCCACGCGACGTTGCCGAGGCCGCGCTGTTCCTGTGCTCCGACCGCGCCGCCTCGATAACCGGCGTGACCCTGCCCATCGATGCCGGCTGGCTCGTCCAGGCGCCCTACG
This sequence comes from Mesorhizobium sp. B2-9-1, assembly GCF_006439455.1. NCBI lineage: Bacteria > Pseudomonadati > Pseudomonadota > Alphaproteobacteria > Hyphomicrobiales > Phyllobacteriaceae > Mesorhizobium > Mesorhizobium sp. B2-9-1. The sequence goes on along the minus strand of NZ_VFTP01000003.1, from coordinate 217,368 downwards.
CGCAGTATCTGCAAGGCAATCCCATCCGGCTGACGCCGGCTATCTGAGAGAGAACCCGTGACCGACATCCAGCGCTTCGACTTCGACACCCGCGTTCATCACGGCGTCATCCACAACGGCACGCTTTACCTGACCGGCCAAGTCGCCAAACCGGGTCAATCCGCGTCCGACCAGATGCGCGAGGTGCTCGGCAAGATCGATGCCTTGCTCGCCACGGCCGGCACCGACAAGACCCGCATCCTTCACGTGCAAATGTGGCTGGACGACATGCGCGATTTCGACGAGGTCAACACGGTCTGGGATGCCTGGATGCCGAAGGAGCACGCGCCGGCCCGCTCCTCCGGCGAGGGCCGCATGGCCAAGCCCGGCATGCTGGTCGAGCTGATTGTGACAGCCGCGGTTTGAATGGTCTTGCCGGTTCGGGCATCATCCCGAATCTGAACTTGAACGGAAGGACCTCAATGACGAAACGCAAGCCGCTTTCCACCCTGGTGGCGGAGAGCTTGGCCGAAAAGATCCGCTCCGGTCAGTTGCAGCCCGGCGCGCAGCTGCCGACCGAGGCGGAGCTTTGCGCCGAATACGATGTCAGCCGCACCGTCGTGCGCGAAGCGGTGGCGCGACTGCGCTCCGAAGGCATGGTGGTGCCGCAGCAGGGCCGCGGCATGTTCGTCAGCGAGACGCCGACCCCGCGCAATTTCTCGATCCCGGAGGAGGCGCTCAGGACCCTGCCGGAAACCATAGCCTTGCTTGAACTCAGACTGAGCGTCGAGGTGGAATCCGCCGGGCTCTGCGCGGAACGCCGCACCGACAAGGAAGCAAGCAGCATCCGCGCCATGATGGACGACATCGACGCGCAGCAGGCCGATCCCGCCGCGGTCCAGATCCACTACGATTACGACTTCCACCTCGCGATCGCCAAGGCGGCGCGCAACGAATTCATCCACGGCTTCCTTGCCTATCTCGGGCCGATGATCGTGCCGAGATTCCAGCTCGGTTATGTCGTCGAGCCTGCCCTCAAGGACAGCTACTACGCGCGCATCCACAGCGAGCACAAAGCCATCGTCGATGCCATCGAAAGGCAGGACGGAGGCAAAGCCAGACAGGCTATGCGCAAGCATCTGCAGAACAGTTTGGGACGTGTGCGCGCGCTTGCCAAAGCCTCGGGCATCGAGGCAACCGAGGCCGAGCAGAAGGCTGCGGCGGCCTCGCTTTTCACCAAACTGAAAAAGCCTTTGCCGACCGCCGGGTAGGTTCGCCGACTGCGAGGTCGCTCGCCTCTGTCGCCGCGCGGGCGGCCGGTTGTTTACGAAAGCCATGTTTTTTCTCAGCTGGCGATCGGAAATCCGCCTTTGCGGGTTGAGGACATTGTTTTCCTTGGGATAGCAGCGTTTGTCGCCGCATAGGCACGCCGGAATATTCCAGCCGCCGAAAGGCGTTCGAAAGTTTATCTTTCCTTTTTGCTGCTTTTCTTGGTTTCGCGGCATCGGCCTAGGCCGCAAACTGAAGTCCAAGCAATCGGGGAAGCCCACGTGACGACAGCCTTCATAACAGGAGCGACGAGCGGCATAGGGCGGGCGATGGCAATTGCGCTGAGCGACGCCGGCTACGACGTCTATGCCGTCGGCCGCAGCCAGGCCGCGCTCAAGGAGCTACAGGCCGAGCGTCCGGGCATCGTGCCGATCGCCGTCGACGTCACCGACCGCGAGGCGCTGGAATCGGTGCTGGCCGATCTCACTGTCGACGTCTTGATCAACAATGCCGGCATCATGCCGCCGCTCGGCAATTTCGCCGATATGAACATCGCCGACATCGACACCACGCTCGAGGTGAACCTCAGCGCCGCGATCCTGCTCACCCGCCTCGTTGTGCCGCAGATGCGCGAGCGGCAGTCGGGCCACATCTTGTTCACCGGTTCCGTCGCCGGCCACACGGCATTCTCCAACATCGCCGTCTACGCGGCCACTAAGGCGGCGATTTCAGGCTTTGCCGGCGCGCTGCGCGCCGACCTCTCTGCGTCCGGCATACGCGTCACCGAGATCGTCGCCGGTCGTGTCGAGACGCAGCTCTATGAAGACATCCTCGACGCCAAGGCGCGCGAGGCCATGTACGCCAGCAAAGTGGTGCAGCCGGATGACGTGGCCAAGATGGTGACCGCGGTTCTCGCGCTCCCCGCATGGGCCGACGTTACCCGTTTTGACATCATGCCAACCTGGCCAACCTCGCCGAGCGGCACCAAGTAAGGGAAACAGGATGAAAGACCTTTCCGTTCTGATCGTTGGCGGCGGCGCAGGCCTCGGCGCTCTTCTCGCCCGCATGGCCGTGGAGGCCGGAGCGACAAAGATCGGTATCATCGACATCAACCAGGAAGCAGCGCAGAGCGCGCTCGATCCGGCAAAGGCCAAGAGCCTGCCGACCGCAGCGGCGACTTGCGACATCCAGGTCGGCCCGCAGTGCCATGCCGCTTTCGACGCCATCGTTTCGAAGCTCGGGCGCATCGACACGCTGATCAATTGCGCCGCCATCTATCCGCGCCGTCCGCTGCTCGAAATCACCGACGCCGACTGGGACGCCTCCAACGGCATCAACATCAAGGGCACCTATCACATGATGGTGGCCGCGGTTCGCCACATGCAGGCGCAAGAGCCGAAGAACCATGTGCGCGGGCGGATTGTGAACCTCACCTCGGTCGATGCCTTCAAGGCGCATCCGCAGAACGCCCATTATGCAGCGACGAAGGCAGCCGTCGTCAGCCTGACGCGCTCCTTTGCCCATCACGTCGCCAAGGACGGCGTCCTGGTGAATTCCGTCGCACCCGCCGGCATGGCCACGGAGAAGGCAAAGGCGCTCGGTTTCCTCGAGGAGCTGGCTAAGGCAAGCCCTCTCGGCCGCGGCGCCGAGCCGACGGAAATCGCCGAGTGGGTACTCATGACCGGCGGACCCAAGAATACCTACATGACCGGCGAAAACGTCATTGTCTCAGGTGGTTACATCTACGCCTGAACCAATTTCATCAGCCCGGCCCGGCTGACATTCAGCAGTGCATGATCGACGGAGTCTCGAACGAAAGGAGGCGGAATTCCCATGACCGGCAAGCTTCGCCTCCCATCGCTCAATGCGCTGCGCGTTTTCCACGCCGTCGCGCAGCACAAGAGTTTTAGGCAGGCAGCCGACGAATTGCTGGTCACGCCGCAAGCGGTCGGGCAGCAGATCAAGCTTCTCGAAGACACGCTTCAGGTGACGCTCTTCGAACGCAAAGGCCGGTCGATCGAATTGACCGAGTCGGCGATCCTTCTGTCGCATTACGTCAAGGCAGGCTTTGACGAGTTTTCCGAAGGCGTTCGCCGCGTCACCAAATCGAATTATCGGGACCGCATCAACCTCAATGCGAGCCCCTACTTCGCCACCCATTATCTGCTGCCGCGACTTTCGCTGTTTCGCGAGATCCTGCCGGTCGCGGATCTTCGCCTGACGACGATGGTCGACCTGCCAGATTTCGGACGCGACGACATCGATATGACAGTGCAGTGGGGTTACGGCAACTGGCCGGACTACGAGACGACGCTCTTGGTGCCGGATCCGAAGATCATTTGCTGCACGCCGGCGATTGGCGAAAAGATCAAGTCGGCGCACGATCTGACGAAGTTCACGCTGCTCGACACCGTCAAGTCGAAGCGCCTGTGGCCGGATATTCTGCGGCACCTTGGAGTCGAGCTGACGGATGGAGACCGCAGCATCAGCTTCGATGATGCCGCGACCATGCGTCGGGCGACCCTGCAAGGCATCGGCGTCGGCCTGGTTTCCGTGATCGATGCCGAGGAAGATTTCCGCTCCGGCGCGCTGGTGGCGCCGATCGGCCGCGACGCCATTGCCGATATGAAGCCGGAGGAAGTGCCGGGTTTCTACCTCGTCGTCCCGCGCGGGCATCTGCGCGTGAAGGCGGTGGCGGCGCTCCATCGATGGCTGGCCCAGGAGGATTGGCGGAGCGATCTGAAACTCTCCTTGCCGAAACCGACTCCGCTTTCCGACTGAGAGGCGGCTTCGAGACCGAGTCCCGAAGACATCTTGCGGGGCTCCAACAACAAGAAACGGAACAACCTCAACAGTGGAGACAACAACTATGAAAATGATCAAATGGGGGGCCGCCGCCATGGCCCTGGGCCTCGTGCATCTGGCGGCGCCGGCTGAAGCCGCCGGCGGCAAGACGCTGGAGACCATCAAGGCGCGCGGCGTGCTCAACTGCACCGGCCATGACGGCTCCTATCTCGGCTTCGCCGAAGTGGACGACAAAGGCAACTGGAAGGGCATGGACATCGACCTCTGCAAGGCGGTGGCGACCGCCGTGTTCGACGATCCGGCGAAACTGAAGATCGTTCCGATCAGCTGGGCGCAGCGCTGGCCATCGCTTCAGTCGGGCGATGTCGACATCATCATCAAGGCCTCGGGCGGCACGCTCAGCCGCGACACCGAGCTCGGCCTGCAATTCTCGATGTCCTACTACCTCGGCACCACCAAGGTGATGGCGCATAAAGAGCTCAACCTGAAATCGCTCAAGGATGCCAATGGCGGCACGATCTGCATTCCCGCCGGCACCTCGCAGGAACAGCAGGTCGCCGCCTACGCCCAGAAGCTCGGCATCAAGCTCGAGCCGGTGCTGATCGAAAAGACGGAAGAGTTGGAGCAGGCCTACTTCTCCGGCCGTTGCGATCTTTATGCTCAGTGGGGCCCGACATTGGCCATCGCCCGCATCGCCAAGAGCAAGGTCGAAGACCATGTCATCCTGCCCGACGTGCTCGCGGTAGAGCCGGAAGTCATGATCATGCGCCAGGGCGACGACAATTGGATCGATATCGCCAACTGGACGCTGAGCACACTGATCTTCGCCGAGCAGGAAGGCATCACCTCCAAGAACGTCGACGAGATCAAGGCCAAGCCGACCTCGCCGCAGGTGGCGAAGTTCCTTGGCGTGACGCCCGGCATGGGCAAGGGCCTCGGACTCTCGGACGATTGGGCCTACAACGTGATCAAGAAGGTCGGCAATTACGGCGAGATCTTCGATCGCGACCTAGGCAAGGACTCGCCCTACAAGATGGATCGCGAGCTAACCAACCTCTGGAACAATGGCGGCGTCCTATTCCCGCTGGTGATCGACTGATCCACGTCTGACGGTGTTACCGCTCAAGGCTCCCGCCTGGCTTCGGCCGGGCGGAGCCGGCGGCAATTCGAGAAGGATTGGTCAATGGTCAGCCTGCTGAGAAATCAGAAGGTCCGCAACACGCTGTTGCAGGTCGTCTATGTCGGTTCGCTTGCGGCCCTGGTGCTCGCAGGCATCATCATCGCGCGGCGGAATCTCGCGGAGCAGGGGATCACCTCGGGATTCGATTTCCTCTACAAGTCGACGGGCTGGGACGTGAACTTCTCGTTGCTGCCGGCCACGGCCAACGATCCCTATTGGTGGTTCTTCCTCATCGGCATCATCAACACGCTGTTCCTGGGCTGCACCGGGCTGATCCTGGCAACGCTCGTCGGGACGATCGTCGGCCTGGCGCGGACCTCGGCCAACGAACTGGCGCAATTGCTCGGCCGCACCTATGTCGACATCTTCCGCAACATCCCGCTGATCCTCCAGGTCTTCTTCTGGTACGCTTTGATCACGCACCTGCCGACGCCGCGCGCGGCGCACGAAGCCTGGGGCCTTCTGCTGACCAGCCGCGGCCTCTACGTGCCGGCGCCGAATGTCGGCGGGGTGGCAATGGCGCTGGCCACATCGGCCGTGATCGCCGCCATCGCGCTGCCGGTCTGGCTGGGCAGGACGTCACGGCTCAGCCAGCCGTTCGGCCAGCGTGCCACCATTCAGCTTGCCGGCGCTGCTGCGGCGCTGGCCTGCGCGGCCATCATTTTGGTGGTAGGACGCCTGCCTGACGCACCGCTGCTCGATTTCCCGGCCCTGCAAGGCCTCAACCTGAGGGGCGGCCTGCGCGTTCCGCCGGAATTCTCCGCCTTGGCTATCGCGATCGCCATCTATGGCGGCTCCTACATCGCAGAAATCGTGCGCGGCGGCTTCAAATCTGTCGGCAAGGGCCAGATGGAAGCTGCACGCTCGCTCGGTTTGAGCCCATGGCGCGTCTTCACGCTGGTGCGTCTGCCGCTGGCGTTGCGGGCCATGCTGCCGATCCTTGCCAACCAGTATGTCTGGCTGATGAAGGCCACGACCATGGGCATTGCCGTCGGCTTCACCGACTTCTTCATGATCGTGGCGTTGACCATCAATCATTCCGGCCAGACCCTGGAAGTGATCGGCATCCTGATGGGAGGCTTCCTCGCCATCAATCTCAGCCTCGCCGCCGTCTTCAACCGCATCAACAAGGCCATTGCCCTCAAGGGCAATCAACTGAGGGGATGACAGAGATGGAGATGGTCATTGTCGCCCCCCCTGCTCCGGGCAGGCTCGAAGACCTGAAGCGCCGCTTCTTCGCGACGCCGCTCCAGGCGCTGCTGTCGCTGATCTCCTTGGCGATCATGGTCTCTACCGTCTGGAAACTGCTCAACTGGGCAGTCTTTTCTGCCGTGTTCACGACCAGCGGTGGACCCGAGGCGTGCCAGGCGGCGGCGGGGGCCTGCTGGTCGGTCATCGCTGCCCGGTGGCGGATCATCCTGTTCGGCCTCTATCCCTTCGAGGAGCAATGGCGCTCCGCGCTCGCCTGCCTGACCGTGGTGGTGATGACGGTGCTGAGCTGTATCCCGGCCTTCTGGACCGGACGCCGGATCGCGCTGGTGTGGGGAGCAGGAGCAGCGTCGTACTACGTGCTGATGAAAGGCGGCGTGCTCGGCCTTTCCTATGTCGGCGAGGAGGCCTGGGGCGGGCTGGCGCTCACCCTCTTCATCTTCGTGACCACCTGTCTGATCGGCTTCCCGCTGGCGGTCTGCCTGGCGCTGCTGCGCCGCTCCGAGCTGCCATGGATATCCAGGACCACCGGTCTCATCATCGACGGGGTCCGGTCGTTGCCGCTGATCTCGATCCTGTTCACCTTCGCCATCGTCCTGCCATTCGCCTTGCCGCAGTGGTTGGCGGGCGACAAGCTCTACCGGGTGATCCTGGGTTCCGCCTTGTTCTTCTCCGCCTATCAGGCCGAGATCGTCAGAGGCGGCATGCAGGGCGTCCCGGCCGGGCAGGAAGAAGCCGCCATGGCGCTCGGCATGAGCTACTGGCAGCGCATCGGCCGCATCCTTCTGCCGCAGGCCATGCGCAACGCGCTGCCGGCCACGATCAACCAGTTCGTCATCTCGTTCAAGGAGACCTCGCTGGTGGTCATCGTCGGCTTCTTCGAGATCCTGGCCTCCGGCAACGCCGCCTATGGCACCGGCGAATGGCGCTTCGCCTATGTCGAGGTCTATGCCTTCATTGCCTTCATCTATTTCGTCTTCGTCTTCAGCCTGTCCCGCTACGGCGCCTTCCTCGAGCGCCGCATGGCGGTTGGCGAACGTTAGGGAGGCGCACGTGATCTCAAGCAATTCGACCAAGGCGGGCGGACCTGCCGTCCGCATCGAAAACCTCGACAAATACTACGGGACATTTCACGCCTTGCGGAAAGTGAACTTGTCTGTCGAGCGTGGCGAGAGGATCGTCATCTGCGGTCCCTCGGGCTCCGGCAAATCCACCATGATCCGCTGCATCAACCGCCTCGAGCAGCACAATGGCGGCCGCATCACCGTGCTCGGCACCGAGCTCAACGACGATATCGGCAACATCGACGGGATCAGGCGCGAGGTCGGCATGGTGTTCCAGCACTTCAACCTGTTTCCGCACATGACGGTGCTGGAGAACTGCATGATCGCGCCGACGCTGGTGCGCAACCAGCCGCGCGCCGAGGCTGAGGCAACTGCCCGGCGCTATCTGGAAAAGGTCCGCATCCCCGAGCAGGCTATGAAGTTTCCCGGCCAACTGTCCGGCGGCCAGCAGCAGCGGGTCGCGATCGCGCGGGCGCTTTGCATGCAGCCGCAGATCATGCTGTTCGACGAGCCGACCTCGGCGCTCGATCCGGAAATGATCTCGGAGGTGCTGGACGTCATGGTCACGCTTGCCTCCGACGGCATGACGATGATTTGCGTCACGCACGAGATGGGTTTCGCGCGCCGGGTCGCCGACCGGGTGATCTTCATGGATGGCGGCGAGATCGTCGAACAGGCGCCGCCGGAGGAATTCTTCACCGCTTCGCAAAACGAGCGTACACGGCAGTTCTTGTCGCAGGTGCTGGGTCATTGAACGGCATTTGGGAAGATTGCAACGTTCTGAAAGCAGCCACGCACCTTCTGGTTTTCAATGACTGATCCCGCAACCACGTTGCACGAGATTCTGGGACCGAAAGGCTGGCTTTCGGGCAGCGATGCCGAGCCTTACCAGCGCGACTGGCTCGATCGCTATGGCATCGCGCCTTTGGGCGTCGCCAGGCCCGCCACGACCACTGAAGTGGCCGCGGTCGTCACCGCATGCCGGGAGGGAGGGCTGGCGGTGGTGCCGCAAGGCGGCAACACCGGTCTTTGCGGTGGTGCCGTGGCCGAGCAGTCGAATGCCGTGATCGTCTCGCTCTCACGCATGGCGGCGATCGGCAAACCGGATCCGGAGAGCGGATCGATCATCGTCGAGGCCGGCGTCGTGCTCGCCGCGCTGCACGAGTCGCTGGAGCCGCACGGGCTGATGTTCCCGATGCATCTCGGCGCCGAGGGCAGCGCCAGGATCGGCGGCCTGATCGGCACCAATGCCGGCGGCAGCCAGGCTTTTCGCTACGGCATGATGCAGGATCTGGTTCTCGGCCTCGAAGTCGTGACCCCGGATGGTGCGGTGTGGGACGGTCTGCGCGCGGTGCAGAAGGACAATGCGGGCTATCAATTGCGCAGGCTTTACTGCGGCGCGGAAGGAACGCTCGGCATCGTGACGCGCGCGATCCTGCGGCTATACCCAACGCCCCGGCAGCAGGCGAGCGCTCTTCTGGTCATGCCCGACTTTGCCGCCGCCGTTTCGTTCGGCGCCTTCCTGCGCGGCGAGGCGGGCGAATTCCTGACCGGCCTCGAGTTTTTCTGCGATCCCGGGTTGCAACTGGCGCTCAAGCATCTGCCCGATCTCGCCTGGCAGCTGGATAGGCGTGGCGACGTCTATCTGCTCGTTGAGCTGGCATCGGGCTCGCCCCGCGTTCCGCTGGACGACATCCTGACTTCCGCGCTGGAACGGGGCGTGGATCAAGGCCTTGTCCTGGACGGCGCGCTGGCGACATCGGGCGTGCACCGAGCGCAGTTCTGGCGTCTGCGCGAGGAGCAACCGGAAGGGCAAAGGCTGGAAGGCCCGCAACTGAAGCACGACATCTCGGTTCCACCGGGTGCCATCGCCCGGTTCATCGAGACGGGTGCTGCGATCTGCGATGATATTCTTTCCGGCGTGCGCATCAATCCGTTCGGCCATCTCGGCGACGGCAACATCCACTATAATTTGTCGCCGCCGGAAGGCCGCGCCGATTTCGACGGCAAAGCCGAGCAGTTCGCGCAGGCGCTGTCATTGCTTGCCACGAAGATGGGGGGCAGCTTTGCCGCCGAACATGGGCTTGGCCGCGCCAAGATCGCCATGGCCGACCTCAATAGAAGCCGGGTGGAGCGTGACTTGATGTCTCGGTTGAAGGACGCGTTCGATCCGCGGGGCACGATGAACCCCGATGTTCTGGTGCGCCCGCCACAACAAAGAAAAACTTTCGAATAGTCCGCATTTCTTGATTTCGCGTTGGTCCCCCAGAGTGCAGGTATGAATCTGAGAAGGCAGGCTCGATCCGGCCGCCGGTTTCAAGAGGATGTTGCAGCATGATCCGCAATGGCGGCCGCCTTCTTGTCGAGTGCCTGATTGCGCTCGGCGCGACCAAGTGCTTCGGCGTGCCCGGCGAAAGCTATCTCGCCGTTCTCGACGCGCTGCACGATACCAAGGGCAAGCTGGACTATGTGCTTTGCCGCAATGAAGGCGGCGCGGCGTTCATGGCCTCGGCCTACGGCAAGCTGACGGGATCGCCCGGCATCTGCTTAGTGACCCGCGGCCCGGGCGTGACCAATGCCAGCATCGGCATCCACACCGCGATGCAAGATAGTTCGCCGATGATCCTCTTCGTCGGCCAGGTCGGCACCGATATGAAGGGCCGCGAGGCCTTCCAGGAGATCGACTACCGCGCCGTCTACGGCACCGTTGCCAAATGGGCGGTCGAGATCGACGACGTTGAGCGCCTGCCTGAAATCTTGGCGCGCGCCTGGACCACCGCCTTGATCGGCCGGCCCGGCCCCGTCGTCGTCGCGCTGCCCGAAGACATGCTGACGACCGCGACCGAGGCCGCGCCGCTCAGCGGCCCTGCTTCGATTTTCGAAGCCGCTCCGTCGCAGGATGCCCTTTCGTCGGCGCTTGAGATGCTGGCTGCGGCCGAGAGGCCGGTGCTGCTGATAGGCGGGGCCAACTGGACGGCAAATGGACGCGCCGCGCTCCAGGCCTTCGCCGAGGCTTCCGATATCCCCGTCATTGCCGCCTTCCGCTACCAGGACCAGTTCGACAACCATTCGCCAGTCTTCGTTGGCGAAGCCGGCGTCGGCATGGTGGCGCATGTGAAAAGTCTGATCCGCGATGCCGACGTGATCCTGGCTGTCAATGTGCGTTTCGGCGAGATGACAACGGACGGATATACATTGCTCTCCGTGCCCGTGCCACGCCAGAAGCTGATCCATGTCCACGGCTCCGACCGCGAGATCGGCAAGATCTACGTGCCCACCATCGGCATCCACGCCGGCCCGAACGCCTTCGCCATGGCGCTGACACCGGTCAAGGGCGGCTGGGCCGACTGGCGCGCGGCGGCCCGCAAGGCCTATGAGGGGACCTTCACCGCGCCCGTGCAGCCCGGTCCGGTCGACATGGTCGCGGTGAGCGCTTGGTTGCGCGAGACCTTGCCGGCCGACGTCATCCTCACCAACGGCGCCGGCAATTTCACGGTATGGCCGAACAAGTTCTTCAAGTTCGGGCCGGACGCGCGGCTGCTTGCCCCGCAATCCGGCGCCATGGGCTATGGCCTGCCTGCAGCCATCGCCGCGAAAGTCGCGTTTCCGCAGCGCACCGTCGTATGCTTTGCCGGCGATGGTGACTTTCAGATGAACTGCCAGGAGCTCGGCACGGCTATGCAGGCCGGCGCGCAGCCGATCGTGCTCATCATCAACAACGGCATATACGGCACGATCCGCGCGCATCAGGAACGCAACTATCCGGCCCGCGTCTCCGGCACCTCGCTGGAAAACCCGGACTTCGTGGCACTGGCAAGGGCCTATGGTTTTCACGCCGAGCGCGTCGAAAGCACTGGGCATTTCGCGGCGGCGTTCCGGCGGGCCCAGCAGTCTGCGACCGGCGCCGTTCTCGACATCGCCATCTCGCCCGAAGCGCTCACGCCCCGGCAGACCCTTTCCCAGATGCGCGACGCAGCACTCGCTTCGCAGAAGGCCACGGCATGACCTCCAGATCAGACGACATCCGCCTCGGCGCGGACATCGGTGGCACCTTCACCGACATCGCCCTCGATGTCAGGGGAACGATGTTTTCGACCAAGGTGCTGACCAATTACTCGGCGCCCGAGCAGGCGATCCTCGACGGCATCGACGTCGTCGTCCGCGATGCCGGAATTTCGGCAGCCGAGATAGGTATCATCATCCACGGCACGACGCTCGCCACCAATGCGCTGATCGAGCGGCGCGGCGCCAGGACCGCACTGGTCACGACGGAAGGTTTTCGCGACGTGATCGAGATGCGGACGGAGAACCGCTTTGAGCAGTATGACTTGAACCTGCAACTGCCGACGCCCCTGATCCCGCGCGAGGACCGTTTCACGGTCAAGGGCCGCATCGGCGCCGAGGGGCAAGAGCTGCAGCCGCTCGACGAGGCGGCGCTCGAAGGGATCGCCGATCGGATCGCTGCCAGCAATTTCGGCTCGGTGGCGATCGGCTTCATCCACGCTTACGCCAACCCCGACCACGAGCGCCGCGCTCGCGAGATCCTCGCTCGCAAGCTCACCATCCCGATCTCGATCAGCGCCGAGGTCTCGCCGCAGATGCGCGAATTCGAGCGCTTCAACACGGTCTGCGCCAACGCCTATGTGCGGCCGCAGATGGCCGACTACCTCTCTCGCCTGCAGACGCGCCTCAAGAACATGGGCGCCGAGTGCCCGGTCTTCATGATCCATTCCGGCGGCGGCCTGATCTCGGTGGAAACCGCTTCTGAATTCCCTGTCCGGCTGGTCGAGTCCGGTCCCGCGGGCGGCGCCATTTTTGCCGCCGACATCGCTCGACGCTTCGGCCTGGAGAAGGTCGTCTCCTATGACATGGGCGGAACCACCGCCAAGATCTGCCTGATCGAGGATTTTGCGCCGCGCACGGCGCGGACCTTCGAGGTGGCCCGCACCTATCGCTTCTCCAAGGGCTCGGGCATGCCGATCTCCATTCCGGTGATCGAGATGATCGAGATCGGCGCCGGCGGCGGCTCGATCGCCTGGGTTGACGCCATGGGCCGCATCCAGACCGGGCCGGAAAGCGCCGGCTCGGAGCCGGGTCCGGCCTGCTATGGCCGCGGCGGTAAGCGCCCGGCGATCACCGACGCCGACTTGGTGCTTGGCAAGCTCGATCCCGACAATTTCGCCGGCGGCGCGATCAGGCTCGACACATCTGCGTCCGAGCAGGCGCTCCTGCGCGATGTCGGCGAGCGCCTGTCGCTCAATGCCATGTCGACGGCCTTTGGCATCTGCGAGGTCGTGGACGAGAACATGGCCAATGCCGCCCGCGTCCATGCCGTCGAAAACGGCAAGAACATTTCAGACAATCTGATGATCGCGTTTGGCGGCGCAGCGCCTCTGCATGCGGCAAGGCTTTGCGAAAAGCTCGGCATCGACCAATGCATCGTGCCGCGCGGCGCCGGTGTCGGATCGGCGATCGGCTTCCTCAAGGCTCCCTTCGGCTACGAAGCTCTGGCCTCGAAGCTGACGCGCCTCTCGCGCTTCAAGTCAAGGGAAGTGAATGCCCTGCTCGCCGATCTCAAAGCCTCAGCCGAGGGGTTTGTGCGCACCGGCGCCAGCGGCAGGATCGTCTGCGAGATCACCGCCTTCATGCGCTATGCCGGTCAGGGCTGGGAAATCCCCGTGCCGCTGGCGGACGAGCCGTTCGGCGACGATGCCGTCGCCAAGCTCAAGGACCTGTTCGAGGAGAACTACCAGCGCTTCTTCGGCCGGGCCATCGAAGGGCTCGACGGCCTCGAGATCGAGATCGTCACCTGGTCGGTCAAGGCGACGGATGTTCGTCCCGCCGTCGTCAGGCACGAGCTCACCACCGGCAAGAAATCGAGTGAACCGACAACGACGCGCGAAGTCTTCGACCCGGTCAGCGGCGCGCCGCGCAGCTACGGCATCGTCGAGCGAGACACGCTCTGCGCCGGCGACTGGGTCGCGGGGCCTGCCGTCATCGTCGAGCGCGAGACATCGACTGTTGTCACCACCAGCTTCGACGCCGTCATCCAGAGCGACGGCGCGATCCTCCTGATCCGCAAAGGCAGCCAGGCATGAGCGACATTGGCGAAATCCGCATGCAGGTCATGTGGAACCGGTTGATCTCGGTGGTCGAGGAGCAGGCGCTCACGCTTTTGCGCACCGCCTTCTCGACCTCGGTGCGCGAATCCGGCGACCTGTCGGCCGGCGTGTTCGATCCGCGCGGCCAGATGCTGGCGCAGGCGGTGACCGGCACGCCCGGCCACGTCAACACTATGGCCGAAGCCGTGCTGCATTTCATGAACGAGATCCCGCGCCAGAACATGTTCGAGGGTGACACCTATGTCACCAACGACCCCTGGCTGGGCACAGGCCACCTACACGACATCACCATGGTCTCGCCGTCCTTCCTCAATGGCAAGCTCGTCGCCTTCTTCGCCTGCACGGCGCACGTCGTCGATGTCGGCGGCCGCGGCTTCGGCGCCGACGGCAAGTCGGTCTATGAGGAAGGCATCCAGATCCCGATCATGAAGTTTGCCGAGAAGGGCAAGGTCAACCTCGACTTGGTCCGCATCCTGCGCGCCAATGTCCGCGAGCCCAACCAGGTCGTCGGCGATTTCTATTCGCTTGCAGCCTGCAACGAGGTCGGCCATCGCCGCCTCGTCGACATGATGAAGGAGATCGGCCTCACCTCCCTCGACGGACTCGGCGACTTCATCTTCTCGCGCACCCGCGACGCGATGCTCGAGCGCATCGAGGCGCTACCGAAGGGAAGCTGGTCGAACCAGCTGGTGACCGACGGTTATGACGAGCCGGTCAAGCTCGCAGCCACGGTCTCGGTCCGCGACGACCATGTCGAGGTCGATTTCACCGGCACAGATCCGATGAGCCGCTGGGGCATCAACTGCCCGATCATCTACAGCAAGGCCTATGCCTGCTATGCGCTGAAATGCATGGTGGCGCCCGACATTCCCAACAATGCCGCCTCGCTCGCCTTCTTCACCGTATCCTCACCGGTCAACATCCTGAACGCGGTGCGGCCGGCGCCGGTGGCGCTCAGGCATATTTTCGGCCACATGGTTCCCGATCTGGTGCTCGGCGCCTTCTCGAAGGCGTTACCCGGAAAAATCCTTGCGGAAGGCGCCGGCGCACTCTGGAACATCCATATTTCGGCGCGCCCTGTTTCCGGCACATCCGGTCGCCGCGCCGAAGTGCTTATGTTCAATTCCGGCGGCATGGGCGCCCGCCCCGAGCTCGACGGCTTGTCGGCGACGGCCTTTCCGTCCGGCGTGCACACGATGCCGATCGAAGCGACGGAACATACTGGCCCGATCGTCATCTGGCGCAAGGAGCTGCGCCCTAATTCCGGCGGCGACGGCGAATTCCGCGGCGGCCTCGGACAGATCATCGAGATCGCAGCGACCGACGGCCACGAATTCGACTTCTCGGCCATGTTCGACCGCGTCAACCATCCGGCCCACGGCCGCAATGGCGGGAAGTCTGGCGTTGCCGGCGTGGTCAAGCTCGACGACGGCACGAAGATGCGGCCCAAGGGCTGGCAGCATGTGCCGGCGGGACGCCGGCTGATCCTCGAACTGCCAGGCGGCGGCGGCTATGGCGATCCGGCCAAACGCCGTGCGGCCGCGCGAGCCAATGATCGGTCCAAGGGTTACATCACGGAGAACGACTGATGAGCTATATTGCCTCGCGCCTTTCGGTGGTGAAGCCTTCGGCCTCGATGGCCGCTTCGCAGGCCGCCAAGGCGCTACGCGCCAGGGGCGTGGACGTGATCGATCTCGGCCTGGGCGAGCCCGACTTTCCGACACCGCATCACATCGTCGATGCCGCTCATTTCGCCGCCAAGGCCGGCCAGACGCTCTACACAGCCGCTGCCGGCACGGTTGAGGTGCGCGAGGCGGTAGCGGGAAAATTCCGCCGCGAAAACGGGCTGGACTATACGGCCGATGACATCGTCGTTGCCAACGGCGCCAAGCAGATCATCTTCAACGCGCTGATGGCAACGCTGGAGACGGGCGACGAGGCGATCCTGCCGGCGCCCTACTTTGTCTCTTATCCGGAGATGGTGAAGCTGCTCGGCGGCACGCCGGTCGTCGTCGAATGCCCGGAGACCACCGGTTTCCGGCTGACGCCAGCGCTCTTGGAAAAGGCAATCACGCCGAGGACGAAATGGCTCTTCCTCAACATGCCGGGTAATCCATCCGGCGCGGTCTATTCCGGGTCCGATCTCGCGGCACTGGGCGCGGTGCTGGCCAAGTATCCGCAAGTGCTCGTCCTCTCCGACGAGATCTACGAGCACATCCTGTTCGACGGGCGCAAATTCGTCTCCTTCGGCAAGGCCTGCCCCGAGATCAGAGACCGCACGCTGATCGTCAACGGCGTGTCGAAGTCCTACGCGATGACCGGTTGGCGTGTCGGCTACGCCGCCGGCCCTACGCCACTCGTCAAGGCGATGTCGACGATCCAGAGCCAGTCCTGCACGTCCGTTTGTTCGATCGCGCAAGCAGCCACTGTCGCCGCGCTCAATGGCCCGCAGGATGAGGTCGCGCGCTTCCGGCAGGCCTTCGAGGCGCGCCGCGATCTGGTGGTCGACGGGATACGCAAGATCAACGGGCTGACGCTCTCGCCACCGGAAGGCGCCTTCTATGCCTATATCGGCTGCGCCAGCCTGATCGGCCGCAAGACCCCAAAAGGTATCGTGCTGGAAGATGATACGGCGGTTGCGAATTACCTGCTGAACGAGGGCCGGGTGGCGTCGGTGCCCGGCGTCGCCTACGGACTGTCACCCTATTTCCGCA
This sequence comes from Mesorhizobium sp. B2-9-1, assembly GCF_006439455.1. NCBI lineage: Bacteria > Pseudomonadati > Pseudomonadota > Alphaproteobacteria > Hyphomicrobiales > Phyllobacteriaceae > Mesorhizobium > Mesorhizobium sp. B2-9-1. The sequence goes on along the minus strand of NZ_VFTP01000003.1, from coordinate 201,026 downwards.
TCTCGACCGCGACCAGCGAAGAGGTGCTGGCCGAGGCGATCTCGCGGATCAATATCGCCGTCGCGCAAGTGGAGTAAACGATGCCGCATTACGAACGTATCCTGATCACCGGCGCCGCCGGCCGGCTCGGATCGGAGCTGCGCAAGGGGCTGGTGCCGCTGGCAAAAAAGATCCGATTGGCGGGGCGCCACTCCTTCGGTGATCTTGCGCCTCACGAGGAAGAAGCGGTCTTCGACCTCGCCGACATGGAAGCGACGATCGCCGCCACCAAGGATTGCGACGCGATCGTGCATTTCGGCGGCGCGCCGCTCGAATGCGAGTGGCAGACCATCCTCGATTCCAGCATCCGCGGCTCCTACCACATCTATGAAGGCGCCCGGAAACATGGCGTGAAGCGCGTCATCTACGCCTCGTCGGTGCATGCCATCGGCTACCACGAGGTCGAGGCGCATATCGGCGTCGACGCGCCGGTGCGTCCCGACAGCCTCTATGGTGTGTCGAAGAATTTCGTCGAAAGCCTCAGCCGGCTGTACTGGGACAAGTTCGGCATCGAGACGGCGTGCCTGCGCATCTTTTCGTCCTTCCCGGAACCGGCGGACCGCCGCATGCTATGGTCGTACCTCTCCTTCGCCGATTGCGTGCGCCTGGTGGAGGCATCGCTGACCGCGCCGCGCGTCGGCCACACCATCTCTTACGGCATTTCCGACAACAAGCTGAAGATGGTCGACAACAGCGGCGCGAACCATCTGGGATTTATCCCACAGGACAGCGCCGAGCCATTCCGCGCCGCCATCGAGGCGAAGACGCCGGTTCCCGATCCGACCAGGCCATCCGTAAGATATCTTGGCGGCTGGTTCTGCGAGCTTGGGCATCCGGACGATACGCCAATATGACGATTCACGACAGCGGGAGTAACATGTGGCTTAATCACGCCAACTGGAATCACACAACGCTTCGCATGCGCGAAATCTCTCAGACTGATGCCAGCATACCTGGCCCGAACCCAAAGCGATTGTCCGTGGACTGAGTATCAGAAGCGCGCCGATTCCGCCGAAACGCGACAACGGTCGCTCAAGTTCAGCACACGCGATGCCTGGCTCGATTCGATTTCCTTGAAATGCGTAAAAACGCTTCGAGGTTCTTCAAACGAAGGGGGTTCGAGTCCATACTGTGGGCAACTATCAAAAAATCCAGCGATAACATGGCTTATGCGGAGGTTTTGGTGGGCCCGGAGGATGTGGAAATGATGTTGATTTCATTGTTCTTTTCATGGGCCAAAACAAGATATCTTCCCATATCGTTCCGTATTGTTCCGGCTACCGCGCGCGTGGGAAATTGACTGTATCAAAGACGCCGTCGCGCCACCGCGCGCACTATCGGGAATAGCAGATCAGGACACCGCGGAATGTGCGCTATTGTTGGATTGCCTTTTCGAGCTCCGGCAGGATGACGAAGAGATTGCCGACAGTGCTCAATTGAGGACGTGCGCCGAACATGCCTATTGGCATGCGCCTCGAAGGCAGCCGTCGGTTCCGTGGATTTGCGTTCTTCAAAAATCGACGACAGGCGTGTCCGGCATCTGCTGCTCGAACAGGGTCCAGAACGGTGAGCCCCGGGTTTCGGAATACCAGTGCTCGAAATCCGCAAGGGCGGCATGAGTGTTGGCGGATTGGTCCCCGCTCGAATCCCGGAACATTGCCAGCGCAACCGGGCCAAAATGCGAGATCACCTCCGAGCACGCCTCGCTGTCTGCATTCCAGCCGAGACGCGTGCGCAAGGCGGCAAAGGCGCTCGCCACGGCGATATCCTCACTTTCCGCCGGGGCTATTGCATCGCCGAGTAGCTGCATCAGGTTAAGCCGCCTGAAGGCGAATGCGCGCTCTTGCTCTAGCGCCGCGATCTGCCTTGCGGCCTCGCGTCTGAAACTCGTCTCCGCAGCTTTGGCGGCTTCGGCCGAAGTTGTCAGTTCGAGCAGAAAGGATGCTGGCATCGCTTCATCTCCTCGGGAGGTCCGATAGATTTTCAGGATCGGACTCTAGAGCAATTCCAGGGAAAGTGTGGCACGGTTTTCCGTCCGGAATTGCGCAAAAACAAAGAGATAGAGTGTTTCGCCGTTTCCGTGAAACGGTGAAACGCTCTAGGAGGATGGCGGAAGAGAGTGGGAGTCGAACCCACCAAGGACCGGCTCGCGGCCCTTCCCGGATTTGAAGTCCGGACGCCCCACCGGGGACGATGCTCCTCCAGAATCTTCTGCCTTTGGCGCTTTGTCATCCTGGTGGCGAAACAGGTCCAGCCGCTGCCCGTTGACGCGCCGCAGGTCACCACGCCGCAAGGTGACGCCATGCCGGTCGAGAAATTCGAGGATGTGAACGGCGACCTTGCGGCCGCTGCCCGCACGATCTCGAAACTGTGCGGCGCTGAACTGCCCGTCATGCTCGGCCGCCAGTTTGCAGACAATCTCGACGATCTCGGCCAACGCCGACCGAAGGAAAAAGTGATCATGCGCAACCTCATGCACCGTGCCGATCCGTCCAGTAAGCTTCAGAAGCTTGCGGATTTCGGCTTCCGGCCTGGCAAGCTCCTCTGCGATATCTCGCACTCTTGGGGGATGGAATCGCTCCGAGCCGGCTATCAGCGGCTCGATCTCACGCCAGAGGGCCTCCTCCCTGGGCGCCAGACGGACTTCATGACCCGGAAGCCGTATCCAGGCGCCGTACAGTTCAATCTGCCCGGCGCGGACGAGGCTTCGCATTGCAGCAGCGAAGGCCGGCGCAGGAAGGCAGGGATCAAGCTGAAGTCGCAGCTTTTCCATTCCGATGCCCGGCATATCCGGGTTGTCGGCATGGAAAGTTTCCAGGGTTGCGCTCAGGTCGCGCTTGAACCTGGCCCAACGCATCGACGAGACCACGAACTGCGTCTCCCCGACGGGAATCGTGACAAGGCCAAGACGATCGATCAGGCTGGCGATCTCGCCGGCGCCGAGCGTCCGATCGCGTGCGAAGGCTGCGAGGTTCAGATAGCGGGGCGGCGTGTCGAGCAGCGCAGCGACGGCCTTTTCCGGAGCCGCGATGGCGAGTGCTTCGAGCATGGCCAGCCGATCCGGTGAACGGCGTTTCCGGCTCGGGGCCCTGAGGTCGATGAAGCGCCCGCCGCCTATGGTTCGCTGGGCGGAGGTGTCTCGCATCACATAGGCGTCGCCGGCCGCAGCGGCGATCGGGCTCTCCAAAACGATCTGGACCTTGGCCGTGCCGCCCGGCGCTATAGGCTCGTCGCCGAGGAGCACGATTCTCGCCCCGACCTCGGCCGCGGCGTGATGGAGCCGCACCGGGAACCACTGCCCGATCGGCCTTGGCTCGCGGGGCAGCAGGCGCAACTCGGCGTCGATCCTATCTGCCGGCGCGTGAAGCGCGGGATCGAGGATCACATCTCCGCGGCGGATCGCCTCCTTACTGACGCCGTCGCCTGTCAGACAGAGCGCGCAGCGGTCTCCGGCTCGGCCGCGCTCCGCCACGCGGTCCTGAGCGCGGATCGAGCGAATGCGCGCGGCAAGCCCTGGCGGGCTTGTCACCACGCTGTCGCCGACATCAACGCAACCTGAGAGGACGGTGCCGGTCGCGACAGTACCGATGCCATTGAGGGTGAAGCAGCGGTCGACCGCCAATCGAAAGCGGCCCGCGGCTGAGCGCCTGGCGAAGCGCGAAGCCTCTTCGGACAGCAGGCGTCGAAGGTCATCGATGCCTTCACCGGTAACGGTGGAGGCCGGGATGACCTCAGCCTCTTCCAAGGCGGTGCCGGCAAGTGCGACGCTGACGTCAGCGGCAACGGCTGCGCGTCGTGTCGGGTCGGCCAGATCGCATTTCGAGAGCACGACCAGCCCGCGCCTGACGCCAAGCAGATCGACGATCGCCAGATGTTCACGCGTCTGCGGCATGACGCCGTCGTCGACTGCCACGACCAACAGCACGAAATCGATGCCGCTGGCGCCGGCGACCATGGTGTGCACGAAGCGCTCATGACCGGGGACGTCTATGAACCCGATGACGTCCCCGCTCGGCGTCGGAAGATAGGCGAAGCCGAGATCGATCGTCATGCCGCGCGCCTTCTCTTCCTGGAGCCGGTCCGTGTCGACGCCGGTCAGTGCTTGCACCAGCGTCGTCTTGCCGTGGTCGACATGCCCCGCCGTGCCGACGATCATGGCGCGGGCTCCTCGGACGGCAGCGCAGCGCGGCGCTCGGCCTCGGCGATATCGTCCGCGGTCAGCGCGGCGCGCGCCGCGTCCAGGTACCGGCCTGCGAGAACACTGCCGCCTGCCTGCGCACGCAGCAGCCAGGCATAGGCTTCGACAGCGTCGGCGCAAACGCCGGCCCCGAGATGGCAGGCGGCGCCGAGCATGGCCTGACCGTCCGCGTCGCCGCGCAATGCCGCCTTGCGCCACCAGTGGACCGCTTCCGCAGGATCGCGCGGCACGCCGAGCGCATCGTGATAGAGCATGCCGACGCGGGTCATTGCCGATGCGATCCCTTGCCCGGCAGCGGCCAGCGCCCAGCGCCGCGCCTCGGCAATGTCGGGCTCGATCACCTCACCCTCGAGCAGCATCCAGCTCAGCATGTCCTGCGCCGGTCCGTCGCCCTGCTCGGCCGCTGCCCGATAGAGCTCGGCCGCGCGGCGGTAGTTCTGCTCGACGCCTTCACCACGGAAACAGAGCGAGGCGAGGTTCCGCTGCCCGACCGGATCGCCGGCTTCGGCGGCGAGCGCCAGCCAGCGGACGGCAAGACTGCGGTCACGCTCGACGCCGAGCCCCTCGGCGAAGCAGGCGCCAATATTGTTTTGGGCGCGAGCCGATCCGGACCGCGCCAGCGGCTCCCAAATGCAGAGAGCTGTGGCATAGTCGCCCCGTCTGGCGGCGTCGAGGGCGGCCGCCAGCTGGTCGGCCACAGGTGTCCGGGTGGGCTTGCGCGGGAGATGATCAAGCCACCGCACCACCATCTCCTCCCAGAGTGAAGTTCGCGAGATTGGCCACAAACCCGGCTTCGTCTTCAAGGCAACGCAGATCAAGCACGAGCGCCCGCTTTTCGACCCGCCCGATCACCGGAACAGGCAGCGCCCGCAACGCGGCTGCAAGAATTTCCAGAGCCTGACCGCTTCCTGAATGGGGGCTGAGGGCAAGCCCGGCGCTCGGCAAGGTATCGAGCGGCATTGCGCCAGATCCGACCTGGCTGCGGCACTCCATCACTTGCACTGAAAATTGAACGCCCAACGCATTGGAAAGCAGGGGAGCCAGACGCTGGGCCTGCGCGACAATATCGACGGCGAGGCGCGCGAGCAGCCTCAGAGTCGGCAAACGCTCGGCCAGGCGATCCGGGTTGCGATAGAGCTTCAGCGTCGCCTCCAGCGCGGCCAGCCGGAGCTTGTCGACGCGAAGCGCCCTCTTCATCGGGTTTCGGTTGACCTCGGCAACAAGATCCTTCCTGCCGACGATGAAACCTGCCTGCGGCCCTCCGAGCAGCTTGTCGCCCGAGAAGGTGACGAGATCGGCGCCGTCCGCGATCGCCTCGCCCACGGTCGGCTCGTACCTGAGGCCATATTGGGTGAGATCGATGAGCGTGCCCGAGCCGAGGTCGTGGACGAGAGGCACGCCGCGCTTCCTGGCGATTGCAGAAAGCTCGCGCGCCGGGACCTCCGCCGTGAACCCCTCGATCCGATAGTTGGACGTATGCACCTTGAACACCAGCCCGGTCGCCGAACCGATGGCGGATTGATAGTCCCGGGGATGCGTACGGTTGGTAGTCCCGACCTCAACGAGCCTCGCGCCCGCGCGGACCATGATGTCCGGCATGCGGAAAGCGCCGCCGATCTCGATCAGCTCGCCACGCGACACTATCGCCTCGCGGCCGAGCGAGAGCGTGTTGAGGACGAGCAGGACCGCAGCCGCGTTGTTGTTGACGATGGTCGCGTCCTCCGCCCCCGTGAGCTCGCATATCAGCGTGCGCAGATGATCGTCACGTTCGCCGCGTCTGCCCGTCCCGGTGTCGAATTCGAGCGCCACTGCCTCGTGCATGACAGCGCGCATCGCCTCGGCGGCTTCGCCCGCAATCAGCGCGCGGCCGAGATTGGTGTGCAGCACAGTGCCGGTCAGGTTGAATACCGGGCGCAACGACGGGTGCTCGGCGGTCTTGAGCCGCACAAGCGCGTCGACAGCGAGGTCGCACGGATCAGGCACCGCGGCCCCGTTGCGGCACGCTGCCCGCGCTTCTTCGAGCGCATCGCGGATGGCGCGCGTCGTCGACTGCTGCCCGAAGCGCTCGACCGCCGCAGCCGCGAGTGGCGTCTTCAGCACTCGATCGACTGAAGGGAGATCGCGCAGGCGAGTTGCGGGCAGACCGGACATCCCACCCTCAATAGCCGATCAGGAACGGGTTGAACGATCCGCGGCGATAGCCGGTTTCGCGCACGAGCATGTCGAGGCCAAGCGTCGCCACGTCGTCGGCGATCGGGTCGAGCCCGGGGTCCTTGTGCTGATGCAGGATCTTCACATAGCAGCCGCAGGAATCGCAGGTCTCTGCCTTCACCGTGCCCGGTCCGTCCTCGATCTCCTGGTAGCCGATGCCCTTGGTTGAGCCGCATAACGTGCATTTGATGCGCACATAGTTCCACAACGTGCCGCACAGCGAGCATGCGCAGAAGCGCGACCCATGGGCCCTCTGCCAGCCGACAATGATCGAGGATACAGGCGGGGATCCGCAGGCGGGGCATGCACCTTCGCCTACCGGCACCAGCGCATGGGCGTCCAGTCGGGCGGCGAGACGGGCGAAGTGAACCTGCAGCGCGGCCGCGACGTAGACGTGCTCGGCGAGCGCCTCCATCGGCATCGCACCGGCGAGCACATTGCGCACCATGCCGACGCGCTTCGCCGGAGTGGCCTGCCTCAAACGGTCCAGCGCATCGGCCGCGGCGCCTGGCTTCTCGATCTCCAATGCCGCGGCGACCAGGCGGTCGAGCGTCTCCGTGGCCATGTCGAGCGCGAGGCTGTTGCGGTCGAGCGGCGGCATTCCAAAACTGCGCGCGCGCTCGCGCGCTGCGGCATCAGGCATCGCTGGCTCCGCCAGGTCCTCCTGGATGCAGTGCTGCACATCGGCGAGAGCGGCAAGAAAGCAAAGATAGGGACGCAGCTCATGGCCTGCAGCCAGCGCGTTCCACCGCTGCGCACGACGAGAAAACAGACTTGCAGGCTCTGGAAGGCAGGCAAAGGGAGGGGCGGAGATCTCGCCTATGGCGGTGGGGTCGGAACCGGCCGGAATGATCTGTCTTGGCATTCGAGCCTCACGAACCGCACGGGTCACGTGGTTGCCTGACCGGCAAAAATCATGTGCAAACACAAAAACTAGGGCGGGAAAGTCATCCGACCAGCACCCGCTCTATTCGGCGGGCTTGGATCCCGACGATCCCGTTTCCTTGCTCGATTTGGTGACGAGCTCCCGCAGCCATTTGCGGTGATGCCGCCAGGCCCAGCCGCCGGTCACCCGCCCACGCGTCATGGCCGGAATGGTACCGCGCACCCAGATGGCCGAATAGAAATGGACGATCCAGACGCCGATGATCGCCACCGCCGCTATGGAGTGGACAAGTATGGCCACGCGCTTCTGATCGATTGTCGTATACTGGGAGAAATACTGATCCCATGCCACCAGTCCACTGGAGATGAGGATCACAATCAGCACCGACATTGACCAGAAGACGAGTTTTTGGCCGGCATTGTATTTGCCGACCTCGGGAACATTGTCCTCGTGGTTGGCCAGCACGTCGCGGAAACGGCCGAGCCACGTCCCGTCCTCGCGTCTCCACAGATTGGCCTTCCAGAATCGAAGGAAAAGTCCAAGGAAGCTGAAGAAGAGCACAACGCCGATCCAGGGATGGATGAAGCGCGTGAACTGGCCCCCGCCGAAGAGGCCGGACAGGAAGAACAGGCTCGGGTGGAACATCGCAAGGCCGGACAGGGCGAGCAGGACCAGGCTCGCCGCCGTGATCCAGTGGTTGATCCGTGCCCCTACCGTGTAGCGGTCCACGATCACCGGCTTGCCGGGATGGACCTGTTCGTTCGGCTTGAGGTCATCGCCGGCCATGGCTGTCGCCCTCCGTCAGCTGTTCGGCGTGCTCCTCATCCGCCTCGGTTACCCTGTTCGGTCCCATGATCAAATGGTGGAGCAAGCCGACGCCGGCCGCCACGCCCAAGACCGTGAGGCCCGCATATTTGGTCACACCTTTCCAAGCCTCGACCAATGGACTGATCTTCGGGTCCTTGGGCAGGCCGCTATAGATCTCCGGCTTGTCGGCATGATGCAGCACATACATCACATGTGTCCCGCCGACGCCCGGCGGATCATAGAGGCCGGCATTGACGAAGCCGCGCGACTTCAAGTCCTTGATGCGGCCGTCGGCATGCTGTTTCATCTCCTCCTTCGTACCGAACACGATCGCCTGGGTCGGGCAGGCCTTGGCGCAGGCCGGACCCTGACCGACCGCCACCCGGTCGGAGCAAAGCGTGCATTTGTAGGCCGTGTGGTCGACCTTGGAGATGCGCGGGATGTTGAACGGACAGCCTTTGATGCAGTAGCCGCAGCCGATGCAGTTCTCGTGGACGAAATCGACGATGCCGTTCGAATATTGCACGATCGCGCCCGGTGCCGGACAGGCCTTGAGGCAGCCGGGATCGGCGCAATGCATGCAGCCGTCCTTGCGGATCAGCCATTCGAGCTCGTTGGTCTCCGGGTTGTCCCATTCGCTGTAGCGCATCAGCGTGAACATGTCCGGCGTCAGGTCGGGCGGATTCTCGAAAGCGCCGGCGAAGACGCCGACCTCCGGATGCGTGTCGTTCCACTCGATGCAGGCTGTCTGGCAGGCCTTGCAGCCAATGCATTTCGAGACATCGATAAGCTTGGCGACTTCCGTGGGCTGCTTTTCCGGGGCAGGCACGGTCGACGCCGAGCGGCGGATGAGGTCCTTCTCGGAGAGACGCGGGGCCGTTTGCGTCGTCGAAGGGTTGGGAATGGGAGGAAACATCGCTCGCTCCTCCTATGCCACCGGCCCTGGCGCGGGCTCGATATTGACCAGGAACGCCTTGTACTCGGGCGTCTCGATATTGGCGTCGCCGACAAAGGGTGTGAGCATATTCGGGCCGAAGCCTTTCTTCGCCGCTCCCGTGAAGCCCCAGTGCAGCGGTATGCCGACGATGTGAATGGTCTTGCCGTCGCAGGTGAGCGGCCTGATCCGCTTGGTGACCATGGCCTTCGCCACAACCGAACCGCGCTTCGACCAGACGCGCACCCAGCCGCCCTTGGTGATGCCTTTCTCGGCCGCCAGCTGTTCCGAAATCTCCACGAAGAACTCCGGCTGCATCACCGCATTGACGATGACGTGCTTGGTCCAGAAGTGGAAATGCTCGGTCAGCCGGTAGGAGGTCGCCGCATAGGGGAACTCCGGCGAGGCCGCTTCGGCGAACTGGGCCATATCGCCTTGGAACACCCGCGCGGCGGGATTGCCGCGGACTTTGGGCGCCACTGGATTGACGATCGGCGACTCGAACGGCTCGTAATGCGCCGGGAATGGTCCGTCGCGCATCATGGTTCGGGTAAAGAGGCGCGAGACGCCTTCCGGGTTCATGATGAACGGGCCGACCTGATCGGGCTTGGCAGTGGGCAGAATGTCGGGCACGTCGTACCCCGACCACTTCTGGCCATCCCATTCGATCACTTTGCGGCTCGGATCCCAAGGTTTTCCGGTGAGGTCAGCCGACGCCCTGTTGTAGAGGATGCGGCGGTTGGCGGGCCATGAGAACGCCCATTTCGAATAGAAGCCGGCGTCGTCCGGATCGCTCGTATCCCGCCTTGCCATGTTGTTGCCGTTCTCGTTGAAGCAGCCGGAATAGATCCAGCAGCCGCAGGCGGTCGAGCCGTCGTCGCGCAGCGCGGCAAAGGCAGGCAGCAGCTTGCCGGCCTCGGCCAGCACCTTCGTCGGATCGGCCGTGTCGGTCACCTTGGCGAGCGCCCTGCCGTTGATCTCCTGGGCAAGCTCTTCGGCCTTCGGATCGTCGGGATCGGCATAAGGCCAGGTGAGCTTGACGATCGGATCGGGGAAGGCGCCGCCTTCCTTGGTGTAGAGATCCTTCAGGCGCAGGTAGAGCTGCGCCATGATCCACGTGTCGCGCTTGGCCTCCCCGGGGGGCGTGCCGCCAGCCCAATGCCATTGCAGCCAGCGCCCCGAATTGACCAGCGAGCCGTCATCCTCGGCGAAGCAGGTCGAGGGCAGCTGGTAGACTTCCGTCTGAATCTGCGACGGGTCGACATCGTTGTACGGGCCGTGGTTTTCCCAGAACCGTCCCGTCTCGGTGTCCAACGGATCCATGATGACGAGGAATTTGAGCTTCGAGAATGACTCGATCACCTTCTTCTTGTTCGGAGCCGCCTGCAGCGGGTTGAAGCCCTGGCAGAAATAGCCGTTCATCTTGCCCTGGTGCATCAGCTCGAAAGCACGCAGCAGGTCGTAGCCCGGCACGTCTAGCTTCGGCAGATAGTCATAGGCGAAGTCGTTCTGCGGCGTTGCCGCATCGCCCCACATCGACTTTTGGAAGCTGACGAAGAACTTCTTGTAGTTCTGCCAGTAGCTCATCTGGTTCGGCCGCAGCGGCTTGAAGCCGCGCGTCGACATGTAGGTCGCGAGGTCCGGCTCCTTCTGCGTCGGCACCGTGAGATAACCCGGCAGCAGGTTCGACATCAGCCCGAGGTCGGTCAGCCCCTGGATGTTGGAATGGCCGCGCAGCGCGTTCATGCCGCCGCCGCGAATGCCGATATTGCCGAGCACAAGCTGCAGCATCGCCATGGCACGGATGTTTTGCGAGCCCTTCGAGTGCTGCGTCCAGCCGAGCGCATACATCGACGTCATCGCCTTGTTCGGCGCGGACGTTTCGGCAACCATCTTGGCCACCTTCAGGAATCTCTCCTTCGGCGTGCCGCAGATGCGTTCGACCATCTCCGGCGTATAGACCGCGACGTGGTTCTTGAGCAGGTTCCAGACGCAACGGGGATTGGCCAGGGTTTCGTCGACAACGGCGAAGCCGTCGGGGCCGATGTCGTAGTCCCAGGTAGACTTGTCGTAGTCGCGCTTCGCCTCGTCATAGCCGGAGAAGAGGCCGTCCTGAAATGTGAAGCCCTGCTTGACGACATAGGACGCGTTGGTGAAGGCCTTCACATAATCCCATTGCACCTTGTCGTTCTGGATGCAGTGGTTGATCAGGCCGAGCAGGAAGGCGATGTCCGTCCCCTGGCGAATCGGCGCATAGAGGTCGGAAACTGAGGCTGACCGCGTGAAGCGCGGATCGATGACGATGAGCTTGGCGCCGCGGTTTGCCTTCGCTTCGGTGACCCATTTGAAGCCGCAGGGATGCGCTTCCGCGGCATTGCCGCCCATGATCACGACAAGATCCGTGTTCCTGATGTCGGTCCAGGAATTGGTCATTGCGCCACGGCCGAATGTTGGGGCGAGACTCGCCACCGTCGGGCCGTGTCAGACACGTGCCTGGTTGTCGAACGCCAGTATGCCCGTGCTGCGGACTACTTTGTAGGTCGCGAACGCGGTTTCATTGGTCGAAGCCGAGGCGGCGAGGAAGCCTGTGGTGAGCCACCGGTTGACCGTCACGCCGTCATTGTTCTTCGCGACGAAGTTCTTGTCGCGATCGTCTTTCATCAGGCGGGCGATGCGGTCGAGCGCGTCTTCCCAGCCTATAGGCTCGAACTTGTCGGACCCGGGCTTGCGGATCATCGGATGCCGCAGCCGGGTTGGAGATTTCACGAAGCCGAGCAGGGCCGATCCCTTGGGGCACAAGGTGCCGCGATTGGTCGGGTGGTCGGTATCGCCTTCGATATGGGTGATGTCGGCCTGCTCGCCCTTTCTAAGATCGCCTTTCGAATACAGTATGATGCCGCAGGCCACCGAGCAGTACGGGCAAGTGTTGCGCGTCTCGGTCGTGTTGGCGAGCTTGAAGGACCGTATCGCCGCCGCATGCGCGGCCTCGATGTCGGCAAAGCCGAAAGCTCCCAATGTCGTGCCGGCGAGACCCGCGCCCGCCGTCTGCAGGAACGCGCGCCGTGAAAATTCAACATTCATCTGGGTTTTCCTCCCGAATTCCATGCCCATACGAGCATCCAGAACCAAGGGACACGCACGCCATTTTGAGCCAAATTGGCGTAATGTCAAAAACTTAGAGCGCAGATCAGCGTCGGCAAATGCTTCGCGCAGGAAAAATGCGATTGACGTTTTTTGGAACGTGACCCTACAGTAAGGCGTGGTGTTGGAAACGGCTCCCGCGTCGCGGGGCGATATCACCGAAGCACCTCCGCGCCTGACCAGCCTTGCTCATGGCGGTGGCTGCGGGTGCAAGCTGGCGCCCTCCGTCCTTCAGCAGCTTCTTGCCGAACAGCCGGTTCCCAGCCCCTTCAGGCAGCTCCTTGTCGGTACCGAAACCGGAGACGATGCTGCCGTCTGGCAGATCGACGACGCGACCTGCGTGATTGCGACCACCGATTTTTTCATGCCGATGGTGGACGATCCGTACGACTTCGGCCGGATTGCGGCGACCAATGCACTTTCTGACGTCTATGCAATGGGCGGGCGGCCAATTATGGCCCTGGTCATCCTTGGAATGCCAATCGAGAAACTGCCGACGGACATCATCCGGGAAATCTTGAAGGGCGGCCACGACATTTGCGCCACAGCCGGGATACCCATCGCCGGCGGCCATTCGATCGACTCGCCGGAACCGATCTACGGGCTTGCCGTAATCGGCACCTGCCGGCCGACGGACATCCGACGCAATTCGGGGGCCAAGGCGGGAGACGCCCTGATCGTGACAAAGGGACTCGGCGTTGGGATTTATTCCGCGGCCATCAAAAGGCAGGCGTTGCCGCCCGGCTGCTACGAAGAGATGATCGCCTCGACGACCCTTCTCAACCGGATTGGAGCGGAGCTCGCCGAGGACGCAAGCGTGCATGCGATCACTGATGTGACCGGGTTCGGCTTGATCGGGCATGCCCTTGAGATGGCGCGCGGCTCCGACTGCGCGCTCGTCATTTGCGACCACGACGTTCCCGTCTTTGAAGAAGCGGCAGCGCTCGCGGAGCGAGGTTTCGTCACCGGCGCATCGCGGCGCAACTGGTCGAGCTATGGCGATGCTGTGCTCCTGCCGTCGGATATGCCGGAGTGGCGGCGCCATCTTCTCACCGATCCGCAGACTTCAGGCGGGCTGCTGATAGCCTGCGATCCTGACCGTGCCGGTGCATTGGTCGAGAGAATTGTCGCTAGCGGCTATCCGTCGGCAGCGATGATCGGATATGTCAAGCGCGGCCAACCAGCCCTAGTGATCGAGGACTGAGCGACCGGCATCTCCTGCTGTCGCTGTCGCCATCGTCGAACGCTTGGGAAAACCAGCGGGAACCTGGGGCGCGGTTAGGCGACACTGGGTCAAGCTGGCCGGCGACCGTGCCGTTCACCACTCGGCGAAGGAGCCGTCTTTGTGGCGCCAGATCGGGTTGCGCCAGTTGTGGCCTTCCCTGGCGCGCTCCTTGACATAGTCCTCGTCGATGACGACGCCCAGGCCCGGGCCGTCGGGAATGGCGACATAGCCGTCCTCATAGCGGAAGACGTCCTTGTTGGCGGCATAGTCGAGCAGGTCGTTGCCGGCGTTGTAGTGGATGCCCAGGCTCTGCTCCTGGATGAAGCAATTGTAGCTCACGGCGTCGAGCTGCAGGCACGCGGCCAGCGCGATGGGCCCCAGCGGACAATGCGGCGCCACCGCCACGTCATAGGCTTCCGCCATCGCCGCGATCTTGCGGCATTCGGTGATGCCACCGGCATGCGACAGATCGGGCTGGATGATGTCGACGACGCCTTCCTCGAATACGGATTTGAAGTCCCAGCGGCTGTAGAGCCGTTCGCCGAGTGCGATCGGTGTCGAGCCGAGCGCGGCGATCTCCTTCAGCGCCTCGCGGTTTTCGCTCAGTACCGGTTCCTCGATGAACATTAGCCTGTAGAGTTCGAGCTCCTTGACCAGGATGCGCGCCATCGGCCGGTGAACGCGGCCATGGAAATCGACGGCAATGCCGATATTCGGGCCGACGGCCTCGCGCACCATGGCGACGCGCTCGACCACGGCGTCGATCTTGTCGTGGCTGTCGACGATCTGCAGTTCCTCGGTGCCGTTCATCTTGAGCGCGTGGAAGCCGCGTGCCACCACTTCCCTGGCGCCCGCCGCGACTTCCGCCGGCCGGTCGCCGCCGATCCAGGAATAGACCTTGATCGTGTCGCGCAGTTTGCCGCCGAGCAGTTCGTGCACGGGTACGCCGAGCGCCTTGCCCTTGATGTCCCACAGCGCCTGATCGATGCCGGCGATGGCGCTCATCAGGATCGGCCCGCCGCGGTAGAAGCCGCCGCGATGCATCACCGTCCAGTGATCCTCAATCAGGCGAGGATCCTTGCCGATGAGGTAGTCGGCGAATTCCTTGACCGCCGCCTCGACGGTCAGCGCCCGGCCTTCGATGACGGGCTCGCCCCAGCCGGTGACGCCGGCATCGGTCTCGATCTTGAGGAACAGCCAGCGCGGCGGCACGATGTAGGTGGTGAGCGAGGTGATCTTCATGCGATCCGTCTCAGTTGTTCTTGAGTTTTTTGGCGCTGAGCAGATCGCGCGCCGCAAGATCGAGGATATTGGTCGCCGCGCCCCTCGCCGCGGTGGCATCGCGCATGCGCAGCGCCTCCACCACCTCGCGGTGCGCCGCCACCGCTTCCATGCGCCTTTCCAGCGAGATCGTCGCTGAGGCTTCCAGCGAGAACTTCAGCCCGGTGTCGATCAGATTGCCGATTTGCCGAAAGATCGGGTTGTGGCTTGCGGCATAGACGATCTGGTGGAAGGCAATGTCGCTGCGCGAGAAGGCGGCGAGGTCCTCGCCTGCGCCGGCCATGCCGCGCCATGCCGCTTCGAGGTCGGCAACTTCCTGCAGTGTCGCACGCGTGGCGGCGAGTTCGGCAACCAATGGTTCGATGGCGCGGCGCGTTTCTAGGATGGCGTCGAATAGCTTGTCGTCGAGCGCATGCGGCGCGTGCCAGGCCAGCACCTGCGGATCGATAATGTTCCAGTTGTCCTGTTCACATACGACCGTGCCGATGCGTGGCCGCGACAGCACCAGTCCCTTGGCGGCCAGCACTTTGAGAGCCTCGCGGATGACGGTGCGGCTGACGCCGTATTCGATGCCGAGATCATTTTCGGTCGGCAGGGAGGAGCCTGCCGGATAGCGTCCGGAAAAAATGTCCGAGGCGAGCGCCTTCGTTACATCGGGCATCACGCGCGGCCGGCGGGTAGCGGTGTCGCCTTGTGCCTTCTTCGAAGTTTCGGTCACCTCAGCCCTCCTCCAAGGCGGCGAACCTGTCGGTTTCGCACAACCGGCCTTACCGGATGCGGGTCAATTGCGCCAGCGATCCCTGGTCAGAGCATGTATCTTAATTATCATACCAGATCAATTGACGAGTATGATAAAAACAACTAGAAACTCCAGCACCCGGGCTCAAGCGCCCGGCCATCGCTGGGAGGTAATCATGCGACTTTTGAAGACCGCGCTCGTCGCCGGCGCGCTTGCCGTGCTGTCCGTCACGACCATCGCTGCCTATGCTCAGGACACCAAGATCGGCTTCATCGTCAAACAGCCGGAGGAGCCGTGGTTCCAGGATGAATGGAAGTTCGCCGACCAGGCCGCCAAGGAAAAGGGTTTCACTCTCGTCAAGATCGGCGCCGAGGACGGCGAGAAGCTGATGTCGGCGATCGACAATCTAGGCGCTCAAGGAGCGCAAGGCTTCGTCGTCTGCACGCCGGACGTGAAACTCGGCCCAGGCATCGTCGCCAAGGCCGCCGCCAACAATCTCAAGCTGATGACGGTGGACGACCGCCTCGTCGGCGCCGACGGCAAGCCGCTGGAAGACGTGCCGCATATGGGCATTTCGGCCACCAAGATCGGCGAGGCGGTTGGTCAGGCCATTATCGATGAGATGAAGGCGCGCGGCTGGAAGATGGACGAGGTCGGCGCGATCCGCGTTTCATACGATCAGCTGCCGACAGCCGTCGACCGTGTTGAAGGCGCGATTTCGGTGCTGAAAGCCGCCGGCTTCAAGACCCAGAACATCTTCGACGCCCCGCAAGCCAAGACCGACACGGAAGCGGCCCTCAACGCCGCGACTGTGGTGCTCAATGCCCATGCCGACATCAAGAAGTGGATTGCCTTCGGCCTCAACGACGAGGCCGTGCTGGGCGCCGTTCGCGCTTCCGAAAGTGTCGGCATTCCCGCCGACGGCATGATCGGCGTCGGCATCGGCGGCGCGGAATCGGCGATCAACGAGTTCAAGAAGCCCGCCGCGACCGGCTTCGTCGGCACCGTGATTATCTCACCGAAGCGGCATGGTTATGAGACCGCGCTCAACATGTATGATTGGATCGCCAACAACAAGGAGCCGGCGAAGCTGACGCTGACCGCGGGCGCGCTGGCCAAGCGCGACGACTACCAGAAGGTGCGCAAGGACCTCGGCATCGAATAATCCTCCCTGTACAAACAGGCGGCGGCTTGATGCCGCCGCCTGTTTGGCCTGCCCAAGAAGGATCGAAGCCCCGTGTCCTTTCTCGAATTCTCCAACGTTACCAAGACCTACCCGGGCGTCACGGCTTTGTCCGACGTGACGTTCGGCGTCGAAAGAGGCGCCGTGCACGGGCTGATGGGCGAGAACGGCGCTGGCAAATCAACTCTGATCAAGATCCTGTCCGGCGACCAGCATGCCGATACCGGCGAAATAACCATCGACGGCAAGGTCCAGGCTTATACCTCGACCCGCGACGCCTTCGACAATGGCGTCATCGTCATCCATCAGGAACTGCAGCTTGTTCCGGAACTCACCGTCGCCGAGAATCTCAGCCTCGGGCGCTTTCCCGCCAGCGCCGGCGTCATCGCGCGCGGCAGGATGCTGGAGGATGTCGGCGCCAAGCTGAAATCGGCCGGCATCGACATCGACATGCGCCGCAAGGTCAAGACGCTGTCGATCGGCGAACGCCAGATGGTCGAGATCGCCAAGGCGATCATGCTCGATGCGCACGTCATCGCGCTGGACGAGCCAACCTCTTCCTTATCGTCACGTGAAAGCGAAATCCTGTTCGCCCTGATCGACCGGCTGCGTGGCGAAGGCAAGGTGATCATCTATGTGTCGCACCGCCTCGACGAGGTGTTCCGGCTCTGCGACAGCCTGACGGTGCTGCGCGACGGCAAGCTCGCCGCGCACCATCAATCGCTGAAGGATGTCACCCGCGATCAGATCGTGGCCGAAATGGTCGGCCGCGAGATTTCCGACATCTGGGGTTTTCGGCCGCGCAAGGCGGGAGAGGTTCGCCTCAAGGTCGACAAACTGAGCGGCGCCAGGCTGCGCACGCCGGCAAGCTTCGAAGCCCGCGCCGGCGAGATCGTCGGCTTCTTCGGCCTCATCGGCGCCGGCCGATCCGAACTGATGCGGCTTGTCTTCGGCGCCGATCCGCGTTCGGGCGGCACGATCATGGTCGACGGCAAGACGGTTGCCGCCGCCAGCCCGCATGACACGATCAGGGCCGGCATCGTGCTATGCTCGGAAGACCGCAAGCATGACGGCATCATCCAGGGCCGCTCGATCGAGGAGAACATCAATATCTCGTCCAGGCGCCATCACACGCGCTTCGGCGTCCTGAACCGTGCCAGCGAGATCGCGACGGCCGAAACCTTCATCAAGAAGCTCAAGGTGCGCACGCCTTCGCGCAAGCAGGATATCGTCAATCTCTCAGGCGGCAACCAGCAGAAGGTCATCCTCGGCCGCTGGCTATCCGAACAGGACATCCGCGTGCTGATCGTCGACGAGCCGACGCGCGGCATCGATATCGGCGCCAAATCGGAAATCTACGAACTGCTCTACCAGCTTGCCGAAGAGGGCATGGCGATCGTCGTCGTCTCCTCCGAGCTGCCGGAAGTGATGGGCATTTGCGACCGCATCCTGGTGATGTGTGGCGGGCGCATCAGCGCCGAGCTCGCGCGCGACCAATTCGCCGAAAAGGCGATCCTGGCCGCGGCGCTCCCCGACAAGAAAACCCCCGACGCGATCGCATCCTGAGGACTTCTGCCATGACCGGTCAGTTGAAGAAGATCGTGCTCGGCGAACAGGGGCTCGTCGTCATCTTCGTCGTTGCGTTCGCGCTGGTCTCGCTGCTGGTGCCGAACTTCCTGACTGACCGCAACATGCTTGGCCTGCTGCAATCGGTGGTCACCGTCGGTATCGTCGCCTGCACCATGATGTTCTGCCTTGCCGCGCGCGACTTCGATCTGTCGGTCGGCTCGATCGTCGCCTTCGCCGGCATGGTCGCCGTGATGGCATCGAACGCGTCGGGCTCGATCCTGCTCGGGCTTCTCGCTGCAATCGCCTGCGGCACCTTTGTCGGCTTCATCAACGGCGTCGTCATCGCCAAATTCCGCATCAACGCGCTGATCACGACGCTGGCCACAATGCAGATCGTGCGCGGCCTCGCGTTGATTTCGTCCGACGGCCGCGCCGTTGGCATCAACAGCCCGGATTTCTACCAGCTGGCACTGTCGAAACTGCTCGGCATACCGACGCCGATCTGGGTGCTGGCCATACTGTTCGGGATCTTCGGCTTCGTGCTCAACCGAACCGTCTTCGGCAAGAATACACTGGCCATCGGCGGCAATCCGGAAGCCTCGCGGCTGGCCGGCGTCAATGTCGACAGGACGCGCATCTGGATCTTCGCGCTGCAAGGCTTCGTCTGCGGTATCGCGGGCATCCTTTTGGCCTCACGCATCACCTCAGGCCAGCCCAACGCGGCGGTCGGCTTGGAGCTCTCCGTTATCTCGGCTTGCGTCCTCGGCGGCGTCTCGCTGGCCGGCGGTCGCGCCGCCATGTCGGGCGTCATCGTTGGCGTGCTGATCATGGGTATCGCCGAGAACGTAATGAACCTACTCAACATCGCGGCTTTCTACCAATACATCGTGCGCGGAGTGATCCTGTTGCTCGCGGTGCTGCTCGACAATCTCCGCTCGTCGGCATTCGGAAGGCGCTGAGCCGGGCGATCGCATGTCACCCCGGATACTCATCGAGAACGATCGGTTGAGCGTCCGGATCAGCCCGCAGGGAGGCGCTGTCGTCGACGGGCATACGGCCGAAGGGGTGCCATTCTTGCGTCCCTACAAAGGCGAGGCCGAATTCGACGTTGCGGATTGCGCCTGCTTTCCTTTGGTGCCGATCGGCAATCGCGTTGAAGGCAACGCTTTCTCCTGCGGCGGCCGAACGTTCCGATTGGCGCCCAATGCGCCCGATCCTCTATTCATCCATGGAGATGGATGGCTCGAGGCCTGGGAGGTGACCGAGCGCCGAGCCGATCATGTCGAGCTGTGCTTTGACAAGCCGGAGGGTTTCGGTTCGCCCCATGCCTATCACGCGCGACAGTCGTTCAGCCTTTCGTGCGCGCGCCTGGCGCTCCAGATCTCGGTCACCAACACCGGCGAAATCGCCCTTCCCTTCGGCCTCGGCTTTCATCCCTTCTTTCCACGAACGCCGCTGACCACCCTTTTCGCGCCTGCCAGCGACTGGTGGACCGAACGCGCAGGACATCTGCCGGCGGAGCGGGTTGCGCTGGCGGACGATGTCGATTTTTCAACGCCACGCCGACTGCCCGACCGTTGGCTGAACAATTGTTTCGAAGGCTGGAGCGGACAGGCGCGGATCGCTTGGCCGGAACAAAGGCTGGGACTTGAAATCGAAGCCAGCCCGGCACTCCGCCGCTACATGCTCTATGCGCCGGACAGCGACCGCAGCTTCTTCTGTCTGGAGCCGATGAGCCACGCCCCTAATGCGCTGAAGCATTTGGAGACCGACCCAATGGGGCTTGTAATGCTTGCTCCCGGCGGCATTTTCAGCGCGGAATTCGCAATGACTGTCTTCGACTGGAGTAACAACCATGGTTGATCGGCTGTTCGGCAAACGCATCTTCCTGACGGGCGCCGCGCAAGGCATCGGACTGGCCATAGCCGAGGCGTGCCTTGCCGAAGGGGCAAGGCTGTTCTTGGTCGACCGCGATGGGGACCTGCTCGACCGGACCGTCGCCGGCCTGTCCGCGCCGCAAGGTCATATCGGACATACCACCGCGGATGTCAGTGACGGGGCCGCTATCGCCGATGCCGTCACGAGGGCCGACAGGGAAATCGGCCCTATCAACGCGCTGATCAACAATGCAGGAATGAACGTGTTTTCAACACCGCTGGAGGCGACCGAAGAAGAGTGGAACCGCAATTTCGATGTCAATGTCAAAGGTGCCTGGAACTGCAGCAAGGCGGCACTTCCGGGAATGATTGAAAATGGTGGCGGCACCATCCTCAACATCGCTTCGACCCACAGCTTCACGATCATCCCGCACACCTTCCCCTACCCGGTCGCCAAACATGCGCTGCTCGGCCTAACGAGATCGCTGGCTCTCGAATACGCCGCTCGGGGTATAAGGGTGAATGCACTGGCGCCTGGCTATGTGGAGACGCGAAAGGTGATCGACTACTGGAACAGCTTTCCCGATCCGGCCGCAGCACGGGCCAAAACAATGGCGTTGCATCCCGGCGGTGGCATCGCGTCGGTCCGCGAAATCGCCCTTGCGGCGGTGTTTATGATTTCCGACGAATGCCCCTTCATGAATGCCGCATGCCTTGTCGTCGATGGCGGGCTCAGCCAGCTTCAACACGCGGTGTAAGGCTGGCCGGCGGCCAGCCAGCCCCACTTATGCGAGGATACGGGCCGTATTCATCACCACACTCCGCTCACCACTTCACGCTGAAGCCGAGCTTTGCGCCGATTGCCCGGCTGTCGCCGAAGTTTTTCAGGCTCGATTTGGCGAAGGCTTCGCCGTAGACCGTGTAGCGGTCGTCCGCCCAGGAGAGCGATCCGCCGACACCCACACCGCCCCAGAGCGGCTGGTCGTGCTCATGCAGCGCCGTGCCCGACACATCCACGTCGTTGCCGTCCAAGAAATCGTAATAGAGGTTGGCGATGCCGTAAAGGTGCGAGCGGCTGATCTTGCCTTGCGCGCCCGTCCAGGCATCCTCATAGTCCAGCGATAGGCCGGCGCGGCCGATCAGAACATCGCTGCCGCTCAGCGATACCGCCGCATCGAACGGATCGGTGAAGCTGTTGAAGCGCACCGAGGAATAGGCGAGCTGAGCCTGCGGCGTCAGCGTCCATTTTCCCTGCAGCGCAAGCTTCTGGCCGGCTTCGATGCTCAGCGCATAGCCAAATCCGTTGTTGCCCTTGGCAAGCTCTCTGCCCGGCGTGGCGGACTTCAGATCGCTGTCATACCAGGTCATCTCGCCCTGAGCGTCGGTGTAGAAGCCGTTGTCGCCATACCAGGTCAGCGTGCCGCCGAAGCCGTAACTGGTGGCCTGGATCGAGCCGACACCGTAGATCGACAAGATATCCGACGAGGCGGTCCCGTAGCGTGGGGTCGCCAAAGGAACTTGGCTAACCGAAGGGAGAAATAGGCGCCAAATCATTGATAAATAATGATAATGGTGGGCCCGGAGGATGTGAGACTGCTAAGGAAAATCAATGGTTTAGCGGATGGTTAGCCAACCCATATTCTTCGTATGATCTCGTATGGTCCGGCGGGTCGCGAAAGGAGCCGGGTCGATGCTTCAGTCGGTCATTTGTTCACCCAGAGCCATCAGCCAGCGCCCGCGGCGGACTGGCCAATATCTATGGTTCCGTTCGCATCAGACGGCCCTGTTCTGCGTCGGCGCGCGACCGCCGCCGTCAGCGACGAGCACTGCGCCGGTGACGAAGGACGCCTCGTCGGAGGCCAGGAACAGGCAGCAATTGGCGATCTCGGCCGGCTCGGCCACGCGCCGCAGCGCAATGCGGCCGGTGAGCGCGGCGAACTCCTCTTCGGGCGTCGTGCCGCGGGCGGCGGCCGCAACTTCCATTTCGTAGACGCTCATCGGCGTGCGCACCCAGCCCGGCGCCACCGCATTTGCGCGAATCCCGTCGGGCCCGTGCGCGTAGGCCAGCGAGCGGGTATAAGAAACCAGAGCGGCCTTGCTTGCCGAATAGGCGGCGTTCTGGCCGCTGGCGTTGAAGGCGCCGACGGAGGCGATGTTGACGATCGCGCCGCCGCGTTCCTTGAGCAGCGGCAGGGCGGCGCGGCAGACCATCATCGAACCAGTGACGTTGACGGCAAAGCTCATCGCCCAGGTTTCGTCGCTCAGCGTCTCTGGCTCGTCGAGGATCATCACGCCGGCGGCGTTGACGACTATGTCAAGGCGGCCGCTGCAGGCGTCAATGGCGCGGGCAATATCACCCGCCTGCGTGATGTCGCCGCGCACGGCGATGCCGCCGCTGGCCTTCGCCGCTTCCTCCAGCACGTCCTCGCCATGGCCGAAGGCGACGATCTTGGCGCCGTGGCGGCCGAACAGCTCGGCTGTGGCGCGGCCCATGCCGGTGGCCGCACCGGTGACCAGTGCGTTACGGCCTTCGAGGCGGCGGCTCATGCGAGCCCCCAGTGCCGCTCGACGGCATAGCCGGTCTCCGGCAAGGTCGAGCCGCCGTCGACGACGATGGTCTGGCCTGTGGTATATTTCGCCTGCTCGGACGCGAGGTAGAGCATGGCGTAGGCAATGTCGTCGGCCTCGCCGAGTTGGCCCATGGGGATGAACCGGCCGAGCCGAGCCGCCGCCTCGGGCTTGCTCATCGTGCCGCGGCCGGGCTTGGCGATGAAGCCAGGTTCGACGCCGTTGACGGTGATGCCGTCGCGCGCGAATTCGAAGGCCGCACCCCGGATGAAAGCGTTGACGCCGGCCTTGGCCGCCGAATAGTGCACCCCGCCCGCCATGGCGACGCGCGCCGACACCGACGAGGTGACGAGGATGCGGCCGAAGCCATTGGCGCGCATCGCCGGAGACGCTGCCTGCGCCAGCCAGAAGCAGGACTTCAGGTTGACCGCCAGCGCCTCTTCGAGCTTGTCCGCATCAAGCTCCTCGACCGAGGCCCAGGGGCAGCCGCCGGCGTTGTGGACGACGATGTCGAGGCGGCCGGCCTCGCGCACGATTTCGCCGACAAGCCGATGGAGCGCGGCGCGGTCGAGTCCGGCAAGCGGGACCGTGCGAACGAAAAGACCGCGCGTCGAGAGGTCGGCCGCCAGCGCCTCCGCTACATTCAATGTGCGGTTGGCGATGAAGACCGAGGCGCCGGCCTCGGCGAAGCGCGTGACGATGGCGGCGCCGATGCCGCGCCCGCCGCCGGTCACCAGCGTCACCCTGCCCGTGAGGTCGAACGGGTTCGCCATCGCTCAGACGACGCCAGCGCTACGCACGAGATCGACGAAGCGGCCGAAGACGTCCGTATGACGGTAGACATCGGCCGGCGAGGTCGCCGGGCACATCAGGAACATGGTGTGAAAGGGCGTCACCAAGATGCCTTCGTTCATGTAGAAGGCGTGCAGCAAGGTTTCGAGATCGCCGCGCCGGCCGGCAATGACCTCGGCACCGTTGCGCGGCGGCTTGGGCATGAACATGATCTCGGCGCGGGCACCGACCTGCGTCACATGCCAGGGCAATTTGTTGGCGCGGATAATGCCCCAGGCGGATTCGGCAAGGCGCGTGGTGTTGGCGATCATGAGTTCGAAATTCGCCGGCGTCAGCACCTCTTCCAGCACCGCGTGCATGGTGGCGACGGTCAGCGCATTGCCGGCCAAGGTGCCGCCGATGCCGAGATGCGCCGACTGGCGCACACGCGGATTGACCATCGGCACAAGCTTCCACAGCCGCTCGGCGATCTCTTGCGAGACGCCGAAGACGCCGGCCGGAATGCCGCCGGCAATTGCCTTGCCGGCGACCAGAATGTCCGGCTCCAGCCCGCGCAGCGCCGTGTAGCCGCCTGGGCCGCTGGAGATGGTATGCGTTTCGTCGATGATGAGCACCGTGCCCCTGCGGCGCGTGATCTCGCGCAATGCGGCGTGGAAACCCTCGGCGACTGGGATCATACCGAAATTGGTCATCAGCGGCTCGGTCAGCACGCAGGCGACATCGCCATGCGACAGCGCTTCCTCGAGCGCCGCGATGTCGTTGAACTCGACCACCCTGGAGACGGCGGAATGGTCGACGCCGTTGGGATGGATCATGTTGCGCATACCGACCTTGCCGTCGCGGATTTCGACGTGCGCCTCCTCGACACCGCCGTGATAGCAGCCGGAAAACACCAGCACCTTGTCGCGGCCGGTGATCATGCGGGCAATGCGGATGGCGCCGCGATTGGCGTCGGTGGCCGAAGTCGTCAGCGTCCAGTAAGGCAGGCCGAAGCGGTGCGTGAGTTCGGCGCCGACCCACAGGCTGTCCTCGGTCGGCAGCATCATGGTTGTGCCGTTCTGCAGCTGACGAAGCGCGGCGCGCGTCACCGCTTCCGGCGCATGGCCGCACATGCCGCCGGTGTCGCCAAGCGCGAAGTCGACATAGTCGTGACCGTCGATGTCGCTGATATGCGCTCCGCGCGCCGAAGCCGCGTAGATCGGAAAGCCGCCGGCCCAGCGGCGCATCCAGTGCGACGGGCCACCATAGAGGAAATGCTGCTTGCCCTCTTCCCACGCCGCTGCCGAGCGCGGATGCGTGTCGCGGAAGCGCTGCTGCTCGCGGTCGAGCAGGTCGCCGATGATTACGGAATGCGGATCTTTTTTGGCATCAGCCATCACGGCGCAAGTCTCCTTGTGCGCCGTTGCCTCAGGGCGCCAACCGGTCTTAAGTTCGGTTCATTATGTGAACCGTCGTTTTGTATGTTATAGGGAGACTGCAAGGCGTTTCGGCCGCTGTCAAGTTAATTCACATGCGAAGTATCTTGGAGAATCGAAAATGAGCACAGTCGGCAAGGCGGTTTCGCTGCTGGAGCTGTTTACGCTAGCGGAACCGGAGATCGGCCTATCCGACCTTGCCCGCAAGGCCGGCCTCGACAAGGCCACTGCCAGGCGCCTGCTGATGGCGCTTGCCGAACGCCGGTTGATCGAGCAGGAGTCGCAAAGCCGCCGTTACCGGCTGGGCGCCGGCCTGTCGCGGTTGGCGCGCATTCGCGACGCGCATTTCCCTTTCGTGCGCCTGGCGGCGCCGGTGGTGCGCGACCTGTCGATCGAGACCGGCGAGACCGTGCATTTGTCGGAATTCAGCGCCGGGGCGCTGCTCACCGTGCATGTCGAACTGTCGGCCAAGGCGAACCGCGTCAATGTCGATGTCGGCCAAGTGCTGCCGCTGCATGGCACGGCATCCGGCATCGCCTTCCTCGCTGCCTCGCGGCCGGAAGTTGTCAGCGCATATCTCGATGGGCCGCTGCAGCCATTCAGTCAGCACACCATGACACAGCCGGACAGGCTGATGGAGGCAGTGCGCCTCGCCGCCTCGCGCGGCTATTCGCGCAGCGCCCAGGGCTATGAGGAAGGCGTGCACAGCATTGGTGCGGCGATTCTCGGCTCGGACGGCAACCCGATCGGCACGCTGGCGGTGGCTTCACCCGTCTCACGCGTCGACGATGCGGTCGCGGCAAGCCAGGGCGAAGCGGCGATCAAGGCGGCGCGGCTGATCTCAGTGCGGCTGACCGGCGAGGCGTAACCGGTCATCTCTGGCGTTGCCGCGTGCCGCGCCTGCGCATCCGCGACGCCTTGATCATGCCGCGCCCGACCAGCGGCAACGCTGCTGCGACCGGCGATCATGATCGGTGACCGTTGTGCCAACTTCATTCTGGACGGACAGCAGCGTGCCAGCCTGCCGCGCGGCGCTGTTCGGTCGCGCAGCCGTACCCCGCCCCGGACGGCCTATCTCTTGATCGCCTCAAGATCGATAAGGATGTCGACGTCCGGGCCGAGGCCGAAGCCGTCGGCAGCCTTTGCCATCGGGAAGTCGGCGGTGCTGATCTTGCCGGTGGCGCTGAACGCCGCCTTGGTCAGCGTCGCATCCCACGGCGCCGGCGCTTCGTTGAGCAGCTTGACATCGAGGGTGATCTCCTTGGCAACGCCGCTGATGGTGAGGGTGCCGGTCACCTTGCCGGTCTTGTCGTCGAGCTTCTCGATCTTGGTGCTCTCGAAGCCGATCGTCGGGAATTCCGCGGCGTTGAAGAAGTCGGGTCCCTTGAGGTCGCTGTCGCGCTGATCGAAGGCGGTATGGACCGAGCCGACATCGATTTCAGCCTTGACGCTGCTCTTCGTCGGATCGGTCTTGTCCATGACGATCGCGCCTTTCACAGCGTCGAACTGGCCGTGGGCGATGCCGTAAATGCCGTGCTTGATGGTGAAGGTAATCCAGGCGTGCTGGCCGTCGATCACGTAATTGTCGGCATTGGCGGCCGATGTCAGCGCGGAGGCGCCGGCGAAGGCAAGGGCGGCGATCAGGTTTCTTGTCGTCACGTCTCTCTCCCAGTTGGGTTATTGTTGTGGCTCAGGAAAAGCCGAGGGCTGCCCCATGCGGCGCCCAAACGATCGCCGTGAGCACAGCCAACATCGCCGGTATGGCGATCAGGAGGCCGGCGACCAGCGGCCGCAATGGCCCGGCGCCGGGAAGCAGGCCTTGCAGCGGGCCGGGCACAAGCGCGGCCACGATCAGCGGCAAGGGGGAAAGCATCAGCGCCACTGGGTTCGCCTTCGGGGCGAGCAGCGCAACCTGGATGAGGATTGTCGCGGCGGCGTAGAGCAGCGGAAATTCGACGCCTTTGCTCCAACCGGCGGCGATGCCGCCGCGCAGCGACGCGACATACTGCACGAGGCACCAGCCGCCTGTCAGCGCGGCGAGCGAGCCGAGCAATTGGCCGGTGACGATCGCCGCGCCGAGCACCGAGATGATGGCGCCGGCCACGAACACGGCCAGCACCGCCGCCGGCGCGAGGAATGATTGCTCGGCCGACAGCGACGACCCGGCCCGCATGTGAACCAGCATCGCGGTGCCGGCGATCATCAGCAAGCCGGCGATGGCGGCGGCGACCATCTGTAGGTCAAGCGAGCCGGAGGCGATGCGGCGCCAGCCGAGCCACAGGATGGCCGCGGCGATGGCGGCAGCGGCAAGAACGCCGGCTGTTCGACCGGTCAGGACGCGCTCGGGCAAGAGGCCTAACACGATGCCGGCAAAGGCGAGATAGATCAGCTTCTGGCTGGCGGCGATAGGCGGCACGACCGGCGCGCCGAGCATATCGAGATAGAAAAACAGCAGCAATGCCGCCCAAAGCAGAGAGAGGATGCGTGATGATGCCGGAAAGGCAAATCTCGCCAGCAGTGCAAGCATGAGGCCGAGCAACAGCGGCAGCGCGGCTGTGGTGACCATCGGATTGCCCAGAAACGCGCTCAAACGATCACCCAAGCGCGATCCAGGCGGTCTTCAGGTCGGTGTATTTGTCGATGGCGTGCAGCGACTTGTCGCGGCCGAAGCCGGACTGCTTGACGCCGCCGAGCGGCACGGTGATGTCAGCGCCGCCATAGGTGTTGACGTGGACGACGCCGGCATTGATGGCGCGCACCATCCGGTGAGCAGTCGAAAGGTTCGCGGTCCACACCGCCGAGGCCAGGCCGTAGACGGTCGAATTGGCGAGGCGCACCGCTTCCTCCTCGGTTTCGAAGCGCATGACGCCAAGCACGGGCCCGAACACCTCCTCGCGGGCAAGCTGCATCTCTCCAGTCACGTTCTCGAAGATCGTCGGCGCCATGTAGCTGCCGCCGGTCTCGATCAAGATACGCTCGCCGCCGGTGACGAGGCGGGCGCCCTCCTCTGCCGCCCTGGTGACGAAGCCGAGATTCTTGTCGAGCTGCTCGGCGCTCGACACCGCGCCGATATCGCTTGCGAGATCAAGCGGATCGCCGACCTTGAGTTTCGTGGTTGCCTTGACAAGCTCGTCCATGAAACGGTCGTAGATCGAAGCTTGGAGGAGCAGGCGCGAGCCTGCGACGCACACCTGGCCGGAATTACGGAAGATGCCGTTGGCCGACACGACGGCTGCCTGCTTCAGGTCCACCGCGTCGGCGAAGACGATGTTGGGCGACTTGCCGCCAAGCTCGAGGAAGACGCGCTTCAGGTTGGAGCGCGCGGAATATTCAAGCAGCCGGCGGCCGACCGGCCCGGAGCCGGTGAAGGCGATGGCATCGACGTCCATATGCAGGCCGAGCGCCTCGCCGGCCACCGAACCGCGACCGGTGACGACGTTGAAGACGCCTTCGGGCAGTCCGGCTTCGGCTCCCAGCTCGGCCAGCCGCAGCAAAGTGAGCGAGGCGATCTCCGGCGGCTTGACAACGATAGCGTTGCCGGCGGCGAGCGCCGGCGCGATCTTCCAGGCGCCGATCATCAGCGGGAAATTCCAGGGTACGATGACACCCACGACGCCGAGCGGCTCCTTGTGGATCAGGCCGAGCACGTTGTCGGCCGTCGGCGCGATCTCGCCATAGACCTTGTCGATAGCTTCGGCATAGTAGCGGATCGTGCCCGCAGCCGACAGCGGCTCGGCCTTGTAGGCCATGGCGATCTCGGTGCCGTTGTCGCGCACGCCGAGCACGGCGAGTTCGTCGGCATGCTTCTCCACCAGTTCGGCGAACTTCGTCAGCACCTTCTTGCGGAAGGCAGGTGCTGAGCGCGACCACGAACCTCTTTCGAATGCCTTGCGCGCCGAGGCCACGGCGCGGTCGACATCGGCGGCCCCGCCGTCAGCGATGGTGGCGAAGGAGCGGCCGTCGATCGGCGAGATCACCGGCAGGCTGGCGCCGCTCTGCGCATCCGTATGGACGCCATCGATGAACAGACGTCGCGCTCCGACCTCCGCCTTGCGCAGCGTGTCGATGGTGGTCTGGTTGATCATTGAGCGGTGGCTCCGATTGTGACATGCAGCGCGGTTGGCGCGCGGAACTCCCAGCCGCGGAAGACTGGTTCCTTGCCCGGCACCAGTCTCAGGCCGGGAAAGCGTTCGAGCAGCAATCGGACCGCCAGGCACATCTGCTCGCGCGCGAAAAAGCGGCCCGAGCAGAAATGATGGCCGAAGCCAAAGGCGGCGTGGTTGCCCTCGTCTCGATTGATGTCGAAGCGGTCGGGATCGGAAAAACGGCTTTCGTCGCGGCTGGCCGAGGAGACGAGTGCCGCGACCGGCGCGACGGCGGGGATCGTGACCCCGCCGATTTCCACCGCACGTGTCGTCTGACGCGTCTGGGTACCGATCGGCGCCACCCAGCGCAGGCCCTCATCGACGGCCTTCGGCACGAAAGTCTCGGGATCGTCGAGCACTTGCCGCAGCTGTTCGGGATGGGTGAGCAGGCCGGCAAGGATCGAGCCGGCGCCATGGCCGGGTTCCTGCATGCCGCCGAGCAGGATCACCTTGATGCTTGGCATCAGAAAATCGATCGGGCGGGTCGAGCCCGCGGGCATGCCGTCATGCAACATGTGCGAAAGCGCGGAATCGTCGGGCTCGTGGAGAAGCCGCTCCAGCGTCGGCTGGACGACGGTGCCGACCTCGGCGCTGATGGCGTCGGCGATCTCCTGCCGCTTCGGGTCGTTCTCGAAATTGATGGCACCTTGGGCAAGCCCATAGAACCAGCGCCGCAAGGTCGGCATGTCAATGTTGGCAAGGCCGAGCGAGCGCGCCAGGCTGAGCGTCGACACCGGCTCGAAATAGTCGGCCATCAGCTCGGCTGAGCCCCGTTCGGCGATTTCGTCGAGATAGGGTCCTGCGATGGAGCGCACGAGGTCGCCGGCGTAAGAAGCGACAGTTCGTGGCCGGTATTTTGGGTCGACGCCCTGACGCAATTGCTTGTGCGTCTCGCCGTCGGTGGTGAGGATCGTCGGCTTGCCGAACGAGCGCTCAACCGGGGAAGTGCCGACAACCGCCGAGAAGATATCGGGCGACTTGGCGACCGTCTCGACATCCTTCCAGCGGGTGACGAACCAGAGGTTGACCGCCGGCACGAAAGCCACCGGCGCTCTGCGCCTCAGTTCCGCATAGATCGGATAGGGATCGCATTCCAGTGCTTCGACGGTGATGGTCTCGGCAAAGGTCAATGCCGTCACTCCCTTTGCGATGGAAGAGGCGGCGCCAATGCGCCGCCCCTCTTGTCTGCTTTAATCTTGCGGTGGCTTGCCGAGGTTTTCGAAAGCAACCGGATCACGACCCTTCAACGAACCCGCCAGAAGCAGGCCCACGACGGCGGCGATCAGCACCAGCAGCGGCAGGAACACGCCGAGGAGACCGCCGGCTCCGGACAGGCTGCCGAAATTGATGACGATCAGGTAGATGATGAGGGCGAAGGCGATGAAGGTCAGCGCCGGCAGGATAGTGGTCTTCAGCGCGTTTTCCTGGCTCGACGGATTGGCGCGGAAATACATCACGACCGCGAGCGAGGCCACCGCCATCATGACGATGACGCCGAGCGTGGCGACATTGGTCAGCCACGAGAACAACGCCAGCACCGGATCGAGGCCGAGCACGGCAAACAGCCCGACGACAACAGCGGCAAGTGCGGTCTGGATGACCGAGGCAACATGCGGGCTCTGGTGCGACGAATGCGTCACGCCGATCGACAGCGGCAGGAGCTTCTCGCGGCCTGCGACATACATGTAGCGGGCGACCGCGTTGTGGAACGCCAGCACGCCGGCGAACAGGCTCGACACGAACAGGATGCTCATGGCGTGCGTGAGCAGCGTTCCGGCATAGCGGTCGGATAGACCGAACAGGAAGGTGGTCGGATCCTGCAGGCCCTGCAGAGCCGGCAAGAGCTTGTCGACACCGGCACCGACGGCCATCAGCCAGGCGGTGACCATGTAGAACAGGCCGATCAGGATGACCGAGAAATAGGTCGCGCGCGGAATGGTCACCTTCGGGTCGCGCGCCTCCTCGGCGTAGATCGTCGTCGCCTCGAAGCCGATGAAGGCGGCGAAGCAGAACAGGATGGCGATGGCCGGCGCGCCGCTGGTGATCTGGCTCCAGCTGAAGGGTGCGGCCGACAGGCCGCTGTCGCCGCCGGTCTTGAGGATGGTGAGGTCGAGGACCAGCACGACGACATATTCGGCAAGCACCAGCACGGTGAGAATCTTGGCCGACAGGTCGACCTGCCGGTAGCCGAGCACGGCGACGATGGCGATGGCGATGAAGCTCCAGACCCACCAGGGCAAGGCGATGCCCCAGCCGGCGAACAGGCCGGCGGTGGCGGCACCGAGAAGGCCCATGACGCCGATCTGCATGGCATTGTAGGACAGGATGGCAATCAGTGCCGTGGCGCCGCCGGCCAAGCCGCCAAGTCCGCGCGCGGCATAGGCATAAAAGGCGCCCGCATTGCCGACATGGCGCGACATGGCGACGTAACCCACCGCGAACAGCAGCAGCAAAAGCGTCACGATCAGGTAGGTGCCGGCAAAGCCGGCGCCGTTACCCATCAGCATGCCGAGCGGCGTGCCGCCGGCGACGGCCGTGAGCGGCGCCGCTGCCGAGATCACCATGAAGGTGATGGCGCCAACGCCAAGGCTATTCTTCCTCAGCCGGTTCACTTCACCGGCTTCAATTGCAGTCATCTTTCCCTCCAACTCCGCTGTGCGGAAACCGAGTGTCCCTGAGATGCCGGAGCCTTCTGGCGGGCCGTGCGTGCATTTCATTATTTGCAACGGCATTTCGATATTAGACTTGCAAAGGAATCGACTTGCTGTCAAGTTAATTCGCACGTTAAGTATCTGAAGGAGGAGCAGGCACGCGATGAGCACGGTGGCCAAAGCCATTTCGCTGCTGGAAATGCTTGGACGCGGCACGCCCGAAACGGCACTCGCCGATCTGGCCAAGGGTGCCGGCTTCGATAAGGCGACGACGCGCCGGCTGCTGGTCTCCCTCATCGCGCAAGGGCTGGTCGAGCAGGACGAGGCGACGCGCTTCTACCGGCTCGGAGCCGGCCTGACGCGGTTGGCCTTGATGCGCGAGGCGCAGTTTCCGTTCCTGCGCATTGCCGTGCCGATGGTGAACCTCCTGGCCGCCGAAACCGAAGAGACGGTGCATCTTTCCGAATACTCAAAACGTGGCCTGATCTCGGTCCACGTCGCCGAATCGACAAAGGCCAACCGGGTCAGCGTACAGCCCGGCGAAGTGTTGCCGATGCATGCGACGGCCTCCGGCATCGCCTTCCTGGCGTTTGCCGAGGACCGTATCCGCGAAGCCGTTCTCGCCGGACCTATGGCCGCTTTTACGCCTTACACAATCGGCGATGCCGAAACGCTCGCCGAGCATATCGCCGCTGCCCGTGCGCGCGGCCATTCGACCGGTTCGCAAGGGTATGAGGAAGGCGTGCTCAGCGTCGCAGCACCCATCCTCGGCGCCGACGGTTTTGCCATCGGCACCATCGCTGTCGCCGCGCCCGGGGTGCGGGTCCAAAAGGGCGACATCGAGCGCTACGGCGCCAGGGTCGCGGCGGCGGCGCACGGCATCAGCGAGCGGCTTTTCGGCGGCCTGCCGGGCCGCAAACGGGCGTAACGGGCATAATAAGATACACACTGCAAGGAGAACTGACTGTGGAGGAGACACGCCGAATCCTGGTTATCGGCACCGGCGACACCAAGGCCGACGAGCTTCTGTTCATGCGCGAGCGCATCGAAGCTGTCGGCGGCGTCGCCGTGATGATGGACGTCAGCGTGCTTGGCGATCCGCCCTATCGGCCGGAGCACGACCGGCATGCCGTGGCGCGGGCGGCCGATACGACGATAGAGGCGATCATCGCCAGCGGGGACGAGAATACCGCGATGACGCTCATGGCGCTCGGCGCCTCGCGGCTCGCCCGCTCGCTGCACGACAAGGGCGACATCGACGGCTTCATCGCGCTTGGCGGCTCGATGGGCACCGATCTTGCGCTCGACGTGGCGCTGGCTCTGCCGCTTGGCGCGCCGAAATTCGTCGTCTCGACGATCGCCTATTCGCATCTGTTGCCGCCGGAGCGCATCGCCACCGACCTGATGATGATCCTGTGGGCCGGCGGTCTCTATGGGCTCAACAGCGCCTGCAAGGCGGTGCTGTCGCAGGCCAGCGGCGCGGTGGTGGGCGCCGCGCGCGCCGTCGTCAAGCCGGACGCGGCCAGGCCGAGGATCGGCATGAGCTCGCTCGGCAAGAGTTGCCTCCAATATATGGTGACGCTGAAGCCGGAGCTGGAAAAGCGGGGCTACGAGGTCATCGTTTTTCACACCACTGGCATGGGCGGACGGGCGCTGGAGGCGATCGCCGCGCAGAAGGGGTTCGTCGCGGTGCTCGATTTCAGCCTGCAGGAGCTCGCCAACCATCTCACCGGCTCGGTCGTGAGTTCAGGCGCGGACCGGCTCGAGAATGCGGGCCGTCAGGGCATCCCGCAGATCGTTGCGCCGGGCGCCGTCGACATGGTCGATTTCCCGACCTGGCAGGCCGTGCCGTCCCGCTTCACCGAACGGCCCTACCATGCGCATAACCGCCTGCTCGCCTCGGTGACCTCAGATGGCGCGACACGCAAGGAAATCGCGCGGGCGATCGGCGAGAAGCTCGCGGCGGCGACCGGCCCGACAGCCTTCATCCTACCCGCCGGCGGTGTCCAGCAATGGGACCAGCAGGGCGAGCCGCTGTACGAGCCGGAAGCGCTGGCGGCCTTTGTCGAGGAGATGCGCCTAAGCGTGCCAAAAAATGCCGAGCTGCACGAGATTACCGGACACATCAACGATGCCGCCTTCAGCGCCAAGGCGCTGGAGGTCTTCGACCGTTGGGTTGCCGAGGGCATCATCCCGCCCGGTAGGTGCGCGGCATGAGCGGCGCGAAGCCACAGGCGCTGGTGCTCGATTTCGGCGGCGTCGTCACCCGCACGATGTTCGAGACGCATGCGCTGACTGAGCGGGCACTGGGGCTGGCACCTGGCACGCTAGCATGGCGCGGGCCGTTCGACCCGGCGTCCGACCCGCTTTGGCGCTCGATGCAGGCCGACGAGATCAGCGAGCGCGAATACTGGAAGACACGCACACGCGAAGTCGGCCAGCTGGTAGGCGAGGACTGGCGGGACATGTCGACCTTCGTGCAGCGGGCGCGCGGCGCCGACCCTCAAGCGGTTGTGCGGCCGGAGGCGGAGCAGGCGATCCGGATCGCCCATTCGGCAGGGATCAGGCTCGCTATCCTCTCCAATGAGCTCGATCTGTTCTATGGTAGTGGGTTCCGCGAACGCCTGCCGCTCCTGTCGCTGTTCGAGACGATCGTCGACGCAACCTATACCCACACCCTCAAGCCCGATCTTCGCGCCTACGCGATGGTCGGCGAGGCATTGCAGCTGTCCCTGGCCACCTGCGTCTTCGTCGACGACCAGAAGCGCAATGTCGACGGCGCGGTTGCCGCCGGAATGCTTGCCGTTCATTTCGACGTCGCAGAGCCGGCGCGAAGCCATGCCGAGGCGCTCGGCCATTTCGGCCTGGCGCTTCCCTGATTGGAAAAACCCGGAGTCCCTCCCGATGCGTGACATCAATTTTCTCACCGAAAACAACGCCAAGCCGATCTGGCATCCAATGGCGCATCCGGCCGAGATGCGGGCGACCCCGCCGAGGATCATCATGAAGGGCGACGGCGTGTCGGTGACCGATATCGACGGCCGGACCGTGCTCGACGCCGTCGGCGGGCTGTGGAACGTCAATCTCGGCTACAGCTGCGACCCGATCAAGAAGGCGATCTCGGCACAGCTCGACGCCCTGCCCTATTATTCCGGCTTTCGCGGCACCTCTACCGGGCCGTCGATCGAACTCGCCTACGAGCTCTGCGACTGGTTCGCGCCGGAGGGGATGGTGCGGGCGTTCTTCACCTCCGGCGGGTCGGACTCGGTGGAGACGGCGCTGCGGCTCTCCAGGCAATACTGGAAGATCCGCGGCCAAGGCGACCGGACGAAGTTCCTGGCGCTGAAGAAGGGCTATCACGGCACGCATTTCGGTGGCGCTTCGGTCAACGGCAACGCTAATTTCCGTCGCAACTACGAGCCGCTGCTGCCCGGCGTCTTCCATACACCGGCGCCGTGGACCTACCGCAACCCGTTCGACGAGACCGACCCGGCGAAGCTGGCTAAACTCTGCGCCCGGGCGATCGAAGACGAGGTCGCCTTCCAGGGTGCCGACACCATCGCTGCCTTCATCATGGAGCCGGTGCTCGGCGCCGGCGGTGTCATCGTTCCGCACGAGAGCTTCATGCCGATGGTGCGGTCGATCTGCGACCGCCACGACATCCTGCTCATCGCCGACGAGGTGGTGACCGGCTTTGGCCGCACCGGTGCCTGGTCAGGTTCGCGCCTGTCCGGCGTGAAACCCGATTTCATGACCATCGCCAAGGCGATCACGTCGGGTTATTTCCCGCTGGGCGCGACATTGATCGGCGCCAAAGTCGCCGAGGTGTTCGAGGCCGACAAGACCAGCTTCGGCGCGATTGGCCACGGCTACACCTATTCCGGCCATCCCGTCGGCTGCGCAGCGGGTCTGGCGGCGCTGGCCGAGACCAGGCGGCTCGCCGTCAACGAAAATGCCGCGGCACGCGGCACCGAGCTCGGCAAGGCACTCGAAGCGCTGAAGACCAAACACACGCTGGTCGGCGACGTCCGTTACCAGGGGCTGATGGCGGCGCTCGAGCTGGTCTCGGACCGCGCTGCCAAGAAGCCGGCCGACAAGAAGACGATGGCAGCGGTGGCTGACGTCGCCTACAAGGCAGGCGTCATGCTGCGCGTCTCCGGCAACGCCATCATCCTGTCACCGCCGCTGGTCATCTCGGCGGCCGATGTGGCGAAGATTGCGGAGGCGCTCGATGCGGGCCTGACGGCCGCTGCCGCGGCCTAGGAAATAGCGGTTAGCAGTAGGCAATAGGAATGGAACATACCGCCTACTGCCTACTGCCTCTCCAGTCTCTCCTTCCGCCACGCCGCCGGCGACAGGCCGACGGCTTGGCGGAAGAAGCGCGAGAAATAGGCCGGGTCGTTGAATCCGGTCTCATAGGCGATGTCCTCGACCGGGCGCACCGTGAACAGCAGCAGGCGCTTGGCCTCGACCAGCCGGCGCTCGCCCACGGCTTGCCGCACGCCCGATCCCAGCACCTGGCGCGCCGCCTTATCGAGCAGATGGCGCGTGGTGCCGAGTTCCTCGACATAGCGCTCGACCGGCCAGTCATCGCGAAAATGCCGGTCGATCAGCCGCCGGAGGCGGCCGCCCAGCGCCACAGCGGCTGGCAGGGTGACGGCATGCGATACCGCATCCAGGCGGGCGATGCCCGACAACGCCACAGCGATCAGCGGTAGCAGGATTTTCTCCATACCGACCAGCCTGTCGGCATATTCCGCCTGGATCATTCTGACCGTATCGCCCAACCTCTCCCACAGGGCCGTCTCGCCGCGTCCGGTGACGAAGACCGGTTGGTCGAGCGGCAGCAAGGAATGCTCGGCGATGGCCACAAGTGCTTCATCTGCGACCGACACGACGATGGCATCGGTGCCAGGTTCGATGCTGAAGCCATGCACCACGCCGCTCGGCATGAAGCTCACCGTAGGCGCCGAAAAACTCAAGGTTTCGTCCTCGATCCAGTAGCTGCCGCTGCCGCCGGTCCAGAGGGTGATCTGCGCCATTTGCGGATGTTTGTGCGCCAGAACGTGCCCTCGATGCACCGAAGCGCGGGCCTGCACGGTCTCGACATGCAGGAAGCCGACATCGAGCGCCCGCGCCGGTTCGCCGTAGACAAAGAACTCGGGAATGGCGGTCTGGCCCATGACGACGAAAAAATCCAAATGGTTTTATGCTTTCGTCCATAAACCTTTGGCACGACCAGCGCTATCGTTAACGTGTTAAGGGAGGATCATGATGCGATCGGAAGATTTCCGGGCCGACACGAAGCGGCCGTTCACCGGCGCCGAATATCTCGACAGTCTGCGCGACGGACGCGAGGTCTATATCAATGGCGAGCGCGTAGCCGACGTGACCAGCCACCCGGCGATGCGCAATTCGGCGCGCTCGCTGGCCCGCCTCTACGATGCCCTGCATGATCCCAACCGGCAGGCCGTGCTGACCTCTCCCACCGACACCGGCTCGGGCGGATACACGCACAAATATTTCCGTGTCGCCCATTCGGCCGCCGAGCTTGCCCAGCAGCAGACGGCGATCGCCGACTGGTCGCGCATGTCCTACGGCTGGATGGGACGCACGCCCGACTACAAGGCGGCGCTGATGAACACGCTGGGCGCCAATGCCGAATGGTACGGCCCGTTCAAGGACAATGCGCGCGCCTGGCACAAAAGGGCGCAGGACGCGGTCCTGTTCATGAACCATGCCATCGTCAACCCGCCGATCGACCGCCACAAGCCGGCCGAGCAGGTGAAGGATGTGTTCGTGCATATCACTAAGGAAAGCGATGCCGGCATCTGGGTGTCCGGCGCCAAGGTGGTGGCGACATCGTCGGCGCTAACCCACTACAATTTCCTGGCGCAGAGCTCGGCGACGGTGACGGAGGATCCGTCGCTGTCGGTGATGTTCATCGTGCCGATGAACGCGCCCGGCATAAAGATGTTCTGCCGCGTCTCCTACGAGCAGACGGCGAACACCGTCGGCCATCCTTTCGACTATCCGCTGTCGTCGCGCTTCGACGAGAATGACGCGATCCTGGTGCTCGACAATGTCTTCATCCCCTGGGAGGACGTGCTGGTGCTGCGCGACGCGCAGAAGATCCTGTCCTTCCACCCGGCGTCGGGCTTCATGCATGGCTACTGCTTTCAGGGCTGCACGCGCTTTGCTGTCAAGCTCGACTTCCTTGCCGGCCTACTAGCCAAGGCGCTGCGGGCGACCGGCGGCGACGCCTTCCGCGGCAACCAGGCTGCGCTGGGCGAGGTGATCGCGCTGCGCCATATGTTCTGGAGCTTTTCCAACGCCATGGCGCACAACCCGATCCCGTGGGCCAATGGTGCAGTGCTGCCCAATCTGGAAGCGGCGCTCGCCTACCGCACCTTCATGTCGGAGGCCTATCCGCGCGTCATCGACACGGTGCGCCGGGTGATCGCCTCCGGGCTGATCTACCTGCCGTCCTCGGCGAAGGATTTCGACAATCCGGAGATCGACCGCTACCTCGCGCAATATGTGCGCGGCTCCAACGACATGGGCCATGTCGAGCGCATCAAGATCATGAAATTGCTGTGGGACGCCACCGGCACCGAGTTCGGCGGCCGCCACGCGCTTTACGAGCTCAATTATGCCGGCGCGCCGGAAGAGGTGCGGCTGCAGGTGCTGAAAGGGGCGGAGCGCGGCGGCCGCTTGAAAGCGATGGAGGAACTGGTCGATACCTGCATGGCCGACTATGACGAGAAGGGCTGGACCGGCGACACCTGGCTGCCGCCGTTGCCGGCCGGTGCAAGCTGAGGAGCCCGGCCATGGAGGCGCAGGTCGCCAAACTGGAATTCCGTGACGCCATGGCGCGGGTCTGCGCGCCGGTCAACATCGTCACGACAGACGGACCAGCAGGCCGCGGCGGCTTCACCGCGACCGCCATGTGCAGCGTTTCCGACGATCCGCCGACGCTGCTTGTGTGCATGAACGAGCGCTCGGCGCAGACGGGCATGTTCCTTGCCAACGAGCGCTTCTGCGTCAACGTGCTGACCCAGTCCCATATGCACCTGGCGGCGAAGTTCGCCGGCGCGATCCGCGATATGGCCGAGCGCTATCAAGCCGCGCGCTGGCAGACCATGCCTTCCGGTATGCCGGCGCTGCTCGACGCCATCGTCAGCTTCGACTGCGAGATCGGCGCGGTGAACAAGGTCGGCACGCACAATGTGATGTTCGGCCGGGTGATCGACATCCGCCACGGCAGCGGCGAGGCGGCACTGCTTTATGTCGGCCGCAACTACATGCAGCCGAGCGCACTCGGCAGCTTCGGTGGGTAAATTTTATCAGGTCTGATTTTCAGACGATTCCGACTGGATCAGGCTTTCCAGAAGGTCGAGCAGGTGCTCATGCTGCTCGGCGCCGTATCGCCGCTCGATCGCATCGTAGATGGCGATGCGCTCGGGCGACAGATCCTCGATCAGCGCCAGCCCGGCCGGGCTGATGGCGAGCAGCGCCCTGCGGCCGTCGTTCTTGACCTTGTCACGGGAGATGAATTGCCGTTCCTCCATCGCCTTGATGATGCGGGTGAGACTCGGCGGCAAGATCGAGGCGCGGTTGGCCAATTCGGTCGCTTCCAGCGGCCCGGCCTCGGCAAGGACTCTCAGAACGCGCCACTGCTGCTCGGTGATGTCGTGGCGGGCGAGCATCGGCCTGAAATGCGCCATGATCACTTCGCGAGCACGCAGAAGCGCCATCGGCAAGGAGCGGCGTGTGTTAGGCGGTAGCAAGGTCAGATCTCCAAAAAAATTCCAATTCCACGCGACTCGCAACGCGAAACGAGGCACGGATCGCAGCTATATCCGCGATTTTGCCGGGAGCGGCAATCCCGGCGCCTGGAAGCCCATCCAGATACAGAACGACGCTTGACATTCGATCGTCAAGATGTAATTCACGTGTTAATTACAAACACCGTCGGCGGACGAAACCTTTGCCTCATATGGCGATCGAATATTCGGCGAATCTCGACCAGAAGGTCGACGTGGCCGAGCTTTGCGCGCTGGTCTCGCGCACCATTCTCGGGACTGGCCTGTTCGAGCCGGGCGCGGTGCGCGTGCGGGCCTTCCGCGCCGAGGCCTATGCGATTGCCGACCGGCTGCCTGAGAACGGTTTCATTGACATGAATTTCCGCATCGGCAAGGGCCGCACGGCGGAAGAAAAGAAAAGCGCCGGCGAGGCGATCTTCGCGGCCGTCACCGATCATCTTTCACCGCTGTTTGCGACGCCGCATTTCGCGCTGTCGCTGGAGATCCGCGAGATCGACGCAGAGCTCAGCTGGAAGAAGAACGCCATCCACCCGCGCCTGCGCGGCAAG
This sequence comes from Mesorhizobium sp. B2-9-1, assembly GCF_006439455.1. Lineage (NCBI taxonomy): Bacteria > Pseudomonadati > Pseudomonadota > Alphaproteobacteria > Hyphomicrobiales > Phyllobacteriaceae > Mesorhizobium > Mesorhizobium sp. B2-9-1. The sequence continues at coordinate 160,991 of NZ_VFTP01000003.1, read as the reverse complement.
TGAACGGGCGGCAGAGAATAGGAAAGACGCAATGGCGGCATTGGACGACAATCTGAGGAAGGCCGAAGCCTATCTCGAGCGCTTCAGGAAGGACGGCGTGCTCAACCAGATCGGCGGCGAGGTCGTGCCCGCCGCCGACGGCTCGACATACGAGACGATCTCCCCGATCGACCTCAAGCCAATCGCCCAGGTGGCGCGCGGCAAGACCGCCGACATCGACCGCGCCGCCAAAGCGGCGAAGGCCGCTTTCAAGGAATGGGCGGCGATCTCCGGCGACGCGCGCAAGAAGCTGCTCCACAAAATCGCCGACGGCATTGTCGCGCGCGCCGAGGAGATTGCCTTCGTCGAATGCATGGATACCGGCCAGTCACTGAAGTTCATGGCCAAGGCCGCGTTGCGCGGCGCGGAAAACTTCCGCTTCTATGCCGACCGGGCACCTGAAGCCCGCGACGGCCAGACGGTCCGTGCGCCGAACCAGGTCAACATGACGACGCGCGTGCCGATCGGCCCTGTCGGCGTGATCACGCCGTGGAACACGCCGTTCATGCTGTCGACCTGGAAGATCGCGCCTGCGCTCGCCGCCGGCTGCACGATCGTCCATAAGCCGGCCGAGTTCTCGCCGCTGACGGCCAGGCTTCTGGTCGAGATCGCCGAGGAAGCCGGCCTGCCCAAGGGCGTCTGGAACCTCGTCAACGGCTTCGGCGAGGATGCTGGCAGGGCGCTGACCGAACATCCCGACATCAAGGCGATCGGCTTCGTCGGCGAAAGCCGCACCGGCTCGATGATCATGAAGCAAGGCGCCGAGACGCTGAAGCGGGTGCATTTCGAGCTCGGCGGCAAGAACCCAGTCATCGTCTTTGCCGACGCCGATTTAGAGCGGGCCGCGGACGCCGCGGTCTTCATGATCTATTCGCTGAACGGCGAGCGCTGCACCTCGTCGTCGCGGCTGCTGGTCGAGGAAAGCGTCTATGACAAGTTCACCGCGCTGGTGGCGGAGAAAGCAAAGCGCATCAAGGTCGGCCATCCGCTCGACCCGGAAACCGTGGTCGGCCCGCTGATCCATCCGGTGCATGAGGAAAAGGTCCTTTCCTACATTGAGATCGGCAAATCGGAAGGGGCGGTCGTTGCCGCCGGCGGCGGCAAATTCACCGGCCCGGGCGGCGGCTGCTATGTCAGCCCGACGCTGTTCATTGGCGCGACCAACAAGATGCGCATTGCCCAGGAAGAGATCTTCGGGCCAGTGCTGACCGCCATATCGTTCAAGGACGAGGCCGATGCACTGGCGCTCGCCAACGACACGCAATACGGCCTGACCGGCTATCTCTGGACCTCGGACGTCACCCGCGCCTTCCGCTTCACCGATGCGTTGGACGCCGGCATGATCTGGGTCAACTCGGAAAATGTGCGGCATCTGCCGACGCCATTCGGCGGCGTCAAGAACTCGGGCATCGGCCGCGACGGCGGCGACTGGTCTTTCGACTTCTACATGGAAACCAAGAACGTCGCGTTCGCCACGACGCAGCATTCGATCCAGAAGCTCGGCGGCTGACGGGAGACACCTATGGCCCTGCCCCAACCCAACCTCTACCCTGCCTTCAACATCGTGCGACTCAGCCATGTCGAGCTCGCCGTCACCGACCTGGCGAAATCACGCGCCTTCTATGTCGACACACTCGGCCTGCAGGTGACCGACGAGACATCCGACGCCATCTATCTGCGCGCACTGGAGGAGCGCGGCCACCATTGCATCGTGCTGCGCAAAGGCGCCACCGCGGAAGCCCGCGACCTCGGCTTCAAGGTGTTTTCCGACGAGGATCTCGACAAGGCCGAGCACTTCTTCAAGGGCAAAGGCTTGCCGGTGGAATGGGTGGAGCGGCCCTACCAGTCGCGCACCTTCCGCACCCGCGACCCGCACGGCATTCCGCTCGAATTCTATTCGAGGATGGAAAGGCTGCCGCCGATCCACCAGAAATACGCGCTCTATCACGGTGTGAAACCGCTGCGCATCGACCACTTCAACTGCTTCTCGCCAAACGTCGATGAATCGGTGGCCTTCTACAACGAGCTCGGCTTCCGCGTGACCGAGTACACTGAGGACGCCGAGACCGGGAAGCTGTGGGCGGCCTGGACGCACCGCAAGGGCGGCGTGCACGACATCGCTTTCACCAATGGCCTCGGCCCGCGTTTGCACCATGTCGCCTTCTGGGTGCCGACGCCGCTCAACATCATCGACCTGCTCGACCTGATGGCGACCACCGGTTGGCTGCCGAATATAGAGCGCGGCCCCGGACGGCACGGCATCTCCAACGCCTTCTTCCTCTACATCCGCGATCCGGATAACCATCGCATCGAGATCTATTGCTCGGACTACCAGACGGTCGATCCCGATCTGGAGCCGATCAAATGGGACCTGAAGGACCCGCAGCGCCAGACGTTATGGGGCGCACCGGCCCCGAAGAGCTGGTTCGAGGAAGGCAGCGTCTTTGCCGGCGTGAAGCCGCATCAATCTGATCTCTCGGCCTCGCCGATTGTGGCGCCATAATCGGCGAGCCGGGAAGGAAAGCATCGAATGCCTGTGAGATCATCTCGTCTGCTGGGAATAATCGTCTCGACGCTGGTGGCCTCGGCTTCAACTGCCAAGGCTGCCGACGATTCGGCCTGTGTCGCGCTGACGCGTGGCTTCTGCATCGACGTTTTCGTCAAGCGCAATGCCGACGCGGCCATGCAGCATGCTCCAACCTACATCCAGCACGTCGCACGGCCCAGCCAGCGATCTCCGAATAGGTTGAGACCGGCGGATAACGTCATCCTCATGGTATGAAACGGAAAGGTCTCGCCGGCAATGGATAGCGACGAATTCAGACACTGGTCGCATAAGGCCGCCGACTGGGGGGCCAACTACCGCACGACCTTGCGGCACCGGCCGGTGCGAGCGCAGACGACGCCCGGCGACATCGCCCGCCAGATCGACGACGCCGCGCCTGAACGGGGTGAGCCGATGGAGGCGATCTTCGCCGACTTCGAGCGGATTATTCCGGATGGCATGACGCACTGGCAGCATCCGCGCTTCTTCGCCTATTTCCCGGCGAACGCCGCGCCGGTGTCGGTGGTCGCCGACTACCTCGTCACATCCATCGCCGCGCAATGCATGCTCTGGCAGACGTCGCCGGCCGCGACCGAACTCGAGATGAAGGTCGTGGACTGGCTGCGCCAGGCGCTGGGCCTGCCCGCCGGCGTTTCAGGCGTGATCCAGGATTCGGCCTCGACGGCGACGCTCGCTGCAGTGCTGGTCATGCGCGAACGGGCACTTGGCTGGATGGGCAACAAAGAGGGGCTGGCGGCGCACACGGCCGTGCGCGTCTACGCGTCGGCCCAAGCGCACACCTCCATCGACCGGGCAATCTGGGTGGCCGGCATCGGCGAGGCCAATCTAGTGCGCATCCCGACCAAGGGCGACCTGCACGGCATGGACCCCGAGGCGCTAGACGTCGCCATCCGCGCCGACATCACCGCGGGGCTGACGCCCGCCGGCGTGATCGCCTGCACCGGCGGCACATCCATCGGCGCCTGCGATCCGATCGCGGCGGTGGCCGAGGTCGTGAAAAGGCATGGCCTCTATCTGCATGTCGACGCGGCATGGGCGGGTTCGGCGATGATTTGTCCGGAATTTCGAACGCTTTGGGATGGCGTGGAGGCGGCGGACTCGATCGTCTTCAATCCGCACAAATGGCTGGGCGCGCAGTTCGACTGCTCCGTGCAGTTCATGCGCGATCCCGGGGAGCAGGCGCGCACGCTCGCGATCCAGCCGGAATATCTGAAGACGCATGGTCATGACGGCGTCATCAATTTCTCCGAATGGACAGTGCCGCTCGGCCGCCGCTTCCGGGCGCTGAAGCTCTGGTTCTTGCTGCGATACCACGGCCTCGAAGGGCTGCGGACAATGATCCGGAACCATGTGACATGGTCGGTGGAACTGGCGGAAAAATTGGCCGCCGAGCCGGACTTCGAGATCGTCAGCGCGCCGGTGCTGTCGCTGTTTTCCTTCCGGCACAAGGCGCCAGGCGATCCCGACCGGCACAACATCGCGCTGGTCAATGCCATCAACGACGACGGCCGTATCTATCTTACCCAGACCCGCGTCGACGGGGCGATCGCGATCCGCTTCCAGGCCGGCCAGTTCGAGATGACGCGCGAGGATGCCGAAACCGCATTCGCGGTGATCACGGAGATCGCGCGCCAGACGACTTAGGCTCGGATGCGGAGCAGATGGAGACGACATGACCGAACAGCCGCGTTTCGCCAGCTTTTCCCATCAGGGGAGATCGGGCTTTGGTTTCGTGAAGGGCGGCGGCATCGTCGATCTTTCCCGACGTCACGGCAACACATGGCCGACCTTGCGCGAGGTCGTGGCGGCGGGCGCCCTGCCGCGCCTCGTCGACGAAGCGGCCGCGCTGCCGGCCGATCTCAGCCTGGGCGAGATCACCTACGCGATTCCCGTGCCTGCGCCCGAAAAGATCATCTGCGTCGGCGTCAACTATCCGGACCGCAACGAGGAGTACAAGGACGGGCAGGCAGCACCCTCCAACCCGTCGCTGTTCATCCGCTTTCCACGCTCCTTCGTCGGCCATGGCGCGCCGCTGGTGCGGCCGCCGGAATCGCCGCAGCTCGACTATGAGGGCGAGATCGTCATCGTCATCGGCAAGGGCGGCCGCCGGATCCCGGAATCCGACGCGCTCGACCATATCGCGGCACTTTCGCTGTGCAACGAAGGCACAATCCGCGACTGGGTGCGCCATGCCAAGTTCAACGTCACCCAAGGCAAGAATTTCGATCGCACCGGCTCGATCGGGCCGTGGCTGGTGCCGTTCACCGATGAGGCGCAGATCGCCGACATCGCGCTGACGACGCGCGTCAATGGCGAGTTGCGTCAGCAGGACCGCACCGGCCGCATGATTTTTTCGTTCCGCAAGATCATCAACTACATCTCGACCTTCACCACGCTGGTGCCGGGCGATGTCATCGTGACGGGAACACCGACCGGCGCGGGCGCCCGCTTCGATCCACCGATCTGGCTGAAGCCGGGCGACGTAATCGAGGTCGAGGCCGAAGGTATCGGGCTGCTCCGCAACGGGGTCGTGGACGAGGAAACCAAATGATGATGACCGAGGCGGAGATCGAGGGCGCCGCCCAAAAACTGTTCGAGGCCGAGCGCGATCGCCGCCAGATCAGGCTGCTCAGCCTCGATTTTCCGCAAGCCACGATGGACGACGCCTACCGCGTCCAGGCCGCGCTGGTGAAGCGGAAGGAAGCGTCCGGACTGGCGATCAAAGGCTGGAAAATCGGCCTGACCTCCAAGGCGATGCAGTCGGCGCTCAGCATCGACATTCCCGATTCAGGCATCCTGTTCGACGACATGTTCTTCGATGACGGCGGCACGGTGCCGGCCGATCGCTTCATCCAGCCGCGCATCGAGGCCGAGATCGCTTTCGTCATGAAGGCGCCTTTGGCCGGCCCCGACATCTCGATCGACGACGTGCTCGACGCCACCGATCACATCACCCCGGCCCTGGAAATCCTCGACACCCGCATCGAGCGGATGAACAAAGAGACCGGCAAGATTCGCACCTTCGTCGACACGATCTCCGACAATGCCGCCAATGCGGGCATCGTCGTCGGCGGCCGCAAGGCCGGCCCGCGCGAGGCGGACTTGCGCTGGATCGGCGCCATCGTGTCGCGCAACGGCGAGGTCGAGGAGACGGGGCTCGGCGCCGGCGTGCTCGATCATCCCGCCAAAGGCATCGTCTGGCTCGCCAACCGGCTGCATCAATACGGCATGCAGATCGAGGCCGGACAGGTCGTGCTGTCGGGTTCCTTCATCCGGCCGGTCGAATGCCGGCATGGCGACCAGATCGTTTCCGATTTTGGCTCCTACGGCAGGGTGAGTGTCTTCTTCGCCTAACCAACCACCAATTTTCGCGCGAAAGTACTGCGTTGCCTGCCGGGACACGCAATCACCAATACCGACACTTGCTGATGGTCGCGACTTGGGAACCAAAGCCGTATCATTGCTTACGCAGCTTGAGCTTTCCGGACGCTGGAGGACGTATCGCTATCGGGACCAGCATCTGGCCAAGGGGCTTGAGTGCAAAGCCATAGCCGTCATGGTCTGCGATAATGATATCCTGCAGCTTGGAGCGGCAGCAAATTCGGGCCCCAGTTCCATCAGTGCGAAGTCCTCCTGCCTGAGGCCGTGAGCGATCGACGCGCGCGTGTGCGCATCAGTGCGCTGAAGGGCGCAGAGTGTCAAAAACGTCGGAGCAGTGGTCGGAGACGTCATTCCGCTGCAGTACTGTCAATTCCTGCTGTACCATGGCGTGGCTGCGGTCCTCACACCCGACAGCTCGCGAATGTTGTGCTCGACCTCCTGGAGGGTCGGCGACGCCCGACAGACCGTCGGCCCCGTGGAATGGACCGGCAAGTCACCCCGGCGAGGTTGCCCGGATTATAGGCGGGCATCCTCGCACGCACCGCTCCAGGCCTATTTCTGCGCGTATGTCGGCTTTCCGTCGGCGCCCTTCTTCCATTCGTAGATGACATAGTCGGGACGCGTGATGTCGCCCTTCTGGTCATAGCTGATGTCGCCGATCGCCGTCTTCCACGGGCCGCTCGCCTTGATGGTCTCGGCGACCTTCTGCGCATCGTCGGCCGAACCGGTCTTGTCGACCGCGGCGGCGACGATCTGGACCGCCGCGTAGGAGTAGAGCGTGTAGGCTTCGGGCTCGAAGCCGGAGGCACGGAACTTGTCGACGATGTCCTTCGCCGCGGGATTTTTCCGTGGGTCGGGCGAGAAGGTGTTTAGGGTGCCGATGACGGAATCGCCTGCGATCGAGGCCAGTTCGTTCGAGACCATGCCGTCGCCCGAGAACAATGTCGCCTTCAGGCCCTGGTCCGCTGACTGGCGCATGATAAGGCCCGCCTCGGTGTGAAGACCGCCGAAGTAGATCAGCGTCACGCCCGCTTCCTTCATCTTGGCTATGAGCGCGGAGAAATCCTTGTCGCCGACATTGATGCCTTCATACATCACTTCATTGATGCCGTTGGCGTTCAGGTCCTTCTTGGCGACGTCGACGAGGCCCTGACCGTAGGGCGTCTTGTCGTGGATGATGGCGATCTTGGCATCCTTGAAGTTCGCGGCGATATAGTCTCCCGCGACCTTGCCCTGCTGATCGTCGCGGCCGCAGGTGCGGAATGTGTTCCAGAGGCCGCGCTCGGTGTATTGCGGATTGGTGGACGCCGGCGAGATCTCGAGCACCCCATTTTCGGCATAGACCTCCGAGGCAGGGATCGACACGCCCGAATTGAAGTGACCGACCAAGTATTTCACGCCGTCCGCGACGAATTTGTTGGCGACCGAAATGCCCTGCTTCGGATCGGAGACGTCGTCGCCGATCTCTATCTTGATTTTCTGGCCGAGCACGCCACCGGCCGCGTTGATGTCGGCTGCTGCCTGTTCTGCGCCTTTTTGAAACTGCGCGCCGAAAGCGGCATTCGGACCGGTTATCGGCCCGGCGACACCAATGACGATATCCGCCCAAGCGGTGCCCGCAAACGCAACAAGCGCGGTCACCGCCACCGCCGACAAGAGATGTTTCTTCATATTAGGCTCCCATTTTTCGTGGCGGGCACTGGTTGAGGCTTCGATGCGATGCCCACGTCCGACGCATCGAGCTGACTAGAATTCGGCGCGGACCGGCCTGCCGTTGGATCAGGTCATGGCCGATGCCAGCGGGTCAGGCATCAGGCCGGAGCCGGCCCCCTCACGAGAAACGTCTCGCCTTTGCTCCGCATCTAACCTGTCCCCGCGGCTGCGCTACCGGGCATATTGGCTGCAAGCCAAGTGGCATGCGATGACCGTAAGACCCAGATTTGTTGATCGATTTTGCAATGTTTCGGGAACGCGTCGCCTGCCTGCTAATTCGCCGGCGCGTTGTCAGAATCGGGCGTCGGACGAAGCCTCGCGTCGGAACAAGGCCGGACTCTTGCCGGTCCATTTGTGGAAGGCGCGATGAAACGCGCTCGGCTCGGAAAAGCCGATATCGGCGGCGAGGTCGGCGACGCTGCGGCTGCCGTTGAGCAGGGCCTCCATCGCCAGGGCCCTGCGCATCTCGTCCTTGATCGAGCGATAGCTCTGCCCTTCCGACTGAAGCCTGCGGCGCAAGGTCGGCGCCTGCATGCGCATGCCGGCGGCAAGGCGCTCGAAGCTCGGCCATGAAGCGGGCGCGGTGGCGTGAAGTCGCCCGCGTATGGCCGCCGAGAGCCCTTCGTCGTGGCGGTAACGCACAAGAATGTTGGCCGGGGCTTTGCGCAGGAATTCGCGCAATGTGCAGGCATCGCGGATGACCGGCAGCTTCAGGAATTCGGCATCGAAGACGAGGCGGCTCTGAGGCTGATCGAACCGCACCGGCGCGCCGAAGAACAGACGGTAGTCGCTCCCCGTGGGCGGGATGCTGCATTTGAAGTCCACCCAGCGGATCGGAAGGCGCCGGCCCACCAGCCAGCAGTTCACGCCATGGACGATGATCCAGAAGGTGCGGTAGGCGAAGGCCGAACGCAACGGCCCGGACTCGCTCAGCCTGATCTCGGCGAGCCCGTTGCCGATGGTCAATTCGCCATGCGGGTCGTCGAGCACGGCGCGCAGGAAGCGCAGGCCCCTGCGCACGGCATGTTCCAGAGTCTCGGTGGAAAGCAGCGCCTGGCAGAGCAGCGCGAAACTGCCCGCCCGCATTGGCCTGGCGCCTTCGCCGAAGAACTCGTCATCCATCGTCTGCGCGACGGCGTGCCAGAGCGCGCCATATTGTTCGGTCGATATTGGCTCGGAAATCGCTGGCGGCAGCCCGACGCGAGCCAAGAGAGGCTCCACCTCGACGTTGTGGCGGCGAAGGCATTCGAGCGTATCGTTCATGAAGCAGGGAGCGATCATCCGACGCTGCATTGCCTGAGCCTCCGTCATCCTTCTACCTGCGTTCTGCTTCCTCTAGCGTTCACCCCGATCGAATGTGGCCGCGCTGACACCCTGCTGCCGCAAGGCGGTCCTGGCGATTTTCTCCGTCGGAGTTCGCGGAAGCGGTTTGTCGGTGATTTCGATATAGCGAGGCACCATGTGGCGCGGCGCCGATGTCCTGAAGTGCGCAAGCAGTTCGGCCGCCTCCAGCGTCGAACCTGGCCGGCGCTGGGCTACGACCATGATGTCTTCCTCAGTGAATTCGGACGGAATCCCGAACGCGGCGCTTTCCACGATTTCTGGATGCTTCTCGGCGACGGTCTCGACCTCGTAGGCGGAGATGTTCTCGCCCCGCCGCCTGATCGCCTCGTTCAAGCGGTGCTTGAAGTAGAGCCAGCCATCCTCGTCCATGCAGCCGGCATCGCCGGAATGATACCAAAGGTTTCTCAGTGTCTGCACGGTCTTGGCATCGGCGCGGTAGTAGCCGGAGAACATGCTCCAGTTCCTGCGGGGGCGTGACACGATCTCGCCGAGGGACCCATGCGGCAGAGGCCGGTCCCTGTCGTCGACGATCGCAACTTCCCAATCGGGATGCGGGCGACCGCAGGAGCCCGCTCTCGTATCTCCCACTGTGTCGAGGGTGACGAAACTGGTCTCCGTCTGTCCGTAGCCGGTGACGAGCCGTATGCCAAAGCGCCGCTCGAACGCTTCCTTGTCCGGCACCATAGGAATGCACTGGCATATGCGCACCGGATTGGCGCCGTCCCCATCGGAAGGCGGCTGACGCGAAAGGATGACCGCCATCGCGCCGAGCAGGTTCGTGGCGGTGGCGCCGCTGGCGCGGACCTGGTCCCAGAACCGTGACACGCTGAAGGCCTCGACCAGCGTCGTGCGCGTGCCGTAGATCAGCGGCAAGTAGACGCCGAACATTTGCGCGTCGGTGTGAAACAGCGGCAATGCCGAGAAGTAACTGTCGCTTGTCGTGTAGCCGAGATTGAGCGCCATCGCCGCCGCCCAGGAATAGCAGTGGTGGTGGGACATCAAAGCGCCTTTGGCCGGGCCGGTGGTGCCCGAGGTGTAGAGGATCGCCATCGGGTCGGAATAGTGGACGTCGGCCAAGTCGAAATCCGGCTGCCCGGCCATGCATTCCTCGAACCCGACGATGCGGCCGATCCGGATGCCGGCCGCCCGAGCTTCGCCTGGATCGGCACCTACGAGGACGAGGGTACGCAGTTCCGGCAGCCGGTCCTGGACCCTGGCGAGCTCGTCAAGCGCGCTCGCATCCGCAACGAGGAGCTCGGCGCCGCAATTGTTCAGGTTGTGGCAGAGCAGGTCACCCTTCAGGCCCGGATTGCTGGGCACCTCGATGGCGCCAAGGCTCGCCACGGCGAACCACATCGCGACCAGCTCGAGACAATTGGGCAGCAGCATCGCCACTCGGTCGGACTTGCCGATGCCAAGGCCGCGCAGGCCTCGCGCCAGCCGTCCCGAAACGATCTGCATCTCCTCGAAACTTGCAGAACGTCCGCAGATATCGATGAACGGGCTGTCGCCCAGGCGCTCGGCCTGCGTTAGCAGGATTTTCGGCAGAACCCGGGTCTCCAGATCGCCGTCATGCTGACCCGGGATGTAGGAGGAAGGGGCGACTTCAAGCATCGTCATCGCGCTCAAAAATCCTTGGCTCGTGCCTGCGCATCCGGAGACAGGAAGCCGCTTACCGTGGCCCTGGTCTCGAGCGCCATTGCATCCGCTAGGGAAGAGTGGAAGCCGTTGTTGATGGCATGCTTGATGTCGCCCACGGCGCCCTCCGGGCGCTCCGCTATCGCGCGGGCCAGTTTTTCCGCCTCACTGAGCAACTCTGCTTGGGGAACCAGCTTCCACGCGATGCCGACCTCAAGCGCCTTTTTGGCATCGTGCTTTTCGCCCAGGATCATCAATTCCTTGGCGACTTGTGGTCCGACTTGCTTGGTCAACAGGGCGGTAACGCCGCCAGTGACGAACAGCCCGTAGGTTACTTCAGGAAAGAACCAGCGCGCATTGTCCGCAAAGAGCCTGAAGTCGCAGTTCACGGCCCATTCAAGCGCGCCGCCCACGCACCAGCCATGCACGGCGGCAATCACGATCTTGCGTGACTGCATGATCTGCAGGGTGACGTTCTGGATGGCCTCGACCCAGGCCTGTGTCGCAGCCTCCGACGAGGTCTGGGCATCGAGATCCTTCAGGTCGTCGCCGGAGCAAAAGGCTCGACCTTCTCCGTGCAGGATGACAACTCGGATGGACGGATTAGCTTCAGCCCGCGCGAGCGCCTGTGAGAGCTCGTCTACGAGCTGCCTGTTCATGGCATTGAGGCGCTCGGGCCGGCACAGCATGATCCAGGCAATTGGCCCGTCGTCTCTAATGAAGACAGTAGGTGTCAAGGCATCCTCCTTAGACAATCATTGGTTCGGCATAAGTGCCCCAGACCTCGCGCAGCGCCGCACAGATCTCGCCGAGCGTCGCCTTCGCCTCCACGGCCTCGACGGTCTTCGGCAAAAGATTGGCTTCGTCGGACCCTGCCTCCTCGGCGAGTTCCTTCAGCAGCTTCCGGACACGGGCGTTGTCGCGCCCTGTCCGCACCGCGTTGAGCCGGTCGATCTGCAATTGCGTGCACTGTTCGTCATAGGGGTGGATGTGCACCTCGGCCGAGCTGCTGGCCTCATCGACATAGCGGTTGACGCCGACGGAGATCTTTTCGCCGGAATCGATTTTCTGGAACGTCGCATAGGCAGAGTCCGCGAGCTTCTGCTGAAACCAGCCTTCCTCGACCAGTTTCACGGCGCCGCCGCGCTCGTCCACTTCGTCCAGAAGCTTCCAGATCTCGGTCTCCATGTCGCGCGTGAGGCGCTCGATGAAATAGGAGCCGCCGAGCGGGTCGATCACGGAGGTCACGTTGATCTCGTCGCGGATAATCTGCTGGGTGCGGATGGCCAGCTTCATGGCCTCTTCAGTGGGGATGGCGAAGGCCTCGTCGAGACCGTTGGTGTGCATGCTCTGGCAGCCGCCCAGCACGGCGCCGAGCGCCTGGATGGCCGTGCGCATCAGGTTGTTGTGATGCTCGACCTTGGTCAGGCTCATCGCCGCGGTCTGCACATGCACCCGCAGCCGCATGGATTCCGGCTTCCTGGCCTTGAAGCGCTGCGCCATGATCTTGGCGTAGACCCGCCTTGCCGCCCTGAACTTGCAGATCTGCTCGAAGAAATCCTGGTGGCTGATGAAGAAGAAGGACAGCCTGGGCGCGAAGTCGTCTATGTCCATGCCGGCGCCGGTGACCTCCTCGCAATAGGCGATGGTGAAGGCCATGATGAAGGCGATCTCCTGCAACGCGTTTCCGCCCACGTCCGACAGGTGATAGCCGCTGAGACTGATGGGATTGATCTTCGGCGTCGTCTTGGCGCTGTACATGATAAGGTCACGCAGCAGCCTGACGGCGGGGCGCACCGGATAGATCCACTCCTTCTGCGCGACGTACTCCTTCAACGGATCCGCCTGCAGCGTGCCCGCCAGCTTGTGGAGGTCGTAGCCGCGCCGCGCCGCGACGGCGACATACATAGTGTAAACCACCCAGGCCGACGGGTTGATGGTGAGCGACACCGAGATCTTTTCCAGGTCTATGCCGTCGAACAGCCGGTCGACGTCGTCGACCGTGTCGATGGCGACGCCGACGCGCCCGACTTCGCCGAACGCTCGGGGGTCGTCCGAGTCCAGGCCAAGCAGGGTCGGCAGGTCGAAATCGGTGGAGAGCCCGGTCTGGCCGGTCTGGACCATGTATTTGTAGCGCTGGTTGGTGGCCTCGGGATTGCCGAAGCCCGCGACCTGCCGGATTGTCCACGGCCGGCCGCGATACATCGTCGGATAGGCTCCGCGGGTGAAGGGATAGGCGCCGGGGAAACCGAGCTCATCGGCCGGTATATCTGCGATGTCGGCGGCCGTGTAGACGCGCTTCAGCGGAATGCCGCATTCCGTCTTGTAGGCCGGCTTTTCCTCCGGCCTGCTGCTGAGCGCGGCGGCAAGTTCCTTCTCCTCCCACGCCGCCTGTTTTTCGCGGATGTCCTCGATCGCGGTTTCGGAGAACAGGTTCATGTCGCTCGCCGCTCGTTCGCCCAGCCGAGCAGAAGATAAGCCGCGCCGGAGGGGTCCATGTCCCTGTTCACGACGGCCTGGATATGCTCTCCGATCTCGTCGGCCCGCTCATCGAATTTGTGCTGAAAAAGATGTCTGGCCGCGCCGAGGATCCGCGTCCGGCAAATGCCCCGCTGCCGCTCGGCCAGCTCGCCGCTTTCGCGCAGATGCGACCAGTGCCTGGAAATGGCGTCCTTCAGCTCGCCGATCCGCTCGCCGGAGACCGCGCTTACCGGAAGGACCGGCGGCGTCCATTTCGACCCCGTCCGTTCCGAACCGAGGGTCATCATCCCGCGCAGGGCCGAGACGGTTGCCGCCGCTTCCGGCTTATCAGCCTTGCTGACGGCGTGGATATCCGCGATCTCCAATATGCCGGCCTTGATAGCCTGTATGTCGTCGCCGAGCCCGGGCGCCGAGAGAACGACGACGCTGTGTGCGGCCGTCACCACTTCCACCTCGTCCTGGCCGACGCCGACCGTCTCGATGATGATGGGTGAGTAGCCGGCGGCGTCGAGGACGTCGACCGCCTGCAGCGTCGACCGGCCAAGGCCACCCAGGTGGCCGCGCGTCGCCATGCTGCGGACGAAGGCCTGCGAGGATGAGGCCGCCTCGCTCATGCGCACCCTGTCACCGAGGATCGCGCCGCCGGAGAACGGGCTGCTCGGATCGACGGCGACGACGCCGACCTTGTGTCCCTCCGACGCGAATCCCCGGATGAGGGAAGACACAAGCGTGGACTTGCCCGCTCCCGGAACGCCGGTGATGCCGACGACATGCGCCTTGCCGGTATGCCTGTAGATTTCCGCCAACGCCGGCGCGGCCTCTGGATAGCCTGCCTCGGCGCGCGTGATCATGCGGGCGATGGCGGCGACATTGCCCCCGAGTATCTCGGGCACGAGCTCTATCGAGGGCCTATATGCCGCGCGCTTCACCGGTCGCGAAGGCATGGGGACGGTCATACGCGGCCACGAGCGGCAATCAGGTTCCTGATCGTCGTCACGATCAGCTCGGCCCGCGCCTCCTGCGGCACGATCGCGTCGACGCCGCTGTCCCACAAAGCGGCATAGTCCTGCTCGGGAATGACACCGCCGGCGACGACGAAGATATGGTCGGCCTTCGCCTCGCGCAGGCAGCGCCCCAGTTCCCGGAACAGCGGAATGTGCGAGCCGGAAAGCAGGCTGACGCCGATGACGTCAACGTCCTCCTGGACCGCCGCTGCCACGACTTCGCTCGGCGACTTGTAGAGGCCAGTGTAGACGACTTCCATGCCGGCGTCGCGCAGGATCCGCGCAACCACCTTGGCGCCCCGGTCGTGCCCATCCAGCCCCAGCTTGGCGACAAGCACGCGGATGGGGCCGGCCGTCGCATCCCGGTTCGGCGTGTCGTCCGAGGCCTGTTTGGTCATGCTCGCTTCGTTCATGGGTTCCGGCCCGTCACTCGGCTGCCACGCCGACGCGGCCAGCGCCCGTGGACAGCACCGCTTCGATGGCGCCGGAGATGGTGCGCAATCCAAGATCGAGCTCGTCTTCCGAAATCGTCAGCGGCGGGGCGAGGCGGAACACGCCGCCCATCCCGGGTAGCTTGACGATGTTCATGCTGAGTCCACGTCTGAAGGCCTCGGCGGCAATTTTCGCACCGAGCTCATGATCGGGCTCACGACCTTGGCTGTTCTTGACGATCTCGACTCCCAGCATCAGGCCGCGGCCACGCACGTCGCCGACGCATTCGTAGCGCTGCTTGAGGCTGGACAGGCCGGCGAAAAGCCTGTCCCCGAGATGGCGCGCGCGCCCGACAAGGCGCTCTTCTTCGACGACATCGAGCACTGTCAGGCCAACGGCGGCCGGCAGCGGATCGGACACATGGGTAGTGTAGAACAGGAAGCCTCGCTCATGCGCGGTTTCCTCGATCTCGGCGGTCGTCATGACAGCCGCCAGCGGAAGGCCGGCGCCGATGGTCTTCGACAGGGTGAGGATGTCCGGCGTGACGCCGTCGCGCTGGAAGGCGAACATGTCGCCGGTGCGGCCGACGCCGGTCTGCGCCTCGTCGAGGATCAGCAGCATGCCGCGTTCGCGGCATTTCTGCTTCAACGCCGCGAGATAGCCTTGCGGCAGCTCCAGCATGCCGCCGCTCGACAGGACCGGCTCGGCGATGAAGGCCGCGAGGCTGCCGGTCGACTGGCTGTCGACCAGGGCGAAGGCGTCATCGAGCTCGGCCGCCCAGTCGAGCGAGCCGTCGGCCTTCTTGAAGCGCGGCCGAAAGCTGTTCGGCGCGGGGATCGCAATCGAGCCGGCCGCCGCTGGCCCGTAGCCCCTGCGCCCGGCGCTGTAGGTGGCGGAAGCGGCAACCCCGGTCATGCCGTGCCAGCTTTTGGAGAAGGCGACGATCTCGTGCTTGCCGGTCACCAGCTTCGCCATGCGGATGGCCGCCTCGTTCGATTCCGCGCCCGTCGAAAGCAGCAGCGCCCTGTCGAGGCCGGGCGCCAGCGTGGCGAGGCGTTCGGCAAGCTCGACGACCGGGCGGGACAGCATGCCGCTGAAGAGATGCGCCACCGTTTCGACCTGGCGCCGCACTGTCGCGACGATCCGCGGATGCGCGTGCCCGAGCAGCGCGCTCATCTGGCC
This sequence comes from Mesorhizobium sp. B2-9-1, assembly GCF_006439455.1. NCBI lineage: Bacteria > Pseudomonadati > Pseudomonadota > Alphaproteobacteria > Hyphomicrobiales > Phyllobacteriaceae > Mesorhizobium > Mesorhizobium sp. B2-9-1. The sequence goes on along the minus strand of NZ_VFTP01000003.1, from coordinate 145,211 downwards.
GGAAGTGAAGTCGAGTATGGGCCGGGCATCGGCATCGTAGACGAACGACCCCTCGGCTCGCTCGATGATGGCGGGCTCGAAGGCGCCGCCATATCGAATAAGGTGCTTTCGCGCCGCCGACCAGAAGGCATTGTCCAGGTTTCTTGACATGTCGCAGCCTCGCCAAAAACGCAGGCCCGAAGATTAGCGGCTGGCGGTACGGCAGTAAAATTGATAGATGCTGGAGTCCGGTATCAACGGAATTGATATGCCCGCACCTCTCGATCTCAGATTGCTGGCGACATTTGTTCGCGCGGCGCATTCGGGAACGCTCAGCGCGACCGCCGTGCAGGTCGGGCGCACGCAATCGGCGGTGACGATGCAGATACAGCGGCTCGAGGATGCGCTCGGCGGCCAAAGCCTGTTCCACCGAAGCGGCAGCGGCGTGCGTCTTACCGGCAGCGGTGAGCGCTTTCTTGCCTACGCAGAGCGCATTCTCAAGATGCACGACGAAGCGGTTTCGGCTTTCTCCGGCAAAGGCCTGCAGGGCTCGATCATCTTCGGCAGCCCGGAAGACTATTTGAGCGCTTTCTTTCCCACGCTCTTGAGAAGTTTCGGGAGCCTCTATCCGGACATCGAGATCAAGGTCGTGGCGGCGCCGACTGTCGAACTGCACAATCTGCTGCATTCGCGGCAGGTCGATCTGGCGCTCGTCTCCATTCCCGATGCAAGCGCCTCCAAGGAGGTCGTGCGCACGGAAGCGATGGTCTGGGTCGGCAGCAAGCCGACATTGGAGCTACACGACTTCGGCGAGACCGTGCCGCTGGCCCTGCCGGCTTCGAACGCCATGGACCACAAGGCGGCCTGCGATGCCATGCTGCGCACCGGGCTGCGTTACAAAATAGCCTATGCCAGCAACAGCCTTACCGGTCTGATAGCCGTGGCGCGCTCCGGCCTCGCCATAAGCGTGATGACACAGAAAGCCGTCCCGTCGGACCTGTTCATCCTAAACGCGCCGCTTCCGAGATTATCGCGGCTCGGCGTTCTGATCGCCTTCGCCGAGACCACACGATCGCCGGCCGTCGAGGCGTTTGCCAGCCACATTCGGAGCGTCCTACCGTCGCTGTAATCGACTTACCGCCATCGAAATAGCTCGCGCAGTGGTCCGACCGTCGATTGGCCCTCCCCAGAGGCAGCCAATCCCCGCTAGATAACGGTCGCAATCGAACGAATTACTGGAGCAAAAATGATCCTATTGACGAGAGCTGTGGTTCAGCCCTGGAATTGCGACATGATGGGCCACATGACGACGCGTTTCTACGTCGCCTTTTTCGATGACGCCATCAACATCCTGCTGGGACAGGCGACCGGCTGGGCGCCGACGACGCCCGAATGGGCCGACAGGGGATGGGCGGACGTCCGGCATGAGATCGACTTTGTCGGCGAGGTGGCGTCCGGGGTCATCGTGGAAATCTACGGCGCGGTCCGCACTGTCGGCCGCACGTCCGTCCAGACGGATTACGAGATGCGCAGGCTCCATGGCGGCGAACTCGCTGCCAAGCTGGCCGCCAAGACGGTCTTCTTCAACCTTGCGGAACGAAAATCAATCCCGCTGACGGAGACTATGCTACAGCGCCTGAAATCCTCCATGGCGACCACCGCTGCGCCAGGTCACGGCGGCGCCATTTGAGGCTGAGACTAAGTGCTTGGTGATGGATCGACAGCACTGGGGCGCGCAGATCTCTGGGCCCGCAGGTGGGCGTCAGCTTTCAGAGTCGATAACGATTAGCGTAAACGGCGACGACTGGGCGCAAAACAGCCATTCCGCAGAAGACAAATGGGATGGGTGAGTGTCTGGGTCGGCTTCTTGAGTCCATTTCGGCGAACTGCCTCGTAACCTATTGACGAATAATGATTATGTTAGTCGTTGAGGACGTGAGTCTTCCGAACAAATCCAATGGCTTACGGGATGGTTAGCCAACCCAAATCCTTCGCATGATCTCGTATGGTCTGGCGAACCTAAAGACAATGACGGCGATTGATCCGTCGGCTTGGAAATATATGCGAATGGCAGGCTCTCGGACTGTGGGCAGCCCGCGCCATCTGGCGAGGGTGCGCTACCCGACAACTAAGGCCGCCAGGCGCCTTATGTTCCACCCTCGCGGAAGTCCTGCAATGACGCGTGTCGCAGGTCGTCTCCGCCGCGCATGTGTTTCACTCGCTAGGCCGCTCCCGCACTTGGCAAGGAGCCAGCCCTTCGTCGCCTCTGCAGCCAGAAAACGAGCCCGAGCAGCAAGAACGCGGGGAGCACGAACCAGTAGCGGGATGGTCGGCTGGTTGGCACCATGATCCCGGTGATTTCGTCACCGGGCTGCAGCCCGAATTTTGCCGCCTGACTGCCGAGGCGCACGATTCCGACTGTCATTGTGTCACCCAGAGCAGTCACGGTCAGTCCAGCTCTTTCCAGCCTCTCTGTCGCGTTCTTGCCCTCGGCGAGATCGAGCCGGATCAGCTTCTCGATCTCGTCGCCGCTGATGTTGAACGTCTTCAACTTTAGACGAAGCGCTTCTCCCGAAGGCGTGGCGTCTACGGTTTGGTTCAATTCGGAGACGGGTTTCGCCGTAAAGGGCTCATCGACTAGGTCGAGCCAGTAGCCCGGGCGAAATAACGTGAAGCAGACCAACAGGAGTGCTAGCGACTCGTACCACCGGTTTCGGACCAGGAACCAATTCTGGGTCGCCGCAACGAAAGCAACCATGGCCAGCGCCGATGTCACTATGACGAGGATAAAATCCAGGGGCCCCTGGATGTCTATCATGAGCACGCCGTTATTGAAGATGAAGATGAACGGCAACAGTGCCGTCCTGATTTCATACTTGAATCCCTGAAAGCCGGTCTTCACGGGATCGGCTCCCGAAATGGCAGCCGCTGCATATGCCGCAAGACCAACCGGCGGCGTCACATCGGCCATCAGTCCGAAATAGAAGACGAAAAGATGCACGGCTACTAGCGGCACAGCCAGATCGTTCTGGGCGGCGAGATCCACCATCACGGGCGCCATCAGTGTCGCAACGACTACGTAACTCGCCGTGGTCGGCATGCCCATGCCCAGAATGATGCAGATAATGGCGGTAAACAGCAGCATGACCATGAAGCTACCGGCCGAGATGAATTCGACAAGCTCGGTCATCACCAGCCCGACGCCGGTCAAGAGCACCGTGCCGACGATAATGCCGGCCGTCGCTGTGGCAATACCGACGGTGGTCATGTTGCGCGCGGACGCCGACAAGCCCTCGATGAGATCGACGATACCTTCCCGCCAGCGCAGCGCAAATTGATGTTCCCTTCGAAAGAACGCCGTCAGCGGGCGCTGCGTGACGATCAATACCATCAGGGCAGCGGAGCCCCAGAAGGCGGAGAGGCCCGGCGAAAGCTCCTCGACCATCAGGCACCAGATGAGGAGCACCACCGGCAGCAGGAAATGCAGGCCGGTTCGTGCCGTCTCACCGAAATGCGGTATCTCCACAATATTGCCTTTGAGGCTGTCGAGCGGCAGGTCGGGGTGCTTGGCCCTGTAAGCGACAAGCCCGACATAGACGATGGCAAGCGCCGCAACGATCACCCAGATCGCCGCGCTGCCGAAGACCGTTTTGGTCCAGCCGATGCCGTAATAGACGAGCCCGGCCAGAATGACGAAGGCGCAGACACCCATCAGCGAGCGCACGGCCCCTTGCAAGGCGGGATGACGGCTGCGCGACGGCAGACCCTTCAACCCCATCTTCATCGCTTCGATATCGACGATGTAGAAGAGCGAGCCATAGGTGAGCAGCGCGGGAAAGAAGGCGTGCTTGACTACTTCGGCGTAGGAAATGCCGACATATTCGGCAATGAGGAAGGCGGCCGCTCCCATCACGGGCGGCATGAGCTGCCCGTTGACGCCCGCTGCGCATTCGATGGCACCTGCTTTGACCGGCGTGTAGCCGACGCGCTTCATCAGCGGAATGGTGAAGGTGCCGGTGGTGACCACATTGGCGATCGATGATCCCGAGATCATTCCCGTCAGGCCAGAGGCGACGACCCCGGCCTTGGCGGGGCCGCCGCGGTATTTGCCGAGGATGGAGAAGGCAAGCAGGATGAAATAGCCGCCGGCCCCGGCACGCTCGAGCAATGTTCCAAACAGCACGAACATGAAGACAACGTTGGTCGAGACGCCGAGCGCAACGCCGAACACGCCCTCGGAGGTGAGCCACATCTGCGAGGCGGCGCGCGACAGCGTCGCGCCCTTGTGCGCCAACAGGCCGGGCATATAGGGCCCGACGAAGATGTATATTAGCATGAGGCCGGCGATGATGGTGATAGCAGGGCCGACGGCGCGCCGGGCAGCTTCCATCAATACAACGATGCCGACGATCGAGATGACGAGATCGGTGGTCGTGGGAAGCCCGGGCCGGGTGGCGATCTCGCTGTAGAAGACGACGAGATAAAGCGCCGCCGTCGCGCCCGCTATGGCAAGCACCCAGTCGGGCGGCGGAACGCGGTTGCGTGAGGAGCTTTTGAACGCCGGGAAGGTGACGAGTGCCAGAAACAGCGCAAAGGCCAGATGGATGGACCGCGCGATCCCGTCGCTGACAACACCGAAGCCAAACATATAAGGGATCGGCGAGGAGTACCAGAGCTGGAACAACGACCAGGCGAGCGACACTGCCAGAACGAGATACGCGGCGAGACCCGTCGGCTTGCGCCCACCAGTGTCGGCCTCCGCCACGATCTCGTTCAGCTTGTCGAGGTCGACGTCTTCAGGCGCTTCCACCTGGCGGAACTGATCTGTCATCGCTCTCCCCTCGACCGTATTTTTTATCTTGGTCGTTTGGTTTGCGGCCAGAGCCGCCCGCCAAGGCGGCCCGGGCCAATGTCACAGGTTCAGAGCCAGCCTTTCTCCTTGTAGTAGCGCTCGGCGCCCGGATGCAGCGGCGCCGAAAGGCCGGCCTTGACCATCTCCTTCGGATCGAGATTAGCGAAGGCCGGATGCAGCTTCTTGAAGTCGTCGAAGTTCTCGAAAACCGCCTTGACCATCTCGTAGACCACATCGTCGGGGGTCTTGGCGCTCGTCACCACGGTGGCGCGCACGCCGAACGTCGTCGTCGGATCGGGATTGTTGGCATACATGCCCCCGGGGATGGTCGCGACCGAATAGTAGGGATGCGCCTTCACGAGCGCGTCAACGGCCGTACCAGTCAGCGGAATGAGCTTGGCGCCGCAGGCCGTCGTCGGATCCTGGATTGCCGCGGAGGGATGTCCCACGCCGTAGAAGAAGCCATCGATCTTGTTGTCGCAAAGCGCGCTGCCCTGTTCATCGGCCTTGAGTTCGGCGGCGAGCGAAAAGTCCTTCAATGTCCAACCCATCTGCTTCAACAGCTCTTCCATCGAGGACCGCGTTCCGGAACCGGGATTGCCGACATTGAAGCGCTTGCCCTTGAAATCCTCGAAGACTTTCACGCCGGCATCCGGCCGTGCCAGAACGGTGAACGGTTCGGGATGGACCGAGAAGACCGCGCGCAAGTCCTTTATTGCCTTGCCGTCGAAAGGGCCGACGCCGTTATAAGCCTGAAACTGCACGTCGGATTGGGTAAGGCCGAAATCGAGGTCGCCGGTATTGATTGAGTTGACGTTGAAAACCGACCCGCCCGTCGATTCGGTCGAGCAGCGTATGCCGGTCTTTTGCCTGTCTTTGTTCATGAGCCGGCAAATGGCACCGCCCACGGCATAATAGACACCGGTCACCCCGCCGGTACCTATAGTGATGAACTTCTGCTCGGCAAACGAAGGTGTGGCGGCAAGCAGGCACCCCGCCGCGGTCACGGCAACCAGGGATTTCAGCAGATTATGCATTTCGATTACCTCTCTGGTGGTTGGTCCCGACCTTGCGCCGGGCTCCGGTCATGCGCGTCCCGCCAAGCCGGGCGCGCGCAAAGCTGCATCGACCGCGTCGCCGAGCCGCTCGACGATGGCATCGATGTCCTGGCTGGTGGCAATGAACGGCGGCGCGAGCAGCACATGGTCGCCGCGGACGCCGTCGATCGTGCCGCCCATGGGGTAGACCATCAGGCCGTTGTTCATGGCTTCGCTCTTGACCCGCGCGTTGAGTTTCAGCGCCGGATCGAAAGGCTCTTTTGAACCACGGTCGGCCACGAGTTCGATCGCCTGGAACAGGCCGCGGCCACGAATGTCGCCGACATGGTGATGATTGCCGAAACGTTCGCTCAGGCGCCGCTCAAGACGCGCGCCCATCGCTTTGACATTGTCAAGCAGATGGTCGCGACGGATCACCTCCTGGACCGCGAGACCGGCGGCCGCGGCCATCGGATGCCCCATATAGGTGTGGCCGTGCTGAAAAAAGCCGGAGCCGTTGGCGAAAGCGTCGAAGATATGCCGGCCGAGCAGCACGGCGCCGATCGGCTGATAGCCTCCGCCGAGTCCCTTGGCGATAGTCATCAGATCGGGAACGACGCCTTCCTGTTCGCAAGCGTGAAGCGTGCCGGTGCGGCCCATGCCGCACATCACCTCGTCCAGGATGAGCAGCACGCCGTAACGGTCGCAGATGGCCCGAATGCGCTTCAGGTAATCGGCCACCGGCGGCACGGCTCCGGCAGTCGCGCCGACCACCGTTTCGGCGACGAAGGCGATGACCTCGCCGGCACCAAGTTCGAGTATCTTGTCCTCCAGGGCCTGCGCCGCCCTCACAGCGTAGTCAGCATCGCTTTCTCCGGGCAATTGATAGCGATAAGCGAAACATGGATCGATATGATGGGTTTCGATGAGCAACGGCTGAAACTGCCGCCGCCGCCATTCATTGCCGCCTGTGGCGAGCGCGCCGAGTGTGTTGCCGTGATAGCTCTGACGGCGGGCGATGACATGGCGGCGCCGCGGCTCGCCTTTCTCGACAAAATATTGCCGCGCCATCTTCAGTGCCGCCTCGACGGCCTCGGACCCGCCGCTCACGAGATAGACATGGCTCAATCCAGCGGGAGCATCTTCAGCGAGACGATCGGCGAGCCGCTCGGCAACCTCTGTGGTGAAGAAGCTGGTATGAGCATAAGCAATGCGATCGAGTTGGTCGTGCAGCGCCGCGATGACATCTGGATGGCCATGACCGAGACACGACACGGCCGCGCCGCCGGATGCATCGATATAGGCGCGACCGTTGCTGTCGAATATCTGGACGCCTTTGCCGCCGACGGCGATCGGAAGCAAGCCTTTGGTCGTGCGATGCAGAAGATGGGTCATTTCATGCCAAGCCGCGGTTTCAGATGTATGTTGAGCGCTGCGTGGTGCTCGTCTGTACACCGAAGCACAGCCAGCGCCGACTCGCCGCCGTGGCCAGCCACCAGCGCGGCCAGGATTTCAGCAACGGCAAAAGCGGGCGCCATAGTGTGGAAAAAAGACGGGCTGTGCGTAGGAACGACAATCACGTCCTGCGCAATCTGAGCAAGTGGCGCAACCTTGCTGTCCGTGATCGCGACAACCGGGACGCCGCGCCCAGCAGCATATTCGGCGATCTCCACGGTCTGTCGGGTATATGGAAGCACGCTTGCCACCAGTAGCACGTCGGCATCGGTGGCGCGACCGATGGCGTCGGCGCCGGTTCCGGCAATACCGTCAAGCAGAACCGAGCTCTCGCCGATGAGCGACAAAACATAGTGCACGTGCCAGGCGATGGGATGGCTGGATCGCAGGCCAAGGCAATAAATGCGTCGTGCCTCCGCGAGGCGTTTCGCCGCCGCCACGATCCGCTCCAAGACTTCCGGCCGGCCCAGCCGGGCGATCTGGACGGCAAGCGAGTCCATCATCTCGGTAGCCTGGGCGCGATCACCCTTGAGCTTTTGGCTCTTCACCTGGATTCCTGCTTTCCCGGCAAAGCCGAGGTGGCCGCCCCGCACCGCCGCCGCATAGGAATCGCGCACCGCGTCGTAGCCTTCGAGACCCAGGTGTTTGGCGAGGCGCGTCATGGTGGCCGGTTGCACGCCCGCCTGCCGCGCCTGCTCACGCATGGATAACAGGGCCACGTCGCTCGGATGATCAAGCATGTAGCGAGCCGCTGTCCGCAGCTGCGCCGACATGCCATCGAATTCGGCTATGAGGCGTTCCGCCAAGGGCCCCTGATCCATCAAAGCAGTCTGCCGCGCTTGAATTCGGTTTGCAACAAATGTTTCACACGGTATTTTGGTGATCCAATTGTCAACATCGGTCATCCGAATGCAGTCTCAACCATCAAACCGCGCGGTTGCGATCGCCGTCGCACCGAATGGCGGCAGGCGCACGAGAGCCGATCATCCGGCTCTGCCGATGACGCAGACCGAGCTGGCTCGGGCAGCCGCGGAGTGTCTCGAGGCTGGCGCGGCCATGATCCACCTCCACGTCCGCGACCGGCACGGGCGGCACGTTCTCGACCCTGACGCGTATCGCGCCGCTACCGCTGCCGTCCGACGCTGCGTTGGCGATGCCCTGGTGGTGCAAATAACAAGCGAGGCGCTTGGTCTTTATGAGCCCGAAAGGCAGATGAAGGTGGTGCGCCAGACCAGACCCGAGGCGGTCTCGCTGGCGCTGCGTGAACTTGTCCCGGATCGACATGCCGAGGCGGCTTTCGCCACGTTCCTCGCCTGGCTAAGGCACGAGCACGTGCTGCCGCAGATCATCCTCTATGATCCTGACGAGGCGTTGTACCTGTTCGATTTGCATCGACGGGGGCTAATTCCCTGGGACGACATTCCTGTGCTGTTTGTCTTGGGCCGCTATACAGCGTCGCAGCAATCTGCCCCCACTGATCTGCTGCCATTCCTTTCGCCTCACGTTCCACGCTTCCGGTCGTTCATGGTCTGCGCCTTCGGTCGTGACGAGGCTGCTTGCGTATGCGCGGGAGCATTGTTTGGTGGAGACGTCCGGGTCGGGTTCGAAAACAATCTTCTGCTTCCGGACGGTTCGATTGCGGCATCAAATGCGGTTCTGGTCGATACTGTCGCGCAGCGGCTCCGGGGCTTTGGACGGCCAATCCATACCGGGGCCTCATTACGAAATAGCTGGCAGCGTTGAGATCGTAGCAAATAGGTTTGAGAGAACTGTCAGACCAATTTTGCCCGCTGCTCGTTGGGTCCCTGGCAAATTTCACGGCGTGCCCCAGGGAACAATGCCAGATTCGAAGACGCGCGAAGCTCATCACGCCGGGGAGGCGGTCGACATAAACCCAGCGACCATTGGCGAGCTCATGGCGGCCGGAGGGCTCGACCTCGCGCAGGCAAGTGCAATTTTTTGAGGCCAGGCCACTCTCGAGTTGGCGGGAAGTTGCGCGGCTCCCCCGGATTTGATCCAGAAACAATCACGCGCCTGAAAGCAGGCAGACTAGAGATTCGAACGCTATCTGTCCTCGCATCGAATGATGCGGGCCCAGTCTGACTTTTGCCTTTTGCCGCGCCATGGTCTGCAAGGCGCGGGTCTCGAATTGACCGCCGGCTGTCGTGGACTTGCCGTTGGCGCGGTCGATGAATGAAGGCTTCTTCGGGCCGCCCCAGTCAATAGTCTCGAACAGCAACGAGACAGCTGCCTCGGATAGTGGCCACCACGAGCCGGCCGTTCGGATAGTATTTCGGTAATGCAGCCGCCTGATCCTCAATGGTTGCGCCATCGATTTCGCACAATGCACCTCCGAGTAACCAATTCTGACCAGTCCTGTCCCCCACCACAGCTATGTAATCCCCGTCGCGCGGGTAACCAATTAACCCAATCTGCTCATATTCTTCCAATTCGCGCATCTGAGTTTACATCCCTCCAAAGGACATCGTTTCGTATCCACGAATGGTAAGGTCCCGCGCATGCGATGGGCGGCCCGGCACCACCCCAACGGGTGCCGGGCCGCAGGGAAGTGCCCGCGCAGTCGCACTTCCTCGAACACATGCCTGACGGATCACTGAGAGCTGCTCGACTGAGGAACCGACGGCTCGTTGGCGCAAACTACGAGCGCAAGTTGTCGCGAGGCTCCGGCTTGTTACCGGGCTTGAGACAGCCATAAGGCTCTGTGCTCCTGTGAAAGACCTCTCATGGCCGAGCGCGCCGCGGGGGTGATTTCGTACGCGCCGCAAAAGGCGCATTGGAACTCTGCCTGCCGGTGCGCCAGATCGGCTTCCAGGGCGGCCCCCTCACAAATCGGGCAAGCTGATGGATAATATTTGCGGCCTCCATCAAACGGCAAGACATTCATTCGTGGACATCGCGCTTTTCAGCACTAAGATTTGTCGTGAAACCCCCAGTTGCTGACAGTAAGGCCCGCTCCTTTTCTGACCATTACTGCGTTCCATTACTGCGTTCTCACGGCGTTATTTTCACAAAGCCTCTCCAGGCCGGGCGGTTGCATGAGACGACAGCCGCTGGGCCGGACGGGCGCGGCTCGTTCCGAACGCAACGCGCTCGCCGTCGTGACTCGGTCCCTGCCCCCTTAGCCCATGGCGTGTCCGAGAGGCCCGCTGGCTTGACGGAGGCCGAAAGTTCATCCCTACTGCTCGACTTACCAGGCAGGGGGGCGAACTATTCCCGGCCGGAAGACATTTTTTTGAAAATCTTGCGCAAGGAGAGCGCCGGGCTAAGCCGCAGAGGCCGAGGTTGGCATCAAGGCCGGACGATTTCGTAGCCGGCGAATGGGGCAGCGCCATCCGGTCATCGCCCAGAGCTGGCGGCGGAACTGGCAGCACGTCGTGCCGTTCTTTGCCTGCCCCGCGAGCCTCGAGCCGTGCGCCGCACCGCATTAGGCATGGATAAACTTTCATTCATGAAAGATCGGAGTGGCAACAAATACCTCTATATTAACTTCACCAAGGACCAGTTGGAGGCCCAGCAAGCTTTTGACAAAGCACATGGGCCGAAAACCACAACAGCCAGCGCATGATTGTACAGTAGTCATTCGAGGGCCGCTCCGATCTCGGGCTGTCCTCCCCGGCGATTTGCTTTATGAACGGTACCCATCTCGAGCACATGGCGCCGGGAATGCCCTCTTCCATGATTGCGGGCTGATGCGACTTCTGCCGGCCGCGGGAAGCCTGGGAACGCGTAAGCCCATCTTCCCCGTCGCATGCGACGTCGTCATTGGCTTCATGCTGATGCCAGCCAGTGCGCCGGGTTCAGCCGAACGCTTGCGGCGCGCCATGAAGCTCGAGGATGCGTGGTTTAATCACGCGGCGCCTGATTAACTCAGCCGGCTGCCCATCAGATAATTTCGGCCGCGTACAGCACCTTCCGGCCAGTAATTTGGCTGACGTGGGTTGCCGCTCGTGTGGTCTCCTGACCTTACCCCATACGTGAGCAGACCTTTCGGCACGAAGCCTTGGGCCCTACGGGAGCAGACGAGTTCACCGAGTCTCACATAATCGCGACTGGCATGGAATAGTTTCCGCTCGATCTCGGTATATGCAACAACCAGGTGAAGTTTGTCCGTGCTCGTCACTTTGCATAATTTTCGGGTGCTCAGGCATAGCGTTTCTGGCGCTGAAATGCGGGAGACGAGCGCACGAGGATCTGCTCCGAGGCGCTCAAGACCGAAAGTTCTGCCGCTCGGTCCCAGCGTCCCCCTGCCCCGCCTCTTGATCTGGGTCGCCCCGGCCGAGAACACCTCACCGTGTCGTTCGATCGACCGATCGCCACATGACCAGCGTCCACCAAGGCAGTGGAAATCAACCTGAAACACAGGTGTCTCAAAGGGAGGAAATAATGGATCAAACACTTTCGCAACGCTTCGACGCTTACCAACCGTCCAAGACCCTGTGGTTCTGGACAGTCGTGTGTGCTGTTGTGCTGACGATGATCATCGGCTTCACCGCCGGAGGCTGGACGACGGCTGGAACGGCGGCGGAGATGGCCAAGACATCCGCCATGAAGGCAAAGGCTGAACTGGTTGCCAATCTTTGTGTCGAGAAATTTATCACGGCGTCCAACGCCGGCGACAATCTCGCCAAGCTGAAGGGAACCTCCTCTTATCAGCGAGACAGCTTCATCAGCGATGGCGGGTGGGTGAAACTGGCCGGGATAAAAAGCGATGTGCCGGGTGCGGCGGATCTGTGTGCCGATAAACTGTCAGCGATGGACACGATCCCGACGAACGGCGTGGCTCAGGAGAACACCAAGAGCTGATTGCTTTGATTTCGCCCGGCGAGGCGATTGTCGCCGGGCGATACTCGCGACGGAGGCGCAGCCATGTATGAAGCGTGGTTTTCAAGGCCCGTGCCAGTGGCCACCGGCGTATTTGGCGAGATCAACAATCTTTCCAATGCCAAACAGGCTGTCGACCTGCTTTCCAAGCACTGGCGCAGCGCGGGAAGCCAGAAGCATCTGGCGGCGCTCAGGGCCTGCCGGCAAGCGATGAACGGTGGTATTGCGGCTGACGTGGCCAGGGACGCCTTGGTCGACGCGGCTCGAGAGGCGCACATGCTCGTCGAGTAATATAGCTCGTCGTCATGAGAAAACGCGGTGCGCCGTTCGGCTTCTCGCCGGCCAGTCGACAAATTAGACATCACGGATGCCTCGGTTTCGTCCGTCTCGCCCTTGCAATTCTGTTGGTCGCAGCATCCGCCAATATCACGGGGGTTCGCGCAGAGACTGGCTCGCCTTCTCTGCCTCGTTTCGTCTCGCTGAAGGCTTCATCTGCCAATCTGCGCATCGGACCGGGTATAGGCTACAGTATCGAATGGGTTTTCAAGCGACGTGGCATCCCCTTGGAGATCTATCAGGAGTACGGCAATTGGCGCCGGGTGAGAGATTGGGACGGAAGCTCCGGCTGGATCCATCATTCGCTCCTGTCAGGGCGCAGAACTGGCATCGTCGCTCCTTGGTCAAAGGATCGCCTCGCTTTGTACGCCAAGCCGGCGGCGGACAGCGCCATAGTTGCTTGGCTCGAGCCTCGCGTTGAAGTCAAGCTGAGCTGGTGCGACGGACAGTGGTGCGCGCTCGCGGCCGGTCCCTCAATGGGTTTTATGAAACAAGTAGGGCTGTGGGGCGTCTACCCCGGTGAAGTGCTCTAGATTGGTGGCTCTATATGGCCGACCGAACGGTGTTGATTTCTGGTGGAGGAATTGCTGGACCGGCACTAGCCTTTTGGCTTGCAGCCGCCGGATTCCGGCCGACCCTGATCGAACAGGCGCCCAAATTGCGCACCGGCGGCTATGTCATTGACTTTTGGGGTCTCGGCTATGACATAGCCTCGTGGATGGGCGTTGAGGCAGATGTCAATCGCGTAGGATATCACGTGCGCGAAATGCGCATCGTGGGTGAGAACGGAAAGCGTGTCGCAGGCTTTGGCACAGACGTCTTCGGCGAGCTGACAAACGGCCGCTATGTGACCCTCGCGCGTAGCGATCTCTCGCGATTGCTTTTCGAAAAGATCAAAGACACGACGGACATTATGTTCGGCAATGAGATCGTCGGGCTTGAGGAAAAATCGGACAGTGTCCGGGTGCAACTGAAACGTGGAGGCGAACGCGACTACGCTTTGGTAATCGGCGCCGATGGCTTGCATTCAGGCGTTCGGCGGCTCGCGTTCGGAGCCCGGCAACAGTTTGAGAAGAAACTCGGCTATGCAGTCGCTGCGTTCGAGGTCGAGGGTTACCGGCCACGCGATGAAGACGTGTATTTGATGTATGGCCTGCCGGGGCGGATGCTCGGCCGTTTCACGCTGCACGGCAACCGCACCCTTTTCCTGTTCGTCTTCACCGTTGAGGAGAGTCCTCTGCCAACGGCGCTGGACCTGCAAAAGGAAATGCTGCGCAAGAAGTATGCCGATGGCGGATGGGAATGCCCCCGCATCCTGGAGGAACTGAGCCATACCGATGAACTCTACTTCGACAGCGTCAGCCAGATCAGGATGAGCAGATGGTCCAAAGGTCGCGTAGTGTTGACCGGCGATGCCGCGTTTTGCGTTTCCCTGTTAGCTGGACAGGGTTCAGCCCTGGCCATGATTTCCGCATACATCCTGGCAGGGGAGCTCTTAAAGGCCGACGGCCGACATGAAGAGGCTTTCAGTAGCTACGAGGCGCTTCTGCGGAACTATATACGAGCCAAGCAGCAGGGCGCAGCGCGATTCGCCAGCGCCTTGGCGCCCAGGACGCAGTTGGGACTTGTGTTCCGCAATTTGGTGACAAATGCATTTGCCCTACCCGGCCTGGCGCGTCTGGTGATCGGAAAAGAAATTACTGACGCGGTGCAACTCCCCGACTATCACTGGCGTTAGCCGGTCCTAGCCCCGCCAGCACCGAACGTCTCTCTTTGGAAAGCGACTCCCAAAGCCGCTGCCTGGCGGTAGATCGGGCTGCGAGCCTCCACTTCTCGGAAGGCAGGTTGCCGCTGCTCTGGTCGGTGCCCAGCATGGGTAACTCATGCGGACGACTGCCTCCATGAGCCCAGCTGCTGAGACGGCCATCTGATCCTCATTTCATTGTTTAGTCCGCTAGATCGGCTCGGCGGATTTGATCAGCGCCGTGCCTGTGTTAGGGCAGGTTTCCCACCAGGACAGGCATGGCAGGCATCTCACGAAAATACCCCATGCTGCGGCGCTCGCGGGCAATGTGGACCCACCAAAAGGTCGACTTCGCTAGGCCACGGCGAGTGTCGGCCTACCAGAAGCCGGTCCACGACAATTGGACGCTTGGCCCGCTTCTGCAATCCGCGCACGGCCAGAACCTCGGCGTCTGGAATGGCAACCTTCCAGTCCGGGATCCACCAATAGTGCAACGAGTTCGGAGCAACCAGAAATCGGACCGGTCCGAGCAGATCGACTGCGGTGCGCAGCGCCGGTGTGAGAGCTGTAGGCGAGTGGAGAACCAGATCGCCGTTGCGGAGCCGCAGGATCGTCATACGGGTACTGAAAGGAAATTTCATCAGCCCCAGATCATACTCTATCGACGGTCCATCAACGATCCACAGGTCCGAAGCGACCGGCTTGAGAACATTGATCGGCTCGTACAGACCCAACGTGGGTCGGCCGTTAAAGGATCTTTGAGGCATCGACGTCAGCTATCAATCGACTTAGCGTTACCCGGTTTCGCCGACATCGTTCGACGTCGTTGATCGACCAAATCCGCATTGGTGGCCAGCCATTCGCGAAGGGCAAGTCGGATGATATCCGATCGCGGGACCCCCATTGCAGCGGCAGCCTCGGCAAGCGCCAGTTCGATGCCAGGGTCGAATGGCATCGAGGCAGATTCCCGCAGCATCATCGCGGCGCGAATATCGGCAGGCGCATCATCGAGGGCGAGCGGGTCTCGGCCGTCTGATCCCGCCGTCATGACTGCAGCTCGGGGCGCCGACTGGCTTGAGAGTCATCGTAATTGCGGATGGCGACAACCCAGTCGTTCCTGATTGTGGCCAGGACGAGGCGGCAGCCTTGCGGATAGTAGCGCGGCAGCGCCGCCGCCTGATCGACAATAACAGCACCGTTCAAGCCGCACAACTCGCCGCCGAGCAGCCAATCTTGACGGCGGTTGGCGCCGACTACCGCGACGTAGTCTCCATCGCAGGGATACCCGATGAGCCCAACTTCTTCATAGTCTTCAAGCTGACGGGATTGCATTTGCCGCACTCAAAACCAAATGCCTTTCGATGGTGAAGAACGAACGCAAGCATTGCGACCTAGCGGCCCGGCACCACCCCAACCTGATGCCGGGCCGTGAGGAAGTGCCCGCGCGGCCGCACTTCCTGACTGCCGTGACGCGGATCTCACGATGCGCCCCGCGGCAGCGTCTCGTTTGCACAGGCAACGACCGGGATCGTCGAATGCTGTTGCCGAGCCTGCGATAGCCACATCCCGCGGCTCTCCTGAGAAAGCCCCTTCATTGCGACGCGCGCCGCTGAAGTGATTTCAAAGGCACCGCAAGAAGCGCACTGGAATTCCACCTTGCGGAGCGCGATATCGGCCTCCAAAGCCATTCCGGCGCAGATCGGACATTTAGAGGGACAGTATCTTCTTTCAAACGACAAGACGTTCATCACGCGAGCCTTCTTTCAGGCCGTATCGAGAGCGCCGCAGAGAAACCGAAGGCAGCGGCGGCAGGGGATTGGTGGACGGGAATGCGGTTCAAGGCGGGGCGACGGTCAACCTCTTGTCTTGGGAGCAACGTTCCTCCGGGTGGCGACTTCAATTTGCTTTGCTTCTACTTCGAGCCGGTCCGGCGCGGCGGACCCCATCAACGCATACGCCGTTCCGCCCGATTGCCAGTAAACTGTCGGTACCCGGCCGTCAGTGGCCGGGGTGGGCGGCACTGCATCCTCGCCATTCATCGGGGCAGCGACGAGGGTGATGCGACCAACGCTTGGCGTATCGGCTGTGACGACCACGCTTTGTTTCCCGTTCCACGGCTGCACCTGGACATCCCTGACCACCCACACTGACGGTAGGGTCGGCATGCTGACGTTGATGGCGCCGACCAGCCGTTCGATCTTGTCCTGCTTCGGCTCGACACCTCTCTCGGGGCCTGCATTGAGCTGCGCGACCCGCAACGCGTCCCGCGCGGCCAAGATGAAGGTTTCATCAGCCGTCTTGCCTCCTTGGCGGAGCGGCATAGTCAACGAGTTCGCGCCCCAGCCGATAGCAACCAGCACGACGGCGGCGAGTTGGAGTCGGAGCAGCGCGAGCATCTTCCCTCGGCGAAACGCACCCTCCAGCTTCTTTGCCTTCGCCACGCTCGCACCCGGCGGAAACAGCCGCTGGGGCTGTGAGGCGCGCAACGCCTCCATGCGTTGTGCATGAGCAAAGACCTCCGCCGCCAGCGCCGGCTCACGTGCAAGGCGGGCTTGCAGATCGGATCTCTGCGACGCAGAGAGCTCACCATCCAGCAGACGATTGATATCCTCTTGGGAAATGCCATCAGTATGCCGCATCGCGCCCTCCCACTATCTTGAGACGAGAAGTCCCGCCATCGGTGTTTTCCAGGTTGCGCTTCAGCGCCGCACGGGCGCGGCTGAGGCGCGACATCACCGTTCCCGCCGGCACGCCCAGAAGGTCGGCGGTCTCTGAATATGTGAAACCCAGCACCGCGACCAGATGCAGTATTTCGGCTTGGTCGGCCGGCATTCGCTTTAGCGCCCTTTGTACATTCGCGAGGTCAGCCGAATGCTCCTGCGACGGCGGCAAGGCTGACTCCGCTACATCTGCAAATGATGCCATCCGCTCCCGGGTGGCAAGGGCGCGGCTGGCATGCGTGAGGAAGGTGTTGCGAACGATAGTAATGAGCCAGGGCAGCAAGGGACGTGACGTGTCGTAGCTGGCGGCCATCGTCAGTGCGCGGGCAAGCGCCTCCTGAACCAAATCATCCGCGTCAGAATCGTTGCCGGTGAGGACGCGACCGTAACGCCAAAGATCCTCGAGGTGCGGTATGACGTCCAACTTGGTCTTCATATCACCAAAGATGTACACTTTTGAGTCACTTCAGGCCTCCACCTTGCATCACGCTGACGAGTAGGCGGCCCAGCGGGCAGGGACAGCTACCGCTGGGCCGACTGGGAGCGTGCTCCTCCCGGTTCCAAGATCTGGGTGCCATGTAACCTCAGATGCTTGCGCCGCTCCCGTGTCCGATATGGCCTTCGATACGTCTCGGCCTCGTGCTCACCCTCCTTGCACCATTTACTAAGGCCGCCCGGAAACTATTCCAGGCAACAGCGAAAATAACTGGGAGGGCGGGCCCCGCTCCTTGGCGAAGCAAGCGTGGAATAGAATCCCTTGCTCGACGGTATCGATGGGGAGCTGGCGTCGACAACCCAGCTGCGAATGAGGCCGTCGCGATGCATCTGGGCGAGATTATCGCAAACATGTTAGCTGCAATCTTGGTAGTATGCGGCCTCGCCCTCATTTTCTTGGTAGCCGGCAGGCCGCTCTTCCCGAGGCGCCAAGCACGAATGGTGGTCCTTCTGCCGGATCCTGACAAGACAGCTTCGATCCGCGACAAGCGCCAGCAACTGCCGGGTTACTTCAATCTTGCGCTCGCACCACGAAAGCCAACGGCATTGCGATAGACCTTCTCCCACGTGCAGGCGAGGGTTTGGGCTGAGTGCACGCAGAACGCCCTGAGTCCTCTCCGTGCGCAGGCAGCATTTAGGCCCGACGGCGGCACTTGCTGTGTTGGAGGCGCCGTGCGTGCGAAGGCACCGGTATCCGCCGACTTTCGCCGATGTTGATATCGCATGATCAGATGGCAGGTTTATCCATCCTCAAAGGCAAAATCGGCTGAGACCTTCCTGGCCTGTTCAAGCTCTGGTGTCCACAGTTGGCGCCGTCCATGACCGCGCTTGTTTTGACAACGGCTTTGCTTGCCGAATCCCATCCCACCTAGCCATAATCCGGAATGGACGAACTCTCTATTCCCACCGTCGGGCTCATACTCCTGACGGCCTCGCTTGTCGCCATGATCTCGAGGCGGCTCCGCCTCCCCTACAGCGTCGGGCTGGTAGCGGCTGGGATAGCGCTCGGATTTGTCCCGGGTGGAACCGAGCTGCCTCTCAGCCGGGAGCTGATCTTCACAGTGTTTCTGCCGCCGCTGATTTTCCAGGCGGCGCTTGAAATCGAATGGCGCCATTTCCGCGTCAACCTACCGGTGACTGCTTTGCTTGCCTTTCCGGGGTAGCGATCGCCGCTGCTGTAGTAGCACTCGGCATGCATTGGCTGCTCGGATGGAGCTGGACTGGCGCAAGCCTCTTCGGCGTGCTGATCGCGGCGACGGATCCGGTCTCGGTGTTGGCTGCCTTCAAGGAGATGAAGGTGCAGCCGCGCCTCGGGTTGCTGGTCGAGTCCGAAAGCCTGCTCAATGATGGCGCGGCGGCAGTCGGTTTCGCCATCCTGGTCGCAGTGGCGTCAGGCGCCGGCGCCACGCCCGTGGGCATCGCCTCTTCTTTTGTCTTGATCGTCGCCGGCGGCATTGGGATCGGCGCGGCCGTTGCAGCGGTGCTCCTTCTCATCGCGGGGCGGACGGAAGACCATCTGGTGGAAATCACGCTAACGACGATTGCCGCCTATGGGTCGTTTCTGATCGCCGAGAAACTTGGCATGTCAGGCGTCCTCGCGACGCTCACCGCGGGTCTGCTGGTCGGAAATGTAGGCTGGAAAGGCGCAATATCGGCCAACGCGCGCAGTCACGTGCTGGCCTTCTGGGGCTACGCCGCGTTCCTCGCCAACTCGATCGTGTTCATCCTGCTTGGCGGCCATGAGGCGCATCAGCCGCTCAGCATTTTCGCAGCCAGCTCGGCGATCGCCGTGGTGTTCGTCCTTCTCGGCAGGGTTTTAGCTATTTACCCCCTCTGTTTCCTGCTCTACCCCACCTCGTTGAAAGTCGATCTTAGATATCAGCATGTTCTTGTCTGGGGAGGCCTGCGCGGTTCGCTTGCCCTGGCGTTGGCGTTGGCACTCCCCCAAGACATAGCAGAACGCGGGGCGATCATCGTCACGGCGTTTGCCGTTGTGGCGTTCTCGATCTTTGTCCAGGGCCTGACGATGCAGTGGCTTATCAAAAAGATGGGACTGACTGCCAGGGAATCGGCATAAGAACTGGGCGACCGGCTGCCATCAAGGGGGACTTCATGCTTCGGCAGCCGGCACTGCACGGGGGATGCGGGACGGCAATCCAATCAAGGACGGCTCGGGCTTGCCCGCTTATTGACAAGGCGCCGGAGCAAAGCGGCGCGCTGTCGAAGTGCTGTTAATTTGGGACCAGCAGCCGAGAGGCCTACGATAAGGCTCATCCAATTCGGCTTCATCGGCTAAGCCGGCCAGCTAGTAGGCTATTATGCGGAAGTCTTTGCTCCCGCTCGTCAGCAGTGTGTGGTAAATTCTTCAGCAGTGTGTGGTAAATTCTTCTGCCGGTTGAAGCCTCTGGCAAGCAGCGCCAACTCTGTCGCGCTATCGATCATGAAGCATCCGGGAAATATTTCAGTTCCAATTAAAATGACCAAGGAGACGCGAACGCGGCGTTGTTGCCGCCAGGGGTGGTTGTAACTGAAGCGGTGGCGACGAAATCACCCGGATGGCTTAAGCACAGCGGTGCCCTACTGGGTTTAAAGTGCACGCACTCTTTCCGTCAGACTTGAGTTCCCGGCTCCCTGCTGAAGACAGCATAGTTGGCAACGCGCGCAGCGGCCGGCTAGATCAACCGAGCCGGTGCTCGTCGTCGATCAGCTCGAGCCTGGATGGGGCAGCGTCACCCCATCGCCACAGAACGAGATTCAAGTCGCCGATTGCGGCGCCCTTGGCGAAGCTCGGCACGAGCAGGCCATTATAGCCTTGCGCGACCAGCTCACGGGCAAATCGCTGCGTATGCGCCTCGCCATGGTCTCTCATCTGATCGCGCCATGTCGGGTCGGCGACGGCCGCAGCATCGAGACCCATTGCTGCAAGAGCGGTACCGTCACCCGCATCGAAGACGGCCTCGATCTCGGCACTGTAAGCGACCAGCGTCGTCGGCTGCAGATCGCCCACCTGGTTGGCTTCGCGCAAAGCCGTCAGGACCGAGGTGGACGCATAGAGCGCCGGCATGCCTTTCGGGTTGAAACGCCCTCCATAGAGCTCGGCACCGCGTCCCGACATAGGCTCGCGGGCATACACCGGATTGAGGGCGCGGTAGAGCCGGCCCGAATAGGTGATGGCGGCGATGGTCAGGCGTAAATCCCCGCATCGACCGCGTCGATGAAGTCGAGGATCTCATCGGCTCGACCCTCCCGCACGAGCTGCATGGCCGTCTGCCCCGAAAATCCCGGCAGCGGCTCGGACCGATACCAGGCATAGGCCATGAGCGCGGAGCCAAATCGCGGCTCGACCTTGTTCACGATTTCCACCATCTCGCGCAGGCGGCGCTGCGTCTTGGCTGAGCGCACTCGCTCCCGGCGCTGGACCGCGTCTTTCCCCAGACCAGCCGTACGCGCGATCTCCTCGCTCGTGGTGCGGAAAGCGTCCGCCATCTTCTTCGGTGCGAACAAACCGTTATCCGCATATCGTGCCAGGCCCATCGCAGCACCTCCGTGCACTGGCCAAAAACTATGACGCAATATAGCGTCAGTAACGCCGGCATTACAAGACCTGCCCGGCTTCTCCCCGCAACGATGGCTGTTCCAGCGATCAGACCTCAACGACTCCACGGCGGAACGCGCAGGGTGTGCGGCAAGATCGGCCGCTCCGATGATGGCAGCCCCGACCATATCTAGACGCAAGCGGGAGCAGCAGAGCACCCAATGGTGACATTTGGAATCCATCCATTCAGCGATCCGCCAGCGGAACGCGCATGGTTCTTCCTCGTTTTGGCTCTGAGGGAACCATAAAACGGAGACAGAACGATGAGAAGGCTTTTGTTACCTGTTGTGACAGGCGCGCTTGTCGCCTTGTCGGGCGCAGCTTTTGCCGACACTCCCATATCGGCCGCTACAAACCTCAATGTTCGCGCTGGTCCAGGCTCGCAGTATCCGGTCATCGGCGTGCTGCGGGCGGGGCAGACGGCCACACTGAACGGCTGCCTGCAAAACTCGAAATGGTGCACCATCGCCGAGGCCGGTGGTCAAGGCTGGGTTTATTCCGACTACGTCACCGCAGAATTTGGCGGCAATCGGGTCGTCTTGACCGAGCGACCGGCCGATTCCGGCATCGCGGTCGTGAAACTTCCTCGCGATCAGGCTCATGCCGGAGCGGTCGCCGGCGGCGCCACCGGAGCGATCGCCGGCGCTATCATCGGAGGACCGGTGGGCGCTGCTGTGGGCGGCGCAGCGGGTGTCGTCGGCGGCGGTGCAGCCGGTACCGTGATCAATCCGCCCGAGCAGGTGCGCACTTACATCAGCGTGCATCGGGTCAAGCCTGTTTACCTTCAAGGAAAGGTTGTAACCGGCGCGACCCTGCCTGAGACGGTGGCTCTACAGAAGGTCCCGAACTACCGGTACCGATATGTCTATGTGAACAACCGACCAGTGCTGGTTGAGCCGTCGACGCGCCGCATCGTCTATGTGGAACGCTGAAAGTGCCAATCGGCAGTGAATACTGACCGCCGGGCGAGTTGCACGGCAAGGGCCGGAGAAGGCGATAGGACTTACGATTCGAAGGCGGGCGCATTCACGCCTGTGATCCTAGCGCGCCTAGTTGAGGTTCATTCCTTGCAGAGGACAGCGGCAGCCATCTGGTTGAACTTCAGATTTGAAACTTCCGTCACAAGTTTCATGAAGGCCCCGATTGGACGAAGTTCTTGACGTGCCTTCAGGCACGTTGCGAAAGACTCAGTGAATGGCTTGTGATCTGCGATCGACAATGGCGTCAACCGGTCGTCGAGCTGGAACTCGGTCTTTGACACAATACCGGCACCCAAGCCTGCCGCAACCGCTTCCCGAACACCATCGCGCGGGATCTCCATGACCACGTTTGGTCGGATCCGATGCAATTCCAGCATCTCCTCCAACGCCCGACGCGTCATCGAACCGGGTTCGCGAAAAATCATCCGCTGCCCGTCGAGTTCCTCAAGATCGATCTGCTGCCGGCCTGCCCACGGATGGTTGCGGTGGACGAAGATGATGACCTCATGGCGGCCGAGTTGAATGAGATCGAGACGCGGATCGTCATAGTCCCGGCCGATGATGGCGACGTCCACCTCGTAATTTATGAGCTTGTTATAGACGACGTCGGAATTGCCGCTTTCGAGCGAGACCTGCACCAAGGGATATTGAGCATGAAACGCGGAGAGAAGTTCCATGACGAAGAACGGACCCACTGTGCCGACGCGCAACTTGCCCGAAATCTGATTGCCCTCGGCGCGCAGTATGCCGACCGCCTGCTCCTCCAGCGAGAAGATCTGGCGCGCCACGGTCAGAAGCGCTTCTCCCGCGTCCGTCAGTTTCAAGCCGCGCGGCGATCGTAAGAAGAGCTGAACATCATACGTCTCTTCAAGCGCTTTGACCTGGGTGGTCACGGTCGGCTGGCCGATGCAGAGCAGATCGGCTGCCTTTGTAAAGCTAAGCTCGCGACCCACCGCGTAGAAGGAACGCAGCTGGCTGAAATTGACGAAATGAAGCTTGTTAGTGCCGCCCACGACCTGTCTCCCTGCGAAAGGCTTCAGCCATCCGCACGATTTGTTCAGCGATTTCCGAGCGTTCCTCCAACAGATCGCACAATATCGTATAGTGGTTTTTTCCGTGCATCGGAACCAGTTCGGCGTGCTGGCCCGAGCCGCTCCAATAGGAAGAGAACCGCCGGGACTGCTCGCGGAACTCCTGGGTCTCGTCTGTGCCGACGACGGCCGCGAGTCGACAACGCGGCACTGGCCAACGGATCGGGCTGATCCTTGCTGCCCGCTCGCGATCGAGCCCAAGCGCCGCATTGAGTGATGTCTCTGTCAGCGGTTCGACATCGAAGATACCGCTGATCGGGACGCAGCCCGCCAGCGGCGCGCCTGCCGTGAGGCTTCTCATAGCAAGTGTGGCAGCAAGATGACCGCCGGCGGAATGGCCGCTCGCGATCCAGAAAGCCGGGGGCGTTGCAAGGTTTCGCAAAATCGCCGGCACGCAGGCCCCGATGCGCGCAACGATCGCGTCGATACGGGTCTCAGGCGCCAGCGGATAGTTTGGCAGCGCCACGGAGAAGCCGCGGCGAACGAGCGCCGAGCCGACGAAGGAATAACGGTCCTTGTCGAGGCTCTGCCAGTAGCCGCCATGTACGAAAACCACAAGCGGCGCGTCTGCGCCGGCCGCAAACAGGTCGAACACTTCACGCGGATGCGCGCCATAGGCGACGTTGCGCCGGCATGTCTGTGAACTGCGGGCAGCGGCGCTCGTCTCATCGAAACGTCTATAGACGTCCGTTCTTTCAGGATGACGGTCACGGAAGACGTAGCCATATTCCTTGCTGGAATTCGCGCCGATCATTCGAAGAGAACGACACTGCGCACCGACGTTCCCGCTCGCATCAGCTCGAAGCCGCGATTGAGATCATC
Organism: Mesorhizobium sp. B2-9-1; assembly: GCF_006439455.1. Classification (NCBI taxonomy): domain Bacteria; kingdom Pseudomonadati; phylum Pseudomonadota; class Alphaproteobacteria; order Hyphomicrobiales; family Phyllobacteriaceae; genus Mesorhizobium; species Mesorhizobium sp. B2-9-1. The sequence continues at coordinate 121,263 of NZ_VFTP01000003.1, read as the reverse complement.
GAGGACCAGCCTGTGTGTGATCTGCCCATCGAGATCGAGCCGGCCGGCCATGTAGTGGTCAATCAGCATGCCCAGCCCACTGCGCCCTTTGACGCCGCCGAAATAGCTGCCGCGGATCGAGCGGCCGTAGCGGACGCCTACCGGCGGGAACCCCATTTCGGCGCCGGGTGGCTCGACACCGAGCAGCACTGCGGTGCCCCAGGCCGGCTGGCAGCAGTCGAAGGCCTGCCGCATGACCGGCACAATGCCGGTACATTCGAAGGCAACGTCGACGCCGCCGTCGGTAAGAGCGCGAATCGCCGGCACGACCTTGCCGCGCTCGCGTGACGCGTGGACAAAATCGGTCATGCCGTAGGAGCGGGCGAGTTCGGACTTGCTGTCCGTCAGGTCGATGCCAATGATCCTTGCGGCGCCGGCAAGCCGCGCTCCTTGCACGACATTGATGCCAATGCCGCCCAGCCCGAAGACGGCAACGGTGTCGCCCTCGCGGACCTCGGCCAGCGCCGCGCCGACGCCCGTCGTGACGCCGCATCCGAACAGGCAGACCTTGTCCAGCGGCGCATCCTTGCGGATCTTCGCCAGCGCAATTTCAGGGACGACCGTATAGCGGGAAAGGGTCGAGGTGCCCATGAAATGGTGCACCGGCTGTAATCCGATCGAGAAGCGCGACGTGCCATCCGGCATGACGCCCTTGTCGCGGGTCGGCTTGATGGTCCAGCAAAGATTGGTCCGCCCGCTCCTGCACATGCGACAATGCCGGCATTCGGGACCATAGAGCGGAATGACGTGATCGCCCGGCTCGAGATCGTAGACTCCCTCGCCCACCTCGACCACTCGTCCTGCGCCCTCATGCCCGGGAATGAGAGGATAGACGCTGGTCGCATTGACGCCGTCGAGCGCGGTGAGGTCCGTATGACAAAGGCCCGAGGCGACGATCTCGACGAGCGCTTCGCCGTGACCGGGCGGCGCGACCTGCACTTCTTCTATCGCTAGCGGCTTGTGGATCTCGAAGCAGATCGCGGCGCGTGAACGGATCATGACGCCTGCCTGCCGAGTTCATCGCCGAAGCGGGTGAAGCCCTTGCGAATGAGTTCGGCGTCGTCCGGCCTTGCGCCTGCCTTGATCATCTCGCGCACGATGCGGATGTCGCGGCCGCAGCCGACGCCGATTGCACCGATCAGCCGGCCACCAGTCGTGAAATAGGCGAGATAGGCACGGTCGCCCGGCTTGCCGCGTTCATACGCCGGTTCTCCGATGCTTGGCACCCCTGCCACTTGTATGTTGAGGTCGTATTGATCCGTCCAGAACCAGGGCACCTCGCTGTAAGGGGATGGATTACCGCACAGATAGGACGCAACGACGGCCGCCTGGTCTTCAGCATTCTTCCACGACTCCAACCGCCAGCGCTGGCCGAAGACGCGATTCTCATGCGCTGCGACATCGCCGGCGGCGAAGACATCGGGATCACTGGTCTGCCCGAACTCATTGACGACGATGCCGTTGTCGACATGCAGGCCGGCTTCTCCGGCAATCCGGTCGTTCGGTGTGCCGCCGATGCCCACCACGACAAGGTCGGCCTCCAGCATCGATCCGTCATCGAGATGGAGGCGTCCGGCGGCGCTCAGAGCCTTGGACAAGACGACTTGCCGACCACAGAGAATGCGTACGCCTGCCCGTTCATGGAGATCGGCGAGCCATTGTGAAAGATAAGGCGGAAGCAGACGGCTCAATGGGCGGTCGGCGGCTTCCAGAACCGTCACCGCCGCACCGACTTTGACCGCGCTTGCGGCGACCTCCAGGCCGATCAGCCCCGCACCGACAAGCACCAACCGCGTGCCAGCCACTATACGGCCGCGTAGCGCGAGCGCATCCGAGAACGAGCGAAGATAGAAGATGCGTGCCGCGACAGGTTCAAGCGATCGGATCCGGCGGGGGGACAATCCCGTCGCCAAAACCAGTTTTCGGTAGGAGAGGCTGGCGTCGTTAGAGAGAGCCACGATCTTCTCTCGCCGGTCGATGCCGACCGCCTCGACACCCAGATGGAACCGGACGCCGATTTCGTTCCACCGTGCCGGCGATAGCAGATAAGCATTTGCCGGGACGCCCGACGATGTCAGCACGCCTTTGGACAAAGGCGGCCGCTCGTAAGGCAGCTCCGTTTCGGCGCCGGCCACATCGATCGGCCCGGTAAAGCCGCCGTGCCGCAATCTTTCCGCGACGCGACCGCCGGCGTGTCCTGCGCCGACGATCACAACCCCGGCCGTCCTCCCTGGACCCGCCACTGCCGTTCAGGCCCCCTGCCCGGCAGGCGTGGCGCCGGCGCGGCCATTGCGCAGCACCTCGCGGATGATCTCGCGATGCACATGGAAGTAACTCTTGCTGACGCATTGAAGATGCGGCGAGACCTCGTCATGAAGCCGGCCCAGCGCATGAAACGGCACCGAGGAAGCAAGGTGGTGCTCCGCATGGAACGGCATGTTCCAGTATAGCATCCTGAGCAACGGATTCGCGAGCGTGGTCCGGGTATTGGCAAGCAGGTTCGGACTTTCCTCGGCGCCGGTGTGCTCGGCCATACGGATGGCGCGCAGCACGGGCTCGCCCATCACCCGGGGCAGCAGCCAGTAGACCAGCGCGATCGTGCTGCCGAAATAGATCGAGACGGCGGCGACGGCGACATAGAAGAGGACGAGCAGCCGGATTTCCAGCATCACCTGCTTCCAGACCGATTCCGGCAGGAACTCACGCTCTTCCTCGGTGAAGCACCCGGTCGTTCCGCGCCAGAGCGTACCGACCAGCTTCGGCCAGAAGGAGAGGCCGATTATCTGGCCGAAATAGTCGCGAAGCGATGTAGGGAACGGCACGATGTCTGGATCATGGTCCTCGTGCTGGGTGAAGGTATGGTGCGCGGCATGCCGGTATTTGAAGTAGAGAAACGGACGAAAGGTGAAGGCAGCGACCGCAAAACCAACGGCGTGGTTGATCCATCGCGAATGGAAAGCAGTGCCGTGCGAGCATTCGTGCAATGGCGCGAACAGCAGCACGACGACGATGCCGTAAGCGAGCATTGAAGGTATCAGCAGCCACGGTGTTCCACCCGAGAGATAGACGGCGAGCACGCCGAGAGCCAGGGCCGTAAGATGGGCCGCCAATCTGGTCAGCCCAGGTCCGTTGGACCGCGTGCGGAGCGTCTTCAGCTTGTCGCGTGAAATGATCTCCGGTCCCGTCAGCGGCCATATCTTGCTGCCGATGCCACCGATCCCAGCATAGCTCGCGGAATTATCGCCTTGCATGCCGATCCTCCTTCAGATTGCGCATTGTCGCGACAGGTCTAACGGGTCGCCACATTGAAGAAAAATTGATTGTTCCCATGGCGTTATCGCTTCGGCGTCAGGCCACGAAGCAATGCGCGATTGCTTCCGCAGAGAAGTCCTTGCGGTGAAAATGTCCCGTCACCCGGCCGCGGCTCATGACGAGGATGCGGTCGCAGGCATCCATCATCTCCTGCAGTTCCGTGGTCAGCAGCAGGATTGCCTTGCCTTGTTCTGCCAGGTCCTGGATGGTGCGCCATATCTCGAACTTGGCGCCCACATCGACGCCACGGGTCGGGTCCTCGGCGATCACGATGTCGCCGCCGCGTGCGATCCATTTGCCGATGACGATCTTCTGCTGGTTCCCGCCGGACAGTTGTGACGCCAGCTGCGACAGGCCATTGGTCTTGATTGCCAATGTGCGCACCAGGCTGTTGGCCGTCGCGTTTCTTTGCCGGCGCTTCATGAAGCCGAGGCAACCGAGGCGGCGCAGGATCGTCATTGCGATGTTGTCGCCGACGCTCATCGGCAGGATGAGGCCCTCACGTTTGCGATCGGCGGGCATGAAACCGATGCCGAAGGCGATGGCGTCACGCGGAGAGCGCAGTTGCACCTTGCGTCCCTGAACGCGGATCTCGCCGCGATCGATAGATTGGTCGCCGAAGATCGCGCGCACGACTGCCTCGCGCTGGCAGCCGAGCAATCCGGCGATGCCGACGATCTCGCCCGTCCGCACCTGCAGGGAAATATCGTCGAAGACCCCGGCCTTGCCGATCGCCTTCGCCTCCAGCGCTACTTCGCCGCAGCGCCTCTCCTTGTAGGCGGACTGGCCCGGCTTGTGTTCACGCCCAACCATTAACGCGACGAGAGCAGCCTCGTTCAAGCCGGCCATGTCCCGGGTCGCAACGACATTGCCGTCGCGGAGCACGGTGACGCGATCCGAAATCTGCATCACCTCGCTCAACCGATGCGAGACGTAGACGATGCCGAGACCGTTGGCCTTCAGCTTGCGAATGACGGCAAGCAGATGCACGACTTGATCATCGTTCAGCGAGGCTGTCGGCTCGTCGAAGACGAGGACACGCGGACGGCACGCCAAGGCGCGGCATATCTCGACGATCTGCTGCTCGTTGAGGCTGAGTTCGCCGACCGCCCGCGAAGGATCAAGGTTGACATGGATCTGATCGAGCAAGTCCTTCGCCATGCGGTTGAGCATCGCGCGCGTCTTGCCGAGACGTCCGGCCGGTTCACGACCGAGAAAGATGTTCTCGGCAACGCTCAGGTTCGGGCACAGTACCAGTTCCTGGTGGACCAGCGCCAGCCGGTTGGCGAGAGCCACCGTGGGATCGTTCAGAACCACAGGCTGTCCGTCGATCCTGATTTCGCCGCTGTCGGGCGCGACGAGCCCGTTCATGACCGACAGCAGCGTCGACTTGCCGGCACCGTTCTCGCCGACCACGGCATGTACCTCACCGGCCTTCAGATCGAAGGTCACGTCGGAGAGCGCAATGACGCCGGGATATGTCTTGCGGATCGATTTGACCTCGAGCAGCGGGGCGCTCATTGCGATCACGCCGAATGATATTTGTTGAGGAGCGCACGATGGCGATCCATGTCGCCGCGCAGGTTCTGATAGACCGACGACCAGACTTCGAAGAAGTCCTGATAGCGCTCATGCAGTTTCGGATCGGGGTCGATCGTCTCCTTGATGCGAACGATGCTCGCAAGAGGCTCGGTCGGCGATTTGTAGATTCCGGCGGCGACGCCGGCCAGAATGGCATCGCCGATCGGGGCAGCTTCGCCTATGTCGGGCGTCTTCAACGGCAGATTCACCACGCTGGCGGTGATTTGGTTCCAGAACCTGCTTTTGGTCGGGCCACCGTTCAGGATCAAACCGTCGACCTTGACGCCGGCCGCGTTGGCGACGCGGACGTTGGAGTAAAGGTCGAAGGCGACCCCTTCGATCAGTGCTCGAATGAAATGCGCCCGTGTCGTCGTTGGGCGTAGGCCAAAGAAGTTGCCGCAAGCATTGCTGTTCCAGTTGGGCGACAGCGTGTTGCCGAGATATGGCAGGTAAAGCAGGCCGTCGGAACATGCCGGCACGCGTTTCGCCTGCTCGGTGAAAAGGTCGAACACATTGTGGCCCATGCGCTCGGCCAGGCGGAATTCGCCGTCGCCGAACTGGTCGCGGAACCATTTCAACGACGCGCCGGTAAAGGCCATCGGGCCATCGAACATGGTCAGGCCGGGCAGCACGTGCGGCCATTTCAGGATGCGGTATTCCTCGACGCTCTGCTCGGTCGGGATCATGATGCCGAGGTTGGAACCGGTGCCCATGGAGTAGTAGGCCTCACCGGCTTTGGTGACGCCGACGCCAAGGGCTGCCGAACTGATGTCGGTGCCGCCTGCCGCGACTATGGTGCCGGGACGCAGCCCCGTCTCCTCGGCCGCCTGCCTGGTCACCTCGCCCACCACTTCATGGGATTGGTAGAGCCGCGGCAGCTTCTCCAGCGGAATGCCGATCGCCCTGGCGACAGACTCGTTCCAGCGCTGCTCACGATATTCGTAGGCGTAAGCGAGCCCGGCGTCGCCAGTGTTCATCGTGAAGTTGCCGCACATCCGGTAGGTGCAATAGCCGGAAGGCGACAGGAACTTGTGCGTGGCGTTGAAGATGTGCGGCTCGTGCTTCTTGATCCACAGCGCCTTGGGGTCGATGAACCAGGGCGCGATACGGTTGCCGTTGTTCTTGTTGATGATCGCCTCGCCGACGCTGCGGCGGATGTCGTCGCACTCTTCCTCAGAGCGGGAGTCCATCCAGATCATGGCTTGACGCAACGGCCTGCCCTGATCGCTGACGGGCAGCGTTACGCCGACAAGGCCCGAAAGCGCCACGGCCGCGATGTCGTCGGCGAAGCGGCCCTGCTCCAGACATTGCCTCACGGATGAGACCACGGCGCCCCAGTAATTCGACGCATCCTGTTCGGCCCAGCCGGGAAACGGGTGAAACAGCGGATGCTCCTGCGAGCCGGACGCCACCACCTTGCCGGTATTGGTGTCCAGAACCGCGGCCTTCACATTGGTCGTGCCGATATCGATGCCGAGCGTGAGGTGTCCACCCATGAAATCGCTCCTCCCTAAGTCGTTATGCTTGTGTTTTCTTGCGGCTCATCTGCGATAAGCCGACCGATATGATGAGAACAACGCCGATGGCGAGGTTCTGATACCAGGTCCCGACGCCCCAGATGGCAAGCAGGTTGAGACCGGCGGCAAACGCAACGCTGCCCAGCAGCGTACGCCAAGGCGATCCGACGCCTCCAGCCAGCGCCGTGCCGCCGATGACGGCGATGGCGATGGCGGTCAATTCATAACCAGCGGCGAGCGGCGCATCGACCGACTTCAGTCGCGCGGTAAAGATGATGCCGGCAATGGCGGCGCACAATCCGCTGATGGCATAGGCCAGCACCACGTAGCGCTGCGTCTTGATGCCGGCATAGAGCGCGGCTTTTTCGTTGCCGCCAATGGCGTAGAAGCGGCCGCCCCGCATGGTGCCGTGTATGAAACCCATGAGGGCAAGTAGAACGAGAAGGAAGATAACGAAACTGATCGGGATGCCGACCATCTTGCTGTCGCCGATCCAGCTGTAGAACGGCGCTTTGAGATAGTAAGGATGGCCGTTGGTGAGCACGTAGTTGAAGCCGCGCAGCGCCGTCAGCGACACCAGCGTCATGATGAAGGACGCCACCTTGAAATACGCTACGCCAATGCCATTGAGCGCGCCGACCGCGATGCCCGTCGCCAGCGCGATCAAAATGACCGGGACGATCGGGCCGGCATAGGTGTTGCCACGCACCAGCCAACGGCTTCCCAGCATTGGGCCGATCTCGGTCATCACGACCACGCCGACAATGACCGAAAAGATCATCAGCGCCGCGACCGATAGATCGATGCGGCCGGTAAGCAGCACCACGGTCATGCCGAGCGACAACAGGCCGATGACGGCGATGCTGCGCATGAGATTCTCGATGTTGAGCGCGGTGAAGTAATACTCCGACGTCAGTGTACCGACCGCGAAGATCAGCAGGATCAGCCAGATGATGGGATCACGCAGCAACCCCTGCAGGAAGGGCGCGACGCGCGGGGTGGAGAATTCCAGGACAGTCATTTCGCAATCCCCCGCTGCCACATGCCGGGCATCACGACGGCAAGGATGACTGCCGCGGTCACCACCTGCTGCAGATAGATGCTGACGCCGAGCTGATTGAGAAGGTTGTTGACGATACCGATGATCAGGGCAGCCACAACCGTACCGGTTATCGAGCCCGAGCCCCCGGACAGCGACGCGCCTCCCAGCACGGTGACCGCCAGAACGGAAAGCTCCATGCCTTCGAAGCCCGCAGGATTGATGTAAGACAGCCTGGCGCTTTCAAGCATGCCGGCAAGCGCCGCGCAGGCGCCGGAAATCGCGAACACGACGGCGCGGACGCCGACGACATTGATGCCGGACAGAGCGGCCGCCTTGACATTGCCGCCGGTCGCGTAGAGCGCACGTCCGAAGATCGAGTACTTCGTAAGCGCGATTGCGGCTGCGCCCAGCACGACGAGCAGCACGACCGGCAGCGGAATGCCTACGAGGTCGCCGCGGCCGAGCCAGAGGTAGGCGGCGATCGGTTCGGGATAAAGCGCCTGGCCACCCGAGAAGATGTTGGCTAGCGCGCGGCTTATGCCGAGCATGCCGAGCGTGGTTATCAGCGAGGGAATGCCCAACGCGGCGACAAGAATGCCGTTGATCAGGCCGATGGCAAGGCCTGTGAGCAAGGTGGTGCCGATGACGAGCGCCGCAGAGCCTGTCGGGATCATCAGCCCGCCGGCGATGCAGGATAGGATCGCGATCCCGGCGATCGACAAGTCGATCTCACCGGTGATCACCACCAGTGTCATGCCGTAGGCCATGATGCCGATCGCGGCCACGGCGAGAAGTATGACATGGATGTTGGCGAGCGACAGAAAGGAAGGTGTGATCGCCTGCCCGGCAATAAGCAGGGCGATCAACACCGCGACGCGGCTCGTTTCGCTAACGCTCAGGTGCCGCCAAGCGTCGGGAGGCCGCGCCTGTGAGGCGACCTTGGTTTCGAGAGTGCTCATGGTCATGACGTGCTCGCCTACCTTTTCGGTCAACGCCTGCCGGTCCTCGCGCGAGAGAAGCCGACGGGCGCGTGGAAGGAGTTGGCGATCAGCCCGCGACTTCCGGACCGTAGGCGTAGGGCCACTCGTCCGGCGTCAGCGTCTCGATGCCCTCGATGTTCATCTTCTCCTTGGTGATCATCGGCAGGTTAGGCGTCATGATGAGCTTCGGCGGCGCTTCGTTGAGGCCTGCCTTGGCGCCGATATGCATGACAACGGCGCGGATGCCGATGTCGCCGATCAGCGGCGTGTAGGGCGACACCATTTCGATATTGCCGGACCTGATTTCCTTCAGCACCTCACGGGCGTCGTCATTGGCGAGGATCATGATCTTCTTCCCGCCCGGAGCGCTGTTCAGCCGGTTCGCCTCACGGATCGCGTCAAGTGCGCCCATGGCTTCCTCGCCGCCAGTGTTGAACGACACCGAGATGTCGTGGAAGGCTTGCAGCGCATCCGCCGTCGACTTGAAGGCCAGCGTGCGCTGGCTGTTGGTGTGATAGTTGGCGAGCACCTTGTAACCGGGCGTGTTACCGATCGCCTCCAGGAAGGCGCCGGTGCGGATCGAGTCGGCCGTGCTGCCGAGATCCTTGCGATTGAAGATGATGTTGCCCTCGGGCGCAGCATGCTTGAGATAGAGACCTTGCTGCAGACCGTTGGCATAGAAGTTGCCAAGTACCTCCGAGCTGATCTGCTCGGACGAAGTGCGGCGATCGAGGCTCACCACCGGGATACCGGCCGCGATGGCGCGATCGACCGGTGGCCCCATCGGCGCCTCGCGGTTAGGCCAAAGCACGATGCCGTCATACTGCTTGGCGATCCAGGTATCGATAACCTGGCCCATCTTGTTGTCGTCGAACTCGGCGTCGATCACCTCGAGCTCGATGTTGGGATGGCGTGCGGCCTCCCAGGCGGCGGTGTCGGCGAGGCTGATCAGCCAGGGGTGGTTGAAGCCGTGAAAGACCAGCCCTATGCGGTACTTCTTGCTGCGATCGAGCACCGGACCTTCGGTCAGCGGCAGATAGTCGGTGAACGGCGACTTGATCTGGAGCTTGCTGTAAGGACCGACGAAACTCGCCCCCATGCCGGGTTTCCACACGAACCCGCCGGCGAGATCGCCGACAGGATAGACGTCGAGGTAATCGCGAAAGCCGTCCTTTTCGAACAGCGCACTCACGTCCCCGTTCGACATTCCGGCCCTCGCCTCGTCGGAGTATTTCTTGATGAGCGCGTTGATGACGGAATGAACCGACTCCTCAGCCGCCGCTGGAGCAATCGCCAGCGGGGCAGCAGCAAGCACAGTCAGTGTCGCGGCCGTCTTCAAGAGATGACGGCGAGATAATTTGAGCATTAAGATTTCCTCCCATATTTTGGTTTCAGCCCGGGATATGTCCCGAAGACGTCGGTGCTACTTTCCTCCTTCCACCAGGATGTGGACGTAGCCATCCGCCACCTTGGTTTCGTAAGTCTTCAGCCGCTCGGTGACCGGTGGCGAAAGCGGCATACCGGTCGGGATGTGGAACAGTCCTTGATGCAGCGGGCATTCAATCGTCTGGCCATCGATATAGCCTTCGGAAAGAAATGCATGTGCGTGGGTGCAGACGCCGGCTGTCGCGTAGAATCTGCCGCCGAGATTGAAGATTGCGATACATGCCCCGGCGTGCTCTGTGCGTATCGCGTCGCCGACCGGCAGACTGTCAACGCGGATCGCCTGTATCCATTGCATGTCCTTTGTGGTCGTTTCCGCCGCCATTCATTTCCTCGCAGTCGTCATTCTGTTTCGTTTATTTTCGTTGTCTTTCCATACGCGGCCAATTCATTATGGGAATGCCGGTATTGATGACTTCGATAAAAGCTTGCCGAGAGGACTCGCTCGCACAGCGAGGGCGGGAGGAGGAGCAACGTCATTTCGGTACTGTCCCCGGCTGATTGTCCGGAATCGGACACAGGCTTGAAGGCCGCCGAATATTGTCCGTAAATCGCGTGGGTTTGGGTTCAGGGAGGCATTCTTGATGACCAACGCATTTCACGCCATCACAGTTGAAGAAGCGGCCGAGGCCTATGTTCGTTCCAGAGCGAAGGGCCGGTTCCTCTCCGTCGCGCAGGCAATCCGCGCCATCCGAATATTGATGCCAGCCTGCCGGGGGCGTCCGACCGCGAGTTGGAGGAAATGCTGGCGGCGGTATGCGTCGTTCACAATGTTCCAGTCGCTTTCGACATTGCAACGGCCGACACCGCGGAAACGCGGCTGTACTCATAGGCCCGGAGTGCCCGCGCTCGTCCCCACGCCTACTTCATCGGATGTTCGCCAAGCGATTGTCCGCTACCTGATCGACAACGTCGACAATCCGAGCGTTGCGATATCCGGGGTCATCCGCGCCGTCAGAGAAACGTCTCCACTTTGTCAGCTAACGGATTGGGAACTTCGGGATCAAATAGCGAGAAGGGCGATCGACGCGGGATTCGTCGTTGAATTCGATGCCCAAGTCCCCTGACTCACTCGGGGCAGTCCCCGCGTGAGCCATCATCGGCCGACGCCACGCGCATAACTCCGAAAATCAAGAAGCACGAGCGTCCAGTCGAAACCGCCTGGCAAATCCAACAAATTGGATCGCAATCACAAAATCTGTGCGTCGAGGAACAGCCTACTGCTTCATCGGACGTAAGCCTAACGATTGTCCGTTATCTGCTTGATAATGTCGCCGATGCAAGCGGTAGCCGAGGTCATTCGCGCCGTCAGAAATGGCTCAATTTGCCTTGCCCCAGTGCGTGCCAAGGCGGCGCACTTACGGCGAGTTCGTCGAAGAAGAGGCGACAGCCGCCTAGCACTGACCGGAAACGATTTTTCGAGGCTCCGCCGCTAGGGCGGCCTTCCTGCTCTTCGCCTGCTCGCCCTCGGCGATGTAGTTCCAGCGGGAGAAAACGGAATATGCCTTGAGGAACGGGATCTCGCGGTCGATTTCCTCGCCCCTGGTGTCCGTCTCCGTCCTGGTGAAGCGGCTGGCGAAGACCACCATAGAGCCGGTCTCGCCCTTGCGAACCCCGCCGCCAAGGTCGAGCGCCTGCTTGAATGTCATCCACATCGGGCTGGAAAAGCCGCGTGCGACGGCCTCCGACCAAAGCAGCAGCACATTCATGCCGTTATAGTGCAGACCATTGGTCCTGAGCGGCCGGGTGACGCTGCCGGAGGCATTGCTCGATTGCCATGGCTGCATCCAAGGACGGATACCCTTCTCCAGCTCGGCGACGATGCGGTCGGTGATCCGCGCATAGACATCGATGCGCTCTGCAGTTTCTTTCCTCGTCATTTTCATAAACCTCCAGTTGGAGGCCGCCCCGATCGCGGCCCCGTCACGGGTCCACTTGGGCGGAGCAGGAAGGCCGCGGAGTCGTGCGTCGCGAAGCCAATTTCTGGATGCTGATGGCAGCCAAAGCCAAATACGCCACCGCCATATAGGCGCGTCAAACTCTCCTATGACTGACCGCCGCCATGTCGCTCAGCGGAACATCGAGCCGCCATCAACGTCGAGCGCCGCGCCGTAGACGAAGCTCGCGGCGTCGGAGCACAGGAACAGGATCGCGGCAGCCATATCCTCGGGCCGGCCCATGCGGCGTATCGGCAGGTTGGCCGCGATGCGGTCCTTGAGGGCCGGGTCGATATGGGAATGCATCGGCGAATCGGTCGGCCCCGGATTGAGGGCGTTGATGCGCACCTTCTTTCCCGCCAGTTCGCGCGCAACCGACTTCACCAGCGACAGCGTGCCGGCCTTCGAGGCCGCATAGGCCGTGTCGGCGATGAGGCCGCCGCCGCCATGCACGCCGGCGTCGGAGGCCACGCAGACGATGTTTCCTCCGCCGGCGTTGGTCTGTATGCGCTGCACCGCGCCCTGGACGGTGAAGAAGGTGCCCAGCAGATTGACGCCGAGCACGCGCTGCCAATGCGCCCAATCCTGCTCCGGGATTCTCTTGGCGGTGATGATCGCCGCGCAGGTGACCACATTGTCGAGCCGCGCCAGCCTGGCGTCGCAATAATCGAACATGCGCCCGATGCTGTCGGGGTCACCCATGTCGGCCACTACTTTGTGCGGTGTCCCGACCATTCCGGCCAGGTCGTCATGGCGCTTGGCGAGCCCATCGGCGTCGCGGTCGCACATCACGACCTCGGCTCCCTTGGAGAGGAATGCACGGGTGGTCTCGAAACCCATGCCGCTCGCGGCACCGGTCACCAGCACGGTCTTGCCGGCAAAACTGTCCGGGGCGAATGTCGCGTATGGATCGGTCATGATGTCTCCGTGGAACCAGAAGGGTTGGTCGGCGACGGCAAGGCTGGTGATCAGGCCTTCAGGTGCAGCGTTACGAGCACTCTGCACTCCGCGCCGCTGTCGAACCGCGCCGCGATACGCAGCCAGTTGCCGAAATGGCTAAGCCGCGCCATTGCCACACCGTCGCGCTCGGCCGGCATGGCAATTTCGGTGCCTTCGCGCAGCCAGTGCATTCCATCCGGCGAGATCTCGACCCACGCCGTTGCCGTGGGGCCGACAGGCTGTTTCAGCGCGCGCACGAAGAAGATCGCCTCGCGCGCCCATCCCGCCTCGCAAGGCTCGCTGGCCGCCTCGCCGCGCCAGCGCTCGTTGCGCGAGACGACCGCGGTGATGTTCTCGGGCAGCATCAGAAGTCTCCGGAAATGCAGATGGAATCGACGTAGAGGAAGGCCCGCTTGGCAACATCGGTTTCGGCGAACAGACCGAAATTGAGCATGCACCACAGGTTCTTCATCGCCGGAATGCGGATCGAATCGAATCCCGAGAGATCGAAGCTGCGATCGTTGCAGCGCAACCCTAGCGCTGTCATCGTCGCCAGATCGAAATCGAAGCACAGATACGTCCAGTTCACCTTGGTGGGAATCTCGTTGTAGCAAAGGCGCTGCGATCCATCGGGGAGATCGATCCAGCCCTCCGGCGACAGATGGTAGTGGCTGATCGTCTTGTTGTCGGTGCCGATCGGGATGATCCTTTCGGTCTCGCGCTTGTACTGCCATTTCTGCAGATGCTGGCCGTCGAGCGCGTTCAGAAAGCGCAGATGCGGCATGACGCGATCGTTGTTGCTGTTGCCGTCCTGGTCTCCCCCTTGCAGGTCGAAGAGGAGGCCGACGGAGCGCACATCGGTTTCCGACAGCTTGAGCGCATTGGCCTCGGGCTTGAAGGTAAAATACATTTCGAAACGGATCGGCCCGCGTTTCCTGAATGTATGGCGTTTGATGACGACGTTGCGGGCCCCTGGCAGCGGGCGTGTCGCGAGCTTCAGCGCATAGGATGAATCCATCCCGCCATGCGAGCCGGCGTCCCAGTGCGCGAGCGTCGACAGCATCGCGCTGGTATGCTGCGCGTAGCCCGGCAGCATCGTGTCCAGATCGTCCTCATAGTTGCCGACAAGCTGTGACCAGCCGCAATGGCCGCGCGCGAAATTGTCGAACGACAGTATCCGCGGCAGCGGGTCGAAGCGGCTGAGCGCGGGATCCGCGCGCAGCAGCGCCAGCCGCATCGCCTCGGTCAGGTCGCCGGCCTGGTTTGGAGCCTGGTTCTTCATCTCGGCCTCATCCGGCTTTTAGTTTCTTGACGGCATTCCAGTCGATTTCGATGCCGAGCCCCGGCCGCTGCGGGACATCGAGCGTGCCGTTCTTCTGCCTGACGCAGCCGGGCGCCAGATCGGCCAAACTCGTCTTGAAAGGGCTGGCGTCGCACTCGCATTCCATGACGCCGAAATTCGGCACCGCTGCCGCCAAGTGGACGCTCGCGGTCTCGCAGACAATGCCCGACATGCCGATATGCGGAGCGTAGCGGACGTCGTGCGCGGCAGCGTAATCCGCCATGCGGCGCGTCTCGGAGATACCGCCCGCGCGCGCCACGTCGGGCTGCAGCACCGACAGTGTCCGGTTGGCGATCAGGCGTTGCGCCTGGTCGAGGGTGAAATTGCTCTCGCCCGCGGCCAGCGGCACGTCGCAGCGCCGGCGCAGTTCCTCATAGCCCTGCTCGTTCTCCGGCCGCAGCGGCTCCTCGAACCAGAAATAGCCGTTTGCCGAAAGCGCACGTCCGACCTCGACGGCCTCGTCCAGATCGTAGGCCCAGTTCGCATCGACGCAGAGCCCGATCGCGTCGCCGGCTCGTTTGCGCACGCGCTCGATCCGTCTGCAGGCCTCGAGCACGGGCCGCGCCATCTTCACCTTGATGCGTGTGAAGCCCTCGCCGACATAGCGATCGAGTTCAGCGTCGGCGGCCTCGTCGTCGACCCAGTTGACGGCGGCGGCGTAGACGTCGATGCGGTCGCGTCCGACACCGCCGAGAAGTTTGGCTACCGGCTGTCCGGTCGCCTTGCCCAGTATATCCCAAAGCGCGATGTCCACGCCGGCGATCGCCTCGATCAGCACGCCCCCTGCCCGGCCCGACAGCGCGCGGCGCATGGATTGCCACAAGGCGCCGATGTTGCGCGCGTCCTGGCCGAGCAGGCGCGGCTTGAGCGAGCTCTCGATCAATTCGACATAGGCTTTGGGCGAAAACCGCGCCAGCGTTTCGCCGACGCCGACGATGCCCTCGGCCGTGCGCACCTCGACCAGCACCAGCGAGACTTTTTCATAGACGCCCCAGGAGGTGACCGTGGGCCTCGGCAGTGTCTGGCTGAGGGGATGGGCAATCACCTCGGCAATCTTCAGCGGTCCCGCCGCGACTGGATCGCTCACGCGCATCGCCTCCAAACGTCCTTCCGGATGGCTTGTAACGTCCACTTATAAACTTAGCAACCATGAAACTTAGTTGCTATGTTTTAGCCATTTATGCTAGGCAGTCCTGAAAGGAACCCGAATGACCGCAGAAGACACCCGCAAGTCGGTTTTCGCCGCAAAGCTCGCAAGTCCGTCCCGGCTTGCCGACGGCGTCTCGGATGCCATCGCCGCGGCCCTGTTCGACGGACGCATCGCGCCTGGCGAAGCGCTGCCGCCGGAAGGCGAGATCGCCAGGGAATTCGGCGTCTCCAAGCCGATCGCGCGCGAGGCGCTGCGCCAGCTGACCAATGCCGGCCTGGTGTCGACGCAGCAGGGCAAGGTCGCCCGCGCCAGGGCGCTGAGCGGCGAGCCGATGGACCGCATCTACGCTTATGCGGTCCGCTCCAGCCTGACGCGATTGCAGGAAGCCAACGAGATGCGCCGCGTCATCGAGGTCGGCATCGCCCGTCTGGCGGCCGAGCGTCGCGACCCGCGCGGGCTTGAGATGATGCGCCAGGCCCTGCACGACATGCATGAAGGCATCGGCAAGCCGGGCGATTTCACGCAGGCCGACATCCTGTTCCATCTCGGCCTCGCGGTCGCCACCGGCAACTCCATGATCCGCATCCAGATGGAAGGCATGCGGTCGGTCCAACGGGAGGTTTCGGAGCTGTTCTCCCAGCGCGCCAATCGCACCGAAGCGGATTGGCGGGCCACCGTCGAACGGCACCAGGCAATTTACGACGCCATCGCTGCGGGCGACACCGATCTCGCGGACCGGCGCATTAACGAGCATTTCGACGCGGCCGACATCGCGTCCTTCGAGGTTGCCGAGAAGCTCGGGGAGCCGTCGCCTTGAGCAAGGATCGTTTTTCCCTTGCCGGACGTCGAGCGCTGGTGACCGGCGCCAGTTCGGGCATCGGGCGCGCGGTTGCGATCGCTCTTGCGCAGCATGGAGCCTCGGTCGCGCTGCATCATTTCGGCGACGCCGCCGGCGCGCGCGACACGGCGGCGGCCATAGGCCCCGGCACCGCGGTTCTCGAGGCCGACTTCACCGACAGCAAGGCAATGTCGGCTTTCGCGGACGACGTTGCCGCCTGCCCCATCGACATCCTCATCTCGAATGGGGCGATCGAGCGGCGGCGTGCATGGAGCGAGGTCGACGAAGCGCATATCCAAGCCCATGTCGCAGCAAACTTCACGGCCTTGCTGACCTTGGCCACGCGGCTAGTCCCGGCCATGGCCAAACGCGGCTGGGGACGTGTGGTCGCGACCGGCAGCGTCATGGCCAGGCGTCCGCGCGCCGACACGATCGTCTACGCTTCGATGAAGGCGGCGCAACTGACGGCGATGCGCGCCATGGCACGTGAGGTGGCTCCGCATGGCGTCACCATGAACGTGGTGTCGCCTGGCGCCGTCGAGACAGAGGCGACGGCCGCGCGCTACCGCGACGCCGCTTTCCGCCAGGCGGTCGCGGCGAAGATCCCCGCCGGCCGCCACGGCCAGGCCGACGACCTCGTCGGCGCTTTCGTTTTCCTGTGCAGCGACGCCGCCCGCTACGTCACCGGCGCCGACATCCCCGTCGATGGCGGCTGGACGATCGGCGATGCGCCCGGCGTGCTGCCGGGAGCAACCGCATGACAAGACGCCGCCGCCGGCTATCGGGCCGGGCCGTCGATTGAACCATCATCGTTTCGGGAGGAAACCATGAAGACCGCACTGAAATTCGCATTATCGGCGTTGGCCCTCTTCGCCCTGTCGGCGCAATCGCTGGCGCAGGAGCTGAGGGTAACCGTGTGGACCGGCAGCGAGGCCCATCTCAAGATGCTGAACAGCATCGCCGCCGGTTTCATCGCCAAGCACCCGGGCGTCACGGTGAAATTCGAGACCGTTCCCGTCGCCGATTATACGCAAAAGCTCACCTTCCAGGTCGCCGGCGGCAATGCTCCAGACATCGCCTGGATGATGGAGGATGCCGCACCCGCCTTCGAGAATGCCGGGCTGCTGATGGACATCGGCCCGACGCTGAAGGCGACCCAGGGATATGATTTCGACGATTTCACCCAGCCGGCGATGGCGCTGTGGCAGAAGGACGGCAAGGTGCTTGGCGTGCCGTTCTCGACCTCGCCTTTCCTGATCTACTACAACAAGGACATGTTCGACAAAGCCGGCCTTGAAGACCCCAACCAGCTCGCCGCCAAGGGCGAATGGAACATGCGGAAATTCCAGGAGGTGGCGAAGAAGCTCACCGAGGCCAATCCCGGCAAATGGGGCTTCGAGTTCAAGGACGGCGAAGGCTACGCCTCGCGCATGACGCATGCGCTGCTGCCGCCCGTGCGCGCCTATGGCGGCGATCTGTGGGCCAACGGCCAGTGCGGCCTCGACAAGCCGGAAGCGGTGGCCGCCATCAAACAGCTCCACGATATGGTGTTCAAGGACAAGTCGATCGTACCGCCGGGAGAACAGGGCGACTATTTCTCCGGCAATTCGGCCATGACCGTGAACCAGATCTCGCGCGCCTCGAAAATGCCCGAGGCGGGCTTCAAATGGGGCATCGCGCCGCTGCCTTCGGGACCGGCGGGCGAGGCTCCTGTCATCGGCCAGGCCGCGCTGACCGTCTTTGCCTCCGGCAAAAACACCGAGCTTGCCGCCCAGCTGGTGACCGAGATGACCAGCAAGGAGAATGTCGCTGTCATGGCGCAGTTCTTCCCGCCCGCCCGCAAGAGCGTTCTTGAAAGCGATGCCTTCGTCAATTCCAACAAGCTGATCCCGCCGGCGCAGATGAAGAATGTCGCCGCCGCGATCGTCAACGGCCGCGTCCACCCCTCGCATGAGCACGTGCCGCAAATCTTCGCCGCGATGGCGCCGCGCGTCGACGCGCTGTGGCGCGCCGACGCCAATGTCGAGGAGGCGCTGAAAGGCGTCTGCGCCGCCATCCAGCCGCTGCTCTGAGAGGACCGCGCTTCGTGGCCGGCACGGCATCGCGGGACAATGCGGCGCGCCAGCCAGGCGCGCCGTGGCTGACCTTGAAAACCAGGGAAATGCTGGAGGCCTGGCTGTTCGTCAGCCCGACCTTCATCGGCTTCCTGATTTTCTTCCTGGGGCCGCTGGTCGCCATCTTCTATTATTCGATGACCGAGTGGAACCTGCTCAGCCAGCAGGCGACATTCGTCGGGCTCCGCAATTTCGAAAATGCCCTGCTGGAAAATCCCGATTTCTGGCATGTCGTGCGCAATTCAGTGATCTTCGCCTTGGGGCTTGTCCCCCTGAACATCGCGCTGGCGCTCTCGCTTGCGCTGGCCCTGTCGCGGCCGTTCTTCGGCGTCGTCTTCTTTCGCACGGTTTTCTTCGCGCCGGTGGTCACGTCGGCGATCGCCTGGGCGATCGTCTGGAAATTCATGCTGCAGGGTGAAGGCGGCGCCGTGAACCAGATGCTCGCCTGGATCGGCATCAATGGTCCGAACTGGCTGCGCGAGCCCAACTGGGCGATGGCGGCCGTTATCGTCACCCGCGTCATCAAGATGGTCGGGCTCAACATGATCCTCTATATCGCCGCACTTCAATCGATACCGCGCGACTATGAGGAGGCCGCGACGCTGGAGGGTGCCTCGCGCTGGCAGGTCTTCCGCATGATCACCTGGCCGCTGCTCGCGCCGACGACGCTCGTCATCATGGTGCTGACGACGATCGGTTCGTTCAAGGTGTTCGACCACATTTATCAGATGACCGGCGGCGGCCCGGAAAACGGCACCCTGGTGCTGGCCTTCTACATCTACCAGCAGGGTTTCAAATTCTTCAATGTCGGCTATGCGGCGGCACTTGCGCTGATCATGTTCGCCATCGTCATGGCGCTCACCCTCGTGCAGGTGATGCTGCGGCGGAGGGACATGGAATGACCCCGCGCCGGATCGAGACTCTCTACCGCATCTGCTGGACCGTGGCCCTGCTGCTTTTGGCTGTGCCCTTCGTGTTCCCGTTCCTGTGGATGATTTCCGGCGGCTTCAAGAGCACCACCGAAATCTTCGGCGCGCCGACCTTGATCCCGCGCGTCTGGCGCTTCGAGAACTTCGCGGAAGTGTTCGCCTATCAGCCTTTCGCGCGGCAGTATTTCAACTCGCTCTACATCGCAGCGACCGTGACGGTGCTGACCTTGTTCATCGCCTCGCTCGCGGGCTACGCACTCGCCCGCATCCGCTTCGCCGGCGCTGGACTGTTGATGCTGTTTCTGGTGATGGCTCTGATGGTGCCGGAAGAGGTCACCATCATCCCGAACTTTTTCCTGATCCGCGCCATGGGCCTCATTGACACGCACTGGCCGCTCATCCTGCTGCCGGTCTTCGGCCCGCAGGGCGTGGTGGCGACATTCCTGATGCGCCAGTTCTTCCTGGCGCTGCCCAGGGAACTCGAAGAAGCCGGCAAGATGGACGGGCTGTCGCGGTTCGGCGTCTGGCGGAAGATCGCCCTGCCAATGGCGCGGCCGGCGCTTGCCGCGGTTGCGATCATCACATTCCTGCATTCGTGGAACCTGTTCCTCGAGCCGTTGATCTTCCTCAGTTCGCTCGATAAGTTCACGCTGCCGCTGGCGCTGTCCAACTTCAACGACAGCTACGGCCTGCCTTTGTGGAACCTGCAACTGGCGGCGACGAGCCTAGCCGTAGTTCCCATACTCATCATCTATCTGATCGCCCAGCGCCAGATCATCGAGAGCTTCGCGCTCTCCGGCGTCAAGGGATAAGGCAAGTCGTGACCAAGGTTCTGCTCAAGGATATCCGCAAGCGCTTCGGCACGGTCGAGGTCATCCGTGGCGTCGATCTGGAGATTGAGGACGGCGAGTTCGTCGTCTTCGTCGGCCCGTCGGGGTGCGGAAAGTCGACGCTGCTGCGGTTGATCTCCGGCCTGGAGCATATCAGCGAAGGCGAGCTTTCGATCGGCGGTCGCATCGTCAACGAGGTGCCGGCAGCCAAACGCGGCGTCGCCATGGTGTTCCAGTCCTATGCGCTCTATCCGCATCTGACGGTGCGCGACAATATGGGCTTCGGCCTCAAGGTCCGCAAAGTGCCGGCCGGTGAGCGCGCCCGGCGCGTCTCGGAAGCCGCCTCGACGCTGAAGCTCGAACCATTGCTTGACCGCTTCCCGCGTCAACTGTCGGGTGGACAGCGCCAGCGCGTGGCCATCGGCCGCGCCATCGTCGGCAATCCCGACGTCTTTCTCTTCGACGAACCGCTTTCGAACCTCGACGCCGAACTGCGTGTCCACATGCGCTCCGAGATCGCGGCGCTGCATCAACGCCTGTCGACCACGATGATCTACGTCACCCATGATCAGATCGAGGCCATGACCCTTGCCGACAAGATCGTCGTGTTGCGCGAAGGAAAAATCGAGCAGGTTGGCACACCCCGCGACCTCTACGAAAGCCCTGGCACCGTCTTCGTCGCCCAGTTCATCGGCAGCCCGAAGATGAACATACTGCCGCTGGCCGATGGGCAGCCGATCAGCCACGGCGCGTCCGTGCCCGCGACGGCTGTCTCGGTCGGTATCCGGCCCGAGCACCTGTCGCTCGTGCAGCCCTCGGCCGAAACGCTGCGCGGCAAGGTAAGGCTCGCCGAATACACCGGCGCCGTCACGCTCATTCATGTCGAACTGGACGGGGGCCAGACTTGCCTCGTGATCCATAACCAGGGGACAATGCCTGAAATTAGCGCCGAGGTTGGGTTGAAGGCTGCACCCGAGCATCTGCATTTCTTCGATAAGGAAGGATGCGCGGTTTGACGATCATGAGTGGCTCGCGGGCCGCGATGTTCCAACACCATCTCGACATGGAGTGAGCACCGCCCCCCGAAAATCTGGACCAAGGTTTGCCAATACCCTGCTTCGGGTCAAAGTTTCCGTTCTCGACGGATCAAAGCGACATAGAGGTGAACCACCACTACGCGCAACAACGGAGGACAACGGAGGAAGTATCGTACGTCCCCTTAGTGTGGGGAACGGCGGTAGCGACCTCCCGCTACCATCTTTGATAAATCCAGCCTCGACGGCCAGCCCTTCTCCGCCAAATCCCTGACCGGGACCATGGCTCGCTGGTGCAAGCTCGCCGGGCTTCCGAAAGGGCTGACGCTGCACGGACTGAGAAAGTCGCTTGGCATTTATCTCGCCGAGGCAGAGGCCTCGACCAGACAGCTCATGAATGTGCTGGGGCACGACGACATCGATCACGCGGAACTCTATTCACGCGAGGCATCACAGGTTCGTCTGGCAGTGCAAGGCATGGATCGGGTCGCGCGGCTCGTCACCCGCAAGCCGTTGCTGGCGAACCTATTGGCGAACCAACCCGTAAACCCTTGATAAATAACGATAATGGTGGGCCCGGAGGGACTCGAACCCCCAACCAAGCGGTTATGAGCCGCCGGCTCTAACCATTGAGCTACAGGCCCCACGCGGGCTGGCTTAGTGTTTTTCGCTCGTCCGCACAAGGCTTTCGAAAGCTCTGGCGCAAAACGCCAAAATCAGCCCATATTCGCGCCGTAGAGCGGCCTGCGCCCATATGGCGCGAGAAAGGTCCAACCCTTGCGCCGCACTGATGCCTTTTGCGGATCGAGGCAGATACGGCACGGCGGCGGACCGCAGACTTCGAGGAGTTTTCATGACCAGACATCTTTTGCCCATCGCGCTCGCTGCCGCGGTCGCTTTCCCGGCGCTGGCGAGCGCCGCCGACATCCAGCCTCCGCCACGCATCATCGTGTCCGGCGAAGGCGAAGCGACCGTGGCGCCGGACATGGCGATCCTTTCGCTCAGCGTCATGCGCGAGGCCAAGAGCGCGCGCGAAGCGCTCGATGCCAACAACGACGCCATGGCGGCGGTGATCGCGGCGATGAAATCCGCCGGCATCGCCGAACGCGACCTGCAGACCGCCGGCATCCAGATCAACCCGCGCTACAACTACACCAACAAGGCCGACGGCAGCCAGGAAGCCCAGCTCGTCGCCTATCAGGTGACCAACACGCTGTCGGTGCGCGTGCGCAACGTCGACAAGACCGGCGAGATTCTGGACAAGGCGGTGTCGCTCGGCGTCAACCAGGGCGGCGGCATCGCCTTCACCAATGACGATCCGAAGGCCACGATCACCGAGGCGCGCAAGAAGGCCGTCGCCGACGCGATGACCAGGGCAAAGACGCTCGCCGAAGCGGCCGGCGTCAGTCTGGGCAAGGTGCTCGAGATCACCGACCAGAATGTCGCGCCGGTGCCGATGCCGATGGCGGCCAAGTCGTTCGATGCGGCCCGTTCGGCCGTCCCGGTGCAGGCCGGCGAGAATTCCTACAACGTCCAGGTCACGGTCACTTTCGAGCTGAGGTGATATCCAGCCCAGCCGCAGACATGCCGTTAGCAAAACGCCCCGGAGGATCATCCTGCGGGGCGTTTCATAGGCGATCCTCGCAGAGGATCGTCCGCATAGGCGATCCTCGCAGAGGATCGTCCTTTCAGCCTCAGCGATAGATGATCGGGCAACCGCGCTCGTTGGCGAACACCACCACGACACGGTCGCCATACTGGCGGCCTGCCACCTTCACGGTACGGCGGCTGATGTCGACGATGCGGGCGCGGTGCAGACCCATGCGCTCGGCCTTGTCGAGGGCGCGGTCCGGCGAACAGCCGCGCCAGTCGCGGTCACGGCGCCAGTCGCGGCGATAACCGTCATCGTCGCCGGTGTAGATGCCGAAACGCGGGTCGTGTCTGTCCCCAAAACCGAGATAGAGGCTGTCCGCATGTGCCGGAATGGCGGTCAAAGTGCCAAGCCCGACAAGGGCCGAAAGGGCTGCCGTCCTGATGGTGTTGAACATCGTCTTCTCTCCTTATTGTGGGCTTTCGCCCGTAGAACCGATGATTGGAAAATGCCTTTTTGCGTCTGAACCTTCCGCGAACCGGCCATTCATGTCCGGTTCATATAAGCGCGAACCCGCAGGGTTCGTCGCTCGTCGTCAAAAACGCCAACCACCTCAGGATTCTAAACGCGAACCCGCAGGGTTCGTCATTCCTCGCCAAAAGCGCCCCCGTCAGGCTTCGTCATCCAGGTGCGAACCCCGTCAAGGTTCGTCATCCAGACGCGAACTGCTACGGTTCGTCGTCCAGACGCGAACCGGTTACGGTTCGTCGTCCAGACGCGAACCGGTTACGGTTCGTCGTCCAATATATAATCAAAGTAGTCGTCCGGTTCGGCCAGATCGGTTTCCTTGGCCTTCACCCGGCCCCGGATCGAGATGCCAGCTTCGTGCACGGTCTCAGCGCTTCCCGAAACAAGCCGGTGCCACCAGTAGAGATCATGGCCCTCGGCGATAAGCCGGTAGGCACAGGTCTTTGGCAGCCAGGTGATGGTGCGCACATTCTGCGGCGTCAGGCCGACGCAATCGGGCACCCGCGCCAGGCGGTTGGCATAGTCGGAGCAGCGGCAGTTCTCGGCATCGAAAAGCCTGCAGCCGACGCTCGTCCAGAAGATCTCGCCCGTATCCTCATCCTCGAGCTTCGACAGGCAGCATTTGCCGCAGCCGTCGCAAAGCGATTCCCATTCGGCCGGGGTCATCGCCTCAAGCGTCTTGGTTTTCCAGAATGGCGCGGTCATTTGGCTGGATTTGGCCCTCCGCGGCCTTGCGGTCAAGCGCTGTGTGGCGGCGACCCAGTATCAACATTAGAAAAACACGAAATTGCCTTCAAAAGGCCGGCCAGGCATCCTTGGTTGGCGCCAATGCCCGACGGAACCAATTATGGTTGATGAAAGTTTGGGCAGGGATGGGACCCCATTAGGAGAAATCGATATGAAACGCCAACCACGGATTCTGGCGGGCACTGCAATCGGCCTGCTTATGGCATCCGCGCCGTTGGGCGCGTACCCGCTGCAGGGGGGGGTCGCTTCCGGCGGCCTGCATGGAGCGCCGCTCGTGCTGGCTCAGGCCGCCTGCGCCGAAGGCCAGTCGGCCGAAGAATGCGCGCAAGGTGGAGCCGAACAGCCGCGTAGAAAGAAGCGCGAGCAGCAGCAGCAAAGCGAATCGGCGCCGGCCGAACAGGCCGCGCCCGCCGAGTCCGAGCAACAGCCGCGCAAGAAGCGGCACGAGCAGCAGCAGACGGAGGGCGCCCAGTCCGGGGAAGCTGCACCGGCCGAGCAGCAGTTCAAGCCGCGCAAGAAGCGCGACCAGCAGACCGAGGCTGCTCCAGCCGATCAGGGCAGTCAGCCTACAACCGAAGAGCAGCAGCCACGTAAGAAGAAGCGCAACCAGCAGGCCGAAACGGCGCCGGCTGAGCAACCGGCCGAGCAGACCGCACCGGACCAGCAGCAACAACTGCGCAAGAAGAAGCTCAATCAGCAGCAGCAAAGCGAGACGGCTCCGGCCGAGCAGGCCACGCCCGACCAGCAGCAGCAACTGCGCAAGAAGAAGCTCAATCAGCAGCAGGGCGAGACGGCTCCGGCCGAGCAGGCCGCCCCCGACCAGCAGCAGCAACTGCGCAAGAAGAAGCTCAATCAGCAGCAGCAGGAAGCCGCACCCGCGGAACAGCCGTCAGAACAGCCGGCAAATGACAACCAGCCCGGCAAGCGGCGCAAGCAGGCCCAGCAACCTGCCGAGCAAAGCCAGACCCCTGCCGAACAGACGCCAGCAGGCCAGGGTTCTCGCAAGCTCAAGCCGTTGCCGGTTCCCGGAACCGCGCAGGCACCTGCCGAGACCGAGCAAGCGCCGGCTCAACAGGAACAGCTTTCGAACCAGAACAAGAGGCAGGCCAAGAAACCGCTGACCGAGCAGCCCGCAACCGGGCAGCAGCAGCCTGCCACTGGTGAACAGCCGGCCAACAATCAGCCTGCCAACAATAACCAGCCCGAAAGCGGCGGCAATGCCGCGCAGGGCGCGGCGCCTGCCAATCCGAACGAGGCACCTGTGCTTGACAGCCAGAAGGATGCCATGCGCAGGCACAAGGGCCGCCAGCCGGCCGGCCAGAACGAGACTGGCCAAGCCGGCGCTGAACAGAGCGGTAATCAAGCCGAGCAGCAGGGCGGCAATCAGGCCGGGCAACAAGCCGGCCAGCAGGCCGAGAAGCAGGCTCCCGTAAATCAGGGCCCGCCGCCCACCGACGACAAGTCGGCGCAGCAGGCGATCAAGCCCGAAAAGATCGTCCCAGTGGACCAGGAGAAGGGCAAGCGGATCGAGCTTACGCCCGAGCAGGTTGTCCGCGAGCGTCGCCGGCCGCAGGGTGCCGACGTGGTGAAGCAGTTCGGCGACCGGGTGATCCTTCAGTTCAACAACCAGACATTCGTGGAAAGCAACGAAGCTCCTCGCATCACCCGCGGCGCCAGGGATGTTTACTACGAGGATCTTTCGGACGGCCGCACCCGCGAAATCGTGGAGCGCGACAACGGTGTCAGGATCATCACCATCCGCAACCGTAATGGCGACGTCATTCGGCGATCGCGCGTTACATCGGATGGCCGCGAATATGTGCTGAGCTATGTCGACGAGCGCTACTATAACGATGTCGACGAGTGGCGCGATCCCGGCGACGACCTGCCACCGATGCGGCTTGATATCCCGCGCCGGGACTACATCCTCGATTCCGAGGATGTCGAGAGCGACGACGACTACTACACCTTCCTCGAGCAGCCGCCTGTGGAAAAGGTGCAGCGTCTCTACTCGATCGACGAGGTGAAGCGGTCGGCCCGCGTGCGCGACATCGCCCGGCGCATCGATCTCGACACGCTGAACTTCGACTTCGGCTCGGCGACGATCTCCGACGCCGAGGTGCAGAAGCTCGAAGGCGTCGCCAGTGCCATTGAAAAACTGCTCAAGAAGAACCCGGCCGAGACCTTCCTGATCGAAGGCCACACCGACGCCGTGGGCACGCCGGACGCGAACCTCGCTCTGTCGGACCGGCGCGCCGAGGCGGTGGCCGAGGCGCTTACCAATGCCTTTGGTATCCCGGCCGAGAACCTCACCACGCAGGGCTATGGCGAGGAGTATCTCAAGGTGAACACGCCCGGTCCGAACCGCGAGAACCGGCGTGTCGCCATCCGCCGCATCACCTCGCTGGTGGCGCCGGTGGCGAGCAACAGCGGGCAGTGATCGATGCGTGTCGCCCAAAACTGTGCAGCGGTTTTGGGACAACGACATGCATTGAAAAGAGACGTAAACTGCGACGCGCTGAATCCGTTTCAGCGCGTCGCGGTTTAGCGTTTGATTTCAAGATCCTGTCCGGATTTTCGGAATCAGCGCGCAAGATGAAGGCCCATCCCGCCCGGACGGGCTTTTTTCGTTGCCGGCTCAAGAAGAATTGTCCTGCCTGGCCCGCCCTGCTCATTGAATTGCCGCATTGCGCCACCCAGATTCCAGACAGGGCGTTCCCTGCCCCGTCCCGACTCCAGCGGGACACGTTGAGCCCCGCCGGGCCCCCTCCCCGGCGGGGTTTTTTGCCTTGAAAACCTGTGTCACCGGGCCGAAATACGCCCAGAGCAAATTCCAGGAACAGTGTAAGCGGTTACGCCCGGCGCCTTCGCCGTAGCCTTCCGTCCGGACTTGCGTCAAAACAAAAAAAGATAGAGCGGTTCGCCGTTTCCGTGAAACGGTGAAACGCTCCGACGAATTTGGCCTAGGCTTGTCAGCTTGCCGGCGCCTTGATACCATCTATTGGTATTGGAGATGAGAAATGCCCAAAAACACCTCCGTGACCCTTGGCGATCAGTATGATGCCTTCATCCAACGGCAAATAGCGAAAGGCCGCTTCGGCTCGGCAAGTGAAACCGTCCGTGCCGGTCTTCGCCTTCTCGAAGAACAAGAATTGAAACTCGAGCAGCTGCGTGCCGCTATCGACGAAGGAGACATGTCGGGCAACCCCGAGCCGTTCGACATTGAGGCGTTTCTGAAGGCAAAGAAACGCGGATGAAAAGAACGGTCCGGTTTTCGCCGAAAGCGAGGCGGGACCTTGATGGTATCTGGGATTATTCGCTGAGCCAATGGGGATCCAAGCGGGCAGAAGCCTACATCCGCTCCATCCACTCCATGATCAATCTGATAGACCAGTTTCCGGCGATAGCACGAAACGCGTCGGATGTTCGACCTGGCCTGCTGAAATATTCAGTCGGCTCGCACGTAGTGTATCTGCGGATGAGTGGGCAATCCATTGACGTTGTTCGTATTTTACATCAACAGATGGATTATCCGAGACACCTCTAAAAGGCTCGCGTTATCTTCGTGTTCGAATTGGCGAACACCTCGTCAGGAACAAAGAAATCGCCGGCAAGTGCCCCTTTGGCGCCTGGCGCATAGATCGAAAAGTCCGTCACGCCTTCGGCGCGCAGCACCTCTTCGTCGATGTAGAAATTGCCGGTCGCTTCGCGCGACGGGCGCATGAAGATCGCATGCGCGGCGTCGGCCATGATGTCGGGCGAGCGGCTCATCGCGGCCACCGTGGCGCCGCCCAGAAGATTGCGCACGGCCGCGGTATCGATGGTGGAGATCGGCCATAGCGAATTGACCGCGATACCATCCTTGGCGAATTCGGCGCTCATGCCCAGCGTGCACATCGACATGCCGAACTTGGCCATTGTGTAGGCGACATGATTCTTGAACCACTTGGCCTTCATGTCGAGCGGCGGCGACAGATTCAGGATGTGAGGATTCTTTGCCAACTTAAGGTGGGGAATGCACATTTTGGAGACCAGGAAGGTGCCGCGCGTATTGATCTGGTGCATCAGATCGTAGCGCTTCATGTCGGTCTCCAGCGTGCCGGTGAGCTGGATGGCGCTGGCATTGTTGACGCAGACGTCGATGCCGCCGAACCGCTCGACGGTTCTTGCCACCGCATCGGCGACCTGCGCCTCGTCGCGAATGTCGCAAAGCACCGGCAGCGCCTTGCCGCCGGCCCGCTCGATCTCTTCGGCTGCCGTGTAGATGGTGCCCGGCAGCTTCGGATGCGGCTCGGCGGTCTTGGCCGCGATCGTCACATTGGCGCCGTCGCGCGCCGCGCGCAGCGCGATCGCCAGCCCGATGCCGCGCGATCCGCCCGAGATGAACAGCGTCTTTCCGTGGAGCGACATTTTTTTGCCTCCCGTCATTCTTCGGTGCGATCCTTGCCCGCACCGACCCGCGGACACAAGGGCGCGCGCATGTGGTCCGTGATGACGCTGCGGAGCCTTGCCGTCTTGCCGAGCTTCGCAGAGCGATATATATTCTAGACAGGCAGGTAGAATATATAATGGCTCTATCGATCAAGAATTTGGAAGTCGAGCAGTTGGCGCGCGAGCTAGCCCGCCGCCGTCGCGTGTCCGTGACGGAGGCGATCCGTCAGTCCCTCGAGCGCGAAGTTGCACGCGAGCGGCTTGTGCCTCGCGACGAAAGCAGCGATCTTTTTCAACGTCTGATGGCGATTTCGGACAGCGGCGCACGGATCCCGAAGCGGGAAAATGCGATGACCGAGGATGAGATCCTCGGTTACGTCAATCTTGGAATCCCGACGCGATGATCATCGATTCATCGGCCCTGGTCGCGATCCTCCGCGCCGAGCCGGGTCATGATCGTTTCGTGCGGGCGATTGCGAATGCCACAAGGCGATTGATCGCAGCGCCCACCCTTCTCGAAACGAGCATGGTGCTCGCCGGCGGGTGGCAGGATGAAATCCTGCAGCCGTTCGACGCCTTCCTGCGCACGGCTTCGATCGAGACGATCGCCTTCACCGCCGACCACACGGCCGTCGCGCGCCACGCCTTCCTGCGCTACGGCAAGGGTCGTCATCCCGCAGCGTTGAACTTTGGCGACTGCATCGCTTACGCCACCGCGCGGCTCGAAGCGATGCCGCTGCTGTTCGAGAGGGACGATTTTCGGCTCACCGATATCGAACCCGCTATTCAAGGCATCAGACCAGCACCAGCCCCTGCCGCATCGCGATAGCAATCGCGTCCGTGCGGTTGGCGGCGCCGAGCTTGATCAGGATGGCGGCGACGTGGAACTTCGCCGTGTGCACGGAAATGTTGAGCCGCCGGGCGATGACCTTGTTTGGCGCGCCTTCGGCCAGCAGAGCCAGCACCTCCGCCTCGCGCGGCGACAAAGCCGGGCGCGGCTGGTTGTCGTCAGGCGTCTCTTCCTCGGCAGGCTCGTCATCGTGGAAATCGCCATGCGCGGCCTCCGGCGGCGCCGCCCTGCCGACGCGGTAGCCTGAGGCCGCCAACCGCGCTGCGGCGGCGATCAGCAGGCCGTCCGCGGAGGCAGGCAGCACGGCCAGCACATTGTTTGCCACCTGCTCGCTGCCCGCACGCCGCGAAAGCAGGACGATTGGGGTGGCCGAACTGACAACCCGGCTTTCCAGGCCGGCCCCATCTACGATGGCGACATCCGCCATTTGGCCGACGCCGCTCCCAGCCAAGGCCGGCGCCAGATCGTCGCTCGCGGCCAGCGCATCGGCAAGCTGCTCGGCGCGCTGGGCATCGCCGAGCGCGACCAGCACCGTCAGCCGGTGAATTGCCGGCTCCGGTCTCGCGATCGCCGGTCTCGCGACTGCTTGTGCTGCGCTGCTTGCCATAGACCCTCTCAGCTCAGCGGCTTCTCGCCGATAGTGATCGAGACGTCGCGCTCAGCGCCGCCGCTCGAGACACCGAGCGTGACGGTGGTGCCGGCGCTATCCGGCCCGAGCTTGCGGATAAGCTCGCGCGGACCATGCACCGCCTCGCCGTTCCAGGCGACGATGATGTCGCCGACATGCAGGCCGGCGGCCTTGGCCGGGCCGTTATCGTCGAGGCTCATCACCATGGCGCCTTTCGTGTCGCCATTGCGGATCGGATGCAGCCCGGCGCCGAGATAGCCGCGCGCGACATGGCCCTTCTCGCGCAGCGTCGCCACCGCGCGCTCGATCGTCTCGTAGGGCATCACCAGCGCCCGCCGGCGCGGCCCGAACAAGAGCATGCCGATCACGCTGCCCTTGGCGTCGAGCACCGGCCCGCCCTCGAAGCGCCCGCCGGTGTTGATGGCAAGATTGATGCGCCGGTCGATCGTGCCGCCGCGCATCGAGCGCCAGGCCGGCCCGACCTCGCCGACCGTGCCGAGCACCGCAAGCGCGGCGCCGTCGCTGTTGCCGGCCGCAATCGCGATATGGCCGGGCCGCACAGCGCCGGCCTGAGCCAGTTGCGGCAACCCGGCGTCCCCGGAAGCAGGCCTCAGCAGGGCAACGCCCGTCGAAGGATCGCGTCCGACGAGCTCGGTCTTGACGGTTTCGCCGGAAGCCAGCGTCAATTCGATCTCCTCGCCGGCTTCGACCGCTTCCTCGGCGGTGACGAAATAGCCGTCGCGCCAGTGGAAGGCGCTCGCGGTGCGGTGATGATGCGTGACGAAACTCGCCAGCGCGGGGGCGGCGGTGGCCGCGACATCGGCGATCGCGTCGGAAAAGGCACTGAGATTGAAGTCGCTCATAAGACTGTCTCCTGGGTTCGGTGACCCAGATATCGCTCGGCAACACCGCCGCGGGTACTCGCCTGACGGCTAGTCGCCGGCCGGACTGGCCATCTGGTCAGGTCGCGGCAATTGCGGCTGCTCCGCACATATAGTCATCATTCTACGAGGGAACACGCCGATGGCTTTCGCAGCCGAAAAACTTCCATCCGACGACACCTTGCTCGACGCCTATTCGGCGACGGTCGCCGACGCCGTCGACCGCATCGGGCCTGCCGTGTGCCGCATCGAGCGCATCGGCGCGGGTGGCCACGGCTCCGGCTTCGTCATCGCGCAGGACGGGCTGGTCGTCACCAACTTCCATGTCGTCGGCGATGCGCGCGCCGTGCGTGTCACCATGCCGGACGGCGCTTCGCGCGAAGGTCATGTGCTTGGTCGCGATCCCGACACCGACATCGCGCTCGTGCGCGCCGACGGCAGCTTCGCCGACATCGCGCCGCTCGGCGATTCCAAGCGCCTTCGCCGCGGCCAGATCGCGATTGCGATCGGCAATCCGCTCGGTTTCGAGTGGACCGTTACCGCCGGCGTCGTCTCGGCGCTCGGCCGCTCGATGCGCGCCTCGACCGGCCGGCTGATCGACGACGTCATCCAGACCGATGCCGCGCTCAATCCCGGCAATTCCGGCGGACCGCTGGTGTCGTCGGCAGGCGAGGTGATCGGCGTCAACACCGCCATGATCCATGGCGCGCAGGGCATCGCCTTCGCGGTCGCGTCCAATACCGCCAATTTCGTCATCTCTGAAATCATCCGCTTCGGCCGCGTGCGCCGCGCCTTCATCGGCGTTTCCGCCGACACGACCAACCTGCCGCGCCGTGCGGCACTTCTGTCGCAGGTGACCACGAACACGGCGGTGCGCCTGCGCAGCGTCGAGAAGAACGGCCCCGCCGCCAAGGCCGGCCTGAAGGAAGGCGACATCATCGCAGCTATCGACGGACGGCCGGTCACCGGCGTCGACGACCTCGTGCGCATGCTCGATGCCGAGCGCATCGGCCGCGAGACGCTCTGCACGGTCGTTCGCCGCACCGGCGTTTCCCAGGTTATGGTGACGCCGGTGGCGCGGACGAGCTAAGATCGCCGCGCCGGCCTATCCCCGGCCACGCCCTCGGCATATTGCGCCAGGAATTCCTCGCTCGGCGGGATCGGCTTGATGACGTCGATCAGCACGCCGTTGGGGTCCCTGGTGATGAAATGGCGCTGGCCGAACGGCTCGTCGCGCAAGCTGCGCAGGATCGGCAGGCCAGCGGCGACAATCCGCTCATAGACCGCGTCGGGATCGCGGACCTCGAAATTGATCAGCAGGCCCGACGTGCGCCCCCGCCCTTCTTGCGGGATCGTCTGATGATCGCCCTGGACGATGCCAAGATTGACGCGCCTGTCCTCGCTGGAGCGCAGATGCACATACCAGTCGCTCGCAAACAGCGGCTCGAAGCGGAAATGCTCGACATAAAAGTCCGCAGTGCCTGCGACATCATCCGTCATCAGCACCGGATAATAGCTTGTCGTCTTCATCTTTCCTTCTCCTCTCATCCAACATACAGTCTGTATGTAAATTCAAATAACATACAGGCTGCATGTATGCAACAAGAGTCCGAACGCCGCTCCAATCGCGACCGCACCGAGGCGACGCGCGCCGATCTGATCCGAGCGGCGCGAAAGCTGTTTACGGAAAAGTCCTATGCCGAGACCGGCACGCCGGAGATCGTCGCCGAGGCCGGCGTGACGCGCGGCGCGCTCTATCATCACTTCGCCGACAAGCAGGCGCTGTTCGCGGCGGTCGTCGAGCAGGAAGCAGCGGCCGTGGCGGGCGAGATCGACCATGCCTCGCCGCCCTCGCTATCCGCGCGTGACGCGCTGATCGCAGGCTCGGACGCCTATCTCAAGGCAATGCGAGCGCCCGGCCGCACGCGTCTCCTGCTGCTCGACGGGCCGGCCGTGCTCGGCCGCGCCGCGATGGACGAGATCGACAACCGCCACGGCAACCGCTCGTTGCGCGAAGGCCTGGTCGCCGCGATGCGCGCGCAAGCAATGATCAGATTGCCGGTCGAGGCGCTGACCGCTTTGCTGGCGGCCGCCTTCGATCGGGCCGCTTTAGCCATCGAGGCCGGCGCGTCCGGCGAGGATTACCGCGCGGTACTGATCGCGCTCATGGACGGCTTGTCTCCGGCTCCTCCTCCGTCCAAACGCCCGGCTCCATCTCGTTGAAGCAGCCGAGCTGCCGCTTGAACTCGTCGATCAGCCAGGATGCCGCCGGCTTGGGGCTGCGGTCGGTGCGGTGCATGGCATAAAGCGGCGAGCGCACCTCGCGATACGGCTCCAGTTCGAGCTCGACCAGCCGGCCGCTGGCAAGATCGTCGGCGATCAGCCAGCGCGGCAGACCGCCCCAGCCGAGACCTTCGCGCATCAAGGCATGCTTGGTGCGCACGTCCGTCAATCGCCAGGTCCGATAGGCAAACACGCCGTAGTCGCGCCCGCGCGTCCGCTCCGACTGGTCGGAGACGACGAGCTGGATATGCTCGCGCAGATCCTCGACGGCAACCGGCTTCGGTAGTTTGGCCAATGGGTGATCGGGTGCCGCCGCAGGCACCATCGAAGTGAAGCCTATGCGCAGCAGATTGACGTCGGCATCGCCGTGCAGGCCGCCGAAGCCGAGATCTGACTGGCCGTTGAGGACCTGATCGACGATCGCGCCGAGCGAGCCGATATAGAGTCTCAGCATCACCGCCGGGAACTGGGCCTCGAAGGCCTTGAGCACGCGCACCAGCGCCGGTGAAGGCAGCGCCACGTCGACCGACACCGTCACTTCCGCCTCCAGCCCTTGCCGGTAGCCATCGGCGCGCGAGCGGATGCGATGCAGCACGCCGATCATGCGCCGCGCATCTTCGAGCATCGCCTTGCCGACATCGGTCAGTTGCGGCTCGCGCACGCCTTCGCGTTCGAACAGTTTCAGGCCGAGCTGCGCCTCGAGATTGGCGATGCCGTAGCTTACCACCGACTGCGCCCGGTTGAGCTTGCGCCCCGCGGCCGAGAAGCTGCCGGTATCGGCCACCGCTACCAGGATTTGGAGCTGATCTAATGTCGGGTTCGGCTGCATGCGTGTCCAATCCATTTTATAGATTGATTGTATGCATATTATACCAGTTATCCTGATAGGGCGGCAATCCCATATTGGCGGGGAAGTTTCAATCCAACCCCAAGGGGACACCGCCATGTCTATTCTTCTCGTCACCTCCAGCCCGCGCGGCGCCGCTTCACACTCGACCCGCGTCGCCACAGATCTTGCCCAGAAGCTCGCTGCCGCCGATCCGGCCAACACGCTTGTCGTGCGCGATCTGGTCGCCAATCCGCTGCCGCATATCGACCCTGATTACGCCACCGGCATCTACACGCCGGCCGAAGCACGCACGCCGCGCCAGGCCGAGGTCGTCGGCGTCTCCGACGCCGTGCTCGACGAGCTTTTCGCTGCCGACACCGTGATCCTCGCGACAGGCTTCATCAACTTCAACATCTCCTCGACGTTGAAGTCCTGGGTCGACCATGTCGCCCGCTCCGGCAAGACCTTTGCCTATGGCGAAGGCGGGCCGAAGGGCCTCGTCAACGGCAAGAAGGTCTATATCGTGCTCGCTTCCGGCGGCATCTATTCCGAAGGCGCCGCGGTGCAGATGGACCATGCGGTTCCCTATCTGCGCAGCGTGCTCGGCTTCCTCGGCATGACTGATGTCGAAGTCATCCGCGTCGAAGGCGTCGGCATGGGCGCCGACGCCGTCGCGGCGGCGCTTGCCAAAGCCACCGCCAAGGTCGACGCGATCGCTGCCGCCAATGCGGATCGGGCTGCAGTCGCGGCCTGATTATATCTGGAAACCAAGAAGGCGGGCGCCGATCAGCGCCCGCCTCTTTTTGCATTTTCGCCCCGCTGCAGCGGCGGCAGCGCCACGGCTGGATGGCGGTCCTCGCGCAGGATCAGCCTCGCGGCGCCGGGCGCGATCCGATATCCTGCTCTGCCGAAAGCGATCCGCCCGCCGCCTGCGCAAACAGCTGGAACGACTCTTTCTTCCCCCTGGTCCTGATCACCTCCGACAATTTGAAGACACTGCCGCAAGGGCTGACCGTGTTCGTCAGCGAATTCACCACCGACTGGGGGGTGCTGTTCACCGGGCTGACACTGGCGGCGCTGCCGATTAGCTTGCTCTACATCGTGTTGTCGAAGCAGTTCGTTTCCGGCATCACGCAAGGCGCGGTCAGATAGGCGCAGTCCAACAACGAAGTCAGGACATCAAAGTGGCGAACCAGAACAAGATCATCATCACCTGCGCGGTCACAGGCTCGATTCATACGCCGTCAATGTCGCCGCATTTGCCGGTGACGGCTGAGGAGATCGCGACAGCCGCGATCGAGGCGGCCGATGCGGGTGCCGCGATCGTCCACCTTCACGCCCGCAACCCGGTCGACGGGCGCCCAGACCAGTCAACCGAGGCCTTCGCCCCGTTCCTGCAGGTCATCAAGCAGCGCTCCAACTGCGTCGTCAACATCACCACCGGGGGTGCGGCGACGATGAGCGTGGAGGAGCGCGTCAGGCCGGCCAAGGTGTTCGCGCCCGAGGTCGCGTCGCTCAACATGGGCTCGATGAATTTCGCGCTGTTCCCGATGCTGGAGCGGTTCAAGACATTCGAGCATGACTGGGAACGGCCCTATCTCGAATCTTCGCGCGACCGCATCTTCCGCAACACTTTCGGCGACATCGAGCACATCTTGCGCACTTGCGCTGACAACGGCACGCGCTTCGAGATCGAGTGCTACGACATCGGCCACCTCTACACGTTGGCGCATTTCGTCGAGCGTGGCCTGGTCAAGGCGCCGTTCTTCGTCCAGAGCGTTTTCGGCATCCTCGGCGGCATCGGCACCCACCCGGAAGACGTCGCCCATATGAAGCGCACGGCCGACCGCCTGTTCGGCAACGACTATCACTGGTCGGTGCTGGGCGCCGGCCGCCACCAACTACCGATCGCTACGCAGGCGATTGCGCTGGGCGGCAATGTGCGGGTCGGCCTGGAGGACTCGCTATGGATCGGCAAGGGCAAGCTCGCCCGCTCCAGCGCCGAACAGGTGACCAAGGTGCGCCAGATCATCGAAGGCCTCGGCGCCTCGATCGCCACGCCCGACGAAGCGCGGCAGATCCTCCAGCTCAAGGGCGGCGACAAGGTCGCGTTCTGAGCGGCGGCGCCCGTTAGCCGAACATCCGCTCGCCCTGCTCGTCGACGAGCTGGATGCCCTTCTTGATCGAGATGTCGACGGCGTCGTCCAATCCGGCGAAGCGGTCGGCGCGGATGAAGCGGTGCTCTTTCATCACACCGTCCACTTCCTTCGAGACGACGCCGCAGGTCTGGTACTGGCCCTCGGCCTTGTAGGGCGTGGCGCTAATCAGGAACCCCTTGTGCTCGACCTGCTTTGCCGGCTTGGCGGTGCCGGCCTCCGTTGCCTCACCGCCGCCGCCAAAAAGCTTCTTCAGAAAAGACATTTTTCAAAACTCCCATCCACGCGGGCACGTCATTACGGCGCCGCCTGTTCATTCAGGCTTTGTCTCAGCATGCGCGAATGCGCCGCCGTGTTCCAGCCCCTTGACGAAAACGCCGACCAGAAGCTCGATCTGATGCCAGATCTCCTCGGCCTGCCTGCTGTTCGAATTCGCCACATAGCCGCTGGTCACGATACCGTGCACGCTTGACCACAAGGTCCGCGCCGCAAGCGCGCGGCGGTCGTCGTCGAGGCCGAAATCGCCGGCCTTGAGCACGCCGGCGACGATGTCGAAGAGCGCGTCGAGCAGCGCGTCATAGGCATCGGGGCCTGGCTGCGTCGCGCGGCGGCGGTTGAAGGCAAGCACCGCCGGCCAGCTGCCGGGATGCGCCTCGACGAAGCGCACATAGGCCGCCGCCATCGCCAGGATGCGATGCCGGACATCGGTCACCCCTTGCCTTTCGAGATCGGCCATCGCCGCGATGCCTGTCGCGCCGAGCCGGTCGAGCAGGCGCATGTTGACGGCGCGGTGCACCTCGTCGAGATCGGCAAAGAGGTTATAGACGGATCCGACCGAGATGCCGGCCTGCTCGGCGATGGTGCGTGCCTTCAGATTGTCGGCGCCGCCCTCGTTGAGCAGCGCCTCGGCAATGGCGAGCACCTTCTCGCTCATCTCTTCCTTGTCCAGCGCCATGCTTCTTTCCTGTCCTTATGTCCGAAGTCGGCAAGCCCAGCCCAAGATTCATTCCATTTGCTTGCGTTTACCATGGCCAACGCTTCATGAACAGCGTTCAAATAACGCTTGAACAGTGTTCATTTCCTGTTATGTTGGGTTTGTGAACATCGTTCACAAAAACAGGGAGAAGAAGACCATGCTTAGCCTGATCAAGACATTGCTGGACGGCGCCAGCGCACGGGCCGAGG
The DNA here is from genome assembly GCF_006439455.1 of Mesorhizobium sp. B2-9-1. NCBI lineage: Bacteria > Pseudomonadati > Pseudomonadota > Alphaproteobacteria > Hyphomicrobiales > Phyllobacteriaceae > Mesorhizobium > Mesorhizobium sp. B2-9-1. The sequence goes on along the minus strand of NZ_VFTP01000003.1, from coordinate 84,127 downwards.
ACAATCTGAAGGATCGTTTTGCGATCGACCTTCTGGCCCAGCGCATCCGCGACGCGGAGGCGGGCCTTGCCGCCGCCAAGCAGACGCTCGCCTCGTTGATCGTGCGCCAGCGCGCCGAGCAGACCAGCCTCGACCAGCTCGACCGCCGCATCGCCGATCTGGAAACCCGCACGCTCAGCGCGCTTTCCGCCAACAACCAGGCGCTTGCCGAAGGCGGCGCTTCCGCAATCGCCGAACTCGAGAACGAGCGCGAGGTCCGCCGCGCCACGGTCAAGAGCCTCGGCGAGAAGACCTTGCGGATGCGCCTGTCCGTGGAACAGGCGCATCGCCGCATCATCGATCTCAACCAGGGCATGATCTCCGCCAGGGCGATCGATGCCGAACGCAAGGCGCAGTCGCGCCTCAACCGCTCGATCGGCCGCACCGCAAGCATCAACGAAGCGGAGGAATTGCTGGCCCGCATCAAGGACAGCTCCGACCCGTTCGAAGAGGCCGGCATCCTCGACGAGATTGACGACGAGCTGCGCCACGAGGCGATCCGTGAACGCCTCGCCGAAGCAGGCCACGGGCCGGCCACCAAAGTGCGCGCTGAGGATGTTTTGGCGCGCCTCAAATCCCTGAACTGAACCCGCAATTTCCCATAATAGATCAAATCCAAGGAATACGACGATGAACGGCAATCAGACCTACATCCTGTTCAACACCGTATCGGTGGGCGCAGCCTATTTCATGCTCGGCCTGTCGCTGTGGCTGGCGCCGGTCGACCTCTCGACCAAGGGCTACTGGGCGATGGGCGTGCTGCTGCTCACCGGCAGCCTGGTGAACCTGGTCAAGTACCGCACCGACGAGCGGATCGCGGCCGAGACCACCGCCAAGATCGAGAAGGCGCGCAACGAGAAGCTGATCAGCGAATATGTCGGCAAGGAATAATCCCCTGCTCTTGCCGATCGCTGACTGACTACAAAAGCCCGGAGCGATCCGGGCTTTTGGGTTTCCCTATGAGAATGTCTTAGCGACGAGCCAAGGCCTCGATCGCCTCTGCGGCGTCTTCCAGGATGCTGATCGCCTCGGCCTGCTTGTCCTCCGGCGCGTCGGCGATGTCGCCGAGCGCGGCGCGCAGCCGGTGTCGCAGCGCGCGGAACCGGTCGCGCGTTTCCGAACGGCCGCGGCGCCCCTCGTCCTTGTCGTCGACCCAGCCGAACCATTCGCGCGCCGCGGCCATCTTGCGGCCGAAACGCTCGAGATGGTCGAGCACGCTGTCGATCATCTCGCGGTTCTCGTCCAGATGCGCCTTGCCGGCCTCGGTGATCGAAAACACCTTCTTGTTGCCTTCGCTCGAGGATACCGCGTAGCCCGCCTCCTCCAGGAAGGTCAGCGTCGGATAGACCACGCCCGGGCTCGGGCTGTAGATGCCGCTGGTGCGCTCTTCCAGAGCCTTGATGATGTCGTAGCCGTGGCGCGGCGCGTCGGCCAGCAGCGACAGCGTGATCAGCTTGAGATCGCCGTCGGCCAGCATGCGCCCAGCGCGGAACATGTCGCCCGGGCCGCCGCGTCCGCCGCCCCTGCCGCCATGGCCGAACGGGCCGAAGCCGCCCCCCCCTCTGCCACCAAATTTGCCGGCCATATGCATGAACATGCGCTCGCCGAAGTGGTTGTGTCTGTGCATGGATTGCTCCTTGAGTTATATCTTACGATACATCGTAAGTAAGACGCGGCGCTTGTTGAGTCAAGATATATCTTAAGATGTATCTTACGCCGTTCCAAGATGGCATATGCGTCCTCATACGGCTGGGCCAGACCGCTACCAACGGCCCTTGCGTCGGTTCCAGGCGTAGAGCACGTCCGCGAAACGGTCATAGGCAAAGCGCGTCAACGGCAGCGCGATGGGGTTGCCGAACAAGCTCGCCAGCCATCCCTCGCCCGGCGTGATCCGCCAGACCGCGATCGCCACGTCGGCGCCGACCAGCAGCCGCCCGCCGGCATCGGTCGCATGCAGGCGCCGGCGGATATTCTCCAGCGAGGCGCCGAAGGCGGAAAGCGCCTCGGGTTCGAAATTGATGTCGCGGAATTCGATGCGGCCAGCCTTGACCGCCTCGACCAGCCGCCGCTTCTGCCGGTTGATGCCGGCGTCGCACACCGGACAGCGTGTGTTGTACCAGACTGTCAGCAACGGCTCGGGCATGGCGCGACTATCGGGAATGCGGCGCGGTTTCGCAACAGCCGCGCCGAGCCCGTCAGCCGCTTTACCCGAGCGAGCTGATGATCTCCCGATAGGCGAATTCCGGAAACGCCTTCATCGTCCGCGTTTTGACATTGCCGCCCGACGACAACATCAGCGCGAAGCGGGCAAGCACCGCATCGTCCGGCGCTTCGACGATGGCGACCATGTCGCATTCGCCCATGGTCAGGTAGAATGCCTTGAACGAGCCGCCCATTTCCCCCAGCAGCTTCTTGGCGGCATCGAGCCGCTTCGGCGACTCCCGCACATTCTTGGCGCCGAGCTCAGTCCAGTTGATAAGCACGATGTACGTCGTCATGGCACACCTCCCATCGGAGCTAGATGGCCAGGGCATCCGGCCAACTGTCCGGAAATGCATTCGACGTTTCGACTATCCTCCCGGCAACCGTTCCAGACAAGGGTTGCAAGCGAAACTGGCAATGAAAAAGGGGGCCGAAGCGCCCTTTCGATCCTTGCCCAGCGCTTGGCTCAGCTGCCCAAACGACAACGCTAGTTGTCGACGGTCCTGATCAGCCCCTCTTCGAGCAGGTCAACCTTATCCTTCAGAATGTATCTGTGGCCGAGGCCAACGGAATTCTCTGGAAGTCGCAGATACGTCGCGAGTTCTTCGTGGAGGTCGAGCGGAGCTGCGCACTCTTTGGCTCCATCCATCCCCAATATCTGAAGCAGACTGTCGGCCGCGGTGGATTTGCCGATCGTAGCCAGCAACGCGGCGGCATCTTCGAGCCGAGGACGCATATCCTCATCGTCAGGGTCGCTCATCTCTATGCCTGGGCAAGAATTGTAGCGAGACTGCAGAACACCATCCTTCGCCGCCCAGAGGCGCAATTGTTCTTCGTCGAAGACGGTGATCGCGATGCCGACACAGGCCAGGTCACGCGTAAGGCTCTGGAGCAAAGGTTCAATCCAGGCAGGATCGAGCCCGTCCGTATATTGGTCCGAAAATGTGATCCAACCGCTCTCATCCGGCGCGGTGACGAAGGCATCGATTTTCTTCAATCTCAGCCAGTTGGCCAACGCCTCACGCGTTGGCCCCTCTATGCTGATGTTTCCGTAGGTCGCCCCCATGCCGAACTCCGGAAAGCAGACTGCTTCAGCTGTCGAGGAAGCTTCTGAGCTTGCGCGATCTGCTCGGATGCTTGAGCTTGCGCAGCGCCTTGGCCTCGATCTGGCGGATGCGCTCGCGTGTTACCGAGAACTGCTGGCCGACTTCCTCCAGCGTGTGGTCGGTATTCATGCCGATGCCGAAACGCATACGCAGTACGCGTTCCTCGCGCGGCGTCAGCGAGGCAAGCACGCGCGTCGTCGTCTCGCGCAGGTTGGCCTGGATCGCCGCGTCGATCGGCAGGATCGCCATCTTGTCCTCGATGAAATCGCCGAGATGCGAATCCTCCTCGTCGCCGACAGGCGTTTCGAGCGAGATCGGCTCTTTGGCGATCTTCAGCACCTTGCGCACTTTTTCCAGCGGCATGGCGAGCTTTTCCGCCAGTTCCTCCGGCGTCGGCTCGCGGCCGATCTCGTGCAGCATCTGGCGCGAGGTGCGAACGATCTTGTTGATCGTCTCGATCATGTGCACCGGAATGCGGATGGTGCGCGCCTGGTCGGCGATCGAGCGGGTGATGGCCTGCCGGATCCACCAGGTGGCGTAGGTCGAGAACTTGTAGCCGCGACGGTACTCGAACTTGTCGACCGCCTTCATCAGGCCGATATTGCCTTCCTGGATGAGATCCAGGAACTGCAGGCCGCGGTTGGTGTATTTCTTGGCGATGGAGATGACCAGGCGAAGATTCGCCTCGACCATTTCCTTCTTGGCGATCGCGGCCTCGCGCTCGCCCTTCTGCACCTGGTTGACGATCTTGCGGAATTCCAGGATCGAGATCGCCGTTTCGGTGGCGAGATTCTGGATCTCGGCGCGCAGCTCCTTGATCGCATCCTTCTCGTTCTTGGTGAACTCCTTCCAGCCGCGCGAGGTCAGGTTGGCGATCGAGCGCGTCCAGTTCGGATCGAGCTCCGAGCCCTGATACTCCCGCAGGAACTCCTCGCGGCGCACGCCATAGCTTTCGGCGAGGCGCAAAAGCTTGCCCTCGTTCTGCACCAGGCGCTTGTTGATGTCGTAGAGCTGCTCGACCAGCGCCTCGATGCGCGCTGCGTTGAGCGACAGCGACTTCACTGCCTTGATCAGCTGGTCCTTCAGCTCCTTCAGGCGGCGGTCCTGGCTGGGCGACAGCGTGCCGGCCGCGGCCAGGCGGTTCTCGACCTGCTGGTCCTGCAGCTTGCGCAGCTTCTTGTAGGTATCGGCGATGACGTCGAGCGTCTCCATCACCTGCGGGCGCAGTTCCGCTTCCATCGCGGCCAGCGACAGGCTCGCCTCGTCCTCGTCGTCTTCCTCTTCCTCCAGCCCGCGCGTGTCGCCGCCGACATTGGTGATGTCGTCTTCTTCCTCGCGTGCCGCCGAGCGGCCGCGTGGCTTCTCCTCGGGCTTGGGCGCTTCCTCGATGCGTTCGACGACGGGCGCCTGCTTGGCTTCGGGGCCGGCATAGGTCGCCTCGAGGTCGATGATCTCGCGCAGCAGGATCTTCGATTCGTTGAGCTCGTCGCGCCAGATGATGATGGCCTGGAAGGTCAGCGGGCTTTCGCACAGCCCCGCGATCATCGTCTCGCGGCCGGCCTCGATGCGCTTGGCGATCGCGATTTCGCCCTCGCGCGACAGCAGCTCGACCGAGCCCATCTCGCGCAGATACATGCGCACCGGGTCGTCGGTGCGATCGGTCGGCTCTTTCTTGGTGGTCGTGGCGGCGACGGCGGTGCCGGTCTGCTCGGCGAGCTCGTTGGCGTCTTCCTCGGCGTCGGCGGCCGGCTCGGCTTCCGCCTCCTCGCCCACCTCGTCGTCCTCGACGACGTTGATGCCCATGTCACTGAGCATCGCATTGATATCTTCGATGCGGTCCGGATCCGTCTCTTCCGAGGGCAGCACCGCGTTGAGCTCGTCGAGCGTGACATAGCCGCGTTTCTTCGCGGCCTTGATCATCTTCTTGACAGCATCGTCGGAAAGGTCGAGCAGGGGGCCATCGGTGGCGCCTTCGCGTTCGGTCTCGACCTCTTCCTTTTCCTTTGTCGCCATTCTTTGTCGTCTCCAAGCGGCCGAATATCGAGGCCGCGTAAACTGCCGTACCGGTTATGCTGGACGCGCTCGCGCCGGAACGCTTTTCACCGGCCCAGCAACCGTGTCATCTCTTTTGTTTTGTGCATGTCTCTGTCCCAAACCGGTTTCCACTTTTGGGCGACATGCATTAAGTCCAGATTAACCCTGATATCTGGAGCGGGCACTTTGCCTGTCCAGTCGCCACCGGTGCCTCACATCGCTCGAATTCCCGTCGATGCCGTGGCACGGTTAACGTTTCGAATCGTCCTGATTCCGCCAATCTGCCAGAAGGTCAAGCGCCTCTGGCATGATTCGCATGAAAAAAGCGAATCAATTACCCGACTTAGAGGCGTCGATTCGACGCGCCGCGCATTTCCACTTCACTTCCAATGGGTGGTGTTCGGCCCTAAACGCGGCCAACCCTGCCCGACGAGACGCCGAATCCTTCGATCAGCGCTTCCGTTGCCTGCACATCGTTGAATTGCGCTTGAATCTCGACGAGATGCCGGAAGTTTTCGTCCGAAGGGTCTGCATCGAGCGCCGCCTGCGCCTGTTTCAGCTCTCTATGTAATGTGCGGGCGCTACGCTGCAAGTGGAGCGCCTGGTTGAAGGCGTCGCGGGCATCGTCAAGCGCCGCCGTTTCCAGCGCCGGCCATTGCCGCGCGCGCTTAATCAACTCGACAGCCCGCTCCCAGATGCCGCCGCAGCCGGCGCGCTCGATGGTGGCGATGACCGCGCCGCGCTCGTCGGCCGCTTCATGCGCCATGGCGTCGAGAATGGCCGCGTGCAGCTTGCGCAAATCCGAATTGGCGAGGTCGAGGAATTCGACATGGGCGAAATTCTCGTCGATCAGCGCCGGGTGGTTGACCAGTGCCACGATGATCGTCGCCTCGCGCACCGACATCCCCTCGCCGGCTCGCTTGACCAGCGCCGAGCGACCCAGGCTCTCGGTGATCGCGGCGCGCCCGCCGGCCGCCCCACCTTTCGCGAACTGCCCGCCGGGCACGGGCGTCTTGCTCTGCCCCGGCTTCCAATCCTGACGGCCTTGCCGAACATTCCGCTGGGCTCCGAAGAAGCTCCGCACCCGTTCGCGCATCACCTGTTGATATTCGTAGCGAACACTCTCGTCCCGGATACGGCTGGCGAGTTCACTCAGCCTTTTTCCCAGCTCGGCGCGTCGCTCTGGCGTCTCGAAGACACCGCCGGCGGTCTCCCGCATCCACAGAAGGTCGACAAGCGGTCGCGCCTCCGCCAGCACCACGCGGAACGCGTCCGGTCCCTCGGCCTTGACCAGGTCGTCGGGGTCCTTGCCTTCCGGCAGCAGCGCAAAACGTGCCGAGCGCCCGGCCTGCACGGAGGGGAGCGCCAAATCCGCGGCACGCCATGCCGCCTTCAGCCCGGCCTGGTCGCCGTCGAAGCACAGCACCGGCTCGGGCGCCATGCGCCACAGAAGCTCGAGCTGGTTTTCGGTCAGCGCCGTGCCGAGCGGCGCCACGGCGTTCTCGAAGCCGGCCTGCGCCAGCGCGATCACGTCCATATAGCCTTCGACGGCGATCACCGTGCCGCCTTTGGCCAACGCTTTGCGGGCGCGCGCGAAATTGTAGAGCACGTTGCCCTTGTGGAAGAGCTCCGTCTCCGGCGAATTCATGTATTTGGCGAGCGCGTCGGGCGCCAGCGCGCGCCCGCCGAAGGCGATGATCTTGCCGCGCGAATCCGGGATTGGAAACATGATGCGGTCGCGGAACCAGTCGTAGGAGACCGGGATGTCGTCGCCGTGCCGCACCAGGCCGCAGGCCTCGATATCGGCCTTCGGCACGCCCTTGGCAGCAAGATGTTCCTTGAGCGCGTTGCGGCTGTCGGGCGCATAGCCCAGACGGAAGGATTGCTGCGTCGCCGGTGTCAGCCCGCGGTCGCGCAGATACGCGCGGGCTTTGGCGCCGTCGGCGCTCTGCAGCCGCTCCTGGAAGAAGGCGGTCGCCATTTCCATGACGTCGGTCAGGCTGGCGCGTTCCTTCTCGCGCCGCTCTTCCTGTTCGTCGCGCACCGGCATCGGCACGCCGGCCATCTCGGCGATCTTCTCGACGGCTTCGGGGAAGCTCATGCCGTCTAGCTCGGTGAGGAACTTGAAATGGTCGCCCGAAACCGAGCAGCCGAAGCAGTGATAGCGGCCCTTCTTGTCCTCGCAATGGAAGGACGGGCTCTTCTCGCCGTGGAAGGGACAGCAGGCCCAGTAGTCGCCGCGCGACGCGTTGGTCTTTTTCCTGTCCCACGCGACGCGCGTGCCGATGACCTGCGAAATCGGCACGCGGTCGCGTATCTCGTCGAGGAAGGCGGGCGGAAAGCGCATCGGGGAAACTCGTTTGCCCTCCATATAATCAAGCAGCCCGGGCACGGCGACCCCATCCGGCCCATCGTACCCGCTTTTCACAGACGAGAAGGCGGCCGGGCGGCCGCCTTCCGAATTTCGCGATTGTCGAGATTACTGCGCGGCGATCGCGCCGAAGACGATGCCGGAGAGGATGCTGACCAGCAAATAGTCGTTGCCGACGCGGATCCATTCCTGGCCGGGACCAGGGCGGCGCAGGCCGTGGCGGTTCCAGTCGCGGAGCGGCTGGTGACGGTTCCAGTTGGAATATCTTTGGCCGTTGCGCCAATGGCTGCGCCTTACCACCTCCTTCTTGACGATGACGCGCTTGTCGAGATGCCTGCCGGGCTTCTGCCAGTCGACCTGGGTGTAGCTCGACTGCGGCGTGCTCGGCTGGGCGAGCGGCGCGGCTTGGCCGGAGAAGGCCGAGGCGGCCAGCATCGAGGCGGTGACGGCGCAAAGTATGAGACGCTTCATGGTCGGTATTCCTTGTTGTCGATAGGCAGGGGAATAGCCGCCAATGAATGAACCGAAACTGAACGCCAGAATTACAATTCTGTAATGTTTTCCGAGGCTTGCACCAGCCGCTTCAACAACGCTTCGGATCACGCGGCCGAGCGTTGGGCGATATGAGGCGAAGCGCTGCCGGCAGGCGCATGCAACCAATGCTTCCTACATTCATTTCCGACATGCGCCGCCGAGCCGAGACGATCATCGCATCAGAAAAATCTATTATTCGGCTAATTTTATCTGGTATATTTCGACCCGTTGAAATGACTAAGATTCGTACCCCTCTCCGCACCCCTGATGCCACCTCGCGAGTTTGGCTGTGAGCGGCTCCGTCGTCCTCCTGCACCTTGCCGGCGCGGTGGCGCTGATGCTGTTCGCCACCCGCATGGTGAAGACGGGCGTCGAGCGCGCCTATGGCGACGTGCTGCGCCACCGGCTGCGCGCCACCATGCGCAATCCGGTCATGGCGGTGCTGGCCGGCTGCGGGCTGGCGATCGCGCTGCAGAGCTCGACCGCGGTGACGCTGCTGGTCGGCTCCTTCGCCGGCGCCGGCATCGTTTCGGGCGCCGCCGGGCAATTGGCAGTGCGCGGCGCCGAGATCGGTTCGGCGCTGGTGGCCAAGCTGCTCACCTTCGATCTGACGCTTTTGGTGCCGCTCTGCCTGATCGCGGGCACGGTCATGTTCATGGCCACCGAGCGGCGCGATTGGCGGCAGATGGGCCGTATCCTGATCGGCGTCGGCCTGCTGATCCTGTCGCTGGAGATGATCGGTCAGGCGTCGGAACCGCTGCGCAACAGCCAGTTGATGCCGCTGATCGTCAATTATTTCTCCGGCGACTATGTCACCGCTTACCTGCTCGCCGCGCTGGTTACCTGGCTGTTCCATTCCTCGATCGCCGCCGTGCTGCTCCTGGTGACGCTGGCCGGGCGCGGCTTTATCCCTCCCGAGCTCGGCATCGTGCTGGTGCTCGGCGTCAATCTCGGCTCCTCGATCATCGCGCCCCTGCTTACCCGCAACGCCGATCCAGGCGTCCGCGTCGTGCCGATCGGGAACCTTTTGATGCGCGGCGTGGGCTCGCTGGTGGTGCTGATCCTGTTCATGACGCTGAAGCCGCCCATCGGCTTCCTCGGCGCCACTGTTCCGGACCAGATCGTCAATGCCCACATCCTGTTCAATGTGATCATCCTGCTCGCCGGCCTGCCGCTCGCGGGCCTCGTCTACCGTGTCTCGGAGAAGATCGTTGCGCTCGGAGCCGTGCCGGAGCCGGCCGCCACGCTGGATGTCGTCGAACTGTCGGCGCTCAATGAAAGCGCGTTGGACACGCCGAGCCAGGCGCTGGCCAATGCGACGCGCGAGGTGGTGCGGGTCTGCGAGACGGTCGAGATCATGTTGAAGCGCATCATCGAGCTTTACGAGAGAGCCGACACCGACAAGATCAAGGCGCTGGCCGCGCTCGACGACCGCGTCGACAGGAAGCACGCGGCGATAAAACTCTATCTCGCCAAGATCACCAGGAACCCGCTGACCGAGGATGAGGCGTTGCGGTGCCAGGAGCTGATCGGCGCCTGCGTCAAGCTGGAGCAGGTCGGCGACATCATCGTGCGCAACATGCTGGTGCATGTCAGGAAGAAGCTGGAGCGCGGCCTGGAATTCACGCCTGAAGGCTGGCAGGAGCTCTGCGCCTTCCATTCCTCGGTGCTCGCCAATGCGCGGCTTGCCTTCAACGTGCTGGTCTCGCGCGATCCGGAAACCGCGCGCCAGCTGGTGCTCGAAAAGGATCTCTTGCGCGAACGCGAGAAGGAAACCAGCGCCAGCCATTTTGAGCGCCTGCGCGAAGGCACCGCCAAGAGCGTCGAGACGAGCTCGATCCACCTCGACACCATCCGCGACCTGAAGCAGATCAACTCGCTGCTCGCCTCGATCGCCTATCCGGTGCTCGAGGAGCGCGGCCTGCTCGGCGGTTCGCGGCTGAAGGCCAGCTGAGGCGATCGGGACCTTCCGAAAAAATAAGTCTTTGCTCATCCTCGCTTCCGTCGGCTAAGGAACGCCTGTGGACCTGTTGGGAGGACGATCCGTCGATGGACACGCATTCGCGCAGCTTCGCCAAGGCGCTTTCCTGGCGCGTCACCGGCACGATCGACACGATGATCATCTCCCTGGTGGTCACCGGCAGCATCAAGCTCGCCGCCACGATCGGGCTCACCGAAGTGGTCACCAAGTCGCTGCTTTACTACCTGCACGAACGGGCCTGGCTGAAGATCCCTTACGGGCGCAAAAAGGCAGCGTAGCAGCAAGCGACAGGCCGACTTTGATGCGTCCCGTCAAGAAAAGCTAAAGCGCCATCGCCAATTTCTGCATTGCCGCGCCCGCGCAGGCATGGTTTGAGACGTGCATTCCTCGCCTATGTTTTGAACCATGCTGCCGCTGATTGCCCTTTTCCTTGCCGCCTTCGCCTTCGGCACCACCGAATTCGTCATCGCCGGCGTGCTGCCGGAGGTGGCGCAGGGCCTCGGCGTTTCGGTGCCCACCGCCGGCTATCTCGTCTCCGGCTATGCCTGCGGCATTGCGATCGGCGGCCCGCTGCTGGCTTTGGCCACCGGCAAGGTCTCGCGCAAGACGCTGCTGATTGGGCTCACGATCGCTTTCACCCTTGGCCAGGCGGCTTGCGCGCTGGCGCCCGATTTCGCCTCGATGCTTCTGCTGCGGGTCGCGACTGCCGTGGCGCATGGCTGCTATTTCGGTGTCGCCATGGTGGTTGCGGTCAGCTTGGTGCGCGAGGACCAGCGCGGCCGGGCGGTCGCGGTCATTCTCTCGGGGCTGACGGTTTCCAATATCATCGGCGTGCCGGCCGGCACCGCGATCGGCAGCCTGTGGGGTTGGCGCGCGACCTTCTGGGTGATGGGCGCGCTGGGCCTTGTCGCGATCGTCGCCATGCTGGCGCTGCTGCCACGCACGGCGGGCGCCGCCAACCGGCCAGCCGGGTTGGCGCGCGAAGTTCGCGTGCTCGGCCGCCAGCAGGTCTGGACCTCGCTGATCCTGATGCTGATGCTGATGATCGGCCAGTTTGCGCTGTTCACCTACATCACGCCGATGCTGCTCGAGGTCACGGGCCTCGACGAGGGCCTGATCCCCTTTGTGCTTTTGCTCAACGGCGTCGGGGCCACGATCGGCGTCCTGGTCGGCGGCAAGCTCGCCGACTGGAAGCTGATGCCGTCGCTGGTCGTCATGCTTGCCCTGCAGGCGGTGACGCTTGGCGTCATCTACCTCGTCAGCCCCTATCCGGTGCCGATGGTCGCGGCAATCGTCATCTGGGGCGGTCTCAATTTCGCTATCGGCGCGCCGATCCAGACGCGCATCCTCGCCTGGACGGCCGATGCCTCCAACCTCGCCTCCTCGCTGATCCCGTCCGGCTTCAATGTCGGCATCGCGCTGGCTGCCTCGCTGGGCGCGGCGATGCTCAATGCCGGCCTGGGCTATCGCAGCCTGCCGCTGGCCGGCGTGCTCGCCATGCTGGTGGCGGTCGTGGTGGCTTTTGCCTCGCAGACCTGGGAATGGCGCAGCCGCGCGACGCCGCCGCTGCCGGCGGCCGCGGAATAATTCAATGCATCTCGCCCAGAAGTGTGCAGCGGTTCTGGGACAACGACATGCATCAAAACAAAAATTTAAAGCGCGTCGCCTGAATTCGTCTCAGCGCCAGCGCTTTAAAGATCGATCCGGAACCTCAGGCTCTCTGCGCCGCCATAGGCCGCAATTTTGGCAAACCGCCCGACCAGCCTGCCGCCATTGGCAAGCACCACTTTGTGCGAGGCAGGATTGTCGAGATCACTGGTGATCTCGACATGATCGAGCCCGACCGCCCTCGCCTCGTCCAGCATCAGCCGCAGCGCTTCGGTGGCATAGCCGCGGTTGCGCTTCCACGGCACCACCGCATAGCCGATATGGCCGAGCACATGCGAGGGCAGCTCCGACGTGCCCTTCTGCCAGCGAAAGCCGATCGAGCCGGCGGCCTCGCCGTCCCAGATCCAGCGCCGGAAGCCCGGCAGGCGCGGCACGGTCGTGCCGTCGGGCAACGCGATGGGCGGCCCCTTCGCTTCGGGATCGTCAAGGCCGGCGAGAAATTCAACGGGATCTTTCTCGATCGCCTCGAGTTGCTCGCGCGTCGCTTCGAGGAGCCGCACATTGTGGGCGACCATCCGCGCTCGAGCGCCGCCTTGTAGGACGGCAAATGTTCGAGCGCGGGTTTGACGATTTCGATCATTCTTGGCTTCCCTGTCGAGACCGGCATAGAAGCGATACGGATCGCTCTCAAGTCGCCTGAAACCGGATTTCGCCCTTGTTCAGGAAACAGGCTTTGTCGAACAGCGACAGGTCGAGCGGGTTCGGCAGCCGGATATCGCCGATATCCGGGAATGCTTTCCGGGCGGAATCATATGACCTGTCGACCTGCGAGATGAAGATGAGCACCAGTCCCCGTTCCCGGGCAAACGATTTCAAGGCGCGGATCTGGACCATGAGTTCCGGATTCTCCCGCTTCTGGTCGAGCAGTTGCAGATAGTCGATGACCGCCAGCGTGCCGCGCGGCGCCGCCCGCAACGCCTCGATGATGTAGGCGGCGCTGATGGCGTCGGAATTGTCGAACTCGAACAGGCGGTTGAAATCGGCTGGGTCGACGCCGATGTCACGGAACCGGTCGAGGATATCGGCATGCATGTAGTCCAGGGTGAAGAATACGGCGCGACTGCCTTGCTTCATGGCGGCTACGGCAAGTTCGAGGCTCATCAGCGTCTTGCCCTGCCCCGGCCGCGCCGCCACGAGGACCATGTCGCCGGGGATCAGCCGCGCCAACAAGGCGCCGGCTGGCGCAGCCTCGGCGGCCTTGGCCGCAAGCAGGCTCCAACTGCCGAAGCCTTGCTTGGCGGCAACGCGGTCGAGCGCCTGGTGGAGGGGCACATTTTCGCTGCGGGACAGAAGCCTCGCCTGGCGTTTCAGATGATAGACGGGCGCGGAAAACCGCATCGAAAAACCTCCTGCCGCGAGCAGTCTTGACAACCCCTCCTTATGCCTGGCGCTCGAACAGTTGGTTCGGTGATAAACTGCCCTGCATGAACGATGCTTCCCGACGGAGGGAGGAGGCGTGGGCGCGCCGGAATCAGATCATAGCTCAATCGAAGCGGGCCGAAAATCCGACCTCCAAAAGGGCGTCGCTAAACTAGAAGTGTTTCGCCGATGCGTGCGAGACCTTCTATAATCGGCCCAGCTGATTCACGGATACGAGACATTTCGACGGGAGGGGCAAGAGGGTGCGGTTGAGATCTGTCCCGCGGGGCGCGGCCATCTTCTGCCTTGTCGCGATCCTGGCCGCCCTGACGGCATCGGTCAGCTCTTTTGCGGCTTTGCGGCCGTCGACCGTTCCCGACTGGCTGCAGCGCCATGTCGGCGACGGCGAAGGCCAGATCTCTCAGGTCGTGCTGGAGCGGGCGCGCGCGCTCTACCAGAAGAAGGTCAGCGAAGGTTCGGTCAGCAACCCCTGCTACTTCGCCATGGATGCCACGCGTCCCGGGGATTTGGGCAACAGCGTGCCTGGCCAGCGCTACTACATCATTTGTGAAAGCAAGCAGCTCTTCCGCGCGGTTTCCTCGGGCCATGGCGGCGGCCGCAACCTGAAAGGCGTTGCCGATTTCTCCAACGGCAGGCGCTGCGCGAAGAATTTCGGCAATGCCATGGACTCGGCGCTGACGGCCGGCGGCGCCTATATGACGGCAGAGACCAAGACGTCCTTCAAGGGCTACTATCGTGTCGGCGCGCAGAACGCGGTGTTCATGCGCAGCTTCATCCAGTTCGACGGCGAAGGCGAAGCGGCGAACGCCAGGCAGCGCGTGATCGGCGGCCATCCGGCGGCGATCTTGAAGGGCCTGTGCATGCGCAAGAGCCCGCAAAGCTCCTATGCCGACCATGACGGCCTCGTTCCGTTCGGCAAGCTGGTGAACTATGCCGGCGGCCGCAGCAACGGCTGCACCAGTTGGTCGCCCGCCGACGCCGAGCAGATCATCCCCCTCGTGAAGAACAACCCGACGACGCTCTACATCTATCCGGAATCGCGCGACATCGCCGCTGTCGCCCGGGCCAAGGCCGCCGGCCAGGCGCTCTCAAACGCGGGCACCTATTGGAACGCCTCCTGCCTGAAGGAGATCGGCACTCCCAAATTCTGGCCGAAGAAGGTGCTGGAGCCCATCATCGCCCAGTACAAGAAGGATCATCCGGCACCGCCACCGCAGCCGGTGCCGATCTGCAAGGACTGAGACCGTCGTCTATTGCAGCAGCCCCTTGATGATGGCGCTCGCCTTGGCGAAGTCCATCTGGCCGGCATATTTCTGCTTCAGCGCGGCGATCACCTTGCCCATGTCCTTCTGGCTGGCGGCGCCCGTCGCCGCGATCGCCTCGCGCGCCGCAGCCTGGATCGCCGCGTCGTCGAGCTGCGTCGGCAGGAACTCGCGGATGATCTCCATCTCGCCGCGCTCCTGCGCCGCCAGCTCCGGCCGCTTGCCGTCCTCGAAGGCCTTGGCGGATTCCTCGCGCTGCTTCACCATCTTGGCGAGGATCTGCAGGATCTCCTCCTCGCTCGCCGGCGGCTTTCCGGCGCCGCGATTGGCGATGTCGCGGTCGTGGATGGCGGCCTGGATCAGCCGCAGTGTCGGCAGGCGGTGCTTGTCCTGCGCCTTCATCGCGCTCTTCATGGATTCGGCGATTTTCTCGCGCATCGTGCTTCTCCTTCGAATGCGGCGGACAATAGCTTTGCCGAACGGTCAACGCAAATCCCGCCAAGCCGCTGATATTGCTGGACGAAAGCAAATCGGCCGTGGTCCGGGGGGCGCCGCATTGACCGCTCCGGCGCGTTCGCCTATGTACTCGGTCCTGCATGAGACAATGAGTTGACGCGTGGGAGCCGGGCAATCCAGCTTCGCGCCTTGCTGCGCAAATGGTCCTCCCGACCGATTGCCGCGCCTGACAGGAGTGCCGCCATGGCCACGACCACCGCCCCGTGGGCAACCGAAAAGCCGACCGCCCTTCTGGTGCTCGCCGACGGCACGGTGATCGAAGGCCGCGGCCTTGGCGCCACAGGATCGGCGGTTGCGGAAGTGTGCTTCAACACCGCGCTGACCGGTTATGAAGAAATCCTCACCGATCCGTCTTACGCCGGCCAGATCGTCACCTTCACCTTTCCGCATATCGGCAATGTCGGCACCAATGACGAGGACATCGAGGATTTGCATCCAGCCGCCCGCGCGGGTGCTGTCGGCGCCATCTTCAAGGCCAACGTCACCGACCCGTCGAACTATCGCGCCGCCGGCCATCTCGACCAGTGGCTGAAGCGGCGCGGCATCGTCGCGCTGTCCGGCATCGACACCCGCGCGCTGACTGTGCTGATCCGTGAGAAGGGAATGCCCAATGCCGTCATCGCGCATGCGCCCGACGGCGTCTTCGACATCGAGGACCTGAAGCGGCAGGCCGCGGCCTGGTCGGGCCTGGTCGGCCTCGATCTCGCCAAGGAGGTCACGTCGGGCCAGTCTTCGGTCTGGCGCGAGACGCCGTGGATCTGGAACGAAGGCTATGGCGAGCAAGGCGAGCCTTCCATGCACGTCGTGGCCGTCGACTATGGCGTCAAGCGCAACATCCTGCGCCTGCTTGCGGGCCTCGGCGCCAAGGTCACCGTCGTGCCGGCCAAGACCGGCGCCGAGGAGATCATGGCCATGCAGCCGGACGGCATCTTCCTGTCGAATGGCCCCGGCGACCCGGAAGCGACCGGCGAATATGCCGTGCCGGTGATCCAGTATCTCTTGAAGACCGACATCCCGGTGTTCGGCATCTGCCTCGGCCATCAGATGCTGGCGCTGGCGCTCGGCGGCAGGACCGAGAAGATGCACCAGGGCCATCACGGCGCCAACCATCCGGTCAAAGACCATACCACCGGCAAGGTCGAGATCGTCTCGATGAACCACGGTTTCGCCGTCGACGCCGACTCGCTGCCCGAAGGCGTCGAGGAAACCCATGTCTCGCTCTTCGACGGCTCGAATTGCGGCATCGCCCTGACCGGCCGTCCCGTGTTCTCGGTCCAGCATCATCCCGAGGCCTCGCCCGGCCCGCAGGATTCGCATTACCTGTTCCGGCGCTTCGTCAACCTCATCCGCGAACGCCGCGGCGAGGAAGCGCTGGCCGAACGTTGACACATTCCGAATGCACCGCAAATCATCAAAACCTCAACCGGCGAGGAATTGGTCGTGATACCCAAGGCGGACTACGAGGCGTTGCTGCATGCCGCCGAGGAGGCTCTCAAAGATGCTGCGGATGTCGCCATTTATGACGAGCGCAAAGCCGATCTCAAAAACCGAAAGGGCGCTGCCGGCGGACGTGACCATGAATGTCTTGCGCAGCTCCAGTCGACTAAAGGCGCTGCGCAACTGGCGAAAGCTTACCCAAGCCGAACTGGCCGCGGCGATCGGTGTCAGCCAGGGTTTCCTGTCGGACCTCGAATCCAATCGCCGTAAGCCGTCTGAGCAGACCAGCGCAATGCTGGCGAAGGCGCTCGACATTCCCGGAGCATGGATCGAACGCTAGTCGTCCTCAGGCGGTGTCCGTCACCGGCTCCTGCGTGTGCATGCGCTCGACTTCCTTCGGCGTCGGCTTGGCAACTTTCGTCACGAAGACGATCACCGCCAGCGTCAGGAAAATTGCGCCGAGCACATAGGGCGCGCCGCCGAACACGACTGGCGCGGTCGGGCCCGTGAACCAGGAAAATATCGCGGTGTAGAGCAGCGGCGTGATGATCGAGGTGATCGAGAAGATCGAGGTCATCGCGCCCTGCAATTCGCCCTGCGCCGAGGGCGGCACTTTGGCGGCCGCGAGGCTTCTGAGCGGCGGATCGGCCAGCGCCTCCAGGCAGCCGGCCACGATGACCGCATAGATCATCCAGCCTTGCGTTGAAAACGCATAGCCGAAGGCGCTGAGCGCGGTGAAAGTCAGGCCGATCGCCGCCGTCCTCCATTCGCCGAGCTTGGGAATAATCCGCGGCAGCACCGTCGCCATGATGATCGCACCGCACAGTCCGAAGGCGCCGAGCGAGAAGCCGATCTGCTGCTGGTTCCAGCCATAGCGGTAGTTGGAGACGAACGCCCAGACCGCCGGATACATCATATGGCCGAGCGTCATTAGGAAGAACACCAGCCCGATCCAGCCGATGCCCGGATAATTGCGCATCTGCATGAGCGTGCCGACCGGATTGGCGCGCTTCCATTCGAAACGGCGACGATGCTTTTCGTCCAGCGTCTCCGGCAGCAGGAACATCGCGATCAGGAAATTCACGAAAGCAAGTGCTGCGGCGAAATAGAACGGCACGCGCGGCCCGAACGTGCCGAGCAGACCGCCCAGCACCGGGCCGATGACGAAGCCGACGCCGAAGGCGATGCCGAGCAGGCCGAAATTCTTCGCCCGGTTCTCGTCGTTCGAGATGTCGGCGATAAAGGCGGATGTCGTCGAATAGCTGGCGCCGGAAATACCGGCGAGCACGCGGCCGATGAACAGCATCGGATAGGACCAGGCGATGGCGCAGATCAGGTTGTCGACGGAAAAGGTCAGCACCGAGGCAAGCAAGATCGGCCGCCGGCCGAAGCGGTCGCTTAAGCCGCCCATGATCGGCGCGAAGACGAACTGCATCGCCGCATAGACGAAAAACAGCCAGCCGCCCTCGATCGCGGCCTGGCTGACGCTGACGCCGCTCAGTTCCTCCAGATAGGCCGGCAGCACCGGCATGATGATGCCGAAGCCGATGATGTCGAGCAGCAGCGTGGTGAAAACGAGCGCAAGGCCCCGCCTGGCGGTTTTGGGGTCGATCATGATGAATCTCCTCAGGCCGCCCGGGGCAAAGGCGGGAGGCATCTTATAGGCGACGTTGCCGACAGGAACAATACGCGAACGAAGGCAATTGCCTCATCCTGACATCACTTGCCAGCCGCCTTTGATCGCCGATCCTCGCCGCCAAAGAAGCGGCAGGGCCGCGTCAGATCGGACCGCCCATCGTGTTGCAGTCGGACAGCTTGCCGCTCTTTATGCCGCGCGCCAGCCACGTCTGCCGCTGCTGCGAGGTGCCGTGGTTGAAGCTTTCCGGCACGACGTAGCCCTGCATCTTCTTCTGCAGCGTGTCGTCGCCGATCTGCTTGGCCGCGTTCAGCGCGCTTTCGATATCGCCCTGCTCCAGGATGCCCTTCTGCTGCGTGTAATGTGCCCAGACGCCGGCGAAGCAATCGGCCTGAAGCTCGATGCGCACCGACAGCTGGTTGGCGTCGGCCTCGCTCATGCCTTGCCGCATCTGGTTGAACTTGCCCATGATGCCGGTGAGGTTCTGCACATGGTGGCCGACCTCATGCGCCACCACATAGGCACGGGCGAATTCGCCGGACGCGCCGAACTGCTGGTCGAGCTGCTGGAAGAAGGTCATGTCGAGATAGACTTTGCGATCGCCTGGGCAGTAGAACGGCCCGGCCGCCGCCGAGGCGAAACCACAGGCCGAACGGACCTGGCCACTGAACAGCACCAGCTTGGGATCTTCGTAAGTCAGGCCCTGGGACTTGAAAATGCCGGTCCAGGTGTCCTCGGTATCGGCAAGCACGGTCGCGACGAACTGCTTCATCTCGTCATTGGCGGGGGCGTTGCCATTGTCCTGTGTGTCGGAGATCTGGCCGCCGCCTCCCGGCACCAGGCCCCCGCTGCCGTCACCCAGGATCTGCGATGGATCGAAGCCGAAATACCATCCTGCGAGCACGACAAGGATAACCAGGATGATGCTGCCGCCGCCACCGGTACGGCCGCCGATGGGGATGCGGAACTGGCCACCGCCGCCCAGCCCGCCGCCAGGCCCGCCGCCGCTGTCGCTGCGTTCGTCTTCGATGTTGTCGCTCTGACGACGGCCTCTCCAAAGCATGGCAACTCCTCGCGACACGAATGTCCTGGAGGGAGCGGCATGCCACCGCCCCCTGCAGACAATTATCGCAACGAATACGTCAAGTCAGTATTTTTCGCGAGGTCGGTACCGACACTTTGCGTCCTGCAGCGCTATTCTCGTATCGAGCCCGAGCTCAACGAGCGGAGGTCATCGCCCGGCGGAAAGCTTCCAGCGTTTCGGCGCTGACATGGTGCTCGATGCCCTCGGCGTCGATGCGCGCCGTCTCGGCGCTGACGCCGAGAGAGCGCAGGAAGGCCTCGACCGTCTGGTGCCGAATGCGGCTTTCCTCGGCGACCTTGCGGCCGGCCTCGGTCAGGAACACACCCCGATAGGGCTTTCGCGACACCAGCCCGTCGGCGCACAGCCTGGTCAGCATCTTTGCCACCGTCGGCTGCGCGACGCCGAGCCTTGCCGCGATATCCACCTGCCGCGCTTCATTGCCGTCCTCGATCAGGTCGGCGATCAGCTCGACATAGTCCTCGACCAGCGCGCTACGGCGCGCCTCGCGCGTCTGCCGGAAACCCTCCGAATGGATTTCGGCATCGGGAAGCGGCTCTTCGCGTCGAACCGGTTTATTCCTCAGCGCCAATCCGCGCTCCTCCTTGAATCGGGGACCGCATCCATAACACGAACCCCTGATGGTCCGGCCGTTTATTTGCATTCCTGCTCATGCGCAACCGGCGTTTGCGGCAGCCCGCCGCCAGCCTTGTCTCGGCTCATCACGAAAGCATGATCAATGAAATATAGCATATTGCATAATGTTGAGCCATGGCGTAGATAAGAGGCACGTTCGACAATTCCAGCGGAAATCCCATGTCTGATGCCGATGCAGCAACCGTAGCCCGACCCGCATGGCGATTCGACAGGCCCGACGACGAGCAGCCGAGCCTGCGCGAGGTGAACGCCTCGATCGCGGTGCCGCGGACCGGCGTCTGGTTCCGCCGCCTGTTCGCCTTCATGGGGCCGGGCTACATGGTCTCGGTCGGCTATATGGACCCAGGCAACTGGGCGACCGACCTCGCCGGCGGCGCCCAGTTCGGCTACACGCTGCTTTTCATCATCATGCTGTCGAACCTGATGGCGATCCTGCTGCAGGCGCTTGCCGCGCGTCTCGGCATCGCCACCGGCCGCGACCTCGCCCAGGCCTGCCGCGCCTATTATCCGCGCCCGGTCAATCTGGTGCTCTGGATCGCCTGCGAGCTGGCCATCATCGCCTGCGACCTCGCCGAGGTGATCGGCACGGCGATCGCGCTGCAGCTTCTGTTCGGCATCCCGCTGATCGGCGGCGCCATCCTCACCGCGCTCGACGCTTTCCTTGTGCTGCTGCTGATGAACAAGGGCTTCCGCTATCTCGAGGCCTTCGTCGTCGCGCTGCTGATCATCATCTTCGGCTGCTTTGCCATCCAGATCTTCGTCGCCGCGCCGCCGGCCGGCACGATCCTGCATTCGATGTTCGTGCCCTCGCCCGAGATCGTCACCAATCCGGCGATGCTCTACATCGCCATCGGCATCATCGGCGCGACAGTCATGCCGCATAATCTCTATCTGCATTCCTCGATCGTGCAGACCCGCGCCTATGAGCGCACCGATGCCGGCAAGCGCGACGCCATCAAATGGGCGACGACGGATTCGACCATCGCGCTGATCCTGGCGCTGTTCGTCAACGCGTCGATCCTGATCGTCGCGGCGGTCGCCTTCCACGATACCGGCCATCACCACGTCGCCGAGATCGGCCAGGCCTTCGAGCTGCTCTCGCCGCTGCTCGGCCTGGGCATCGCTTCGATCCTGTTCGCCGTCGCGCTGCTTGCCTCCGGCCTCAACTCGACCGTCACCGCGACGCTCGCCGGCCAGATCGTGATGGAAGGCTTCCTGCGCCTGCGCATCCCGCAATGGGCGCGGCGCCTGGTGACGCGCGGCATTGCCATTATCCCCGTGGTGGCCGTCACGGCACTCTATGGCGAGAAGGGAACCGGCCAGCTGCTCGTCTTCAGCCAGGTGATCCTGTCGATGCAGCTGCCCTTCGCGGTGGTGCCGCTGGTGCAGTTCGTGTCGGACAAGAAGAAGATGGGCAATTTCGCCATCCCGCGCGGCGTTGCGGCGTTGGCCTGGGTGGTTGCCGCCGTCATCCTCGTTCTCAACTTCAAGCTCCTCTACGACACGGTCGCCGGCTGACCGCGACATTCGCGCCGGCCGCGCTATCTTCGCGCCATGGCCAAACCGGACGAAGCCCGCAGATTCTACGCCAGGCTGATGGCTGCGCACGCACGGTCGGCCGATCCACGCATCGAGGAGGTGTTCGCTGCGGTGCCGCGCGAGGCCTTCCTAGGTCCGGGGCCATGGACCGTCTTTGCCGGCGAAGGCCGGTTCCAGACGCCAAGCGCCGATCCTGGTTATATCTACCAGAATGTGCTCGTCGTGCTCGATGCCGACAAGGGCATCAACAATGGCGAGCCGATGCTGCACGCGATGTGGCTCGGCAAGGTCGAGCCGAAGCCGGGCGAGCACGTCACCCATATCGGCGCCGGCACAGGCTATTACACGGCGCTGCTGGCGAGGCTGGTCGAGCCGGGCGGCGGCGTCACTGCCTTCGAGATCGAGGCCGGCCTTGCCGCGCGCGCCAAGGCGAACCTCGCCCGGTACCGCAACATCGAGGTGATCCATGGCGACGCCGTCGCCAACCCTTTGCCGCCCTCCGACATCGTCTATGTCAATGCCGGCGTCGTCGCGCCGCCCACCGCATGGCTGAAAGCGCTGAAACCCGGCGGCCGCATGGTCTTTCCCTGGCGCCCCTCCGAAACCGTCGGTCTCGCGGTGGTCGTAATGCGCCTGGAAAACGGCTTTGCCTGCCGGCCCTTCATGGGCTCCTGGTTCATCCCTTGTGTCGGCGCCTCCGTTGCCGGGCCGGGCGCGAAAATACCGACACGTGAGCGCGCCGCGCGCACGCGCTCGATCTGGCTGAGGGAAGACAAGGCGCCGGACCGGACGGCAACCGCCGTCTCCGGCGATGTCTGGTTCTCGTCACGCGCCATTCGCGTCGACGACACGCGCTAGAAATTCGCGGGGCTGTGTCGGAGAGCAGCCCTGCCGTTCGTCCTTGGAGCAATTCCAGGAAAAGTGCGAAGCGGTTTTCCGTCAGGAATTGCGTCGAATGCTTTAGGCAGAAATCCGGCCGCGACGGCGCGGATCGTGAAAGGGAGAAGACAGATGCGCAAGATCATCGCCGCCACATTCGTTAGCCTCGACGGCGTCATGCAGGCGCCGGGCGGGCCGGAAGAGGATCCGGTCGGCGGCTTCAAATTCGGCGGCTGGACCTTCCATTATTTTGACGAGGTGGCAGGCGCGGCCATGGAGGAGATGTTCTCCAAGCCGTTCGACCTGCTGCTCGGCCGCAGAACCTACGATATCTTCGCCGCGTACTGGCCGTATCAGAACGATCCGATCGCGGCTGTCTTCAACCCTGCGGTCAAATATGTGGCGACGCACCGGCCGGATACGCTGACCTGGCAGAACACGCAGTCGCTCGGACCGGATGTCGTTGCAAGGCTCAAGGAGCTCAAGCAGGAAGACGGACCCGACCTGCTCATCCAGGGATCGGGCAATCTGATCCAGACCCTGCTCGCCAACGGGCTGATCGACGAGATCAGGCTGATGACCTTCCCGCTGCTGCTGGGCAAGGGCAAGCGGCTGTTCGGCGACAACGCGATGCCGGCGGCGTTCAAGCTGGTCAAATCGCAGGCTTCCACCACCGGCGTCATCATGGCGACCTATGAGCGCGGAGGCGAAATCCGTACGGGCTCGTTTGCCCAGCAGGAGCCTTCGGAAGCCGAGCTCGAACGGCGCAAGAACTGGAAGTAGAATTTGGGTTGTCGCCAAGCTGGAACACCCCTCATCCGACCGAGCTTCGCTCGGCCACCTTCTCCCACAAGGGGAGAAGGCGGAGCCTGGCGCATGCAGCTCAGCCAATCTCCGACATCGACGATAGGCAGCGCCATCAGCGCGATCTTGCCTTCTCCCCCTTGTGTCCCCTTGTGGGAGAAGGTGGATCGGCGCGCAGCGCCGAGACGGATGCTCCAGCGGAGTGAGACTTTCAAGCCGCCTCGCGCCGCCTAACCAGGCCTTTGCGAATATGTGCCGCAAACTCTCGCGCCGCCGGTTGGGTGGCATGTTTCGGCAGATGCAGGTTGACGGAAAAATTCGGCAGCGCCGGAAGAGCGGCATCGGACAAGATGTCGAGATCGGCCGGCACCGTAGAGGCAAGCCACGCGGTCACCGCGAGGTCCGAGCGCACTATCGCGGTCGTGGCATCGATGTTGCCGTTCTCGAACACCGTGCGCCAGTCGAGCCCCTGCTCGCCGAGCGCTGACAGCACCGCCGGCCGGAAGGCGCAGGTGTCGGCGACGATCGAAACCGGCAGCGGCCGCTTCAGGCGTGCCGTCCCGCCTCTGGCGCCGACCCAGACCAGCCGGTCGACGAGCAGGCATTCGCCCAGGGTCGGGCCGACACGCTCCTCGATGACGGCAAGGTCGATGGTGCCCGCCGCCAGGGCCGCCGCGAGTTCCGGCGAGGACGCGCAGATCAGCGAGATCTCCACCTGCGGATAGGCTTCCGCATAGGCCTTCAGCACGGGCGCGAGCAGCGTGCCGACGAGATCGTAAGGCACGCCGATCCGCACCTGCCCGGCAACCGCCCTTCCCCTGATCTCGGCAAGGATCTCGTCATTGAGCTGCAGCAGGCGGCGGGCTTTGTCGAGCAGCCGCTCGCCGGGTCGCGTGAGCCTCAGGCCGCGGCGGTCGCGCTCGAACAGGCTCTCACCGAACACCTCCTCCAGCCGCTTGACCTGCTGGCTGACGGCGCCTTGCGTCAGGTGAAGCGCATTGGCGGCCGCCGTCATGCTGGCCTTGTCGGCGGTGGTGACGAAGGTGCGGATGAGGGTCGTGTCGAGATCGCGGATCATTGGCTGGCATTATAATCGCTAATGCGAACCATATCAAACATTGCATTTACTGATGCCATCAAGCGCCTAAGCATGCCAACTCCTCGATTGGGAAGCCCGCATGTCCAACACCATCATCCCGCTGGTCCTTTTCGCGCTGATCTCGACCTCGACGCCCGGCATCGCCACGACATTGTCGACCGCGTCAGGCGCACAATTCGGCTTTCGCCGGTCGGTGCCGCTGATGGCCGGCAGCGCCGCGGGGCTGGCTACGGTGGCCGCCGCGGGCGCGGCAGGCCTGGCTGGACTTCTAGCCGCCGTGCCATCCCTGCAGCTTGCCATGAAGATCGCCGGCTCGCTCTATCTGATCTGGCTGGCGATCAAGATCGGCCGCAGCGGCCCGCCCAACCTCGACATCAGCATGGCCAGGCCGAACAGCTTTTTCGGCGGCGCCGGCATCCAGTGGATGAATCCGAAGGGCTGGGCGATGGGGCTCGGCGCCGCCGCATCCTTCGCGGCACTGGCGGATGGTCCGTTGCAGCTTGCGCTGTTGCTGGGCGCCGTGTTCGGGCTGACCGCGGCCTTCTCGCTGTCGCTGTGGTGCGTGGCGGGAACCCTGCTTGCCCGCCTGCTCAAGACGGAGCGCCAGTGGCGCGCGCTCAACATTGTGCTCGGCCTGTTGCTGGCCGCCTCGATCCTGCAGATGTGGCGACCGGTATAAACGCTGGTTCCTCGCCCCCGCGAAGGTGGCTACGCTCCTGCACATCTTCTGTGACTGGCGTGACTGATCGATCTGAGGCTTGATTGCCAGGTGGTTCCCCCAATCCGTCGCTGCTTCGCAGCGCCACCTTTCCTCCTCCGGAGGGAACGGAAGTGAGCGTTGCTGGACAAGCGTTGACGGCAAAAAGCTTGGCGCCTTTCCTCTACCCCGTCGATCGGGGGAGAGGTGGCTCGGCGAAGCCGAGACGGAGTGGGGGTCGACCTGCGCTACACAAGACAAAGCATGCGGCCGCCGACTTGTCGGAAAACAGACTTTGCCGAGGAAACGATCTCTGGCGCCAGGCCGCCAGTCAGTCTCCATGGGCAGCTTTATTCCGCCGGCATCGCCACGGGGCGGGCCAACATCCGGCCGGCAAGCACGACACCCAGCCCGACGATCGGGAACACCGCCGCGATCAGGCCGAGATCGGCCGGCGCGCCGAAGCGCAGCACCGCGGCGCCGACCACCGCGCCCAGGGCGACGCCCAGATAGAGCGCCGAAGCATTGAGCGACAGCACGATGGGCGCGGCATCCGGCGCGATCTCTATGATGCGGCTCGCCTGCGCCGGCGGGAAGGCCCAGCCGACAATGCCCCACGGCACCATCATACCCATCAGCGCCGGCCCGGCGATCGACTGCGGCAGGAAGGTCGGGATCAGCGAGAAGGTGGCGAGCATCGCGGCGGAGAGCGCCAGCGACCAGGCGACGGTTCGGGTGGCGCCGAAGCGGTCGGCGGCCTGCCCGCCGGCGATGTTGCCGATGACGGCGCCGACGCCGAAGGCGAGCAGCATGCCCGGCAGCGCGATCGCAGAGAGCCCGCCGCCTTCGATGGCCAAGGGCGCGATGAAGGCAAAGACGGTGAAGGCTCCAATCAGCGCCAGCACCGTGGTCAGCAGGATCGGCATCACGCCAGGCCGCACTGCCGCCGCCAGCCGCGCCCTCAGCGGCAGCTTGGTGCCGATGATGCTGCGGGGCAACCGGTACCAGAGGATCGCACCGGCCAGCGCGCCGAGCCCGGCAATGGCAAAGAAAGTGCCGCGCCAGCCGGCAATGGCCGCGATCAGCGCGCCGAGCGGCGCGCCGACGGCAACCGCCACAGTGGTGCCGCCGACGACGACGGCGATGGCGCGTGCCCGGTGGTGGTCGTCGACCAGAGCCACCGCCGTGCCTTGCGCGGTCGCCGCGAACAGGCCGGACGACAGTGCCATCACGATGCGGGCGATCAAAAGCACCTCGAAGGACGAACTGAGCGCGGCAGCAACATTACCAAGGACGAAGAACACCAGCGTCCACAAGATGACGCGCCGCCGGTCCCATTCGCCGGTCAGCGTCGCCAGCACCGGCGCGCCGAACGCATAGGCGAGCGCGAAGGCGGTGATCAGCGAGCCTGCGAGCGGCACGGAGATGCCGGCGTCAGTGGCGATATCCGGAAGAAGGCTGGAGATGACGAAGCCTTCGGTCGAGATCGCAAAGGATCCGAGCGCAAGCCAGAAGATCCGCTTGTCCATGGGGAACTGTCCTTAGTTCAAAAGTTATTGAACAATTGGACATAACAGGGCATGATGTCAACCGAGCCGGGAGAAAATAGCTGAACCCTGCTGACAGCCCTGTGTCAGGACGGGCCGAAAGGGAAGAGGCTAATGTCTGTCGGCAGAAAAGGAAGCCGCGTTGAAGTTCGTGCCGTTTATGCTTAATTCTGGGCCATGAGCCTGCCCCATCCAACCGCCGACCAGATCAGCCTGCCGATCGTGCTCGCCGTGCTCGGCGACCCGACCCGGCTTGCCATTGTCCGCTATCTGGCGCGCAAGGAAGGCGTGCCGATGAACTGCAGCAAGTTCCTCGACCTCGCCTCCAAGACCAATCTCAGCTACCACCTCGCCAAGCTGCGCGAGGCGGGCGTCACCCGCAGCGAGGCGGCAGGCACCAGCCGACTTATAACGCTGCGCCGCGACGACCTCGACAAGCGCTTTCCCGGCCTGCTCGACAGCGTGATCGCCGCGGCTGACGGCGACAAGGATCTGCCGGCGGTCGGCACGTCCGAGATCGAGGTTTCGGCCTGAACGATCTGCGCGTGCCCTTGGCCTCACAATTCCGCTAAAATTCAGCATGACATCCCGCGGTCTCGCCGACTATAACCCATCGCCTTGCGGTCGGAGCTCCCTTTGGCCCTGGGCGCGACTCGGAAAAATGCAGCCAAAGATGAAGCGCAATACTACGCTCCGACTGACGCTGAAGGCACTCTTCGCCGTTCCCTCGCTGCTTGCGGCCCTCCCGGCCATGGCCCAGGATGCGCCGGGACCGATCGTTTCGATTATCGGCGGCCTGGCACCGGACGATCTCCTCAACATCCGCGTCACCGCTTCGCCGAGTGGAAAAGTGGCGGCGCGGCTGCCCAACGGCACGGCCGTCAAGAATCTCGGCTGCAACGTCGTCAACGGCTATCCTTGGTGCAAGGTCGAGGATACGCAGGACGCGCATATCGTCGGCTGGGCGCCGGCACGCTATCTCAGCCCCAACAACCCTGCGCCGGCGCCTGAAGATGCCGCAGCGCCCGCGGCCGCGGCGCTCCAACCTTCCGAGGAGCCGCAGCCCGATATAGCAGCGCGCCTGGGCGGCGGCGAGCCGGCCGAGCCGCCATCTGCGGCCGAGATCGGCAGGACCGCCATGCAGGACGCCTATGGCCTCGCCTTCGCGGCCTCGGCCAGCGCCGGGTCCGACACCCCGGACGCCGGCATCCCCTGCGCCCGCCATGTCGGCCAGCCGATGACCCGCTGCGAAATCAGTGTCGCGCATGAGGGCGGCGACAGCGTCGTGACCGTGACCTGGCCGGACGGCGGCACCCGCCTCATCAATTTCCACGACGGCAAGCCCGCCGGCTCCGACTCCCCCGACGAATTCCGCTTCACCCGCGAAGGCAGCCTCAACATGATCCGCATCGGCGCTTCCGAGCGCTTCGAGATCACGGATCAGGTGGCAGTAGGGGAGTAGGGGAGTAGGGGAGTAGGGAAATAGGGAAGTGGTTGCAATTGGAGAAGACGTTTCGGAATGACCCCTACTGCCTACTCCCCTACTCCCCTACTCCCCTACTCCCCTCATTTTCGGGGTTACATCCGCCAAAACTCTTCCCTATAAGGCCCTCCTAGCCTGATACCAGAATCGCAAGCACAACCGGCCGGGTCCTTCCCGCCCGGTTTTTCGTGCAAGCTGCTCGCCGAACGGAACCCGCAGACATGCCAAGACGCACCGACATCAAGTCGATCCTGATCATCGGGGCCGGCCCCATCGTCATCGGCCAGGCTTGCGAGTTCGACTATTCCGGCACCCAGGCTTGCAAGGCGCTGAAGGAAGAGGGCTTCCGCGTCATCCTGGTCAACTCCAATCCGGCCACCATCATGACCGACCCGGAGCTGGCCGACGCCACTTATATCGAGCCGATCACGCCGGAAGTGGTGGCCAAGATCATCGCCAAGGAGCGGCCGGACGCGCTGCTGCCGACCATGGGCGGCCAGACCGCGCTCAACACCGCGCTGTCGCTGCGCCGCATGGGCGTGCTCGAGCGCTATCAGGTAGAGATGATCGGCGCCGACGCGGCCGCCATCGACAAGGCCGAGGATCGCGCGCTATTCCGCGAGGCGATGAGCAAAATCGGGCTGGAGACGCCGAAGTCGATGCTGGCCAACGCCACCGACGTCAAGAACGCTGACCGCAAGACGCATGAGGCCGAACGCGCCGCGCTGAAGGCCGAACATCCCGAAAACCTCGACGCCGCCCTCGATGCGTTGGAAACCCGCTGGAATCTCGGCGAAGGCGACCGCAAGCAGCGCTATATCAGCCACGCCATGGCGATCGCCGCCCAGGCGCTCGACCATGTCGGCCTGCCGGCCATCATCCGCCCCTCCTTCACCATGGGCGGCACCGGCGGCGGCATCGCCTACAACCGCGCCGAGTTCTACGACATCGTCCAGTCCGGCCTCGACGCCTCGCCCACCACCGAGGTGCTGATCGAGGAGAGCGTGCTCGGCTGGAAGGAGTACGAGATGGAGGTCGTCCGCGACAAGGCGGACAATTGCATCATCATCTGCTCGATCGAGAACCTCGATCCGATGGGCGTGCACACCGGCGACAGCATCACCGTCGCGCCGGCGCTGACGCTGACCGACAAGGAATACCAGATGATGCGCAACGCTTCGATCGCGGTGCTGCGCGAGATCGGCGTCGAGACCGGCGGCTCCAACGTGCAGTTCGCCGTCAACCCGGCCGACGGCCGGCTGGTGGTCATCGAGATGAACCCGCGCGTCTCGCGCTCGTCGGCGCTTGCCTCGAAGGCAACCGGCTTCCCGATCGCCAAGGTCGCGGCCAAGCTTGCCGTCGGCTACACGCTGGACGAGCTGGAGAACGATATCACCGGCGGCGCGACGCCGGCCTCGTTCGAGCCGACCATCGATTACGTGGTGACGAAGATCCCGCGCTTTGCGTTTGAAAAATTCCCCGGCGCCGAGCCGGTGCTAACCACTGCCATGAAGTCGGTCGGCGAAGTGATGGCCATCGGCCGCACTTTTCAGGAATCGCTGCAGAAGGCTTTGCGCGGACTGGAAACTGGTCTGACCGGATTGGACGAGATCGAGATTCCGGGCATTGGCCACGGGGGCACCGCCGCAAGCCATGTCGACGACCGCAACGCGATCCGCGCCGCGCTCGGCACGCCGACGCCGGACCGGCTGCGCATGGTGGCGCAGGCGATCCGCATGGGCACCTCGCTGGAAGACGTGCACGCCATGTGCAAGATCGACCCGTGGTTCCTCGAGCAGATCGCCGCCATCATCGCCATGGAGGAACGCATCCGCGAGCACGGCCTGCCACAGGATGCCGTCAATCTGCGCATGCTGAAGGCGATGGGTTTTTCCGACGCCCGCCTCGCCTCGCTGACGAAGACCGACGCGGAAGCGATTCAGAAGGCAAGGCAAAAGCTCGACGTTCATCCGGTCTACAAGCGCATCGACACCTGCGCGGCCGAGTTCGCCTCGCCGACCGCCTATATGTACTCGACCTATGAAGTGCCCTTCGTCGGCGAGCCCGCCAATGAGGCGCGCGTGTCGTCGCGCAAGAAGGTCGTCATCCTTGGCGGCGGCCCGAACCGTATCGGCCAGGGCATCGAGTTCGACTATTGCTGCTGCCATGCCGCCTTCGCGCTGCGCGATGCCGGCTATGAAGCGATCATGATCAACTGCAACCCGGAGACGGTCTCGACAGACTACGACACCTCCGACCGGCTCTATTTCGATCCGCTGACGGCGGAGGACGTGCTGGAGATCCTGCGCGCCGAGCAGGCGTCCGGCGAGCTGGTCGGCGTCATCGTCCAGTTCGGCGGCCAGACGCCGCTGAAGCTGGCCGACGCGCTGGAGAAGGCCGGCATCCCGATCCTCGGCACCTCGCCCGACATGATTGACCTTGCGGAGGACCGCGACCGCTTCCAGAAGCTCTTGCACAAGCTGAACCTCAGCCAGCCGAAGAACGGCATCGCCTATTCGGTCGAGCAGGCGCGCCTCGTCGCCGGCGAGCTCGGCTTCCCGCTGGTGGTGCGCCCGTCCTATGTGCTCGGCGGCCGCGCTATGCAGATCATCCATGACGAAGGCATGCTGCAGACCTACCTGCTCGACACCGTGCCCGGCCTGGTGCCGGAGGACATCAAGCAGAAATACCCCAACGACAAGACCGGCCAGATCAACACGCTGCTCGGCAAGAACCCGCTGCTGTTCGACACCTATCTCTCAGGCGCCATCGAAGTCGATGTCGATTGCCTGTGCGACGGCAAGGATACTTTCGTCTCCGGCATCCTGGAGCATATCGAGGAAGCCGGTATCCACTCAGGCGATAGCGCCTGCTCGCTGCCGGTGCACTCGCTGCCCTCCGACCTCGTCGACGAGTTGGAGCGGCAGACGGCGGCCTTGGCGCGCGCGCTCAATGTCGGCGGCCTGATGAACGTGCAGTATGCGATCAAGGACGGCACTGTCTATGTGCTGGAGGTCAACCCCCGCGCTTCGCGCACCGTGCCCTTCGTCGCCAAGACCATCGGGCGCCCGATCGCGAAAATCGCCGCGCGCATCATGGCCGGCGAGACGCTGGAAAACGCCTTCGCCCATTACGGCGCCATGCCCGATCCTAGGCGGCCCGGCCACATCGCGGTCAAGGAAGCCGTCTTCCCCTTCGCCCGTTTCCCCGGCGTCGATATCCTGCTCGGCCCGGAAATGCGCTCGACCGGCGAGGTCATGGGCCTCGACCGCGACTTTGCGCTGGCCTTCGCCAAGAGCCAGCTTGGAGCTGGTGTCGACCTGCCACGCTCCGGCACGCTGTTCGTCTCGGTGCGCGACGAGGACAAGAAGGGCATCCTGCCGGCCGTGAAACGCCTCGCCGGCCAGGGTTTTAAGGTGCTCGCCACCTCCGGCACTGCCCGCTTCCTCGCAGAGAACGGAGTGACCGCCGAAAAGATCAACAAGGTGCTCGAAGGCCGCCCCCACATCGAGGACGCCATCCGCAACCGCCAGGTCCAGATCGTCTTCAACACGACGGACGGCCAGAAGGCCGTGTCGGACTCGAAATCGCTGCGCCGCGCCACGCTGATGCAGAAGGTGCCGTATTACACGACGCTGTCGGGAGCTGCCGCCGTGGCCGAGGCGATTGCGGCGCTAAGGGCGGGGAATTTGGAGGTGAGACCGCTGCAGGAGTATTTTGGGTGAGGGTTCGCTCTGCCCTCTCGTATCTATCCATCTCGTATCTATTTCGGAGCGAGAGCATCGGGCTATAGGTGGGGTATTCTACGAGATTTGACCGCCTTCAGACCGCGCAAGCGAACGACGCTTGATCTGCCGCGAACCATCAGCGATTCCCGCCAACGAGCTGTGCCAAACTCATCCGTAACTCACACCATTCCAGCGTGGCCTTGTTGACGCCTTGTGTAAAGGCAGTCACGATAGCCGGGATTTTACTCTTCAGAGGGCAAAGCAATGAAACCTGTTTCGGAGATCACATTCGGCTTCTCTGACGCAGAGAATTATCGTCGGCGAGAAAACCGAGAGCTATTTAATAAGATATTCCTCCGTACTGACGCTCTTCGAGACCTAGACGATCCAAGCATATTTTTTCTAGTTGGCGAGAAAGGCACCGGAAAGACTGCGTACGCAGTATATAGATCAAATTTCCCAAATGAAAAGCAATTTTCAAGTCATAAATTTATTAGAGAGACGGATTACAATAAATTTATATCTTTGAAGAAAGAGAAAAATATTAGCCTATCTGAGTATACAGATATATGGAAGGTAATTATCCTCTTGATATTTGCAAAGGAGATAATGACATCGTCAGGAACAGCAGAGTATTTTTTAAGATATCCTAAATTTAAAGCTTTGAACGACGCGATAAACGACTATTATAACAACGCATTTGCACCAGAAATAATAACGGCTCTTCAGTTAATCGAGAATTCTACATCGGCTGTGGAAGTTTTTGCCAAGTATTCACAGTTTGGAGCAACCTTTAAAGGCGGGGACGGTGTGGAAGTCAAATCAGAAACGAGGAAATTCCAAACAAATCTGCTGTATATACAGGGCAAACTTCAAGATGCGCTGTCTTCAATTAAGTTAAGCAAAAGTGTTTCGCTTTTTATCGACGGAATAGATATAAGGCCGGCGTCTATTCCGTTCAACGAGTACCTTGACTGCGTCAAAGGATTAGCGAACGCGGCATGGAGCCTAAACAATGATTTCTTTCCGAGAATAAGAGATTCAAAGGGAAGAATGAAGTGCGTGCTGCTTCTTAGGCCTGATATATTTAACTCTCTCGGATTACAAAATAGGAACACGAAATTGAAAGATAACTCGGTTGTTCTTAGTTGGATCACTGATTATGGAAAGTATCGCAGTAGCGAGTTATTTCTTATGGCTGATAGAATGTTCAGCGTACAGCAGGACAAAATTGAACCACCTGGAGACGCCTGGGATCATTACTTTCCATTTGAAGCAACGAACCTGACAGAAGAGCACAGCAGACCAAGTTCATTTGTGATATTTTTGAGATATTCGTACCACAGGCCTCGCGACATTTTAACTATGTTAGATATACTAAATGACCACTACAAGTCACCGACCGACAAGGATAGGGTTTTCCTTTATAGCGACTTGTTTACTAGGCGGTTTAAAGAAGATTATGGCCAATACCTTCTTGGCGAAATCAAGGATAGCTTGTCATTTTACTATGATGAATCAGAGTTCGAACTATTTCTGAAATTTTTTGAATATTTAAACGGGAAAAGCAGGTTTGACTACGAGTATTATGAGGGGGCGTTTTCAGAGTTCTATAAATATATTCTGGCAGAAGTTCATAATGCGCCGGGATTTATGAAGTCAGCAGAGGAATTTCTGCAATTCCTCTACGATCAGAACATACTTAGCTTCATAGAAGAGGCAGAGGATGAAAAATTTATTAGGTGGTGCTTTCGAGAGCGCACTCCTTCGAATATATCGCCGAAAGTGAAGACTGGCATGCAATACGAAATACACTACGGCCTCGCCAATACATTAAATACGGGAAAGCCAATATCTAGGCCGAAGCAAAAAATACCCGTTAAACAGGAGACAGAGGGTTTCCTTGGCGTAGTTGACATGATTGATAAGGGTAGAAAATTTGGTTTTATTCGCCAGGATGGAATGCCCATCGACATACATTTTAAGTTTTCCGACTGCCACGATCCTTCATCATTAGACAAGGGCGCGCTGGTTAGATACTCTCTGAAGAAGAGTGAGAAAGGTGGGCTATCTGCCTACAAAGTAGTCATTTCGAAATAGGTGCGCGCTCTACGTGCCGAAAGTCATTTCCGACCTTCGGTGATATACCCAAGATGCGCAGACTCCTCACCCCACCGCCACGCACTCGATCTCAATATCGAACTCCATCGGCCATGATGCCACCGGCACGAAACTCCGTGCCGGTGGGTTGGTCGAAAAATACTTCGCATAGACCCGGTTGATGGCGTTGTAGAAGCCGGAATTGACGGCGTAGATGCGCACCATCACCACATTGTCCAGCGAGGTGCCGGCCGCTTCCAGGCAATGTTTCAGCGCCTTGAGCGACGCCTCGGTCTGGGTCTCGATGTCGCCGCGCACCATCTCGCCGGCGGCGTCGCCGAGATGAACACGAAGCCGTCGGCCCGCACCGCCGTCGAGCACGGCAGCCCGAGCGAGCGCACCTTGGCTGACATCACGGGTACTTCGATGGCTTCCTTGTCCATGGCGGCGCTCCCTTTGTTTTGGCGGGGAGCTTATCGCGGCAGCGGGGGAACGCCAGCCTTCCCTTCCCCCCCTTGTGGGGGAAGGTGGATCGGCGCGTAGCGCCGAGACGGATGAGGGGTGTTCCAGCGAAGTGAGGCGTCGGCATTCCCTGGAACACCCCTCATCCGGCCGCTTCGCGGCCACCTTCTCCCACAAGGGGAGAAGGCAAGGGCGGCCCTCACTGATGCGCGACGGCCAGTTCCTTCACGTGCTTCTCGTGCATCTTCAGCACCGGCAGCGTCTTCTTGGCGAATTCCTTCATCGCCGGGTCGTCGCCGGAATTGGCATAGGTGGAAAACAGCGCCACCGCATCCTTATGCGCGTCGGCCTGCATCTTGATGTATTTGGCGTCGAACTCCTTACCGGTGGCGGCCTTCAAGTCGTCGATCAGCTGCTGCTCCTTAGGCTGCAGCGCCGGGCCGGCGGGCTTGATCGATGCCGTAGTCTGGCCCTGGCTCAACGCTGTCTTGAAATCCTCGCCGGCCTTGCCGTGATCCTTGATCATCTGCGCGGCGAAAGCCTTGACGTCGGCCGACGCGGACTTCTCTTGCGCCAGCTTGCTCGACTCGATCTCGAACATGTTGGCATTCGGCACCGTCGTGACGAAGGTCTGGGTGTCGACCTTGTTCTCGGTCACCATCGGTCCCACGGCGTCTGAATTGTCCGACTGGGCGAACGCGGCGGGCGCGCCGGCAAGAAGCGCGACGGCGACCAGGGGCAGCAGCGTTTTCATCTCGATCTCCGATCCGAAACAGCCCCTCCGCCTTCCCCAACGCGGCACCGGCCCCAGGGTTGCCTAAGAGGTTGCCTCGAAAAGAAGCGCGTGGGCTGAGCGCCCGCATCGCCATCAGTGGCAGTGCGCGCCGGCGGCGTGCCCGGCATATTGCAGCTGCTCGTGCCAGTTCGGCCGGCCTTCGGGCGTGAAATCCATCAGGTTCCACAGGATCTCGCAGGTGCCGATGGCGCGCGGGTCCTGTCCTGGCTCGGTCGGCGCGAAGCCGAGCTCCGACGACCAGAAATGGCGGATGCCGTCACCATCGCGGTGGAACACCGAAAGCAGCGGTATCTGCGCGCCCTCGGCGGTTTCGGAGTTGTAGTCGCGCTTGAAAGCGTTGCCGGCCGACGAGATGAGCCGCATGTTTCGCCAGCCGCGGTCGCGGCCGAGCGCTACCAGATTGTCGAGCGCGGTCTTCGCCACCACGGCAAAGTTGAAGCCCGCCGCTTCGAGATGGCCGATCGCGCCGTCGAACTGGTCGAGCAGCGCCGTGCAGGACGGGCATGGCTGGTCCTGCCGGGCAAGCTTCGCCGTCTCGCCGCTCGCTGCCACCTCGCGCGTCTCCTGCGGATGACGCGGGAACATCATCTGATAGAGAATCAGCGTATCCTTGCCCGGCGCGAACAGGTCCGACAGCTTGACTTTCGCCGGCCTGCCTTCGCCGTCCAGGGCGTCGAACACATAGTCCTGCGGCACCAAACCACCCGGCGGCAAAGCGCGCCTTGCCTCCGCCACCGCTTCCATGGCGCGGCGCAGCTCGATTTCCTTGCGCAGCAATTTTTCGCGCGCGGTGCGATATTTGGCGGATTCATTGGGAAAGGTGATCATGATCGTCTCCTGGCGCCGGCGTCCCGGCGCGGGTTGCTCTACGATCCAAGGACGGCTCGCCGCGACCTGATCCGACATTTCGGCACACGCTTTCCGGTCACTTTTTCGCGTCGCATCTAGCCTTTGACGCCGCCAGCCGTGAGACCCGACACGATCCTGCGCTGGAAGACGAGCACCAGCGCCACCAGCGGCACGGTGACGATCACCGAGGCGGCCATGATGTTGCCCCACGGAATCTCGAACTGTGAATTGCCGGAGAGCAGCGCGATCGCCACCGGCACGGTGCGCTGCGTGTTGGTGGAGGTGAAGGTGAGCGCGAAGAGGAACTCGTTCCAGGCGCTGATGAAGGCAAGCAGCCCGGTGGTCGCGAGCGCCGGCCACATCAGCGGCAGGAAGATGCGCGTGAGGATGGTCCACGGCCCGGCGCCATCGAGGATCGCCGCCTCCTCGATCTCGACCGGCAGGTCGCGCACGAAAGTGGTGAGCACCCAGACCGTGAACGGCAGGGTGAAGATCATGTAGGACAGGATGAGCGCCAAGAGCGAATTGTAGAGATGCAGCGCCCGGATGATCTCGAACAGCCCGGCGAGTGCCGCGACCTGCGGAAACATCGACACCGACAGGATGGCCAGCATCAGCGCCGGGCGCCCGCGGAAGCGGATGCGCGCCAGCGCATAGGCCGCGGTGACGCCAAGCAGCAGCGAGATCGCGACGACCGCGCCGGAGACAATCAGCGAATTGACGAGATTGCGCAGGAAGGGACCTTCGGTCAGCACGTTGCGGTAATTGCCAAGGCTGAACGATCGCGGCCACAGGCCTGCCTGGAACAGCTCTGTTCCCGATTTCAGGCTGGTGACGATGGCGTAGTAGAACGGAAACACCGCGACGAAAACGATCGCCAGGAGCAGCAGGTAGAAGCCGGCGCGCTTCAGCATTTTCATGTCAGCGCCCTCCGTCGAAACTCAGCCGGCCGATGCGGATATAGGCGATGGTGAGAAGGCCGATGATCAGGAAAAGCAGCGTCGAGGCGGCGGAGCCATAGGCGAACTTGTCGAATTCGAACAGGTTCTCGCGCGCGAAGATCGACATTGACTTGGTCTGCACATTGTTGGGCGTCAGCACGTAGATCAGGTCGAAGATGCGCAGCGCATCGAGCGCACGAAAGATCACCGCCACCATCACCGCGGGGCGGATCAGCGGCAAGGTCACCCGCCAGAAGATCTGCCAGGGGTTCGCGCCGTCGAGCTTCGCCACTTCGAGGATCTCGCGCGGCAGCATCTGCAGGGCCGCCAGGATCAGCAGCGCCATGAACGGCGTCGTCTTCCAGATGTCGACGATCAGCACGGCGATCATCGCGGTATCGGCATTGGCGGTCCAGGCGATCTTGGTGTCGATCAGGCCGAGATTGAGAAGCGCGACATTGATGATGCCGAACTGGTCGTTGAGCATCCACTGCCACATCTTGGCCGAGACGATGGTCGGGATCGCCCAGGGAATGAGGATCGCGGCCCGCACGATGCCGCGTCCCGGGAATTCGGTGTTGAGCGCAAGCGCCACGATCATGCCCAGCACCGTCTCGCAGGCCACCGACACCACGGCGAAGCGCACCGTGTTCCACACCGCGCGCCACCAGACCGGATCGACGAGCAACCCGTCATAGAGCAGGCGGCCGCTCGGCAGGCGCAGCACCGAGAAATAGTTGTCGAAGCCCACCCATTGCCTTGCGTCGAGGTCGGCCAGCGAAGCATCGGTGAAACCGTAATAGACCGTGCGCAGGAACGGCCAGCCGGCAACGGCAGCAAGCACGACAAGCATCGGCGCGAGAAACAGCCAGGCCGTGCGCACGCGTCGGCGCATCAGCGGCGATCGCCTTGCCGCGCTCACCAGCCCTTGCCTTTCAGCCTGGTCAGCCTCGCGCCGAGATCGGCCAGGTTGTCGGCGGCGGCGCCTTGGCCGGAGATCGTGTCGTGCACGGCAGTCCAGAACTGGCTGGATGCCTCGTTGTACTTGATTCTGGCGGTCGCCGAGGGCCGCGGCTGCGCGTTGAGAAAAATCTCTTTCCAGCGCGGCACGATCGGCTGCTGCCGGGCGATGTCGGGGTCGTCATAGAGGGCCGGGATGGTCGGCAGGTTGGACGTTCTCAGCGTCCGGTATTTCTGCATCTCCCGCGACGCGATGAACTTGACCAGTTCGATCGCCTCGTCTGGATGTTTCGAATATCTGGAGACGGCAAGATTCCAGCCGCCCAGCGTGGCGGCGGGATGCCCGCCTTCGCCGGCCGGCAGCGGCGCCACGTCGAACTTGCCCTTGATCGGCGAATTCTCGCTGTTGCCGAGCGCATAGGCGTATGGCCAGTTGCGCATGAAGACGGCATTGCCGGTCTGCCAGACGCCGCGCGTTTCTTCCTCCTGGTAGGCGAGCACGCCCGGCGGCGCGATCGTGCCGATCCAGCCCTTGACCATGTCGAGCGCCGCGGCCGCCTTTGGATTGTCGATGGAGATTTCACCGTCCGGCTCGATGATCCGACCGCCGCCATTCGACATCACCCATTCGAGCGCGTTGCAGGTCAGCCCCTCATAGGCGTTGCCCTGGAAGACGAAGCCCCAAATGTCCTTGTTGCCGGCCGCCCGCTCCCTGTTCATCACAAGCTTGGCGATATCGGCCAGCTCCTTCCAGGTGGCCGGCACCTTGGCGCCGTATTTGTCGAGCAGATCCTTGCGGTAGTAGAGCGCCGGCGCGTCGGTGAAGATCGGCAGCGCGACCAGCCTGCCGTTGACCGTCTGCGATTGAATGATCGACGGGAAATGCTCGCCCACCACATCCCTGGTCGCCTCGGTCAGGTCGACCAGCTGGCTGGCAAGCTGCGGCGCCCAGATCACGTCGGTCTGGTAGACGTCGATATCGCTGCTGCCGGCGGCGAGCCAGAGCCGGTATTGGCCGAACTGGTCGGTGGTCGAAGGCGGGATGACGACGATATCAACCTTGTTGCCGCTCTTCTTCTCGTAACGATCGAGTATCTCGCGCAACACCTTGATGCCGTTGCCCGTATCGCCCGACACGATCGACAGTTCCACGGCTCGCGCCTGAACCGCGCCGAGCAGGATGCCGGCGGCCAGGAATGCTGAAGCGAGTTTCACAGGATTGCGGACCTCCCTGCGCGACCGGCGACGCATAGATCGCGGCTCATCAAGGCCCCTGCGTTGAATGCGCGACGCCGCTTAGGGTTCCCGCGCTTGTGCGTGCCGACCGGGCCGGCGGGTCGGTGAAGCCGATCTCGGTTGGCTCGACCGCGTCGGCGGCCGGTTCCGTCCGCCTCGCTTCACGCAAAGCGGACGGGCTCCGAAACCCCCGCCCCGGAGCCCGCCTGGGAGTGGCTGACGCATGCCGGCACAGCCTCCTCCGACGCCTTGCCCGCGTCGATCCGCCGATCGGCCGCCCGGCACGACGACGAATTAGCATGCCCTAACGTCAGCCTATGTGAAGGAATTCACAATGTCCGGGCGCAGGCGATTGCAGCGCCGCGCCGGGCACCTCCAATTCCCCGCCGCGCTTTGCGCGTCAGCCTTCCCAGTCGACCGGGATCATGCCGAGCCGCTCGTAGAGCCTGAAGGCCGCGGTGCTCTTCACCGTGTTGGTCTTGAGATCGACATGGGTCGCCCCGCGCTCGCGAAAGGTCAGGAACACCTGCCGCATCAGCGCCTCGCCGAGGCCCTGCCGTCTCGATTCCGGATGCACGGCGAGATCTTTGACGAAACCGGATGTCCAGCAGAGCGCCGCGCCCGCCAGCAGCCCTTTGCCGTCGATCGCCAGGAAACAGAGAGCGGGATCGAACTCCGCGTCGCCGGCAATGCGCGGCCACCATTCGTCGAACGGCCCGTCGGCGCCGTCGTCGAACACCTCTTCCAGCAGCGCGTGCAAAGCCTGCGCGTCCCGGTGATCGAACGCACGCATGACGAAACCCTGCGGCCAGTGCGGCGCGGTCAGCGTATCGTCGAGCAGCTTGCGCAGGCGGATGTCGTTGGCAGCCGGCGGGCGGGGCGTTGTGTTTTCATGCATGGCGCTGTCTCGAAACGCCGCGCGGAACCGTCCGTCCGCTCAGGCGTCGGGTGGCAGGCGGTGCCGCTTGCGGTCGGTGCCCAGGCCAGTCGCCTCGAGCAGGCCTTTGCGCTTGGCATCGTAGTAATAGCCGGTCTGGTAGAGCATGTCGGCCCGCTTGGCGTTGCCGCCCGAAACCAGCCAGGCGCCGCGCAGATACTTGACCGCATATTTGAGATTGGTCTCGGCGTCGAACAGGCCGGTCGCCGGTCCGTCATAGCCCATGCCGCGAGCCGTCGCGTGCTTGATCTGCATCAGCCCCCAATGTCCATGATTGTAGGCTTTCGGGTTGAAGGTGCTTTCACGATTGACGACATGACGTACCAGGTCGATCGGCACTTCATAGATCGCCGAATATTTCTCGATCAGCCGTTCGATCTCGCCGCGCGGGCCGCTGGCGTGCTGCTCGGGTTGGCCAGGTGCCGCAAGCAGCGCCGGATTTTCCGGCATCATATAGGCGACCTGCTGGACGCCGGGCATCGGGGCGACTTTCGCCGACTGGCCGGTGACCGGCATGGCGACGCCTGCGGTCGTGTAGACCGCCGCTCGACTGATGGATGCCGCTCGGCTGATGGATCCAGGGCCGGTCGGAGAGCCGCCGGCCGTCAGCACCGGCGGCGGCGGAAACTGGCCGGCCATCGGCGTCGCTCCCGCGAAGGCCGCGGGCTGAGCCAGCGACGCGGCCGGCGCGCCGGGTTGGACAGGCGGCGGCAAAAGCGCGCCTTGCGTCGCGGACGCGCCTTGCATCACCAGTGCGCTTTGCGTCGCGGGCGCGCCTGGCGTGGTCGCCATGGCGACGACATCGCCGGCCAGCGCCGCGGTCTGCACCTGCGCGAGACCCGAGGGTTCCGGCAGCACGGCCACCGTTTCGGGCAGCGCGAGCGTCGGCGTGTCGTCCGCGACAGCAGGCGTCGATGCCTCCGCAAGCGCGGGCGCGGCCTTCATCTGCGAGGTCGAGGTGCAGCCGCTGAGACCGGCTGCTGCAACGAGCACGCCGAGCGCGGTGAATATGATTTTAGCTGGCAAGCCGTGCGGGTCCGGTTTGTCTGTTCTTAAGGAGTCCTTACACCAGCGATTCTCACCCGGCAATCGGGGCTACCAGGCGGTTTTCGGGTGGCGACAACAGGGCCGAAGTGCCATATTGTTCTGGATATGTACTCGTTTTTCGCTGTATTGCGGAAGGAATATGTCATGAAACCCACATCCCAGATCACGGCCGGCCACGCAGTGTTAGAAACAGTGATCGGCTTCATGGGCATTGCCTGGAGCGAGAAGGGCCTGATCCGGCTTTGCCTGCCGGAGCGCAGCCGCGAAGCGGTCGAGCGCCGGCTGCTTCGCCACCCCGGTGTCTCGGCCTCGACAGACCAGCCGTCCTGGGTGGTCGATCTGATCGCCTCGATCAAGGCCTATGCGGCCGGCGAGGACGTCGACTTCTCGAGCGTGCCCGTCGATCTCGACGGCGTCGACGATTTCCGCCTCGCCATCTACGACGCGGCGCGCAAGCTCGGCTTCGGCGAGACTACTACCTACGGCGAATTGGCCAAGCGCGCCGGCCATGCGGGCCTTCCGCGCGAAACGGGCGCGGCGCTCGGCGCCAATCCGGTGCCGCTAGTCATTCCGTGCCATCGCATCCTGGCGGCCGGCGGCAAGATCGGCGGCTTCTCCGCGCCCGGCGGCTCGGCCACCAAGGAAAGGATGCTGGCCATGGAAGGCGTTCGCGTCGGCCCGCCGCCGGCGGCGCAGGCCTCATTCGGTTTCTAAGGCGCTGCGTATCAGTCCTGCAGGAACCGGCGGCGGAAGCGCCGCTCGAAATCCGGACGCTTGCAGACATAGACCATGCAGGACCTGGCGTCGGCACTCGGCACATAGGCGCGTGCCCTCACTTCGCCCGCGTTGCAGAAGCGCTCGTCGCGCACATAGCGGTCGTAGAGCGGCAGCCCCGGCACGCGCGTCGACTGGTAGCGCAGGATGACGGCGCCCTGTCTGGCGATCGTCGCCTGCACCCGGTCGCAGCTCATGCGCGTCGGATCGTAGCGCGTCACCGCCTGCGCTTCCGCGGCAAGCAGCAGGAAGCAGGCGGCAAGCAGAATGGTCTTCATGGCTTCTCTCCTCGGACGGGCAAGCATCGCATCCCTTCACAACGCGGCACCGCTGTCAAAACTTCCATGCTTGTATTCAGCTCGATCCGGGATGCGGGGCAGCGTCCAGGCAACCCGTCTTGTTTTCTTGCTCAAACTATCTTATATCCGCAGCATTGAATTTGGCCGATCGATCGGGCCGCGATCTTCGCGTTTGCTGACGTCTATCTCCAAAATTTCGATACCGCCGGCCGGACGTTGGTCCGGTCAAACAAAAGCAAATGTGAAGGGCATTCTATATGGCAACTGGTACGGTCAAGTGGTTCAACGCCACCAAGGGCTACGGCTTCATCCAGCCTGACAATGGCGGCGCGGACGTTTTCGTCCACATCTCCGCTGTCGAGCGCGCTGGCATGACGAGCCTGGCTGAAGGCCAGAAAATCAACTTCGAGATCGAGCAGGACCGCCGCACCGGCAAGTCAGCTGCTGGGTCTCTTAGCAAGGCAGCCTGATTTGGCTTAAGCATTTTGCGGCCAAGCGGAATCGCTTGGCGTTGCAGAAATGCGGCTAAGCAAAGGCGCGCGCCGGACGAAGGTTCGGGGCGCGCGGCAAGTCACGGATGTACTGACGGTCGCGCGAGAAGCGCGCCGGAGCGAAAAGACCCGACAAGCTGGAACAGCAGATAGCTGCCGGCCCGGACCAGACGCTCCCGATCAGGCTACCGGCAGAGGAAGGCGGGCATTGCCCGCCTTTTTTGTTGTCTGGATTTTGGCGAGTTCTTCTCCGGTCCCAGCAGGCCCACGGGTGGCACTTTTGGCCCACCAGTGCTATTATTGACGCATGACCAAACTCGAACAGATCGAAAAATCCGTCGCCGAACTGAGCCCTGAAGAGCTGAAGGCATTTGCCGCCTGGTTCGAGGCTCTGCGGGCCGATTTGTGGGACAAGCAGATCGAAGCCGACGCGAAAGCGGGCCGGCTGGACAAGCTTGCAGAACAAGCACTGGCTGAGCATCGCGCGGGTCGGACTCGGCCCCTGTGAATTACTCTGCCGCCCCTTCGTTTTGGGACGCCTACGATAAACTACCTAAAGCAATCAGGATGAAGGCTGACAGCAGCTTCGCCAAGCTGCGTGCAGATCCGTTTCATCCTTCGCTCCATTTCAAGCGAGTTGGACGTTACTGGTCAGCTCGAGTTGATCTGGACTACCGCGCTGTTGCAGTCCGTGACCAGGACGACATGATCTGGTTTTGGATCGGCACCCACTCCGAGTATGAACGCCTTTTGAAATAGCCGCTTACGGCTGTATGCATGCAAAGCGGCTCGCTGGCGCGCCCATACAGGTTAGGTGCAAAGCGGTGAGGAATTATCCCTTCCACTCGATCGGCACATGCCCCTTATCCGCCTCCACGCGCTTCAACCAGGCGGCGACCGCCGGATAGGCATCCAACTGGAAGCCGCCCATCCCGGCGGTGTGGGTATAGGCGTATAAGGCGATGTCGGCGACGCTGTAGGCGCTGCCGGCGAAGAATTCGTTCTGCTTCAGATGCTGGTTCATCACGCTGAGCGCCTTGTTGCCGCGCTCCAACGTCTGCGCCAATCGTTCCGGCGTGGCGTCCTTCGCCCGTTCCGGGAAGGTCAGCAGCGCCTTGCGCACCGCGATATAGGGCTCGTGGCTGTATTGCTCGAAGAATAGCCATTGGTAAGCCAGCGCACGTTCATACTTGTCAGTCGGCAGGAAGCGCGTCCCTTCCGCGAGATAAAGCAGGATGGCGTTGCTTTCAGCGATACGCCTGCCGTCGTCGAGCTCGAGCATCGGCACCATCGCATTCGGATTTTTGGCGACATAGTGGGCCTTGCGCGTCTCGCCGGTATGCGAGCTCACCTCGACCCGGGTGAAAGGAATGCCGAGCTTGGCCAGCAACAGCCGCGGCTTATAGCAATTGCCACTGTCGGCCATGTCGTAAAGGATCATCCCACATACCTCGCAAGTCGTCTGAAGCCATTTCAGCACGGCTCTAACGTGCCCAGGCGAGACCATCCAGTGATTTGTATTTGAGAAGAACCATCAGCGGCGCTGATATGTTTTCAGCGTCTGCATCAGCGATGCTGACGCACTTTTTGGGATCGAGCTTCAGCGATGCTGATGCACCTTTTGGCATTGAGCATCAGCGACGCTGATGCAGGGGCACGACCTTG
Organism: Mesorhizobium sp. B2-9-1; assembly: GCF_006439455.1. Classification (NCBI taxonomy): domain Bacteria; kingdom Pseudomonadati; phylum Pseudomonadota; class Alphaproteobacteria; order Hyphomicrobiales; family Phyllobacteriaceae; genus Mesorhizobium; species Mesorhizobium sp. B2-9-1. Next base: position 39,890 of record NZ_VFTP01000003.1, on the reverse strand, counting down.
TTGCCGGCGCCGATCAGAGCGTCGACCGAAAGCGGTTCTTCCTTGAAGATCGTGCCGGCGAGCGCCGGGCGGGCGAGATGGAAACCTTGCAGCAGGTCGACGCCGCCCTCGAGCGCGACGCGCAAGTGCTGTGCATTCTCGATGCCCTCGACCAGCACTTTGGCGCCGCGCTCGTGCAGCATCGCCACCAACGGCCGGAAGAAGCGTTCGGCGGCGGCATGGCGGCAGAGCTCGCCAAACCAGGCGCCATCGATCTTGACGATGTCGGGTGCAAGCAGATCGATGCGCGCCTCGGTCGAATGCCCCGTGCCGAAATCGTCGATGGCGATGCGGATGCCGTCGCGCCGCATTTCGCGCACCAGGCTGGCAAGAACCTGGTCATCGGCTGCCTGTTCGGTGATCTCGCAGACCAGCAGGCTGGGCTCAAGCTCCAGATCGCCGAGATGCCTGGTCATCAGCCGGATCTCGGCGAGCGCCCGTCCGAGATGGTCGTTGATGGTCGGATTATAGTTGAAGAACAGCGTCAATCCCTCGACGCCGATGTTGCGATAATTGCCGAGATGCAGCATCCGGCACATCGTTTCGACAAACAGAAGGTCGGGCGCGGGAATGCTGCCGAAGAAGACCGAAGCGGCTACCGGCTGCGCGACGCGGCGCGGCTCGATCAGCCCCTCGACGGCGACGGCTCTGAGCACCCTGCCCTCCGGCGCGAAGATCGGCTGATAGGCGCTCCACAGCCGGAACTCGCCATAGACGCCGAACTGGAGGCCGATCTCGTCGGCGAAGATCGCCTCGGCGACGTTGCGCCGCCTGTCTGGTTGTCCGCTCATGGCGCGACCTTGCGCCCGAACACCCTTGCCGGCCGTCCGTGCAGCGTTGGCGCCGCCGGGCTTGCGGCGGCCGGTGCCTTGCTGTCTTCGCTCGAGGGCTGCTGCGCGCCCTTGCCGAAGACGCGAAAGCTGGTGGGGGCAAGTTCCGGCCGGGCAAGCACGTAGCCCTGCACCATGGAGGCGCCGGACCTCTCGGCTAGCTCCAACTGCCAGCCTTCCTCGATACCTTCGAAGACGGTGCGGATGCCCTGGTTCTCGAAACTCTGCACCATCGCCGTCAGCAAGGCGAAGCCGGCGCCGGACTCCATCAGATGGGTAATCCAATTCGCATCGAATTTGACGATGTCCGGCTTGAGTTCCTTGATCCGATTGATGTCGGAATCATCGGCGCCATAGTCGTCCACCGCGATGCTGAAGCCATTGGCCCTCAGCGCCTCGACAAAACCGTAGAGCGCTTCCTGCGAAGCCGATTTCTGCTCGGTGACCTCGCAGACGATGCGGCGCGGATCGATACCGGCTTCGTGCAGCACCAGCCGCATGTCGCGCAACGCCTTGTCGGCGATGTGGCGATCGGTGAAGACAGACGGGTCGAAATTGACGAAGATAGAGGCCTCTTGCGGCAGGCAGGCACCGGCGTTCAGAAGATGCAGCGTGCGCGTCAGCGCTTCGATATGCAGCCGGTCGGCCGCCGGGCAGGTGCCGAAAAATGTCGCCGGCGACTGCGGCTCGCCGTCGCGGAACGGCCGGATCAGCCCTTCGAAAGCGGCGACCGAAAGCTTGCCCTCCTTGAAGGCGAAGATCGGCTGGAACGCGCTCTGCAACGTATAGATGCCCCAGACACCGGTCGAGGTGCCGTCATCATGACGGATGATGTGGGCGAGCCCGATGCTGCGCGACAAGGTTTCTCGCTCCGCGAATAGGCGCAATCCGATCTGCGATCCTGCCAGCCAAGGGTTTACCGGCCGTTGATGAATTTAGCGTTGCCGCTCACGCAGGCTGACTTTGGTCACGCCTCCTTGACCTCTGGCTCATCGCACAATGCTTGCGCTCCGCGCGATGATGCGACATGAGATGCGCCGCGGCCGCTCCTGGCCGCTTTTCCTAGGAGACATTTCGTCATGGCCTTTCTCGCCGACGCCCTTTCCCGCGTTAAGCCTTCCGCGACCATCGCGGTGACGCAGAAAGCGCGCGAGCTGAAAAATGCCGGCCGTGACGTGATCGGCCTCGGCGCCGGCGAGCCGGACTTCGATACGCCCGACAACATCAAGAATGCGGCGATCGAGGCGATCCGCCGCGGCGAGACCAAATATCCGCCGGTTTCCGGCATCGTGCCGTTGCGCGAGGCGATCGCGAAAAAATTCAAGCGCGAGAACAATCTCGACTACCGGCCGGAGCAGACCATCGTCGGCACCGGCGGCAAGCAGATCCTGTTCAACGCCTTCATGGCGACGCTGAACCCGGGCGACGAGGTCGTCATCCCGCGCCCCTACTGGGTGAGCTATCCCGAAATGGTGGCGATCTGCGGCGGCACGTCGGTGTTCGCCGACACCTCGATCGACAACGGCTTCAAGCTCACACCGCAAGTGCTGGAAGAGGCGATCACGCCGAAAACCAAATGGCTGCTGATGAACTCGCCGTCTAACCCGTCGGGCGCCGCCTACACGGAGGCCGAGCTGCGGGCGCTGGCCGACGTGCTGCTCAAGCATCCGCATGTTTGGACGTTGACCGACGACATGTATGAGCACCTGACCTATGGCGATTTCGTCTTCAAGACCATCGCCGAGGTCGAGCCGAACCTTTATGAGCGCACGCTGACCATGAACGGCGTATCGAAGGCCTATGCCATGACTGGCTGGCGCATCGGCTATGCAGCCGGCCCGGTGCCGCTCATCAAGGCGATGGACATGATCCAGGGCCAGCAGACCTCGGGCGCCTGCACCATCGCGCAATGGGCTTCCGTCGAGGCGCTCAACGGCCCGCAGGATTTCATTGCGAAGAACAAGGCGATCTTCCAGGGCCGGCGCGACCTCGTGGTCTCGATGCTCAACCAGGCGCGCGGCATCTCCTGCCCGTCGCCGGAAGGCGCCTTCTATGTCTACCCGTCCTGCGCCCAGCTGATCGGCAAGAAGACCAAGACGGGCAAGGTGATCGACAATGACGAGGCCTTCTGTTCCGAACTGCTGGAGGCCGAAGGCGTCGCGGTGGTGTTCGGATCGGCCTTCGGCCTCGGACCGAACTTCCGCATCTCCTACGCCACGTCGGATGCTTTGCTGGAAGAAGCCTGCACGCGCATCCAGCGCTTCACTGCGTCGCTGACCTGATCGGCCGCCCGGCCGGCCAGCAAGAAGAACCCGGCCTCGCGCCGGGTTTTCCTGGAGGGCGATCAGCCGCCATATTGCTCGTTGGAAACCTGCTCCAGCCAGTCGGCGTGGACGCCGTCCAGCGCCTCCTGCATGGCGATATGCGTCATGCCGGTTTTCCGGCCGGCGCCATGCCAGTGCTTCTCGCCCGGCGCGAAGGAAACGACATCTCCCGCCCTGATCTCCTGCACCGGGCCGCCCCAGCTTTGCGCCAGGCCGGCGCCGGCGGTGACATAGAGCGTCTGCCCAAGCGGATGCGTGTGCCAATGGGTGCGCGCGCCGGGCTCGAAGCTGACCAGCGTCGCTCTCAGCCGCGCCGGCGCCTCTTTCTCGATGATCGGCGTCTGCAGCACCCGCCCGGTGAAATATGTCTCCGGCGCGACGATCGTCGGCACGCTGCCGCACGCAATGAGCTTCATCGTTCAGATCCTCTCGAACAGAGCGCCCCGCGCGGCGTCTCACGCGATAGTTTCACCTCGCCGGGAGACCGTTGCAACCGGCTTTGAGCCATTGCCCGGCGGCAACCTCGATTTCTCATTCGCGCAGCGGGCGGATTGCAGCATTAGAATGTCAGAGAACTGTCATAAATAGTTGCCTTTTAACCATAAAATCGCGATCCCCACTCAGCGGCAAAGGAATAAATCGAGGCAGCCGCCACGCTCAGCGTTTCTTAACGGCTGAGGTCCTAGCCATGTCGCGTGCTGTGGGGGCGCGGACATGAGTATCTTGGCGACAATCAAAGATCACAGCGGCCGTATCTATCGCGGCATCCAGGCGTTGCTCGTGATGAGCATCGCCGCCACCGGGCTTGCGGCTTTCGCGCTGACGGAGAACGCCTCCCGCGCCGGCGCGCTCGCGGTGTCGGTGACTTCGACCTTAATGGCGCTTCTGGTGTTGATGTATATGCGCTCGAACGTCGTCCAGCGCCTGCAATCGGCGGCGGACGCCGAGGCCGAGAAGCATCGCTTTCTCACTGACGATGCCATGACAGGCGCGATGACCCGGCGCTACTTCATCGAAGCGTTGGGCGATTGGCTGAGCGGCTCGCGCAACCGTCGCCAGGCAAGCTTGCTTTTGATCGACCTCGATCATTTCAAGCAGCTCAACGACACGTTCGGCCATCAGTTCGGCGATCTGGCGCTGGCGCATCTGGTCGCGGAAGCGCAGCGCATCTTCGAGGACGGCGTCATCGGCCGGCTGGGCGGCGACGAGTTCGGCATCATGGTTCCGCATGGCGACGTCGCCAGTATAGGCAAGGACGCCCGCCGGCTGCTGGATGCGATGCGGGCCGGCAAGAGACATGAAGGCAAGATCATTCCCCTGTCGATCTCGGTGGGCGTCGCGCTCGCGCCGTTGCACGCTTCGAACGGCACTGAACTGATGCTGCTGGCCGATCTCGCGCTCTACGAGAGCAAGGCGGGCGGCCGCGGCCGCGTCACCGTGTTCGACGAGGAGATGCTGTCTGACAAACGCTATCGCCGGCTGGTGGAACGCGAGCTGCGCGCTGCGATCTATCTCGGCGAATTGGAACTGCACTACCAGCCGATCGTCGATCCCGACGGCTCGGTCGACGCGCTGGAAGGATTGATCCGCTGGCGTCATCCCGTGCGCAGCTTGATCTCGCCGTCGGAATTCATCCCTATCGCCGAGCGCTCGACGCTGATCGACATGATCGGCGAATGGGTCTTCAAGCGCGCCTGCGCCGATATCGGGCATTTTCCCGGACGGCGCATCTCGATCAACGTCTCCGGCGAGCAGCTGAAGCGCGACGAGATCGTGACGATGTGCGACCGGGTCCTGCGCGAGACCGGCCGGTCGGCGTCGCAGTTCATCATCGAGATCACCGAGACCGTGGCGACGGCCGCAACGCCCGAGGTTCTCAGGCGCCTCGAGGCACTGCGCGGCCTCGGCTTCCACATCGCCCTCGACGACTTCGGCACCGGCCATTGCGGCTTCAACTACCTGAAGTCGCTGCCCATCGACAGCGTCAAGATCGATCGCTCCTACATCCGCAGCCTCGCCCACGACCAGGTGGCGCAGATCTTCGTTTCTGCGCTTGCCCAGATCGCCCGCATCCAGGACATCGCCATCGTCGCCGAGGGCGTCGAAACCGCGGAGGAATTCGCGCTTGCCCGGACGGCCGGCTGCAGCCGCTTTCAGGGCTATTTCTTCGGCAGGCCGGCGCCGCGCGACAAGGCAAGCGCCTTGTGTGCCGCCGCCCGCGAACCGCTCGCCCTCACAGCCTGACAAGTAAAAAATGGCGGTCTGGTGAACCCAAGCCGGCGAACGTCCTATTTTTCTTGCCCTCCCGACAAACCCGTGTGACGATGGTTTTGGGAAGAGGTGAAAACCCCGCCCGCGACGGCCGAACAGGCCGGCCGCCGCTCTGCACAGGGTGCGATCGGACGCAAACCGGTTTCCACTTTTGCTGATCGCTCTCTCGGGAAACGCCTGAGTGGAGGTTCAGCCATGGGTACTCGCGCCGGAGGACGACGCACGGGACCGAAATGCATTGCCATAGTCGGTCCCTTCGCAAGCGGTAAGACGACACTTCTCGAAGCCATCCTCGCCCGCACGGGCGCCATTCCCCGCCAGTCACCAGTTTCATCGGGTAACACCGTTTCGGACCATTCGCCGGAGGCACGCGCCCACGCCATGAGCGTCGAGGCGACCTTTGCCACCACCGATTTCATGGGGGAGCAGATCACTTTCGTCGACTGTCCCGGCTCCATCGAATTCGCCTTCGAGGCCGAACCCGTGCTTGCCGCTTGCGACCTCGCGGTCGTCGTCGCCGAGGCCGATGAGAAGAAGATCCCGGCGCTGCAGCTCATCATGCGCAAGCTCGACGATCTCGCCATTCCGCGCATCCTTTTCCTCAACAAGGTCGACAAGGCGGTCGCGGGCGTGCGCGAGACGCTGAAGATGCTGCAGCCGGCAAGCACGGCACCGCTGCTGCTGCGCCAGATTCCGGTGCGCAAGGACGGCATCGTCATCGGCTCGATCGATCTGGCGCTGGAACGCGCCTACATCTATCGCGAATACGCCGAGAGCCAGGTTGCCGAGATACCGAACGACGACAAGGCGCGCGAGCTGGAAGCGCGTTTCTCCATGCTGGAGACGCTCGCCGATCATGACGATCACCTGATGGAGCAGTTGCTGGAGGAGATCGAGCCGCCGAAGGACGCGATCTTCGACGATCTCTCGGCCGATCTGCGCGCCGGCGCGGTGACGCCGGTGCTGATCGGCACGGCCGAGAAGGGCAACGGTGTGCTGCGCCTGTTGAAAGCCATCCGCCATGACGCACCGGATGTCGAGGCGACGCGGAAGCGCCTGGGCGCGCCGGACGGCCAGACGGTGGTGCAGGTGATGAAGACCATTCACACCGCGCATGGCGGCAAGCTTTCGGTGTCGCGCGTGCTCTCGGGCCAACTGGCCGACGCAGCCGAGCTCTTCCTTTCCAACGGCGACACGGCGAAGGTTTCCGGCATCTACAGGATGCTCGGCAAGGACCAGTCGAAGCTGACATCCGCCAAAGCGGGCGACACGGTTGCGCTCGGCAAGCTCGACAACGTCAAGACCGGCCAGACGCTGAGCTCGGCCAAGGGCGGCATCCGGCCGCTTGTCACACTGGAGCCGCCGCAGCCGGTCTTCGCCTTCGCGCTTCGCCCCAAGGAGCGCAAGGACGAGGTCAAGATGTCGGCGGCGATCCAGCGGCTTGCCGAGGAAGATCCATCGCTCAGCCTGCGCCACAACCAGGATTCCGCCGAAACCGTCCTGTCGGGTCATGGCGAGATGCATCTGCGCGTGGTGCGCGAACGCCTCGAGGGCAAGAACCAGATCCCGATCGAGGGCCATGCCCCGGCGGTGCCTTACCGGGAGACGATCCGCAAATCGGCGCAACAGCGCGGCCGCCACAAGAAGCAGTCCGGCGGCCACGGCCAGTTCGGCGATGTGGTGATCGAGATCAAGCCGCTGCCGCGCGGGTCCGGCTTCCAGTTCTCCGACACCATCACCGGCGGGGTGGTGCCGAAAACCTACATCCAGTCGGTAGAGACCGGCATTCGCGACTATCTGAAGACGGGCCCGCTCGGCTTTCCGGTCGTCGATGTCGCCGTCAACCTGTCGGACGGTTCCTACCACGCGGTCGATTCCTCCGACATGGCCTTCCAGATGGCGGCGAAGCTCGCGATGAAGGAAGGCATGGCCGCCTGTTCGCCGGTCCTGCTGGAGCCGGTGATGAAGGTCGAGATCGTCACGCCCTCCGACGCGACCTCGAAGATCATCGCGCTGATCCCGCAGCGGCGCGGCCAGATCCTCGGCTATGATGCAAGGCCCGACTGGCCGGGTTGGGACGTCGTCGAGGCGACCATGCCGCAGGCCGAAATCGGCGACCTGATCATCGAGCTGCGCTCGGCGACCGCCGGCGTCGCCAGCTACAAGGCCACTTTCGACCACATGGCCGAGCTCACCGGCCGGCTGGCCGACGAAGCGATGAACGCCAATGGCAAAGCCGCCTAGAGCAATTCCGGGAAAAGCGTGAACGGTTTTCCATCCGGAATTGCGCAAGAACAAGGAGATAGTGCGGTTCGCCGTTTCCGTGAAACGGTGAAACGAGCAGGTCGGCCTGTCTGGCAGGCTTCTGTTGGAGATACGAAAACGGCGTCCGGATGATCCGGACGCCGTTCCTATTGCGGACCGTTCTCCTGGGAGGCAACGGCTAGTCCGCCGCATCCGGAAAAAAGGTTCGGACGCGGTGCTTGCCTGAGCCCGGTCTTTCGAGTGATGCCCCCATCTCCCGAACCGACCAACCGCGTCCTATCGTCTACTTAAACGATAGAGTGGGTCTGCGACATGTTACCCGATGTTACATGTCACTGTTACGCGGTGGATTCAGTCGTTTTCTTGCCGGCTCGAAGGCATGCGGGCAACAAAAAAGCCGGATCAATAAAGATCCGGCTGAGTTTGATTGGAAGTGCCGATTAAGGCTAACCTCCAGAGGGGAACACTCGAGGGCGCTAATGGGAGGAGAACGCGCCCCGGAGATGCGACTATATATGTGCTCATCATGCCCAAGAAACAAGCATCTATTTTGCAACACACGCATGCAAAAAGACGCAGGCTGTGGTCCAACCTGTTCATCGAAGCCATAGGACCAGAAAAGTCGCCGATTCCGGCGCGTTTCCGGCGCTAAAGCGACTGCTTAAAAGCAAACCGAGCCGATTTTGCTCGGAAATATGCAAGTCGGCGAAATGATGTCGATTTCGGCAAGCTGAGTTTATTTTTACGGCAGGAGACCGATGATGCGAACTTTTTCAGCAATCGCCGGCAGCGCGCTGTTCCTTGTCGCAGCGCCGGGCGTCGTCGCCGGCTTGGCGCCGTGGCTGCTGACCGACCATTATCGCAAACCTCTGTCGGCCCTGCCGGGCTCCGTGCCTGTGGGCTCGATTCTTGTGATCGGAGCGGCCGCCATCCTGCTTCATGCGTTCGCCCGCTTTGCGCTTGAGGGCCTGGGCACGCCCGCTCCCGTGGCGCCGACCGAGAAACTGGTCGTCGGCGGCGTCTACCGCCATGTGCGCAATCCCATGTATGTGGCGATGTTGGCAATCATCCTGGGCCAGGCACTGATCTTTTCGAGCTGGGCGGTGCTGGTCTACGGCCTCATCGCCGCGGCGGCGATGATCTCCTTCGTCAAGCTCTATGAAGAGCCGACGCTCGCCAACCGCTATGGCGAAGAATACGAGGTCTACCGCCGCGCCGTGCCCGGCTGGCTGCCGCGGCTGACACCCTGGCGCGGATAAGCCTCCCTTTCCGAGGGGAGTGCGCCGATATTCAGGTCAGGCCGAGTCGAGAACGGTAGGCTCCGAGAACCGGAACGGAGCGTACTTCAGTACGTGAGTACCGGAAGCGCAGGAGCCTGCCGTTCGCAGGCCGGCCTCACCTGAATATTCAGTAGGACCAGCTGCGCGCCTTTGCGATGATAAAGTCGCGGAAAACGTGTAGCTTCGCCTGGTTCTTCATCGCGTCGGGATAGGCAAAATAGGTGTCGAAGGACGGCACCTCGGTCTCCGGCAGGAGCTGCACCAGGTTCGTGTCCTTGTTGATCACATAGTCCGGCAGCATGGCGATGCCGGCGCCGCCCTGGACCGCGCGCTTGATCGACAGGATGTCGTTGATCTGCAGCGTCGGCACCCGCTGCGCACCCTCGAAGTCGCCGACGGTCTCCAGCCAGTTCAGCTCCGACAAATGCGATGGCACCGGCACGCCGAAGGTGACGATGCGGTGGTTCCTGAGCTCGGCGATCGAGGCCGGCCGGCCAAATTTGGCGATATAGGACGGTGCCGCGTAGAGGTGGAAATGCACCGTGAACAACCGGCGCTGAATAAGGTCGGGCTGCTGCGGCTGGCGCAGCCTTATGGCGCAATCGGCCTGCCGCATGGTGAGGTCGAGTTCCTCATTGGCGAGGATCAGCTGCAGGCTGATCTCGGGATAGAGCTCGATGAATTCCTGCACCCGTTCGGTCAGCCAGCCGGCGCCCAGGCCCACCGTGGTCGTTACCCTGAGCACGCCCGACGGCCGGTCCTTGGTCTCGGTGAGCCGCGTCTTGATGGTTTCCAGCTTCATCAGCACGTCATGCGCCGTGCGGAACAGCATCTCGCCCTGCTCGGTCAGCACCAGGCCGCGCGCATGGCGGTGGAACAGCGCGACGCCGACGTCATGCTCCAGCGCGCTGACCTGCCGTGAAATGGCCGATTGAGACAGATGCAGCGTCTCGGCGGCATGGGTGAACGACCCAGCCTCCGCCGCTGCGTGAAATACGCGTAGCTTGTCCCAGTCCAGCGCCATGATTCCCCTCGCGTTGCCTTTGGCGTCTGAATGAAAAATCAGGCTTTTAAACGGCTCTTTTCAGCCGATGTCATTCCGCCGCTTCGCGGTGAACCTCGATGCCCGCCAGATATTTTTCGGCCTCGAGCGCCGCCATGCAGCCAAGCCCGGCCGCCGTCACCGCCTGGCGGTAGACGTCGTCGGTGACGTCGCCGGCGGCGAAGACGCCGGGCACGTCGGTGCGGGTGGAATCGGGCGCCGTCCACAGATAGCCGTTCGGCTTGTGCTTCAGCTTGCCGGCGAAGAGTTCCACCGCCGGCGCATGGCCGATGGCGACGAACACGCCGTCGACCGGCAGCTTCGATTCCTGGCCGGTCACGACGTTGCGCAGCGTCAGGCCCTCGACCGAGGGCGGCAGCGGCGCCTTGCCCGGCCGTCCGGTGATCTCGTCGACGACGGTGTCCCAGATGACACGGACATTGTCCTTCTTGAGCAGACGCTCGCGCAGGATGCGCTCGGCCCGGAAGTCGCTGCGCCGGTGGATCACGGTGACGCTCTTGGCGAGGTTCGACAGATAAAGCGCTTCCTCGACCGCGGAATTGCCGCCGCCCACCACCGCGACGTCCTTGCCGCGATAGAAGAAGCCGTCGCAGGTGGCGCATGCCGAAACGCCGAACCCCATGAAGGTCTGCTCCGACGGGATGCCCAGCCACTTCGCCTGCGCGCCGGTGGCGATGATCAAGGCGTCCGCGGTGTAGACGGTGCCGGAATCGCCTGTGGCGCGGAACGGCCGCACATTGAGATCGACCTCGGTGATGATGTCGTTGATGATGTCGGTGCCGACATGCTCGGCCTGCTTGAGCATCTGCTCCATCAGCCAGGGTCCCTGGATCGGATCGGCGAAGCCGGGATAGTTCTCGACGTCGGTGGTGATCATCAATTGGCCGCCCTGCTGAAGGCCGGCGACCAGCATCGGCTTCAGCATGGCGCGGGCGGCATAGACCGCCGCCGTGTAACCGGCCGGGCCGGAACCGATGATGAGAACGGGCGCGTGCTTGGTGTTCATGAAAAAAGTCCCCTGCGGCGCGAAGCCGTGGTTTTGTTGGGCTTAATGTAAGGGTTGCCAACCATGGCAGCAAGACGAACGGACCGTCGTCCCCGGAAAGCTGCGGCCAATAGCTTATTCGTCAAATCGCCGGTTTTGTTACGCTGGAAAAATCCCATCGATGAGGGCTGGCGCGGACACAAAAGTCGTTTAATTACAAAATTGCGAAAGATTCTTGCGCAAGCGCCGAGACAACCATGCCCCTGAAAGCCGACCTCGACGCCATCGACTGGAAGATCCTGCGCGAGTTGCAGGGCGATGGCCGCATGACCAATGTCGAATTGTCCAGCCGGGTCGGCATCTCGGCGCCCCCTTGCCTGCGCCGCGTCAGGCGCCTGGAAGAAGCGGGCATCATCCGCGGCTATCGAGCTCTCCTCAACGCGCCGGCGCTCGGCATGGATGTCGTCGCCTTCTGCCTGATCGGCCTGCATCATCAGGCCGATGCGGAGCTGAAAACCTTCGCCGAGCGCACGCGCGGCTGGCCGATCGTGCGCGACGCCTGGATGGTTTCGGGCGAATCCGACTTCCTGCTGCATTGCGTGGCGAGCGACCTCGGCACCTTCCAGACCTTTGTCATCGAGGAGCTGGCCTCCGCCCCGAACGTGGACACGGTGCGCACTGCCTTGACCATCCGGCGCGTCAAGGACGAAGGGCTTGTCGCTTTTCCAACTTAATGTGCCGGCTTCCGGAAATTCTCCTGCGCAAGCAAAGGGCTTAGCGCCAGGTTTTTAATCAATCCGCGATCAGAGCGACCGTATCGTGGCAAGCAGTCCCTCAAGGTCCGTGGCGTCGCGCAACGGCGAAACCGAAAGCCCGCTTATCGTCGAGGCTTCGTCATCGACGAGCCAGCCACGTATGAGGCCGGCGCGCCGACCAGCTTCCATATCGGCCGGCTTGTCGCCGACGATCAGCGATCGGTTGAGATCGAGGTCGAGCCGCCGGCCCGCGTCCAGCAGCATGCCCGGGTTGGGCTTGCGCATCGGATGATCAGCAACCGCCAACGCGCCCCTGCCGGCCTCGTGGTAGGCGCAGGCAAGCACCATGTCGACAAACGCGTTTTGCTCAGCCAGCAGCTCGAGCACGCGCCGGTTGACCCGCGCGAACGCGTCCCAACCGAAATAGCCGCGCGCGATGCCGGACTGGTTGGTGACGACAACGACCGGAATGCCGTGCTCGTTCGCGGCCTCGATGACCGGCGCGATGCCGTCGCGCAGCACCATGGCCGCCGGATCGTCTGGATAGCCGGTATCGACGTTGATGGTGCCGTCACGATCGAGGAACAGCGCTGGCCGGCCATCCGGAAAGTTCGTGGCGCTGGTCCGCTCGACCCAAAGGCCCGGCTCGGCCAGCGGGAAGCCTTCGCTTTCAGCCATTGCTGAGGCGCGCTTCAACCGCCTCGCACAGATGGTGATAGAGGCACAAATGCCCCTGCTGGATGATCGGCGTCGAGGTGGACGGCACGTTGAGCAGGATGTCGGTCAGCGGACCGAGCTTGCCGCCGGTTTCGCCGGTCAGGCTGATCACCGTCATGCCCATCGCCCGCGCCTGCTCGGCGGCGGCAAGGATGCTCGGCGAATTGCCGCTGGTCGAGATGGCGAGCAGCACCGCGCCTTCCGATCCATGCGCCTCGACCTGGCGCGAGAACACGGTGTCGAAGCCGTAGTCGTTGCCCCAGGCGGTCAGCACCGCGGCGTTGGCCGGCAGCGCGATGACGTTATAGGCCTTGCGCTCCTTCAGGAAGCGGCCGACCAGCTCGCCGGCGATGTGGATGGCGTCGCTCGCCGAGCCGCCATTGCCGCAGATCAGCAGCGCCTTGCCTTGCGAGAGCGCCGTCACCACGGTGCTCACCGCGCGCTCCATCTCGCCGGTGAGATCGCGCTCGACCATCGCCGAGATCGCCGCCGCGGAGCGGACCAGGTAGTCGTTCAGTTCGGACATGAAACCCTCAATTTGCGGCACGCAGCTTGCCGATCGTGTTCGTCGTGCTCTTGCCGGCGACGAGATCGACCAGCACCACGCGCCCGCCCGCCTTCTGCACGACATCGGCGCCGACCACGGTCTCGACCGTGTAATCCGCGCCCTTGACCAGTATGTCCGGCAAAAGCGCCTCGATGAGCGTGAGCGGCGTATCCTCCTCGAAGACGACGACCGCATCGACCGAGGCAAGTGCCGCCAGCACGCAGGCGCGGTCATGCTGGTTGTTGACCGGGCGCCCAGGCCCTTTCAACCGGTGCACCGAGGCGTCGCTGTTGAGGCCGAGCACCAGCCGGTCGCACTGGCTGCGCGCGGCATGCAGCAGGCTGACATGGCCGGCGTGCAGGATGTCGAAGCAGCCATTTGTGAAGCCGACCGCGAGGCCCTCTTCCTTCCAGGCGGCAACCATCCTGGCCGCGGCATTGGCGTCGAGAATGGCATCGGTATGAGCCGTCGGCCCGTGCGAGCGGAACAGCGCGCCGGATAGCTCCTCGACGTTGAGCCGCGCCGTGCCGCGCTTGCCGACCACGACGCCGCCGGCCGCGTTGGCGATGACCGCGGCATGCACCCGGTCGGCGCCGGCGGCGAGCGACAGCGCGAAGCTCGCGATGACTGTATCGCCGGCACCGGAGACGTCGAAGACTTCGCGCGCCTGGGTGGAGATGTGGCGGGCGTCCTCGGCGGAAACCACGCTCATGCCCTTCTCGCTGCGCGTGGCGACGATGAATTCGAAATCATGCGTGGCGATCAGGTCGCGCGCCGCCGCCACGATCTCGTCATCGCCGAACACCTTGCGCCCGACCGCCTCGCCAAGTTCCTTGCGGTTCGGCGTCACCGCGGTAGCGCCGGCATAGCGCGCATAGTCGCGCCCCTTCGGATCGACCAGCACCGGTTTGCCGGCATCGCGGCAGATCGCGATCAGTTCGCCGGCGACGCCGTCGAGCAGGATGCCCTTGCCGTAATCGGAGAGGATGACGATGTCGGCGCGGCCAAGCGCCGCCTGGAAATGATCGATGAGCTTCGCCCGCTCGGCCCCGGTGAGCGGCTTGATCTCTTCCTCGTCGAACCGCAGCACCTGCTGGTTGAGCGCGCTGAAGCGGCTTTTCGACGAGGTCATGCGGTCCTGGCGCTGCAGGAGCCCGTCGATATCGACGCCGATCTCGCCGAGCATGCGCATCAGATTGTTGCCGGCCGGGTCGGCGCCGATCACCGAAACGGGGATGGCGGTCGCGCCCAACGAAACGATGTTGGAGACGACATTGCCGGCGCCGCCCATGTTCAGCGACTCGCCCTTGCCATGCAGCACGGGGATCGGGGCTTCCGGCGAGATGCGCTCGATCACGCCGCTGACGAAGCGGTCGAGGATGAAATCGCCCACGACCAGCACGGTGACGTCGCCGAACCGGGCGATGGTGCGATGCAGAGGTTCCGGAGAAAGCGGATTGTGCTTGATCATCTCACTCGAGCTATGCCTGAAGAAGGCCGGACTTGATTAGATTTCAGCGCCGGAATTGTGGCGCGGGCTGCTCAAAGCGATGCCGATATACCGCAATTCGGGAGAGCGCAACGGCAGGCCTGGTGGACCGCAGCCGGAGCCGGCAGCGCAATCAGCTCCTCTGCAGGGCGACGTGGACGCCGAGGCCAACCAGCACGGCGCCGCCCGCACGCCGCATCAGCCGCTGCGCGCGTCCCGAACGCCGCAGCCGCGCAATCATCGCGCCGGCAAGGAATACGCACACGACGTCGGCGGAGGAGAACATCAGGTTGACGATGGTTCCAAGCACGACGAACTGCAGCCAGACGGGAAACGCCGCCGAGGCATCGATGAATTGCGGCAGGAACGCCATGAAGAAGATCGCTGTCTTGGGATTGAGCACCTCGACGGTGATGCTTTCGAAAAAGGCGCGACGGGCCGATTTCCGCTCGATGGCGGGCAGAGCCATATCGCCGTCCGCCCGTTTGCGGAACATGGCAGCGCCGAGCCAGGCCAGATAAAGCGCGCCGATCAGCTTGACCGCCACATAAAGCGGCGGCACCGCGTGAAACAGGACGGACAGGCCTGCGGCGGCCGCGAAGACATGCACATAGCCGCCGAGATGGATGCCGAGCGCCGCCGTCAGCCCCGACCAGCGCCCACGCGCAATAGTCTGCGCCGCGGCATACAGCATTGCGGGGCCAGGGATGTAGGCGAAGATCGCCGTGGTGGCGAAGAATGCAATCAGCAGTTCGGTCGACGGCATTTGTCCCTCACAGTAGGTCTCTGTCAGGCTACGCCTTGCTGGCCTGATCTCCATACCGGCGATACCACAGATACGGACATCTTCGAATTCCTCTAACTTCGTTCCAGGCGTTGGCGCTGCCCCTCACCTGCCTGCCGGCATCCTCTCCCCGTATAGTGACGGGGAGAGGGGAACTGCGATCGACGGTTTCGCCAATCGCCAACGTTGTAGGAAAGGCGGCAAGGTTGCGGCCAGCCCTTTCTCCCCGTCACTATACGGGGAGAAATGCCCGGCAGGGCAATGAGGGGCAGCGCTGACGTAACGTGATTGTCGACACTTAGCCTGAAGCGACTGGGCTCTCGGCGGCAATCGATCTAATCGCCACTCCCTCCGGCGCCGTACTCCTCAAGCATCTCGACATGGTCTGACGGAGCATCCTTGGCAGCGTAAGCGTGGCGGCTGTCGTTGGCGAAGCGAGCCTCGTAGGCCTCGATGCTCATCAGGACATATCTCGGCTTCTTGTGACGGGTAATGGAGACAGGCTGCTGGCTCGCGGCCGCAAGCACGTCACCGAGATTTTGTTTCAGATCAGTAGACGGGTATTGCTTCATGAAGGCCTCCATTTCGTACAAAATAGGCAAAACAGACGAAATAGACAAGATCAGACGACCTAAGATGGGACGATGCCTGCTTTGTCGACAGCCCGACTGGCCTCCCCTATAAGAACCGGAATCGCAAGCAGCAGAGGCCTTCATGATCATCGTCACGGGCGGCGCCGGCATGATCGGCTCCAACATCGTCGCCGCTCTCAATTCCGCGGGCCATGACGACATCGTCGTCGTCGACGATCTCACCGACGGCCACAAGATCGCCAACCTCGCCGACCTGCGCATCGCCGACTATCTCGACAAGGACGAATTTCTCGCCCGGCTCGATGACGGCGGGCTCGGTCGCATCGAAGCCGTCTTCCATCAAGGCGCCTGCTCGACCACCACCGAGTGGAACGGCAAGTTCATGATGGAGGTGAACTACGCCTATTCGAAGCGCCTGCTGCATGCCTGCCTCGAACTGCGGATGCCTTTCCTCTATGCCTCCTCGGCCTCCGTCTATGGTGGCGGCAGCGAATTCCGCGAAGAGCCTGCCTTCGAGCGGCCGCTCAACGTCTATGCCTATTCGAAAAAGCTCTTCGACGACTATGTCCGCCGGACTGTCTTCGACACCGATCACTCGCAAGTGGCGGGCCTGCGCTATTTCAATGTCTATGGGCCGCGCGAGGCGCATAAAGGCGCCATGGCCTCCGTGGCCTTCCATCTCTTCAACCAGGTCGAGCGCGGTGAAAATCCGAAGCTGTTCGGCGCCTACGGCGATTTCGGACCCGGCGAGCAGAGCCGCGATTTCATCCATGTCGGCGATGTGGCCGACGTCAATCTGTGGCTGTGGAAACGCGGCGCGAGCGGCATCTTCAACTGCGGCACCGGCCGCGCCCAGCCGTTCCGGGCCATTGCCGAGACGGTGATCGACACGCTGGGCAAGGGCGAGATTGAATTCATCCCCTTCCCCGACCATCTCAAGGGCAGCTACCAGAGTTTCACGCAGGCTGATATGTCCCGCTTGCGCGCGGCCGGCTACAATGGCCAATTCCGCACAGTCGAAACCGGCGTCAGGGACTATGTCGAATGGCTGAAGGCCCAACGATCCTCGTGATCGGCCCACGCTGGGTGGGCGACATGGTCATGGCGCAGTGCCTGTTTGCGGCGCTGAAGGAAAAACATCCGAATGCGGCCATCGACGTGCTGGCGCCGGCCTGGGCTGCCCCGCTGGTCAAGCGCATGCCCGAGATACGCAGCCAGATCGACTTCCCGCTGATGCCGGGCGCGCTCGAGTTCCGCAGCCGCAGGCGCTTCGGCCGCCTGCTGCGCGGCCGCTACGACATGGCCTATGTGCTGCCGGGCAGCTGGAAATCGGCGCTGATCCCGTTCTTCGCCCGCATTCCGCATCGTGTCGGCAATCTGCGCGAGATGCGCTACGGCCTGCTGACGGATGTCGTGCCGCTGCCGGAAAGCCTGAAACGGCGCACCGCGCGCGCCTATTTCGGCTTGGCGCGCGGCGGCACTTTTCGCGCGCCGCGACTTACCGTCGACAAGGCCAACCAGGCCGATCTGCTGGCGCGCTTCGGGCTGACCGGGAAGAAATTCGTGGCGCTCATGCCCGGCGCCGAATTCGGCCCGGCAAAACGCTGGCCGAGCGATAACTATGCCGGGCTTGCCCGGGACATGATGGCCAAGGGCTTGGGCGTCGCGCTGCTCGGCTCGAAGAACGATGCCGACGTGACCGGCGAGATTGCAGCCCTTGCGCCGGGCGCCGTCGACCTTGCCGGCAAGACACGCCTGGAGGACGCCATCGACCTGGTCGCAGCGGCGAAGCTTGCGGTCTCGAACGACAGCGGGCTGATGCATGTCGCCGCCGCCGTCGGCACGCCGATCGTTGCCGTCTATGGTTCGACCTCGCCGGATAACACGCCGCCGCTCAGCGAGCGTTCCGAGCTGATCTGGCTGCATCTGTCCTGCTCGCCCTGCCACAAGAAGGTCTGTCCGCTCGGTCATCTCAATTGCCTCAGGACGCTCGACGTCGCCCGCGTCACCGCAGCGGCCGACCGCTTGCTCAAGGTTCCGGCAGCGGCATGAAAGTGCTGATCGTCAAGACATCGTCGATGGGCGATGTCATCCACACGTTTCCCGCCATCGAGGACGTGGTGCGCAGTCGCCCCGATATAGATTTCGATTGGTGCGTGGAGGAGCCGTTTACCGGTATCGTGGCTCTGCATCCGGCGATCGGCACCATTCACAAGGTGGCGGTTCGGCGCTGGCGCAAGCGGCTTCTCGACGGCGCCACGTGGCGCGAGATGACCGGACTGCGCGACGCGCTCCGCGCCTCCCGCTACGATCTGGTCATCGATGCGCAAGGCTTATTGAAATCGGCCCTGGTCGCGATCCAGGCCGGCGCGCCGATTGCCGGCTTCGACCGGGCGAGCGCCCGCGAGCCGTCGGCGACGCTTTTCTATCGGCACAGATATGCCGTGCCGCGCGGCGTGCACGCCATCGAACGCACCAGACGGCTGTTCGGGCTGGCGCTTGGCTATCAGCCGGATTTGTCGTCGCTCGACTCCGGCATCGTGCCGCCGGCTGGCGGGCTTCCCGGTATCGACGGGCAGACCGCCTTCCTGCTGCACGGCACCAGCCGCGAGGACAAGAAATGGCCGGTCAAAGATTGGATCGAAACCGCGCGCCGACTCACCGACCGGCAGTTCACACCGGTGGCCACCTGGTCGAATGAAGCGGAAAAGAACGTGGCGGAAGCCATTGCCGGTGCCGTGCCAGCGACGGTGCTGGTCGCGAAATCGCCGCTCGCGGACGTCGCCGCGATCCTCGGCCGTTCGACGCTGGTCATCGGCGCCGACACCGGCCTCACCCACCTCGCCAGCGCCTTCGGCCTGCCGACGGTCGCCGTCTTCCTGGCGACGGAACCGGGTCTCACAGGCCCGCGCGGGCCTTTCGCATCGACCTTGCTTGCTCCTGCGGGCGGCAGAGTGACGCCGGCTGAGGTGGTGGCTGAGGTTGAGCGCCTGCTGGCGCTCAGATCAAACGCGCCAGCGTGAGGACCTTTTCAGAATTCGCTCTGGTGAGTCGAATAGCGTGGTTTTCGAGAACCGGAGCGGAGCGTACTTAAAGTACGTGAGCACCGGCCTATGCCGGCCATAGCCTCATTTACCCGCCACATCGCTCATGAAGGCTTCGGCCGGCGAAGGCCGGAAGCGCAGAAAACCGCGCTAGTCGGCCGCCAGAGTAGAATTATCAAAAGGTCCTTAGATAAACTGCACCTGGACGATCTCGTACCCTCGGGCGCCGCCCGGAGCATTGACCTCGATGGCATCGCCGACTTCCTTGCCGATCAGCGCACGCGCGATCGGCGATGAAATCGAGATGCGGCCCGACTTCACGTCCGCTTCCTGGTCGCCGACGATCTGATAGGTCTTCTTTTCCTCGGTGTCCTCGTCGACGAGCACGACGGTCGCGCCGAACTTGACCTTGTCGCCGCTGAGCTTGGAGACGTCGATGACCTCGGCGCGCGCGATCAGATCCTCAAGCTCGTTGATGCGGCCTTCATTGAGGCTCTGCGACTCTTTCGCCGCGTGATACTCGGCATTTTCGGACAGGTCGCCATGCGAGCGCGCTTCGGAAATCGCCTCGATGATGCGAGGACGCTCCTCCTGCTGGCGCCAGCGAAGTTCTTCCTTCAATGACGCGAACCCCTCGCCTGTCATCGGGACCTTGATCATAGCCTGACCTTTCTGCCGCCACCCCCGTTTTCGGGAGGGACCTTGTCAATAGGTACAAAAAGAAAACGGTCCGGCAGCCTCGGGCTAACGGAACCGTCTCACCACAATTTCCCTGAATATAGCGATCTTTGCGCGATTTTCACGCCCAAAAATTGAAGTTCGGCAAAATGATCACCGCTTTCGCGGGTCCGCGGCTGACGGCGAGCAATAAAAAACCGGCTGCGATTGCTCACAGCCGGTTCGAGAGGCTTCGAGCCCTGTTCAGCTCCTCAGGAAATGATCGATCTGCTCGGACAGCATGCCATATTCGCGCGAGCCCTTGCCGGTCCGCTTTTCGATTTCCTGGAGCTGCTGCTGCGCGCCGGCGAGATCGCCGATCTGCAGATGCGCCTCGCCGAGATATTCGCGCACCAGCGTGTAATTCGGGTCGATCCGCAGCGCTTCCTCGTAATAGCCGAGGCCGACGGTGACGCGGCCCGAATGGCGGTGCGAATAGCCGAGATAGTTGAGGATGCGCGGATCCTGCTTGTTGGCGGCGAGCGTCAACACCGAGATCGCTTCGTCATAGCGCCCGGCCATCGCCAGATCGTGGCCGGCCTCGTAGATGCTGTCGTCGTCCAGCATGCCATATTGCGGCTTAACGCATTTGTTCTTCTTCTTGTCCCAGACCTCGCCCTTCTTGCAGGTGGTCGTCTGGCCACCGCTGCTGCCGCTTTCGCCAGCCGCAAATGCCGGCGCAACGAACAGCGGCAGCGCCGCAATAGCCATGACCTGAACAAGTAAACGTCTGCGCATCGAAGCCTCCGTGAGTGTGACAATGCCAGATTAACGCCGCCTTGGCGCGGTTTCATCCCGAAATGCGGACGACTGCCTAACTATTTTGAACGGTCGGACAGTAGCCGATACCTGCGGACGTGACGCGCGCTTTAATTCCGCTATCATCGGACCAAGCGCATCACGTGGAGAAGGACCGTGCAGCAGCGCCTCGAGAAGGAGTGGGAACTTTCGATCGATCCGGACACGGTGCGCCTGTTCATCCTCAAGGCGAAGGCGCTGAGTGCTGCCGTCAACGAGGACTATGACGACGGCGCTGAGCACGAGGTCGAATTCGACGGCGACACCCATGACAGCCACCATCATGACGGCCTTGTCGAGGAAGCCTCGGAAGACCTGACCGAGGAAGAATTGCGCGAGCTGATCAACGATCTCAATATCGACGAAGCGGCCGAGCTGATCGCGCTCGCCTGGGTCGGGCGCGGCGACTATGAGGCATCCGAATGGGCGGACGCGGTGGCCGCCGCCAGGGAGCGTCCCAGGAAGCGCGCGGCCAAATATCTGCTCGGCCTGCCGATGCTTGCCGACTGGCTGGAGGAAGGCCTTGAAGCCATCGGCGCGTAACGCGCCGGTAACCGATTGTGATCGGCAAGGCAGCCGACACAGGCAACTTCGCAACGCGACCGCCGTTTCGGGGCGATGGCAACGCTGAGCTTTTCCCGATTTTGCAGATTGGCGCTGCCTGTGGCGGCTGCGGTGCTGCTGGTTACGCCGGCCATGGCCAAGCATCATCATCGGCATAAAAGACACCTGCCGCCGGCCAGCCAGAGTGCCGCTCCGGCTCCGGAAACGCCGCCGGCGACCCCGGTTCCAGGGTCGCGTCCGCAGGATCTGGAGAACGGCACTGAGAAGTCCGGGCAAGGCAAGCCGCGCGCGGACGGCAGCGACGACGTCCTCAACCAGCAGAAATCGCATCCGAAATGGGACGCCCGTCCGCCGCGTTCGAAGAGCGCTCAATCCGCGCCGCGGACGGAATCCGAGCCGCAGACGCCGGATGTCGTGCCGACGCCCCCGCAGAAGCCCACCGAACTGGAGCCGGAGCCGCCGGAAACCGCGCCGCAGCCATCGGAAAGACCCGAACCGCCGGGCGAGGAAAAGATGCTTCCCGATCCGCGCTCGGCCGACATGCCGGCCGACACGATGCCGGCGGAAGAAACCGCGTGCCGCGAGCGGCTGAAGGCGCTGGGCGTCGAGTTCGAGGAGCACAAGGCCGAGCACGATGCGGAAATCGGCTGCTCGATCCCCTATCCGGTAATTTTGAAAACGCTCGGCAAGTCCATCGGCATCAGTCCCGGTACCGAGCTCAACTGCCGGATGGCCGAGGCGGCGGCGCGCTTCATGGCCGAAATCGTCCAGCCCACGGCGAAGGCCGAGCTCGGCGCCGATTTGAAGTCGGTCAACCAGGGCTCGGCCTTTGTCTGCCGCCCGCGCAACGGCACCCGCAAACTGTCCGAACACGCCTTCGGCAACGCGCTCGACATCGCCAGCTTCACCTTGTCGGACGGGAGGAAGATCGAGATCGGGCCGACGCCGCCGGAGAAGGACGCAAAATTCCTCGACGCGGTGCGCAAGGCTGCCTGCGGGCCGTTCAAGACGGTGCTCGGGCCAGGCGCCGATCCCGACCACGCGCTGCATTTCCACCTCGATCTGGAGCCCCGCCGCCACGGCGGAACCTTCTGCCAATAGGTGAATTCCGAAAGTCTTGCCCGCGCCAAACCAAGAACAGCGCCGCAATTCCGCCCCATGCATGAATGCCGGCGCTGATCTTTCCTTTACTGTTGGCGGTTAACCTTGTGCCATTCGGATCATGATCCCAGTTGGGCTCGGATCTTGGGGGACAAGGACGCCTTTCAATGGCTCGAGGACTTGGCGCCATGCTGGTGGCGGCGCGACGGAGCAAGCGTGTCACGATCGTCGGGCTGGCCGCGGGCGTCGCCATGGCGGCGATATCGGCCTGCACGACCGGCGACGTCTTTGCGCTGCAGCCGGCCGTCGATGTCGGCAGCCAGACGGCAGCCGTGCCGCAGCCCGATGCGCCGCAATATTCCGGAATGCAGCGTCTTGTTCCGTCCAACCCTTATATGACGCAGGCCGCCTATCCGCGCATGGACGAGCCGATGTCGCCTCTCGAGCAGATGCCGGCCAGCGAGATCGACTGCCGCAACGAGCTGAAGCGGATGGGTGTCGTCTATCAGGATGTCCAGCCGATCCATGAGGGCCAGTGCGGCATCGATTATCCGGTAAAAGTCTCGGCCATCGGCAACGTCGCCATGACGCCCGCGGCGACGCTGACCTGCAACATGGCCGCCACCTTCGCCGCCTGGACGAAGAACGAGCTGCAGCCGGCTGCCCGCTGGCGCTATTTCTCCGGCGTCAAGGCGATCCATCAGGGCTCCAGCTATTCCTGCCGCAACATCGCTGGCGAAGGCGTGCTGTCCGAGCACGGCAAGGGCAACGCCCTCGACGTCATGAGCATCGAGCTCAACAATGGCGACGACATCGACGTCCGCAAGCCCGGCCTGTTCGCCTTTCGCACGCGCGGCTTCCTCAACAATGTACGCGCCGACGGTTGCGAGTATTTCACCACGGTGCTCGGCCCCGGCTACAACTACGACCACCGCAACCATTTCCATTTCGACATCAAGAACCGCAAAAGCGGTTACCGCGCCTGCCGCTGAGGCTGCTCTGCCCAAAACGGCCAACATCGCATAAAATGGTCGCGCGTGGATTTGGGAGCGGTTGGCTGTGGGTGGGCGAAGCCTGAGACGACGCGCGGCGATCTGGATCGCGGCCTTCTGCGCCTTCTACGTGGCCCTCGCCTATCTCGCCGCGCCGGAATTCTGGACCTGGCGGGAGCGCGGCTTCCGCACCCGGCCCTTCGAGATGGTGACGCATACGCCGCAGGGCATTACCGGCGACCCGATCAATGTCGGCCTGGTCGGCACCGAAAAGGAAGTTGTCCACGCCTTCGCCGTCGCCGGCTGGGACACTGCCGATGCCGTGACGCTGCGGACCGCGATCGACATCGGCGAAAGCGTCTTGTTTTCCCGCCCCTATCCCGATGCGCCGATGAGCCGCCTTTTGTTCGAGGGCCGAGCCCAGGACCTGGCCTTCGAGAAACCGGTCGGCGACAGCGCCGACCGGCGCCACCACGTCCGCTTCTGGCAGACGGACACGGTGGGCGACGACGGCCGCCGGCTCTGGCTGGGCGCCGCGAGCTTCGACCGCGGCGTCGGCCTCAGCCACGATACCGGCGCCGTCACCCACCATATCGGCCCCGACATCGACGCGGAGCGCGACTTCCTGATCGGCGATCTGAAGACCGCCGGCCTTCTGGCCTCCACCAGCGAGATACCCGGGATCGGCGCCACCAAGGCCGGACGCAATGGCGGCGGCGATCCCTATTTCACCGACGGCATGGCGGTGATCGGCGTTCTGAAGACGCAGCAGTGACGGCGCACCCGTCACGCGCGCGCTGACGCCGAAGGTGCGCGTCGTCGTCGACGCGCTTGTCGGGCATTTTTCGGCGCCGCTTTGGGATGCCGCCTGAACAGCGCGCCTGTCATGTTCCAAAAATACCGACGGGCTATTTTCGAACGCACTGCAGCAATGCTATTGACCGCCCATGCTATATGTTGAAATCGCCGTCGTGGCCGTCCTCATTCTGGTGAACGGCCTCTTGTCGATGTCGGAGCTCGCTATCGTCTCGTCGCGGCCCGCCCGCCTCAAGGCGATGATCGACCGCAACGTCAGGGGCGCCGGCCGCGCGCTGGCGCTCGGCTCTAATCCCGGCAAGTTCCTGTCCTCGGTGCAGATCGGCATCACCCTGGTCGGCGTTCTCTCCGGCGCCTTTTCGGGCGCGACGCTCGGCGAAAGGCTGGCGCAATATCTGGCGTCGACCGGCATCCGCGAAAACATCGCCGATCCTGTCGGCGTCGGCATCGTCGTCGCTTTGATCACCTATGCCTCGCTTATCGTCGGCGAGCTGGTGCCGAAGCAGATCGCGCTCAAGGATCCGGAGCGCGTCGCCGTCAGAGCCGCGCCGGCAATGACCATCCTCGCCACCTTCTCGGCGCCGCTGGTCTTCCTGCTCGACCTCTCGGGCCGAGCCGTGCTTTGGCTGCTTGGGCAGGCCGGCGAGACCGAAGAGAAAGTCACCGACGAGGAGATCAAGATGCTGGTCGCCGAGGCCGAGCATCACGGCACCATCGAATCCGACGAGCGCCGCATGATCGCCGGCGTCATGCGTCTCGGCGACCGCGCCGTGCGCGCCGTCATGACGCCGCGCACCGAGGTCGACTGGCTGAACCTGCAGTCCGACGAGACCACCGTCAAAAAGCTTCTGATGGATACCCAGCACTCGCGCCTGCCCGTCGGCGACGGCAATGTCGACGCCATGGTCGGCGTTATCCAGACGCGCGACGTGCTGGCCGCTCTTCTCGCCGGCAGGGTGCTGGATCCGCGCCAGCATGTGCGCGCCGCCCCCATCGTGCATGACCAGGCCGACGCGCTCGACGTCCTGCAGAAGCTGAGGGAATCGGACGTGCCGATGGCGCTCGTTCATGACGAATACGGCCATTTCGAAGGCATCGTCACGCCGGCCGACATCCTCGAAGCCATCACCGGCGTGTTCCGCTCCGACCTCGAGGCCGGCGAGGAAGAGAACGCAGTCAAGCGCGATGACGGCTCGTGGCTGCTCGCCGGCTACATGCAGGCCGACGAGATGGCCGAGGTGCTTGGCATCGATCTGCCCGAAAACCGCGACTACGAGACCGTCGCCGGCTATGTGCTGTCGCATCTGCATCATCTTCCGACCACCGGCGAATGCGTCGACGCGCAAGGCTGGCGTTTCGAGGTGGTCGACCTCGACGGCCGCCGCATCGACAAGCTGATCGCCACCCGCCTGCCCGACGGCCATCGCCCTGTGGCGCGGCGGTAGCCAGCACGGCCTGCTAGACGTAGCCTCTACCGCATAGCCAGATGCGGATTGAGACCAATTTGAGGGCGGCGAGACAGCCAGCTTGTCATATCGGGTGACAATACGGCGGAACTGCTTGGCAGGTCATATAGGCTCATGCTGAGCCTGCATTAGATTCAGCCGCGATATGAAAGTCTCGGTCGGAAACGACCATTGCGAACCTACGCCCAAGAAGGATATGTTGCCGCGGCGCGCAGGCATCCCGCTTCATCATCGCGCATGTTCCATGAAAGCAAAGAATAGATTCGACTCGCTCATGCACGCGGTCTGTGTTGGTCATGGCTATTGTGGAGGAAGGCACGGCGACAAGTTCATGCATGTCACCGATTTTATTCCTCAATCCGGCGATGTTACAGCGGATCAGTTCGTGGAATGGGTATTTCTAGCTGAATATGAGAATGAGAGTGAGCGAATGTCTCCCAGATGGGATCGGCATCGCCAGAGGATGCGAGACTATTTTGTTGAGCACATGGGATCAGACGTCGTCGATGCCAGCCAACTAAAATGTGGCGTGGAGGGCTAAGTCAACCCTTTACTCTGCTTCCCACTCATCTCGGTCATACCGCATTTATGAGTTTACGACCTAGTTCTCCGACACAGGGATTTTGAAAGATTGCCGTTTGTCTTGGTGCAAGATTTTCCGTTCATTTCCGTGAAATCAGCACAAATGCCGGGGATTGGTTGAAGCCGCCCCAACTTCGTCATTCTATGGCGGAGCAAGGAGCGAAGCGACGCGGCGCAGACCATAGAATCCATTCCGTGACTTGGAAGCGCCGCCGCGGTGCAGAATTTTGCTCCGTTGCACGCCTTGACGAAGGTAACGGCATGGATTCCAGGGTCTTCGCGACGGAGCTTCGCTCCTGCTCCGCCCTGGAATGACGATCGCGATGGGCGTTTTCGGCCAATCTCCAACGCATGCCACCAACGCAAACAGAGCCGACCGGTCAAAATCCCTGAGCAGTGCCACTAGGATGAACTTCCGGCTTTGGCCGACGTTCACCTGAATGGTCACGAACGTCTTCGTCTTTGGCACCTTGAAAAGAGGGTTTCCCCTGCACGAGCAGGGTTTGAGCGGGGCCGCGTTTTCTGGCAATCGTCGGACGCATGAGCGGTTTCCAATGCTGATTGCTGGACCTCGCTTCGTTCCGATGATGTTCAACGAACCGGGTGTCGGTTTCCAGGTCGCCGGCGAACTCTACGAGGTCGATGATCGCACCCTCTCGCGCCTCGATGCCATTGAATCCGTCGGCGCGCCCGGCAGTTTGCGCGTGCCGATCGAGGTTGAGCATCTCGAGGGCGGACAGTCGACCGCAGCGCAGGTCTATATGAAATCCCGGCATCTCGCAGATCCCGTGCATTCGGGATATCTCGCCTGTTACAATAACCGGCGCTTCGTTCTTCCTGCGAGAACGTAGCGACTTCGCCCGCCTCCGGAAGTTTTGTATTTTCGGTTCAAGAAGCGGTTGGCCTGCCACCGCTCGAGCTTTCCCATCCGGCGGCAGCGATCGTGATCAGAGCGGCGCCGAGCAGCAACGGCCTGCGCCGCTTCCTGACGACGGCACTTGAGGCCAGTTAGCTTGGCTATTCCCGGACAAAGGTGTCGAGGCTGGTGCCGAAGGCGCGCCAGGTTCCTACCTGCTTGCGGGAAGCGGTTTCGCCCTCCTTGCCGGTGATGGTGCTGCCGGCCACTGTCAGCCACATCGTCTCCAGCTTGCCGTCCCGCAATATGCCGGTGTAGCTCACCGCGGCGGGGCCGGCCGTACCCTCGCCGGCGGCCGTTACTCCAATCACGTCGCCATGCGCGATGCCGGATATCG
This sequence comes from Mesorhizobium sp. B2-9-1, assembly GCF_006439455.1. NCBI lineage: Bacteria > Pseudomonadati > Pseudomonadota > Alphaproteobacteria > Hyphomicrobiales > Phyllobacteriaceae > Mesorhizobium > Mesorhizobium sp. B2-9-1. Next base: position 12,615 of record NZ_VFTP01000003.1, on the reverse strand, counting down.
GCACGGTCTGTCCATAGAAGCTGCTGTCTTCGAGCGCCGTGCGAAACGTGCCTTCAATCCGGCCGCCGTCCTCGCCGGTGATGTCGAGGACGGACCCATACTGATTGCGCCATCTGCCAAGCCAAGGCATCCCGCTCCTCCACGACTGTCCTGTCTTTGTCTTCGGTGGATTCGGGCCTGCATCTAACGCGCCGTTCCGAGCGGTCAACAGTGCGACGGCTTAAAGGGATCAGCCCGGGATCCAGGCAAGACAGGCAGCTCGGCAAATCGAAAGGGGCAGCGCTGGCGCCGCCCCTTTCTCACTGGGAGGACAGTGTCGATCGACCGCTCAGGCGGCCTGGGCTTCGCCGGCGATCGCGTCGGCGGCGCGGGCCGCTTTCAGCACCCTTGCCCACCAGGCGACGTCGTTGACCAGCGCGGCGGCCGACTGGTTCAGGTGCTCGAGATCCTCGAGCTTCTTCTCGCCCTGGCGAACCGCAAGGAAATCGCCCCAGGCGATGTGCACCGCCGACTTGACGGGCGCCATCTGCAGCTCGATGGCGATCAGGCGAAGGTGCTCGATCGCGCGCGAGCCGCCGACGCTGCCATAGCCGACGAAGCCGGCCGGCTTCTTGTTCCACTCATTGGCGGCGTAATCGATGGCGTTCTTCAGTACTCCGGTCGGGGCGTGATTGTATTCGGCGGCGGTGAAGATGAAGCCGTCGAACTCGGCGACCTTCTTCTGCCAGCGCTGCGCCACTTCGTTCTGCGACGGCGCCCAGGCGGACGAAGCGACCTCGTCGAAGAAGGGCAGCGGCCAGTCGCGCAGATCGACGATCTCGACATCGATATCGGCGTGCGACTTGGCGATCTTGGCGATCCACTGCGTCGGCACGTCGGCGAAGCGGGCGGCGCGCGTCGAACCGACGACAATGGCGATTTTGGGCTTGGACATAAGGGGCTCTCCTTGCGGGAATTTCTGGTATCGTTTGGATACCGGCGCTATATGTGATACTGACAAATCGACGCGCAAGGAGGCACTTCTTTGTTACTGAGGCACCCGCACAACACCGAGGACTGCCGGGCCGTTTCAGAAATCCTGCAACGGGTCGGCGACAAATGGACGGTGCTCGTGGTCGGCAAGCTCGGCGGCGGACCAATGCGCTTCAACGAATTGCGCGCCGCCGTTGGCGGAATTTCGCAAAAGATGCTGACCACCACCTTGCGCGGTTTGGAGCGCGACGGCTTCGTCACGCGCAAAGTGTTTCCGACCATTCCGCCACGTGTCGATTACGAGCTCACCCAACTCGGTCACGAGCTCCTCGTGCCGGTCGGCGCGCTCGGCGAGTGGGCGCGCAAGAACACCAATCGGGTCCGCGAAGCGCGCGCGAAATTTGACGGCCTCCAGGCCTGAAACCCTTGCAATGCAAGGGTTTTTAGCCTGCCTATGAAACCGTGGGCCTCAGCGCCGGTCGCATCGCGTTTTCGGTTTGGATCGGAGCCTCCGCGGTTCCGCCGCTGGCGTCGCCGGGCAACCGGTTCGCCAGGATGACCCGTCTTTAGCCGGCAACCGATCAGGCACTTGGGGCAGTGCTGTCGCAGCACGCCCTCGAGCAGCTCTCCCGCTGCGCGGCCTTCTTGTCGATCGCCTTCGGGCCTCGCATGCAGGCGACGCGTGGAAGGTCTTTGCTGACTTCCATGTAGGCCGTTATGCCGAGCAGGCAGACCAGAGCAATAAGGGCCGCCACGAGCCAGCCGTTCAGCATATGTTGACGCATTGTCTTTCCCCCGCGCCTACAAGGTGGGGCGTGAAGGCAACCATTGGATGTCGCGAAGCGCATCTCCCGCGCAGCCGTTGTTACAAAGCGGCAAGTCTGGGGAGAATCAGTATCCCGCCGGAGCGTCAGCTCTCGGCCGGAACCGGCTTCGGCTTGCCTTCGCCGTCGAGCGCCACCATGACGAAGTCGGCATGGGTGACCTTCTCCATCAGATCGGAAAGATAGCGCTGCGCCCACGCCTCGACCTTGAGCACCATCGAGGTGCGGCCGACGCGCTCGACATGGGTGTAGATGCAGAGCGTGTCGCCGATCTTCATCGGCTTGGCGAAGGACATCTCCTTGACCGCGGCGGTGACCACGCGGCCCTTGGCGCGCTCGGCGGCGCGGATGCCGCAGGCAAGGTCCATCTGCGCCATCACCCAGCCGCCGAAGATGTCGCCGGCCGCATTGGCGTCGGACGGCATGGCGAGCGTGCGCAAGGTCAGATCGCCAAGCGGCTTGCCGTCCGCGTAATGCACCATCGCGAAATCCTCTCCTGAAGCGATCGCCTCATCCCGTAGCGTCGCTCCCTTCACCCGTCAACGCGCGCACTGCTGACAGCCGGAGCTTTCAATCCTAGGCTATGCCCACAGAACGGCCTGCGGGGGAAGGAATTGGCTTTGCCGCTCAATCGCATCGTCCTTTACGTCGGAAACATCGAAGCGGCGGTGACTTTTTACGAAAGGCACTTCGGCTTCAAAGCGCATCGTGAGGAAGGCGACAGGATCGTTGAGTTGGTCAATCCGGCCGGTGGTGCAAGTCTGATGCTTCATCTCGCGGCGAAGGGGCAGAAAAAGGGACAATCGACTGTCAAATTGGTCTTCGATGTCGAAGACGTCGAAGCCTTTGCCGCTTGCAGCGCCAAGGACGGGCTGGAATTCGGCGCCCTGCACCGGGGCGACGGCTATGCCTTCGCCAACGCCCGCGATCCCAGCGGCAATCCGATATCGATTTCGAGCCGCGCCTTTCGGAAAGACGACAGTACCGTCGGCTAAGCACAAAGGCGCCGGTCGCTTTTTTCACAAGCCATGCCGGAAGCCACGGCGACGCCGCAAGCCGGCAATGTCTAGGGTAAGCGCAACATTGCGGAGCCCGCCTTTCCATCATGCAGACTTACGACTTCATCATCGTCGGCTCCGGCTCGGCCGGTTCGGTCGTTGCCGACAGGCTGTCGGCCTCGGGCCGCTTCTCGGTGCTGGTGCTGGAGGCCGGCGGGACCGATCGGCGGTTCTATGTCCAGATGCCGCTAGGCTACGGCAAGACCTTCTTCGATCCGGCCGTCAACTGGAACTACAAGGCCGAGCCGGATCCCGGCCTGGCCGGCAACAGCGATCACTGGCCGCGCGGCAAGCTGCTTGGCGGGTCGAGCTCGATCAACGCCATGGTCTATATCAGGGGCGCGCGCGAGGATTTCGATGCCTGGGCGGCGGCCGGCAATCCGGGCTGGACATATGACGACCTCCTGCCCGCCTTCAAGGCGATGGAAGACAATGCGGCGGGCGCCGACCAGTGGCGCGGCGTCGGTGGCCCCTTGCACATCACCGACTGCACGAACGCGGTGCATCCGCTGACCAAGCGCTATCTTGCCGCCGCCGAACAGGCCGGCCTGCCGTTCAATCCGGACTTCAACGGCGCCTCCCAGGAAGGCGTCGGCGTCTACCAGATCACGACGAAGAACGGACGCCGCATGTCGGCCGCCCGAGCCTTTCTGCGGCCGGCGATGAAGCGCTCAAACGTACGCGTCGAGACCAATGCTCTGGCGACGAAAACCCTGTTCGAGGGCAAGCGCGCCGTCGGCATCGAATACGAGCAGAACGGGCAGAAGAAGACGGCTCGCGCGGGCCGCGAGGTGATCCTGTCGGGCGGCTCGATCAACTCGCCGCAACTGCTGCAGCTGTCCGGCGTCGGCCCTGCGGCCTTGCTGGCCGACTTCGCTATCCCGGTCGTGCAGGCCAATGACAATATCGGCGCCAATCTGCAGGACCATGTCGGCATCAACTACACTTTTAAAGGCAAGCTGCCGACGCTCAACCAGGTCCTTAGGCCCTGGTGGGGCAAGCTGCTCGTCGGCATGCAATACATCCTCTTGCGCTCCGGTCCGCTGTCGCTGTCGATGAACAATGCCGGCGGCTTTTTCCGCACCGACCCGTCGATGACGCGGCCGAACATGCAGCTCTACTTCCAGGCCTTCTCCACCGTCATCCCGAAGAGCGGCGAGCGTCCGATCCTGACGCCCGACCCCTGGCCGGGCTTCTCGATCGGCCTGTCCAACTGCCGGCCCTCGAGCCGCGGCGAGATCATGATCCGCTCGAGGGACCCGCGCGACTATCCGAGGATCACGCCCAACGCCTATTCGACCAATGCCGATGTCGACGAGATGCTGGCGGCGGTGAAGTTCGTGCGCAAGATCGCCTCGATGCCGGCCCTGGCCGAGATCATCGAGGAAGAGGTTCTGCCCGGCCCGTCGATCCAATCGGACGCCGACCTGATCCAGGATTTCAGGAAACGCTCAGGCACCGTCTATCACCCGGTCTCGACCTGCCGCATGGGGCCTGATGCGGCGCGCGCCGTCGTCGACCCGCGGCTTCGGGTGCACGGGCTGGATGCGTTGCGCGTCATCGACGCTTCAATTTTCCCCGACAACATCACGGGCAACACCAACGCCGCCGCGATCCTGACCGGATGGAAAGGCGCCGACCTGGTTCTGGAGGATCACAAATGAAAATCACCGAAGTGAAGACCTGGATTGTCGGCAACCCGCCGCCCGGCATCGGCGGCAAGTATTTCATCTTCGTCAAGCTCACCACCGATGGCGGCGTGGTCGGCTATGGCGAAGCCTACAATGCCACCTTCTCCGCGCACGTCACCGCAAGGATGATCGAGGACATGGCCGAGCGCTATCTCGTCGGCCGCGATCCGCATGACATCGAGAATTTCTTCCGCCGCGCCTATTCCTCCGGCTTCACCCAGCGCCCCGACGTCTCCGGCATGGGCTGCTTCTCGGCGCTCGAAATGGCCTGCTGGGATATCGTCGGCAAGGAAGCCGGCAAGCCGGTCTACAAGCTGCTCGGCGGCCAGGTGCACGAGACGCTTCGTTCCTACACTTATCTCTATCCGCACACCGGCAGCGTCCATTCGGAAGATGCGCGCGGCAAGAACGTCTATAACGACCCCGACATGGCTGCCGCCTGCGCGCTCGAATATGTCGAGCAGGGTTTTAACGCCGTGAAGCTCGATCCGGCCGGCCCCTACACCGCCTATGACGGCCATCAGCCGCGCCTGATCGACATCGACCTGTCGGCGCGCATGGTCAAGGCGATCCGCGAAGCAGTCGGTAACAGGGCGGATATCCTGTTCGGCACGCATGGCCAGTTCACCGCCTCCGGCGCGCTGCGGCTCGCCCGCGCCATCGAGCCCTACGATCCGCTCTGGTTCGAGGAGCCGGTGCCGCCGGATATGCCCGAGGTGATGGCGCAGGTCGCCCGCGGCACATCCATTCCGATCGCCACCGGCGAGCGGCTGACGACGAAGTTCGAGTTCGCCCGCGTCATCGAGAACCGCGCCGCGACCATCCTGCAGCCGGATCTCGGCCGCTCCGGCGGCATCCTCGAGACCAAGAAGATCGCCGCAATGGCCGAAGCCTACCACATCCAGGTCGCGCCGCACTGCTATTGCGGCCCGATCGTCGGCGCCGCCAACGTCCAGCTCGCGGTGACGCTGCCCAATTTCCTGATCCTGGAATCGCTCAAGCAGTGGGACGGTTTCCACGCCACGCTGCTCAAGAAGAAGATCGAGTGGCAGGACGGCAACGTCATCCCCTCGAAGGAGCCCGGCCTCGGCGTCGAGCTCGACGAGGCGGTCTGCGACGCCCATCCCTATAGCGGCAAGGAGCTGCATCTGCAGATGATGCAGACGCCGCTGATGCCGTGACCCTCGCTTACGCCTTCGTCGGCCTTGGCCATCTCGGCGGCAACCTTGCCGCCAGCCTGCTGCGCAACGGCTTTGCCGTCACCGTCTTCGATCGCGATCCGGCAACGGTCGAGCGCCTTGTCGCGCTCGGCGCCACGGCGGCGACGAGCCCGGCCGATGCTGCGGTGCGCGCCGGCAATGCGATCACCTGCCTGCCCTCGCCGAAGGTCAGCGAAACAGTGCTCACTGGTCCGGACGGATTGCTCCAGGGCCTCCCCGCGGGCGGCACCTGGATCGAGATGTCGACCAATGGCCGCGACGAGATTTTGCGACTTGCCGCCCTTGCATCGAAAAAAGGCATTGAGACGCTCGAATGCCCGGTGACCGGCGGCGTGCACCTGGCCGCGATGGGCAGGATCACCGCCCTCGTCGGCGGCGACGCCGCGCTCTATGAGCGGCACCGCCCGGCCATCGAGGCGATGTGCGCGAAATCCTTCCTGATGGGCCCGGTCGGCTCGGCCGCGGTGATCAAGGTCATCACCAATATGCTCGCCTTCATCCATCTCGTCGCCGCCGGCGAGGCGCTGATGCTCGCCAAACAGGGCGGGCTCGATCTCGCCCAAGCCTACCACGCCATCGTCGCCTCTTCCGGCAACAGCTTCGTCCACGAGACGGAGAGCCAGCTGGTGCTCAACGGCTCCTACGACATCGGCTTCACCATGGACCTGGCGCTGAAGGACCTCGGCTTCGCGCTTGCCATGGGCAGGGATTTCGGCGCGCCGCTCGATCTGGCGACACGCGTCAACGCGATTTTCGAGGAGGGAAAACGCGCCTATGGCGGTGGCGCCTGGTCGACCCAAATCGTCAAGCTGCTGGAGGATGAAGTCGGCACGGAGCTTCGCGCACCGGGCTTCCCGGCAAAGCTCGAAATTTGAAACAGCGGGATCGTGGAATGAAATCAGGGCTTTGAGTAAGCCTCCGGAATCATCCCCGCAACGAATTGAATCGGAACTTCAACATCTCGGTTGGTTCTCAGGCAGAAGTTCCGACCAGACTGCATACCTCGACAATTGGCGGAACCGGCCTTCCCTTCGTCATACTCGGGGCTTGACCCGAGTATCCATGCCGCGACCAAGCCGAAAGGTGCAGCGGTGAAGAATTCTGCACCGTGGCTGCGCTCAGGACTCCCGGCATGGATCCCAGGGTCTCCGCGACGGAGCTTCGCTCCTGCTTCGCCCAGGGATGACGACGCCGCGGGGCGCTCCACCCCTGGCCAACGTCTTGATTCAACCTCTCAGCGTCAGCGCGCCGGGCAGGATATCGAACGTCGCCGGAATCCGGCCTGGCGACTCGCCGTCTATGTCGACCAGCGCGCCGTTCTTCTCGGCATCGCCGAGCGGCTCGACCAGCACCTTGCGGCCACGCAGGATGGTGATTGCCGGATGGTTGCGATGGCGGCCGCCATAGAGCAGGCGGAGGTCGCGGATCAGCCCAAGCTTGCCGGCGGCCCGCAGGATGACGATATCGAACTGGCCGTCGGCGAGCTCGGCGTCCGGCGCGATCATCATGCCGCCGCCGAAGAATTTGCCGTTGGCCACCGCGACCAGCGCCATGCGCGCCTCGACCGGCTCGCCGTCGTCGATGGTGATCCTGACATCCTGAAAACGGTAGCGGATGAACTCCAGCACGGTGCGCCAGAAGAACAGCGCCTTGGCCGAGACCCTGCCCTTGCGCTTGTCGGCATTGACGGCGCGATCCGTCGCGCCGGACAGGCCCAGGCTGGCGATGTTGATGAAGTGGCGGCTGGCCAGCGCGCCGTGATCGTCGATGTAGCAGATGCGGCCGGCATCGATTTTTCGCGCCTTGGTATCGGCGATCCGCTTCAGCGCGGCGTCGATGCCGCGCGGCAGGCCAAGCCCGCGCGCGAAGTCGATGCCGGTACCACAGGGCAGAAGCCCAAGCGCCGCTTCCTGGCCGGTCTCGTCCTGTGCCTGCAGCAACCCGTCGGCCACCTCGCTGGCGGTGCCGTCGCCGCCTGCCGCGATCACCAGGTCGCACCCGCCGGCGGCGAGGTCGATTGCCAATCGCTCGGCGTCGCCGCTGGCCTGCGTTTCCCGCAAGTCGAAATCGCCGAAATTCCTGTTGAGCGATGCCGCGGCCTCCGCCCAATGCCGCTTGAGCCTGCCGCCGCCGGCAATCGGATTGAGAACCACCCCGACTTTCAAGTCGACCTCCCCCGAGGCAAGTCGCGCAACAGGCGCGGCGGCAACCGCGCTGGTACCCAAAATCTTTAGCCGACATTGAAACGCGGACCGGGCGCCGGAGCAAGGCTCCAACGTCCAGCGGTCACAGAAAAGCGGGGCAGGCTGTCTAAGCGGTTCGGTCGGCGGATTCCGCTGCTTTTGCCATTGGTCCCCGATAATCCCGCTATCCACAGGCTCACCGGCATTCCCCCGACCCCTTACCCGGCGTACATTCAACTCATCTCAGGCGGCTACCGAACGCCCCGCCGAAAGGCAAAAGCGCAAGGCGGATTTCCTGAGGCCCGTACGGCCCGGAACGAAAGCAGGCTCGCCTGTTTGAGGGACGGATACCGAGACCTACGGGTGCCGCGGAAAGCGTGCTAACGCCGACGGCGGACCGATGCTGCCATGAAGGCCGGGAAAAACCTTCGATGGCACGCTGGGCGAAGCCCGCAAGGGTGGAGATCGGCGTGGTCTGGAACGGGAGCTGCCCTGGGCGGCGACTGGCAGGACCGTCAAAATCAAGGCCGGGCTGGCGCGACGACTTCACGGAAGTTGCTGCCTTAACCGGTTCCTGATCTGACAGGGAGGCGCTGGGAGAAATCCCGGCGCCGACTGTCTTTTGGTGCATCCCCAGGCGCGCAGTGGCCCCTGCGGAGGCCGCTTGCCAGCAACAACCTGTTCCTGCCCGGGGTTCGACCAGGCCGGTGCCAAATTGGAACATGTCCACGCCGGCGACTGAGGCATTTCGGTCACAGTTCCCGGCGGAGTACCTTCGGAAACGTCCCGTCATCCACATTTCACAATAGCGGCCAAATCCCGCCTTGTTCGGCGTGGATTGATGCAACCGGGGTGCAGAGGGCAATTTCGAAGGGACAAGACCGTGATCAAGACCGCCCTTGTCGCCATGACCATTGTCGGCTGCGACTGCGACGCCAAGCTGTGCGAATATATCGGCGAGACGCCGGCCAAATGGGCGACGCTCGCCGACTGCGAAGCGGCGATGAAGAGCCAGATGCTGCACCAGCGCAATTTCAACTATCCGCTTGTTTCAGGCATTTGCCGCGTCAAGGGCTCGGCCTCTTCCTCCGAGCTTGCCGAGAAAGCTTCCAGGCCGGATCTGAAACCCAGGAACCGCGTCGTCGAAACCATCGCCCCGCTGCCGCCCGAGCTCGACCATCGCCCGAGCGTCCCGGTCGGCGGAACGGTGACCGCCAGCGAAACGGAATCGGCAAAGCCGGTCGCCTTCGACAGGTCGGTCGATGGCGGCCGCGCCGTGCTCTACCGCACCAAGGCCGGCTATGCCGTGGTCAAGACCGACCTCAGCCGCGCTGCCGGCGCAACGGTGGACGCGGCGAAGCGCTCGGCGAACTGGCTGGCCGGATTGACCGGGCTGTAAGCCTGCCCACGGTTCAGGTCGGCCCGAGCAGAAGTGAAGCCATTCCCTTATCATTGCCCGATGACAAAGGCGTAGGGCCGCTTCGCAACCGCAGATCGGATTGATCAAGCCGACACATTGCCCGAAGATAACGCACAGGATATTGGCCTTCACCGGGGGGTGTCATGACAATTGCCGTTCGTATCGCGTTATCCCTGCTGCTGGCGCTCGCTCCCTTGCATGCCAAGGCGGAAGGCGACGACAAGGCCATGGTGATCGCATCCGACGACGCCGAGATGGCGGCGGCGGTCGAGAAGGCGCGATCCAGCCTGGATGAATTCCTGGCTTTGTCCGACGCTCCGCCGCCGGGGACCGACAAGTTCAAGCTGAAGGTGATGATCGTCGACGGCAATGCGACGGAGCATTTCTGGATCATTCCCTTCAAGCGGACCGCCAACGGCTTCGTCGGCATATTGGCGAACGAGCCGGAAATCGTTCAAAACGTCGTCCTTGGCCAGAACATCGAATTCGCCAGGGACGACATTTCCGACTGGGGCTACACCAGGAACGGCCGCCAGGTCGGCAGCTTCACCGTCTGCGTGATGCTCAAGAAGATGTCGAAGGAAGACGCGGATTACATGCGTTCTGCATACGGCTTCGATTGCTGAACCCTATCCGGCCACTTCATCTCGCGCGCCGACCTTGCGCTCCGACATGGGAAAAATCGTCACGAGTCGGGCCGCGACCCGCTGCTTGAGCGCGCCACCCAGAACTTCGATCGGCACCAGCCGCTCATGGTTGCCTGCCCGCAGCCGCACGAAGAAATGCATCCGGTAGGCAGCGATCCTACCCCGCGTGGCCGGATCGGCGCTGACATCGACGACGAATACCGAGCCTATGCGTGCCGGCCATGGCTGCCTGGCAAGAGCCGTTCCGAGGAAATCGCCGAGTCCATAGGCGATCACGCTGTCGCCGATGCGCTCGACGGGCTGCAAGACATGCGCATGATGCCCGGCGATCAGCCGGACGCCGCGATCCGCCAGCCGCCTCGCCAGCGCCCGCGTCGCAGGTCGTGGAAAATGCCGGAACTCCCAGTCCCAATGCGGCACGGCGCAGATGAGATCGATGCCCGACGCAGCGTCGCGCGGCCATTCGGCGGCGCGCATCGAGATGCGTTCTTCGAACGGCGCGGCATCCGTGTTGCGCCACAGCGTGAAGGCCGCAAAGCCGATCGTCAGCGATCCGGCCGCATGACGCTGGACAGGCCCGCCGGCAACCGTGCCGATGGTCCGGATCCCGAGCCGGTTCAGTGCCGCGAGTGTTTCCTCGAAACCGGCGATGCCCTGATCGAGCATATGGTTGTTGGCCAGGGACAGAACGAGTCTGTCGCGCGCGATGCCGGCGGCTGCGAGCGCATCGGCCAGGAAGCGCTCGCTCATCGCATGATGCGTGCCGAGCCGGGTGCCCATTACCGCGCGTGCGCGTTCGACGATCGGGCTTTCGCAATTGCCGACCACGAGGTCGGCGGACGAAAGCAGCGTCGTGATTGCCGGATCGCATTCCGGCGCATCGCGATTGGCGACGGCCGAGATGTCGCCGACGAAGGCCAGCCGCACCTTCCGTGTGGGCTGCGGATCGAGCAATGTCGCCGCCGGCGCCGCGAAGCCGCTTCTGTCGCCGGCAAGCGACGGTCTCAGCAGGCGCGGCAGCCACGACAGTTTATAGGCAAGCGGATAGTTCGACACGGGCCCATCCAGTTTCACCCTGTGTAGACTGTCTGATGGGCCGGTTGAAGCGGGTTGCTGGCGATCCCGCGGCGGGCATCTCGGGCTGACCGAAATGTGTGTATGCTCGCGACGTCGAGTAGTGGAGGGCGATGACGATGCGTAGAACGATCCTTGCAGCAGCCTTGTTTGCATTCCTGCCGGCGTCCTTCGCCTGGGCGGAGATGCCTGACGCGGCCAAGTCCATGTTCGAGGCGAAGAGCGTGGCCGACCGGAACACGGCGCTGTCGACGCTGGAGGCGGCAGCGGCCAAGGACTCGGCCTCGGCCTATGCGGCCGGCGCCGGCGAATTCTTCACTGCGCTCGAGCTCCTCGCCGGCGGCCTGCATCGCCACGGTTTCGAGAGCCCGAAATCCTTCATGCTGCCGCTGATGCGGTTGCCGGTGCCCGACAATCCCAACCCGCAGCCGCTGACCTACGAAGACTTCCGCGCCATCCTGGTCGCCTTCCGCGACCGGCTCGAAAAATCCGCCGTCACGCTCGGCTCGGTGCCAAAAGATGCCGATATCGGCATGGTGGTCGATCTCACCCATGTCGGCATCGACCTCAACGAAGATGGCAAGCTCGCGCCCGACGAAAGCATCGCCGCCATCATGGCGTCGCTCTCACGCGGCAGCGTCGACATAAGCGATGCCGCGCCTTCGCTCACCTTCCGCTTCGACCGCGCCGACGGTTTTTGGCTGCAAGGCTATGCCGAGTTCCTGATGGCGCAGGCCGATTTCTGGCTGGCGCATGATTTTCGCAATGCTTTCGACGGCTCGTTCCACATGCTGTTCCCGCGCGCGAAGCTGCCTCTGCAGGATACGCTCGTGCCGCTGGACGGCGGCATGAGCGGCAACATTTTCGCCTCGGAATGGCGCTTCGCCGACTTCATCTCGCTGGTACATCTCGTCAACTGGCCGGTGGTCGAGCCGGAACGCCGGCAGGCCGCGCGCCGCCACCTGCTGGAGATGATCCGCCTGTCGCGCGAAGACTGGAAATCGATCTTGGCCGAGACCGACAATGACCGTGAATGGCTGCCGGGACCGCAGCAGAAAGGCGTCAATCCGCTGACCGGCCTCGAGGTCGGCGAGGAACAGGTGCAGGCCTGGCTCGCCACATTGACGGTAGCTGAGGATCTTCTCCAAGGCCGCGCGCTGCTGCCGCATTTCCGCATCGCCGGCAAGGGCATCAACATGAAGCGCTTCTTCGACGAGCCGAAACCTTTCGACCTGGTGCTGTCGATCACCGGACCCGGCATCGCGCCCTATCTCGAAAGCGGCAAGATCCTCACCAGCGACGATTTCGACCAGATCCAGCGCGAGTTCAGCGGCGCCGGTTTTTTGACCTTTGCGCTGTGGTTCAATTGAGGACCGCTGTCTTGGGTTCCTCGCCCCGTGAAATGGGCCACGCTATGCACAGATCTTCTGTGACTGGCGCGACTGATCAGGCCGAGGCTTGATTGCCACGTGGTTCCCCCAATCCGTCGCTGCTTCGCAGCGCCACCTTTCCCCCTCCGGAGGGAA
>NZ_VFTP01000029.1:0-36133 GCF_006439455.1 Mesorhizobium sp. B2-9-1 | reverse complement strand
GACGGCAGTCACCTGCAGCAACGCACCTTCCGTGATGCTGTTGGTATCGGCATGCGCTGTCGGCACGTCGTCGACGATGACGATGCTGATGGTGCCGTCGCCGTGGGTGCCGCCGATGCCGTCAACCGCGACCGCGACGCTGTCGGGCAGCGTGTTGTTGCCGTTGCCGGCGGGATGGGTCTGCGCGGCGTTGAGCGTGTAGCTGTAGGTGAAGGTGGCTTCGGTGCCGCCGCCCGCCGGCGTCACGCCGGTGATCTTCAACGTGCCTTCGCCGGTGTTGATGGTCTGGTTGAGCCAATCGGCCAGCGTGTGGGTCTGGCCGCCGATGGTCACGTCCTTGATGCCGTCGGTGGCCGTGACCTTGAACGTGCCGGTGTCGGTCTCGCTGGTGTCGGGAGCTGAGGTCAGGCCGTGTTCGTAGACGACGTTGGACGCGCCATTGGCATTGGCGTCGTCGCTCGGCGTGACCACGACGGTCGAGCTGTCGTGGGCGCCATTGATCTCGAACGTGATGGTCTTGGTGTCGGCGTCGCTGTCGTGATCGGTCAGCGTATAGCCGAGTGAGACGTTGATCGTGTCGCCGGTCTCCAGCGCCTGCGTGGCCGGCTTGCTGTTGTCCAGCACGAAGCTCCAGGTGCCGCTGGCGTTCTGCGTCAGCGTGCCGTAGTCGGCCAGGTCGACGGCGCCGCCGTTCAGCGTGGCGGTCACCGCGCCCCAGCCCACCGGGCTCGCCGCTGCCGGGCCGTCGGCGCCGAACGTGTTATTGTAGTCGGTCGTGACGTTGCCGCTGACGCTGGTCGTGGCGGCGTCTTCGGTCAGCGTGCCGGCGTCCGCATTGTGCGCTGTCGGCACGTCGTCGACGATGACGATGCTGATGGTGCCGTCGCCGTGGGTGCCGCCGATGCCGTCAACCGCGACCGCGACGCTGTCGGGCAGCGTGTTGTTGCCGTTGCCGGCGGGATGGGTCTGCGCGGCGTTGAGCGTGTAGCTGTAGGTGAAGGTGGCTTCGGTGCCGCCGCCCGCCGGCGTCACGCCGGTGATCTTCAACGTGCCTTCGCCGGTGTTGATGGTCTGGTTGAGCCAATCGGCCAGCGTGTGGGTCTGGCCGCCGATGGTCACGTCCTTGATGCCGTCGGTGGCCGTGACCTTGAACGTGCCGGTGTCGGTCTCGCTGGTGTCGGGAGCTGAGGTCAGGCCGTGTTCGTAGACGACGTTGGACGCGCCATTGGCATTGGCGTCGTCGCTCGGCGTGACCACGACGGTCGAGCTGTCGTGGGCGCCATTGATCTCGAACGTGATGGTCTTGGTGTCGGCGTCGCTGTCGTGATCGGTCAGCGTATAGCCGAGTGAGACGTTGATCGTGTCGCCGGTCTCCAGCGCCTGCGTGGCCGGCTTGCTGTTGTCCAGCACGAAGCTCCAGGTGCCGCTGGCGTTCTGCGTCAGCGTGCCGTAGTCGGCCAGGTCGACGGCGCCGCCGTTCAGCGTGGCGGTCACCGCGCCCCAGCCCACCGGGCTCGCCGCTGCCGGGCCGTCGGCGCCGAACGTGTTATTGTAGTCGGTCGTGACGTTGCCGCTGACGCTGGTCGTGGCGGCGTCTTCGGTCAGCGTGCCGGCGTCCGCATTGTGCGCGACCGGCACGTCGTCGACGATCTTGATCGACAGCGTGCCGGGGAGTGAGACGTCACCGTCGCTGTCGGTGACCGTCACGGTCATGTCATCGAAGGTGGAATTGGTGCCGTCGCCGGCCGGATGGTTCTCGGCGTGCACCAGCGTATAGGTGTAGCTCACCTGGCCAGTGGCGGCGTCGTAGCCGTCGATGGTCAGCGTGTTGCCTAAAGGCGTCGGGATGTTGATCGGCGTCGTTGCGCTGTTGGCAAGGGCTGCGCCGGAGATCACCTGGTTGTTGATGGTCACCGAGCCGATGCCGTCGGGCGAGGTGATGGTGAAGGTGCCGGTGTTGTGTTCGGAGGGATCACTGTCGTTGCCTGGCTCATGGTCCGCCAGTTCGCCCGAGCCGGTCGGCAGGCCTTTTTCATAAACGATCGTGTCGCCGCCTTCGAGGGAGGGCGTCAGATCGAGGATCGTCGGCGTCGAATCGGGCAGCAATCCCGGGAACAGTTCGCGATGGTCAGGCTGGCCGAACCCCAGGTCCGTCGGCGGCAGCAGCGACGTCAGGCCGAAGCCGTCGCCGATGCCGCCTGCGGGATGCTCGAAATTTCCGCCCGCGCTGCCCGGCGAGCCGTTGCCGCCGGCCGAGATCGAGCCGTCGGCGCCGAAGGCGACATCGACATGGCTGGCCTCGAGCGCGGCGATCAGGGCCACGCGCGGCACCTCGACGTCGCCGAGGATGAAGGTCGGCACATTCAGCGCGGCGTCCTTGATGACGATCTGGGTTCCGTCGGGCTGCGTGAGGACGAGATCGTGGCCGTCGACCTTGATGTTGTCGATCGACACGCTGGCCGGAAGCTTCACGACGTTGCCGGCCTCGACATGATATTCATGCGGGGTATTGCCTGCCGCTGCATTTGCCGCCGGCGCGTTCGCGGGGGCAGCAGCCTTGGCGTCGGCCGGCTGGTTGGCGGCCGGCGCATTGGCCGCGCCTTGGGCCGGCGCGCCGCTGCCGACATCGACCGGCACCGGCTCGCTCGCCGCCTGGCCGGCGGTCGCCTGCGCGACCTGCACACCCGTCGAGATATGATTTTCACCAGCGCTCGTGTGC
The DNA here is from genome assembly GCF_006439455.1 of Mesorhizobium sp. B2-9-1. NCBI lineage: Bacteria > Pseudomonadati > Pseudomonadota > Alphaproteobacteria > Hyphomicrobiales > Phyllobacteriaceae > Mesorhizobium > Mesorhizobium sp. B2-9-1. The sequence goes on along the minus strand of NZ_VFTP01000029.1, from coordinate 33,414 downwards.
TCGTCCCAGGAATTTGAAACGGCGTCGAATTCGATATTGGTCGTCATAGCTAAAGCCCCTCCGGCATTTCCCGGAAAGAGACATGTCAGGCCCGGGCTTTGCAACAGACATTCAATCTATTTCATATATTCGAATATGTAGAGAATCGCATTTTTTACACTTGGTAAATCGCGATGATATATGCGGATATGCATCCTCTTAAGGGCGGTGCGATTGGCCGCGCCGCACGCCTCCCGCTTTGGTAAATGTAAGTATAATTTTGAATAAAATTTGATGCAAAACAGAATAGCGTGATTCGGGGAAACTTACCCACCTTCCTTTCCGATAATTTGAGACAAGATTGGTAGCGTCCACAGTCAAAGGTGGGCGTCATGAAAATACAAAAAGCAGCCCCGACAGGGATCAAGGTTCTCTTGCTGGCGATCGGCCTTGCCGCTCAGGCTGATCCATCGTCGGCAAGCGCGAATTCGGGCGCGGTTCAAGCCTTGCAGAAGGTGCTTGCGCCGGCGAGCCTTGGCGGCGTTTCGCTGGCCCGGCCGCTGCCCTGGCAGCCGGCCTCCGCGTACCGGATCGCGGACGTTTCCGTGGGCTACACGCCGGCAGCGCCTTACGAGGCTGAAGCGCACGCGAAGGCCGATCCCGGCATCGACCCGATCCAGACCGCCGCGATCATCCCCGGCGTCTTCGGCTCGGTCGCCTTGTCGATGCGCAACTTTCCGGTCGCGGCGCGCTGGGCTCCTGTCTACAAGGCCATCGTCGATTGCACCGCCGGCAGCGTCTGCGACCGCGAGAGCCCGGCTTTCGCCGAGATCGTCAAGATTGCCGGCGACAAGGGCTTTCGCGACAAGCTGTCCTTCGTCAACAGCAGCATCAACCGCCTGATCGCCTATCGCAAGGACAGCGTCGTCTACGGCAAGCTCGACTATTGGGCGAAGCCGTCGGAAATCCTCGAGCATCGCGCCGGCGATTGCGAGGATTTCGCCATATTGAAGATGGCGGCGCTGCTCAGGGCCGGCATCCCTGCGCAGAGCATGTCGCTGGTGGTGCTCCAGGATCGCCGCCGCAAGTTCTTCCATGCCATCCTGTCGGTGAGCACGGGAAGCGGCGCCTTCATCCTGGACAGCCTCGGCAACGCTGTCCTGCGCGACAGCGATCTGCCCGACTATGTTCCGCTCTATTCCTTCAGCACCGATCGCGCCTGGATCCATGGGTCGAAGTCCGGCGCGCAGGTCGCCGACATCGCCGGCGGCTTCGCCACGGTCGCTCCGGGCGAAGGCTCGCCGGAACCATCAGTGGCTTCGAGCCTGAGGCAGTAGTTTCGAGCGGTTCAGCGCCTCCCCGAAAATACGCGAACGCTCTGTTGTCTTCGCGCACCCGGACAGTTCCGGGAAAATGCGTAGCTCTACCCGTTGTAGACGAAGGCCATCAGCAGCTCCGGCTCGGTGACGGGTGCGCGCACGGCGCTGAGTTGGCCGCGATAGCGGCGCTCGCCGGCGCCGATGACGAAGCCGCTGGTGACCGGTGTTTCGCCATTGGCGTCGAGCCGGGCGAAGATATCGGGAACGTTGAGGTCGAGCGCCAGCTTCAGGTCCTGGCGCCCATCCTCGCCGGGCGCGCTTGGCAATTGGCGCCTCACCAGTTGCTGGAACGGCGCGTTGAAGGCCAGGATCTTCTTCGACGAGGACAGCGCGAAGGCGGGCGAGGGGCAGGCAACCAGGATCGCGTTGATCGTGCGGATCGAAGCGAGCTTGCGCAATTCCATGCTTTCCTCGGCCAGGCCGCGCATGCAGGCGACGCGGATCGCCGAGGTGAGATTGCCCTGGTCGGGATGATGTTCGGCGATCTCTTCGACCAGCATGCCGATCGTGCATTTGCGGCTTTCGGCCATCTGCTTCAGCGACACCCAGAAGGCGCGCTCCAGCCGGATGCCGCGACGCACGCCGCCCCGCGCCACGACCCGGAATTCGGGGCCGAAATCCTCGGCCGCGAGCAACGGCAGCAGCCTCTCGCGCGACGTGTGCGGATGGATGGCGCTATCGCTCACTCATTGCCTCCTGACGCGCCTTGTTGATGGGCTTCAAAAGATAGTTGAGGATCGTCTTGCGTCCGGTCTTGATGTCGACCGAGCAGATCATGCCGGGGATGATCGAATAGGTCTTGCCGTTCCTCGTCAGGGTCGATTTGTCGGTGGCGACCCGCACTTGGTAATAGGGCTCGCCCGTCTTCTGGTCGACGAGGCTGTCGGCGGTGATGTTGGAGACCTTGCCCTCGATGCCGCCGAAGATCGAGAAATCATAGGCGGTGACCTTGATCAGCGCTTCCTGGTTCGGCTGGATGAAGGCGACGTCGCGCGGCGAAACCCGGGCCTCGACCAGCAGCGTCTCGGAGGTCGGCACGATGCCGGCCACCACCGCGCCCGGCTGCACGAAGGCACCGAGCGTGTTGACGTCAAGCGTGTTGACGATGCCGTCGACCGGCGAACGGATGTCGGTGCGCGCCACCTTGTCGGTGGCGCCGCGGATGGTTTCGTCGACCACGGAAAGATCGGCGAGCGCCTGCGTCAGGTCGCTCAGCGCCTCCTGCTGCAATTGCAGGCCCAATTCGTTCACCTGAAGCTGCGCCTCGGTGATTGCTCCCTGGCCCTTCTTGATGGTCTCGCCGGCAAGGGTCAGCTGTCCGCGAAGGTCGGTTTGTTCGCGCTCGACGCGGATCTGTTCGGTCCTGGCCATCAGGCCTTTCTTGACCATGGGTTCGACCAGCGCCGCTTCCTGGTCGGTGACGGCAAGGCTCTTGGACAGGCGGTCGGCGTTGGCGGTGGCCTCGTCGAGTTCCTTCTCGCGCTGGTCGAGGCGCGATTTGAGAACCGACAGCTTGACCTCGAAATTGTCGCGGCGCGCGACAAGCAGCTTCTGCTCGTTGTCGCAGATCTCCGGCGCGACCTTCTGGATTTCCGCCGGGCAGGGAAACGACCCTTCGACACTGCCGCTCTGCTCGAACTGCAGCCTGGCGATGCGCGCCTGCAGCGCTCGCGCCTTGGCCTTCTCTTCGCCAAGGCTCGACGTGTTGCCTGAATTGTCGAGGCGGATGATGAGGTCGTTCTTCTTGACCGTCTGCCCGATCTGGACGGCGATCTCCTGCACCACGCCCGGTTCGCTGGCCTGGATGATCTGCGTCTTCGAAGCAGGTATCACCTTGCCGTCGCCGCGCGCGATCTCGTCGACCTCGGCGAACGACGCCCAGGCCGTGAAGCACACGAACAGCGCCCCGACGATGTAGACGGACGCCGAGGCGAAAAATGGTGGCCGGTCTTCCCTTGCTAGCATGTCCATACGTTCCGGTCAGGCATTTGCCTTCTGCAGCGCCTGAATGACTTGTTCCTTCGGCCCGTCGGCGACGACGCGGCCCTGGTCGATGACGATGAGGCGGTCGGCAAGCTCCAGCATGCTGTAGCGATGGGTCGACACGATCAGCGTCGTGCTGCGGTCGAACGCCACCTTGAGCTGCTTGATCAACTGCCGCTCGGAAGCGAGATCCATCGAACCCGACGGCTCGTCCAGGAAGACGATCTTCGGTTTGGTCAAAAGCAGCCGCGCGATCGCCACGGCCTGCCTTTGCCCGCCCGAGAGATTGGTGCCGCGCTCGCCGACATTCATGTCGTAGCCGCGCGGATGCCGCGAGACGAAGTCGTCGACGCCGGCGGCCTTCGCCGCATCGATGATCTCCTCGTCCGTCGCTCCCGGCGCCGCCATCAGGAGGTTCTCCTTGATGGTTCCCGAAAACAGGTCCCCGGCCTGCGCGACGATGCCGACCGCGGCGCGGACCTCCGAGGGGTGGTATTGGCGGATGTCGATGCCGTCGAGCAGCAGCTCCCCCGACGTCGGCAGGAACAGCCGGCCGATCAGCCGCCCCATCGTGGTCTTGCCGGAGCCGATGCGGCCGATGATGCCGACCCGCTCGCCGGGCTTGACCGCGATGTTGAGCCCGCTCAGAACCTCGTTTTCCGTGCCGGGATAGGCGAAGCCGACATTCCTGAAGACCAGCGCGCCGCTGCGGATCGGCCGGTTGACGAAGCCGACCGTGTCGGGGCGGTCCTCCGGTTGCGACATGATCGTGTTGATGATCTTGAGCGACAGCATCGCCTGTCGGAACCGGGCAAGCGTGATGGCAATCTGGCCGAGCGGCGCCACGGCGCGGCCGGCGAGCATCACGGTGCCGATGATGGCGCCGGTCGACACCTGGCCTTCCGAGAACGCATAGGCGCCGGCCACCACCAGGGCGACCGTCACGAATTGCTGGATGGCGCCGGTGATGTTGCCCGCCGCCGCCGAGAGCTCCTTGATCTTTTCCGACGTGTTGGCCGCGTTCTTCGAGTGCTCGCCCCATTTGCGCAGCAGGTAGGCCTCGGCGCGCAGCGACTTGATCGTTTCCAGCGTCGAGATGGATTCCACCAGCAGGGCCTGGCGCTGCGACGCCTCGTTCATCGAGGCCGCGACCCGCTTGCCGATCCGCCGCTGCGTGATCAGCCCGACAATGACGGAGATGACGAAGGCCAGCGCCGGTATCACCACCAGCCAGCCGCCGATGGCGTAGATCACCGCCAGGAAGACGAAGACGAAGATCGTGTCGATGAAGACGCTGATCGTGTTCGAGGTGAAGAACTCGCGCACGAACTCGTATTGCGTGACGCGGTTTGCATATTCACCCGTCGACCCGGGCCGCGCCGAAAGCGAGGAATTCAGCACTTTCTCGAACAGCAGGTAGGAAATCCGCAGGTCCGCCTTGCGACCGGCATAGTCGATCAGTGATGCCCTGGCCGTCTTCAGCAGCAGGTCGAACAGGATCGCCGCGCCGATGCCGAGCGCCAGCACCCACAGCGTCGAGATTGCCTTGTTGGGCAGGATGCGATCGTAGACGTTCATGGTGAAGATCGGCGAGGCGATCGCCAGCAGGTTGATGAACATCGCCGACAGCACCACTTTCGAATAGGTGCGCCAGAACGCCCCCATGGTGCCGGTCAGCCAGTGGCGCCTTTCGATCCGCGCGGCGGTGCCGACCGTCATCTCCTCGGCCTGGTTGGCATAGGTGATCGAGAAGGACGTGCCGCCGCTGATATAGCTTTCGGCGAGTTCCGATCTGTCGATCGTGGTGCGGCCGTTTTCCTGCGGCGCCGTCAGATATTGCCCGCCCTCGATCTCCGCCAGGAGGGCGATCGGCAATTGGCTGACGCGAAAGACGATGGCCGGAAGATCGAAGCGGCCGCGCAGGAAATCGCGATGGCTGAAATTCTGGACCTCCAGGCCGATGCGCTCGGCCAGATGGCGGATCTCGTCCGGCTCGATGCGCGTCTCCGAAATCGGCACGCCGGCGAACAGCACCGTTTCCGCGCTCGGCCTGCCGAGATAGGCCGCCACAGCGCAGAAGCAGGCTTTGAAAGCCTCCTTGGGCGATAGGATATTAGGTTGCTGGTTCACGATCCGCCCCGAAGGACCGAAGATCGACGCTACATCGGCTACTTTTTCCTGACCGGCGCGAGGATGTCGAACGGCAGATCGTTCTTCTGCTCCGACGGCGTCCGCGCATAGGTCTCGGTATCGGCCGTAGCCGGCACACCGAATTCCTCACGGGCGTAGGCCGCGGCCTGCTTGGCCGGTTGGATGTTGAGCGTCTTCAGCAATTCCCCGGTTGCGGCCAGCAGCCGGTATTCCGCGAACAGCGATGCGTAGGACGACGTGTCGGCCAGCGTCGCGGTGTTGAAGCGCGTGTTCTGGGCATCGAGCACGTCGAGCAGCGAGCGCTGCCCGACCTTGAACTGCTCGCGATAGGAGGCGACCAGCTTTTCATTGGTGGCTGCCTGCTGCCGCAGCGTCTTTGCCAGCTCCGCCTGGCGGAAGCGGCGGTCCCACGAGGTCCGGACGGCTTCCTCGATCTCGCGCAGCACCTGGTGCAGCGCAAGGCGCTGCTCGCTGGTGCGGCGGATCTGTTCCTGTTCGTTGGCCTTGTCGATGCCGCCGCGATAGAGGTTCCAGCGCAGCACCACCCGGGCCTGCAGATCGCTTGCGTCGCCATTGTCGCCGTCGATGTCATACCCCCCCCGGGCAACGCCCTCGGCGGTGATCGTCGGGCCATATTTCGCGCGCGCCGCGTCGACCAGCGAAGCGGCGGCGTCGATGTCGCTGTTGGCCATATGGACGCGCGGATTGTTCTGCCTGGCGAGCCCGATCGCATCGTCCAGCGACCGCGGCAGGGCGGCTGCGACATCGGCAGGCCGCGACGCGTTGGTCAACGGCTTGCCGACATTCTTGAAGAAGCGGATCTTGGCCGCCTCGAGTTCTTCGGTCGCTTCCTGCATCCGCGCCTTGGCGGCATAAAGGCGTTCCTCGGCCTGTTGCCGGTCGGCGTCGTTGAGCGCGCCGCCCGCGATGCCTTGCCTGATGTCGCTGAGGATGGACTGATGGAAGCCGAGGTTCTTCTTGGCTTCGACCACGATCGAAGCCTGCAACATGTATTCCAGATAGTCCTGGACGACTGCAAGTCCGATGAACTCGGAGCGTTCCAGAACCCTGAAGGAAGCTCCATCGACCCGCGAGGCCTGGCGGTTCAGTTCCGCGCGCCTTGCGCCGCTGTCATAAAGCGTCTGCGAGACGGTGAGGTCGGCCTCGTTCGGATAGAGAGCTTTGTGATCCTCGTCGAGCGCGCGCCGCGTGTCGTTGTCCAGGCGGCGAACGCCGGTCGATGCTTCCAGGTCGACGCTAGGAAGATAAAGGCCTTTGGCCTGTCGCAGCTCGAATTCGATCGCTTCGCGGTTTTCGATCGCCTGTCCAATCTCCGGATTGGACTCCACGGCGACGGCGACAGCTTCTTTGAGTGTGAGTGCGCTGGCACTACCACAAGCCAACATCGACACCGTGACAGCAAGCGCAACGCGCCAGCCGACGGTAATTTTACCCGTCCTGGTCATTTCTACCCCGTGACTATCCCCGCGCCATTATTTTTTTATTGGCGCTTATTTGCCCAAGCCTGCCACCGGACCTTTCAGCCAGTATCTATCAAATTTTTCGGGGCCGTGAGCATATAATGGATTAGACACCCGCTAAAATTGCGATTTCCGGCATTAGGGTTAAAGCCTGTAGCAAAAATGGCACAGAAACGGGGCGCGCTCGTCGGGACTCTCCCAGTTCAAAGCGCGCTGCGATGGTTATGGTCTGAAAGAAACGGCGAATCGTGCGGCGGCCATGCACAAGCTCCCGCGAAATCTGCTCAGGCCTTGCAAAGCATGCGCAAGAAAACGCCATTTCAGCCTGGTTTGATTGGCAAACGCGGATCGTTCCCTGTATTGCCGGCCGGAGCAAAAAGCCGTGGATTTTGTTGCATGACCAATATCGCCCTGACCGGGCTTGCCCGCGATCTCGCCCGACGCGCCGCCGAGGGCAGGCCGGTCCGCATCGGCGTCATTGGCTCCGGCGAGATGGGAACCGATCTGGTGACGCAGGGCATGCTGATGCCGGGCATCTCGATCGCGGCCATCTCTACGCGCCGCCCGCACACTGCCCGTGAGGCGATCCGCATCGCCTATGGCGACGAGGCGATGGCCGCCGAGGCCGAGACCGGCTCCGGGGTCACCCGGGCGATCGAGAGCGGCAGGATCGCCATCACCTCGAATGAGGTGCTGGTCACCAACCCGCTGATCGACGTCGTCATCGACGCTACCGGAAAACCTGGCGTCGCCGCCGATTTCGACCTGATGGCGATGGAGCATGGCAAGCATCTGGTGATGATGAATGTCGAGGCCGACGTGACCATCGGCTGCTACCTGAAACAGCAGGCAGACCGGCTGGGTGTCGTCTATTCGGTCGGCGCGGGCGACGAGCCGTCGAGCTGCATGGAACTGATCGAATTCGCCTCGGCGCTTGGGCTAGGCGTCGTCGCGGCCGGCAAGGGCAAGAACAATCCGCTCAACCACGACGCGGTTCCCGACGATTACCTTGAAGAGGCGGCGCGCCGCAGCATGAACCCGCGCATGCTGGTCGAGTTCGTCGACGGTTCGAAGACCATGGTCGAGATGTGCGCCATTGCCAACGCCACCGGCCTGGTTCCGGATGTTCCAGGCATGCACGGCCCCAGGGCCGATCGCGATCAGCTGGCCAAGGTGCTGATCCCGAAAGAGCATGGCGGCCTCCTGTCGAGAAAAGGCGTCGTCGACTACACGATCGGCAAGGGCGTGGCGCCCGGCGTCTTCGTCATCGTCGAGGCGATGCATCCGCGCGTCGTCGAACGCATGGACGATCTCCATGTCGGCCAAGGCCCTTATTACGGCCTGTTCCGGCCCTATCACCTGACTTCGCTGGAGGTGCCGCTCACCGCCGCCCGCATCATGCTCTACGGCAAGCCCGACATGGTGCCTCTGCCGAGGCCGGTGGCGGAAGTCTGCGCGGTCGCCAAGCGCGACCTTGCCGCCGGGGAGACCTTCGATGCCATCGGCGAGACCTGCTACCGCTCCTGGACCATGACCGTTGGCGATGCCCGCGCCGTCCGCGCCGTGCCGGTCGGCTTGCTCGAAGGCGGCAAGGTGCTGAAGCCGGTGAAGAAGGGCGAGTTGTTGACTGATGACAATGCCGTGCCAGACCGGACGACGAGACTTTACGCCCTGCGCCGGCTGCAGGATGATATGCTCTACGGAGCCAAGATCGGTTTGGGCTGAGCCGCTCCTATTTGCGCAGCTCCGCCTGGCGACCGGGTAGCAAGAAAGCGGCTGCCGGCATTGTCATGACAGTCGCGCTATATTGTCATGACGGATTGGATGCAGCGATGAATCTTCAGATTAGGGATCCGCGGGCAAGAGAACTCGCCCGCCAGCTTGCCGAAAAACGGAACATTTCGATGACCGAGGCGGTAATCGAGGCGCTCGAATCTGAACTGCAGCGGCACCGCAAACAGGCGCCGTTGGCCGAACGGCTTGCCACCATTTCCCGAAATTTCAAATCCAAGGCCGGCGGAGGCGGAAAGACGTTGAGCAAGGATGAGGTCGATGAGATGTGGGGACATCCCTGAATGTTCATCGATACCTCGGTCGTCGTCGCCATCCTGGCGGGCGAGGAGGACGCAGCCGAATGGAGCGGCCGGATAGAGTTGGCGTCCGGGCGCGTAACATCTCCGCTGGTCATGCTCGAAGCGGCGATGCGGCTTTCATCGATGCTCGCCGTCCAGCCGGTTGTTGCCGAAGCGGCGATAGAAGCTTTTCTGCAGGAGGCTGAGGTGGAAGTCGTGCCGATCGAAAGTAGCGATGCAAAGCTCGCGATCCAGGCTTTTTCCGACGATGGCAAGGGTCGCGGCCATCCGGCCCAGCTCAACCTCGCCGATTGCCTGTCGTATGCCTCGGCAAAAAGTCGAGGCATGCCTTTGCTCTATAAAGGCAATGATTTTTCCCACACCGACCTTGCGTGATGCGGACGGTCCCTATTTCCCCAGCTCTATCGACCTGAGCCGTGCTGCTTCCACGGCTTCGGTGACGAGCTTCGTCAGGCGGTCGCCGCCCATCAGCACGGCAAGCGCCGCGGCGGTCGTGCCGTTGGGGCTGGTCACCTGCTGGCGCAGCACACCCGGCTCCTCGTCGCTTTCGGCGGCGAGCGAGGCGGCGCCGAAGACGGTCTGCATGGCAAGCAGCTTGGCGGTTTCGGTGGGAAGGCCGGCCTTCTCGGCCGCGATCGTCAGCGCCTCGATGAAGTGGAAGATATAGGCCGGGCCTGACCCGGAGACGGCCGTCACGGCGTCCATGAGCCCTTCGTCGTCGATCGTCGTCACGACGCCGCTCGCCGAGAGCAGTTCGGCAACGAAGCGGCGGACGTCGTCGGAGACCAGCAGGTTGGAGAATACCACCATCATGCCCTTGCCGATCGCCGCCGGCGTGTTCGGCATACAGCGGATGACCGGCGCGAGCTCGCCCAGAATCTCTTCGAAAGTGGCGACCGGCGTGCCGGCGGCGATGGAGAGAAAGCTGGTCCTGCCATCGCCGAAGCGCTTGTACTGCGCCGTCACCTCGCGGATCACCTGCGGCTTTACCGCAATGACGACGAGATCGGGCACGGCATCGGCCGGAATGCCGGCGGCGTCGGCGGCGGCACGGCAGCCGAGATGCTCGGCGCGCTGGCGCAGTTCGGCATTGGGCTCGACCACGAACACCGCCGCCGGCTCGAGCTTGGCGGATTTCAACCAGCCCGAGAGCATGGCGTAACCCATGTTGCCGCAACCGGCGAGAACCAGCCTGATCGTCATGAAAGCCTCCGAAAAGAAGACTTCCTTAGACAATTGCGGAGCGCTGGAAAAGTCCAGTGGCGGAAGATCGACAGTCCAGGATCAGCGGGAGAGGCGAACCGGGATCGACCGCAGCGAGACTTGTCTCAAGCCGAGCACGCCGAGCACGAAGAACAGCCAGACCGGATCGCCGCGGTGGAAGAAGAAGCTCTCCAGGAAACCGTTCAGCGCCGTGAACAGCACCACCATCATGAAGAAATCGCCGAGGAAGATGTTTTCCTTGCGCGCCGGGATGCGCATATAGTCGCGCAAAGGGGCGATCAGGAAGGTGTAGACGGCGACGCAGAGCGCCGGGATGCCCATCAGCACGGCGATGTCGAGATAGCCGTCGTGACCGTGAACGATGGTGCGGATATCCCAGGGCCGGTCGAAGGGCTGGTCCTGGTTGAGCAGCAGTGGCGTCCCCCAGAAGCTTTCATAGCCGTAGCCGGTCCAGGGCTTCTTCGCCAGCATCTCGCCGGCGAACTCCCACAGCGTCGTGCGTCCGGTATAGGTGAGATCGGGGAAATAGATTGCCGCCAGATGCTTCACCGGCGCGATGAAGACGATGCCGAGCGTGCCGACGGCGGTCGCGATGACGGCCAGCGCAAACAGGATCGGCGTGCCGAGCCGCATGCCGATGAGACTGGGCAGCACGACGATCATGATCGAGAACGGGACCAGCCCGGCGGTCGTCTTGGAGCCGGTGTGCAGCATGAAGATCATCGCCGCGCAGAAGATGCCGGCGCCCCACCAGCGCTGGCCGCGCCGGAACAGGTAGAGCCCGGCGAAGCTGAAACAGGCCATCACCGGCCCGGCGATGTTCTTGTGCGTGAAGACGCCGCGCCACAGACCGGCATGCTCCGGCTCCTGCGAGTCGGCGGTGTGCAGCGCTTCATGCGGGAAGACGATCAGGCCGATATAGGAAAGGCCGATCACCACCACGGCAGTGAAGATCACCACCCTGGCGAAGGAATCGGCGTCGCGCGGCAGCACCAGGATCGTCGCCATTGTGATGATGCCGATCATGGTGAAGGAGGCGGCGCGCATCGCCGCGGGCGGATCGGTGGCAAGCACCACCGACAGGAAGAAGAAGCCCAGCATCAGCGCCCAGGAAGGGCTCACCAGCGAGCGCACCACGCGCGGGTCGGCGAAGGCCAGCAGCGAGAAGATGGAGACCGCGCCGAGCGAGCCGAAGCCGAGCTGGTTGACGATGTCGCCGCCGTCGCCGGTCAGTTCCGCGCCCGCCGGCTGGAAGGGCCGGAACGAGACGATGATGACGGTGAACAGGAGCGCGGCGATAGCCGTCGCCAAACCTTCCCTGGTGAAGGCTGCGCTGAGCGGCGCGCGCTCAATTCTTCTCAGGCTGCCGGTACTGCTCATTGGCATATCCGAATTCGGCGAGCACCCGGCCGAGCGCGACATAGACCGGGTAGAGGCCGCTCGTCAGCGAGCGGGTGCGCGCCAGCCGGATGGCGCCGCGCAGCGGCGAGGCGGCGAGCAGCGCCAGGCTTTTGAGGAAAACCTTGAGGCCGGCAAGCGGCGTGCCGGCGCGCTTCTTCTTTTCGACCAGCGTCGAGATCACGCCGTTGCGCAGGCTGCGGGCGCGGATCCAGTCGGCCTCGACGCGCCGGGCAGGGACAGTTTCGTTGACTTTTGCTTCGGCGCACCAGCCGAGAACGAAGCCTTTCTGCGCGGACCGGCTGAGAAAGTCGGAATCGCCGCCGCCCATGAAATTGAACCTGAGGTCGAGAAAGGGCGGTCCCATGGCCTTAAGCACGTTGCGACCGAGCAGCAGGTTGCCGGACGAATAGAGCGCCGGCACGCGGCCCGTCTCCCGATAGGGCGGCGCGAACACCGGATGCTCGGCCCATCGGGCATGCGAGACATCGGCAAAGATGGGTACCTGCGGGCCGCCGACAACGTCGGCTTCAAGTGTCTCCGCGGCGCCGCACATGCGCTCCAGCCAGTCTGGCTCGGCGATCTCGTCGTCATCGATGACCAGCAGGTGGCGAAAATTGGGAAACTGCAGGATCGCCGTCTGCCAGCCGGCATTGTAGGCGCTGCAATTGCCGCGCTCATGCGCGATGATCACCATGCCTTGCATCTGGCCGCTTTCGAACAGCGGCAGCACCGCGCTTGCGCCCTCGCGCGCATCGGCCTCATTTTCCATGACGATGACGGCAAAGCGCCTGCCGGTCCGCTGCGCCTTGAGCGAAGCCAGCGTTTCCAGCACCTGCTTCGGCCGTTTGAAGGTCGGCAGCGTCACGACCGCCTCGACGGCCTCGGCGGCAAGCCCCGGCGACCGTCCCGCGATCGATACAGAAGCGTCGGACGGCAAAGGGATCATCCGTTTCCAGCAGCGAGGGTTTGAGCCCTCGATAGCATCGCGGTGATAACGTTTCGTTAATCACCTTCTCGCCCGTCTGTCGGAAAAGCCGGGTCTTCGGCCTTTGACAGGGCCATTTAATCAACGCTTCACCGCGTTTTGCTACCGGCTGCAGCCAAGGATAGGTGAGATGCATCTGCTGTTCGCCACATCGATCGTGCCTGATGGCGCTCTTGCCTCGGGCTACGAGATTGCCAACGCCGCGATCATCGACGCGTTGCGGCGCGCCGGCGTGCGCGTGACGGTGATCGGCTTCATCTGGCCGGGCAAGGCCCCGTCCGATCCGCAAAACACCATCGTGCTCGACGCCGTCGAGGTGCGCACCGAAAGCGCGTCGCCGCTGCAAAAGCTTGCCTGGCTGGGCAAGGCGGTTCTCTCCGGCCTTACCTTTTCCTCCGTCAAGCTGCGTGTCGTTGCCGATGCGCAAGTCCGCGACGCAATCGAACGCGCCGGTCCCTTCGACGGCTATGTCCTGAACTCGGTGCAGTTCGCCGGCGCCTTTGAGAAGGTTCTCGCCGACCGTCCATTCGTCTTCGTCGCGCACAATGTCGAGCACCGCTCGGCCGAGGAAAATGCGGCCGGGGCCGGCACTGCGCTTCAGCGCTGGATGTTCCGTCGCGAGGCCAGGCTCCTCAAGGTCATGGAAGGGCGGCTCTGCGGCGCTGCGCGCTTTGTCTTCACGCTGGCCGAGGAAGACCGCGCGGCACTTGGCGTCGCCTCCGACCGGCATTCCGCGGTGCTGCCGCTGGTAACCCGTGCGCAGGCGCCGACAAGCAGGGCAAAGCGGCATATCGATTGCGACGCCGCGCTGATCGGCACCTGGACCTGGCAGCCGAACCGCATCGGCCTCGACTGGTTCCTGACGAAGGTCGTGCCGCATCTGAAGCCGGATTTCCGCATCAGGATTGCGGGCAATGTGCCTTCCGGCATCAGCTCGCCGCATCCCGCCGTTTCCTTCGTCGGCAGGGTTCCGGATGCGCCGGCCTTCGTGCGCGGCGCCGCCGTCATTCCCCTGATCAGCACCGCCGGCAGCGGCGTGCAGTTGAAGACCATCGAGACCTTCGAGCTTGGCTTGCCGTCCGTCGCCACCAGTCGCTCGCTGCGCGGCATCGGCTATCGTCCCGACAATTGCGTGGTGACTGACGATCCGATTGCTTTCGCGGCGGCGCTACAGGCGGCCGCGGCCAATGTCCGCGACGTCGATGGCAGCGCCTTTCATCGCCGCCAGCTCAAGGCGCTCGAAGCCGCGATCGGGCTTGGCCTGGAGAAGCTCGGCGCCGCCAGGCAGGAGGCGGCCGCATGAACATGCACACCGCGCGCGCCGCTTTCGGCTTCGACACGCTCAAGACCATTTTGGGTATTCCGGTGCTTGCCATACGCTGGGACGAGGCCATCGCCTTGCTCACCAGGCTGATCGACGAGCGTCGTTTCACCAAGGTGAGCTTCCTCAACGCCCACAATGCCAACCTTGCCTGCACCGATCCGGTTTTTGCCGAGGCGCTGGAAGACTTCCTCATCCTGCCCGACGGCGTCGGCGTCGACATGGCGGCAACGCTGCTTTACGGCGCGCCTTTCCCAAGCAATCTCAACGGCACCGATTTCATTCCGGCCTTCCTGCAGGCCTCGTCGCGCCCGCTGACTGTGGCGCTGCTCGGCACGACGCGCGCCAATGCCGAAGCCGCGTCCGCCAAGCTCTCGACGCTCGCCATGCAGCACGAATTCGTTGTCATCCATGACGGTTTCTTCTCGGCCGCCGAGGAGCCGGCGATCCTCGAGCGCATCGCCAGGCTGCGGCCGGATGTGCTGCTCGTCGCCATGGGTGTGCCGCGCCAGGAATTGTGGATCGAGCGCCACATCGACAGCCGCCATTGCACGCTGCCGGTCGCGGTTGGCGCGTTGCTCGATTTCATGAGCGGTTCGGTGCCGCGCGCGCCGCTATGGCTGCGCCGGCTGCGGCTCGAATGGCTGTTCCGCCTGTGGATCGAACCCGGCCGCCTGTGGCGCCGCTATATCGTCGGCAATCCGCTCTTCCTGTGGCGCGTCGTCAAGCAGAAACTGTCACGCGGGCCGCTGCCGCTGGAGGCGCGCCGGTGAACAGCCGCTTCGTGCCGGACACCTCCACTGCGGTCGAACCGCTGCCGCGCATGCCCTTAGCTGCGATCGTCACTGCAAGCTACGCCCCCGATTTCGAGCGCTGCCGGCTTTTATGCGAAACCATCGATCGCCACGTCACCGGCATGGCGCATCATTACATCCTTACCGAACATCGCGACGTCGCGATGTTTCGCCAGCTGGAAGGCAGCCGCCGCAGCGTTGTCGACGAGCGGGGCCTATTGCCGCGCTGGCTGCATGTCTTCGACGATCCTCTGAGCGGCTTTCGCCGCCGCGTCTGGCTGAGCCTGAAAACGCAGCCGCTGCGCGGCTGGCATGTGCAGCAGCTGCGCCGTATCGCCATTGCCGGGCAGGCAAAGGAAGACGTGCTCGTCTTCTGCGATTCCGACGTCGCCTTCCTGAAGCCGTTCGACGCGAACGCCTTGTGGCGCGACGGCAAGGTGCGGCTGTTCCGGCGTGACGGCGTGCTGGCGGGCGATGGACATGACGAGCATCGCATCTGGTCGCGCAACGCGGGGCGCGCGCTCGGCATCGATCCCGCCAATCGATCGAGCCACGACTACATCTCGACGCTGATCGCCTGGCGCCGCGAGATGGTCAACGCCATGTGCGAGCGCGTCGAGAAGGTGCATGGCCGCGACTGGGTCGGCGTCGTCGGCTCGGCGCGTCGGTTCTCCGAATGCATGATCTATGGCCGCTATGTCGACGACGTGCTTGAAGGCGCAGGCCATTTCCACGGTTCGCAGGAGTTCTGCCGCGTCCACTGGAACGGCGAGCCGCTCTCGGATGGCGAGTTCCGCCGCTTCGTCGACACCATGGCGCCGGAACAGGTGGCGATCGGCATGCAATCCTTCATCGGCACCGATATCGGCCGCATCCGCCGCCTGATCGGGCTTTCCGCGTAAGGCTCAGATCGCCTTGGCCGGCCGGCGCATGGCCGAATAAGTCAGCAGCATCGAGGCGAGATAAAGCAGCAGGAAGACGATGTTGAGCGACAGGACCAGATTGGCCGTGTCGGGGATGGTGGTCAGCACGTAAGTGAGCAGAACCGCCTTCAAGCCGGCGAGCAGACCGAGATTGATCGCCCGCACCGCCGTCTGGCCGCGCGCGAAGAGAAGCTCGGCCTGATATTCGACGAGATTGCGCAGGCCGGGCACGCAGACCGCCAGCGCCACCAGCGGCGCTGCCTCGGCGACATTCCTGCCGAGCGCGTTTGGGAAGAAGTGCAGCACGATGCCGAGCGACACGAGCGCGAGCGTCGAGACCAGGAACACGCCGCCTTCGATGCCGCTCTTGACCGCCACCCGCGACAACAGCTCCGGCGCCCGCATCATGCGCTGCACCAGCATCATCGAGAAGGTGCGGATCGGGATTGCGGTGAGATCGACCAGCCGCATGATGATGGCGTAGATGCCGGCCAGATGCGGTCCGCCGATCGACAGCACCAGGAGCTTGTCGAACTCCATCTGCAGGTAGAACAGCACTTCGGATCCGGCGACATAGATGGAATCCGCGAGCCGCCTGAAATAGAGCTCGGCGCGCAGCCGCAGCCGCTGGCGCGGATAGAAGAAGACGAAGGCGACGATGAGCGAGGCGGCATTGGCGCCGATGTAAAACAGCGACCAGACGCCGATGCTGTGTTGCGCGCCAAGCATGAACAGGATCGCGCCGAGTGCCCTGAGCGCCGTCGCCAGGATGGCGAGCACGGCCGCCCGCCCGAACTTGCCGAGCCCGTTGTTGACGATCAGCGCCACTTCGACCGGCCGCCACAGAAGCGCTTCGGCGAAGACGACAGCGGCGAAGGCCGGCAACGGCACGGTGCCGGCGAAGAAGATCAGATAGACGACGTAGGAGGCGGCGGCGAGCAACGGCAGCGACAAGACGCTGAGAAGCAGGAAACCGGCGGTGAATGTGCCGATCAGGTTGGGGCGGATCGCGGCGGTGCGGTATAGCGCCGAAATGAAGCCGAAGGCCAGGATGCGCGACAGCATGATGCCGGCGGCCGAGGCGGTTGCGAACATGCCGAATTCGGCGATCGAAAGCGTGTTGGCCAAAGCGATGAAATAGGCGAGCGAAAACACCAGCCGGCCGCCGGCGCCGCTGATCGCCGAGACATAATCGAATACCAGTTTCCGGCGGGTGGCCACGAAGTGGCCGATCCGCGCGAAGCTCCGCCCTTGCGGCATGTCGCTGGCCTGGGTCATATCCGGTGCGATAGATAGGCTGCAAAGTTTAACGCTGCGTTCTGGCGGCCCTCCCGGCGGCCTGAAATGCGGTGAACAAGGGCGAAAACTGTGCCCGCCGAGGCGCAAAATTAACCGTTTGTTTCCTATGCCTGTTTAGCGTGGCTTAACGATTGGCCGATCCGCGCCCAAGCCGCCAGAGAGCAAAGTTCCAGGACAATGGTCGACAGGGATAACCGTGATGACTGGAGGCGCGAGCGTTCTCTGCTGGCGCTCGGCCAAGCGATGCGTGGCGACGACAAGACGGTTTCGATCGGCGACCGGGCAAATTCTTCCTGGCGCGAGGATGCCGCCGCGCGCCATCGCGCCGCGCGTTCCGAGCGCGAAGAAAAGTTGAATCCGCGCCCCGGCGAAACCGCCGGATTTGGCCACGATCAGGCGGATCCGGTCGAAACCGGGGACGATTGGGCGGGAAGAAACCATGCCGCTTCGCTAGGGCAGGGCTACGGGGGCACTGCGGAAGGCCACCAACCGCATGCTGCTCCCGAACCTCGCCATATAGGCCGACCACCCGCTGCCGACGAATCCCAGGAATGGAAACCGCTGATCGACCCGGTGCAGGTGATTGGCGGCATCGCTCGCTCCAAAGCGCTGATCCTGTCCACCACCATCCTGGGCGCCGCGCTTGGCATCGCGCTGGCGCTATCGACGCCGAAGAAATACGAAGCCACGACCGAGCTAACCATCGAGCCGGGTGACCTGAAACTTGCCGACCGCGATCTCACCCAATCGGTGGGTGAGCCCGACGCAGCATTGGCCGTTGTCGAAACCCGCATCAAGATGGTCACATCAGGCAAGGTCCTTGACGAGGTCGTCAAGGAGCTCAACCTCGTCAACGACCCGGAATTCAACGGTCAGGGGTCTGGTGGCCTCGGCGTCACGTCGTTCCTGCGCTCGATGATTTCGCGGGATGACCAGCCGGCCGGCAGTGACGAGATTCGCCGCCAGGCGCTGGCCGTCGGCAATCTGGCCGACAGCCTGTCGGTCGAGCGCACCGGCAAGACTTTTGTCATCTCCATCAGCGCCACCACGCGCAATGGCGAGAAATCGGCAGAGATAGCTAACACGACGAGAGACGTCTTTCAGCGGGAGATCGGCAACTACCAGTCAGAAATGGCCGGACGTGCGACGACCGCGCTGACGTCGAAGCTCGATGAGCTGCGCAAGGGCGTCGAGACGGCCGAACGCAACGTTGAGGATTTCAGGGCGACGCACGACCTTGTCGACGCGCAGGGCCACCTGATCAGCGACGACCAGATGTTGAAGCTCAACGAGCAGCTTTCCGTCGCCCGCGCCCGCACGCTCGAGCTGAACGCCCGCGCCGCCTCGGCACGCTCGCTGAACGTCAACTCGGTCCTCAGCGGCACGTTGCCGGAAGAGATCAACTCCAACATGATGAGCGAGCTGCGCTCGCAATATGCGGCGCTGAAGCAGGAAGCCGACCGCGCCGCGATCAAGTTCGGGCCGCGTCATCCTGAGCTGCAGGCGCTAAACGCCCAGCTTGCCGGCGCGCGCGAACGCATCACCGCCGAGCTGCAGCGCATCGCGTCCTCGCTGCAGGTCGACCTGAAGCGCTCCGTTCAGCTCGAGCAGGACTTGTCCTCGCGCCTGGCCCAGGCCAAGGTGCAGAGTGGCGACGTGAACAACAATCTTGTCTCGCTGCGCGAGCTGGAACGCGAAGCCGCCGCCAAGCGCTCGGTCTATGAGCAGTATTTGCTGCGCGCTAAGGAAACCGGCGAGCAAAAGAACGTCAATTCTGCCAACATCAACGTGCTTTCGCCGGCTCAACCGCCGCTGGAGGCCAAGGGGCCGTCGCGTGTCGTGATGGCGTTGGCGGGCCTGTTCGCGGGCCTTTTTGCCGGCATCGGCCTCGGCGCGCTGCGCGGCATCCTTGCCAGCCTGCGCGAGACGGCCAATGCACGCTCGCGTCGCGAGACTGAAGACCGTCCTTCTGCGCTTGAGAGCAATTCCAATCGGGCCGCCCCACCGGCGCCGCCACCACTCGCCACGCCGCCGGCCTCGCCTGTCGCTCTGCCGCCACCTCCGGCCTTCACACCAGCAC
Organism: Mesorhizobium sp. B2-9-1; assembly: GCF_006439455.1. Lineage (NCBI taxonomy): Bacteria > Pseudomonadati > Pseudomonadota > Alphaproteobacteria > Hyphomicrobiales > Phyllobacteriaceae > Mesorhizobium > Mesorhizobium sp. B2-9-1. Next base: position 14,321 of record NZ_VFTP01000029.1, on the reverse strand, counting down.
CGGCTCCGCCTTTCACGCCGCCTCCGGCTTCATCCTTCACGCCGTCGCCGGCAGCGTCCTTCACACCGTCGCCTGCACCGCAGGTTTCACCACTTGTGCAGGCGGCTGCACCGGCTCCGGTCCAATCCGTCACGCCGCCGCCGGAACCGGCCAACGATGCCCGCCGTCCCGGGCTTTTCGGCTCGCTTGTCTCGGCGGTTCGCTATTCCGTGCGGCGCGAGCCGGCTGAAACGGTCGATATGGACTCTGTACCGCCTGAAAGCGCCTGGCGGGCGCCCACCCTGGAAGAACGCTATCCCCGGGCTCAACCATCGGCGCGGGAGAATTTCCAGCCGCCATACGAGCAGGGCTATTCCTATTCGTACCGGCCGGACCACGGCCGGACCGATCCCTACGACGATCATTATTCGGCATCGGCGGCATCCTATCATCCGCGGTCGCCGGCCGCCGGAGAGGCCGACCAGCCGTCCGCAGACCGGCCTCCCGCCGACCAGCCCCCCGCCGGCCAGCAAGGCGAGATCGATGAGATCCGCGCCAGCCTGCGCGAATTCCGCGAGGCGGTGCGTGAGCTGACCGAGAGCCGCACGCGCCGCCGCTATTTCTAAATATCCGTATTTCTGGACGGCTCGCGGTTCGATAAAAGCGGCCGGTTTCGGGTTTACGGCATCCGACGACGCTTTGACGGGATTGCCTTGTCGAATTTTCGTGAAAATGCCGCGCTGCATTCCGGCCGCAAGCGTCTCGCTTTGGCGGATCGACAATGCCGATCGGGGAAATGGGGCCGTGCATCGATGCGGCCTCGAAGCGAAGCTGAGGGTTAGTGATGGCCGAAGTGATTGATGGAAAGCGTGTCGCCGAGGACGTGGTTTCGAAGGTCAAGGCTCTGACCGCGGAGCTGTCGGCCAAAGGGGCCACCAAGCCCGGCCTTGCGGTGGTGATCGTCGGTGAAGACCCGGCGAGCCAGGTCTACGTCGCCTCGAAATCGCGCACCGCCAAGGAATGCGGCTTCCATTCGCTCCAGCATACGCTGCCGGCCGACACCACCGAAGAACAATTGCTGAAGATCATCGGCGACCTCAACGCCGATAAGTCTATCCACGGTATCCTCGTGCAACTGCCGCTTCCCGGCCATATCGACGCCGGCAAGGTGATCCAGACGATCGCGCCGGAAAAGGATGTCGACGGCTTTCATTTCATCAATGTCGGCAAGCTCGGCACCGGCGAGCTCGACACGGCCTTCGTGCCCTGCACGCCGGCAGGCTCCATGCTGTTGATCGAGCGGGTGCGCGGCAAGGACCTTTCCGGGCTCAACGCCGTCGTCGTCGGCCGCTCCAACATCGTCGGCAAGCCGATGGCCAACCTGCTGCTTGCCGCCAACTGCACGGTCACCATTGCCCACAGCCGCACCAGGGACCTGCCGGCGCTGGCTCGCACCGCCGATATCCTTGTCGCCGCCGTCGGTCGCCCAGAGATGGTCAAGGGCGATTGGGTCAAGCCCGGCGCGACCGTCATCGACGTCGGCATCAACCGCACCCCCGCGCCCGAAAAGGGCGAAGGCAAGAGCCGCCTGGTCGGCGACGTCGCCTATGCCGAAGCGGCCAAGCTCGCGGGCGCCATCACGCCGGTGCCGGGCGGCGTCGGGCCGATGACCATTGCCATGCTGATGGCGAACACTGTAGCTTCCGCTTACCTCGCGGCCGGGTTGAAGCGGCCGTCCTTCTGATTGAGAAAGCCTCGGCATTGCCGAACCTGACCGCTCCCCAGCATTTTGCAGCCAAGTGGAACCACTTGGCGTCGCACGAATGCGGTTGAAATAAAGGGACAGAGCGGGATGCCCCACTCGAACCAGTCGCATCCCGTTCTCGAGCGGCCGATCACGAGCGATCCCGTTCAGGGCGGCCGCCAGTTCGGCTTCCTCTTGGTCGACAAATTCTCGATGTTCTCGTTGGCGGCCGCCATCGACTGCTTCCGCTCGGCGAACCGACTGCTCGGCCGCGATTTCTATGGCTGGACGACGATCTCGGCCGACGGCGACGCGGTCATGGCCTCGAACGGCCTGCCGTTGAAGATCGACTATTCGGTCGCCGACATGCCGCCGGTCGACATCCTGTTCGTTTCGGTCGGCCTCTCCATCGAATTTCCCGGCAAGAGCAAGGTTCTGGCGGCGCTGCGCAGCTGGGGCCGGCGCGGCAATGCGCTCGGTGCGTTGTCGGTCGGCTCCTATCTGCTTGCAGAAGCCGGGCAGCTCGACGGCTATCGCTGCACCATCCATTGGGAGAACCGCGCCGGCTTCATGGAGCGTTTCCCCGACATCAACTGCACCGGCAATGTCTTCGAGATCGACCGCAAGCGCTACACCTGCGCCGGCGGCACCACCTCGATCGACCTGATGCTGGAGATCGTGCGCGGCGATTACGGCTCCAACCTCGCCAACGGCGTCGCCAACCAGTTCCAGCACGAGCGCATCCGCTCGGCCGGCGACCGCCAGCGCGTCGGACCGGAACGCGATCTCACCGGCAAGTCGGAGAAGCTGAGGCGCATCGTCGAGTTGATGGCCGATCATCTCGACGAACCGCTGTCGGCGGTGCAGCTCGCCAAGTCGGCGGGGCTGTCGGTGCGCCAGGTCGAGCGCCTGTTCCTGCGCCATTTGAGCGTCACCCCCGGCCGCTACTATATGCGGCTGCGGCTCGAACGCGCGCGCGAATTGCTGCGCCAGACCAACATGCCGATTCTCGACGTGGCGATCGCCACCGGCTTCACCTCGCACTCCTATTTCGCACAGAGCTACCGGCTGCAGTTCGGCCGTCCGCCATCGGAAGAGCGGCGCACCACTTATTGAGTGACTCGCCGGCCTTCGGACTTGTCTCCGAATGCCGCCTCAAATAGCTTTCGCAACGCGGACGAGGGTTGCTCTCAGGAGATTTCCATGGCGGGACTGATACGGAGCGTCGCTGCGGCGCTCCTGCTTTTGTCGATGACCAGTTTCGGCTTTGCCGCCAACAAGGTCATCATCATCCTCGATGCATCAGGCTCGATGTGGGCCCAGATCGACGGCAAGCCGAAGCTGGAGATCGCGCGTGAATCGCTGCGCACGGTGCTTCAGTCGGTTCCCGCCGACGACGAGATCGGCTTCATGGCCTATGGCCATCGCACCAAAGGTAGTTGCGACGACATCGAGCTGATCGTGCCGCCGCAGGCCGGTTCGGCCAGCGCCATCTCGTCAGCAGCCGACAGCATGAAATTCCTCGGCAAGACGCCGCTCACGGCCGCCGTCAAGCAGGCGGCGGAAGCGCTCAAATACACCGAGGACAAGGCCACCGTCGTCCTCATCACCGACGGGCTCGAGACCTGCGGCGGCGATCCTTGCGCGCTAGGCAAGGAGCTGAAGCAAAGCGGCGTCGACTTCACCGCCGATGTCGTCGGTTTCGGCCTGACCGCCGACGAAGGCAAGCAGATCGCCTGCCTCGCCGAAAACACCGGCGGCAAATACATCCAAGCCTCCGACGAGAAGGCGCTGCAAGAAGCCCTGGTCGAGACCGTCGCGGCTCCGACTCCGGCGCCGGCGCCCGAACCCGCGCCGGCTCCCGCGCCCGAATCGGCCAAGCCGGAGTTCAATTTCATGCCGAGCGTGGTCATGGCCGAGGGCGGCGATCCGATTACCGACGGCAATGCCTGGGAGATCTACAAGGCGAAGTCCGACGGCACGCGCGGCGACCAAGTCATGACCGAATATGGCGTGCTCAAGACCAATCTCGAGCCGGGCGACTACCTTATCGTCGGCCGCGACGACGAGGCAAGGAGCGAGCAGAAGATCAAGATAGAGGCTGGCAAGACCTACAGCCCGCTGTTCACGCTGAACGCCGGCACTTTGGTCATCCATCCGCATGCTAGCCAGGGCTCGGAGATCAGCGGCGAAGCGCGTGTCGACTTCGCCTATCCTGGCGGCAGCACCACGCACTATGGCGACGCCAAGGCGACCGTCCCCGCTGGCGAGCAGAAGGTGACGGTGCAGATCGGCGCCGGCACTGCGACGGAGACGGTCCAGCTTGGTGCCGGGCAGACCGTCGAGAAGGACATCGTCGTCGGCGTCGGTCATGCCGTGCTCAACGCCTACTACGCCGCCGGCGGCGACAAGGCCGACAATTCCGGCATCGGCTTCGAGGTCGTCAAGGCGAAGAAGAAGATCGACGGCTCGCGTGAAAGCGTGGAGCATTCCTACGGACCTGACAGCAAGTTCTGGCTGCCGCCAGACGACTACGTCGCGCTCACGACGCTCGATCTCGCCGTCGTCGAGCAGCCCTTCAGCATCAAGGCCGGCGACAATCAGGACATCAAGGTCGCGCTCGATGCCGGCGTGCTGGCGATGTCGGCACCCGGCGCCTACTCGATCGAGGTGTTGTCGTCGAAGAAGGACATCGAAGGCAAACGCAAGTCGCTGGGCCTGACCTACGGTGATAGCTGGCAACAGGCGATCCCCGCCGGCGACTATGTGGTCGTGCGACACATGTCCGCTGAAGGCCAGGAGAAGGAAATGCCGGTGACAATCAAGGCGGGTGAGCGCACCGAGATCATTGTGCAGTAGTGACCGCAACCGGATCCGACGTTCCAGTCCTTATTGCGTGAGCATTCCGCGAATATTGCTGTCGCGGAATGCCACTTGGCTGCGCCGGTCAGGCAGCGTCCGAGACCCGCATTTCGACGTGAAGCCCTGCCGCGACTGCCATATTGACGAGGGTGTCGAGGGCGAACAAGTTGATCTTCCCGCGCAGGAGATCGGACACGCGCGGTTGGGTTACGCCAAGCCGGCGCGCGGCTTCGGCCTGCGTCCAGCCCTTTGCTCGAATATGCCGCTCCAGCGCCATCATGAGCGTGGAGCGGAGCTTCATGTTCTCTGCTTCGGCGGGAGTATCTTCGATGGCATCCCACACACTTACAAAAGTTTCGTTGCTCATTGGCCTAACTCCTTGATGAGATCGCCGTAGCGCTTCGCGGCCAAATCCAAATCTGTTTTGCTGGTCTTCTGCATCTTCTTCTGGAAGCAATGCAGTACGTAGATCGCGTCGGCAAATTTGGCGGTATAGATGATGCGAAACGCGCCGGTCTCATCCCTAATTCTGATTCCAATACGCCCTTGCCGACCATTGTCATAGGCTTCCAGTCGGTCGGAAGTTGCTCGTTCTGCACCTTATCGAGCTGGTAGCCTGCTTCACGCCGCGCCGAGTTTGGAAAGGCGCGCAGATCACTGAGGGCGCTGCCCTGGAATTTAAGCATCTTCACGCCGGCAACTATACAGAATTTTGTATAGTCAGCGCAAGTTGCTTTTCACATGGACCGAGAGATCAGGCATTTCCAAACGCGGCGGCGCCATGATCGGCCCGCCCGACCAGTTGCCGGAAGCCCGCGAACAGCTCGCGCCCGAAGCCGAACTCGTTGCCGATGAGGTCGGCTTCCGCCGTGCGGCGCAGCGCGAACTCCGTTCCCGGCACCAGCACCTCCAGCGTGCCGGCATCGGCGTCTAGCCGAATGACGTCGCCGTCATGGATCCTGGCGATCGGCCCGTCCTCGACCGCTTCCGGCGTCACATGGATCGCTGCCGGCACCTTGCCGGAGGCGCCCGACATGCGCCCGTCGGTCACCAACGCGACACGCTGGCCGCGATCCTGCAGTATGCCGAGCACCGTGGTCAGCTTGTGCAGTTCCGGCATGCCATTGGCCTTCGGCCCCTGGAAGCGGATCACAGCGACGAAGTCGCCGCTAAGCTGGCCGGCCTTGAAGGCGTCGTTGAGGCCCTGCTGGCTGTCGAACACCTTGGCCGGCGCCTCGATGACGCGCCGTTCGGGCTTGACCGCAGAGGTCTTGATCACGGCATGGCCGAGATTGCCCGCAAGCACCTTTAGTCCGCCGGTCGGTTGGAACGCCTTCTTGAACGGCGCCAACACCTTCTCGTCGCCGCTGTTGAGCGGCGCCACTTCGCGCAGCACGCTGCCGTCATCGCCAAGCCTCGCCTCGACCGCGTAGGGCCGCAGGCCTTCGCCCCACACCGTCTGCACATCCTCGTGCAACAGGCCTTCGTCGAGCAACTCGCGGATCAGGAAGCCGAGCCCGCCGGCGGCATGGAAATGGTTCACGTCGGCAAGCCCGTTCGGATAGACACGCGCCAACAGCGGCACGGCCTCCGACAGGTCGGAAATGTCCTGCCAGGTCAGCGCGATGCCTGCGGCGGCGGCCATCGCGATCAGATGGATCGTGTGGTTGGTCGAGCCGCCGGTGGCGTGCAGGCCGACGACCCCGTTGACGACCGAGCGCTCGTCGATCATGCGCCCGACCGGCGTATAGGCATTGCCGAGCGCGGTGATCGCCAGCGCGCGCTTTGCCGCTTCCCTGGTCAGCGCGTCGCGCAGCGGCGTGCCCGGATTGACGAAGGAGGCGCCGGGCGTGTGCAGGCCCATGATCTCCATCAGCATCTGGTTCGAATTGGCGGTGCCGTAGAAGGTGCAGGTGCCCGGCCCGTGATAGGATTTGGACTCCGCTTCCAGCAGTTCGGCGCGGCCGACTTTGCCTTCGGCATAAAGCTGGCGGATCTTGGCCTTCTCGTCATTCGCGAGACCGGTCGTCATCGGCCCGGCCGGAACGAACACGGCCGGCAGATGCCCGAAGGTGAGCGCTGCAATCACCAGCCCGGGCACGATCTTGTCGCAGACGCCGAGGAAGACGGCCGCGTCGAACATGTTGTGCGACAGGCCGATCGCCGCCGCCATCGCGATCACGTCGCGTGAGAACAGCGACAGCTCCATGCCGGGCTGGCCTTGGGTGACGCCGTCGCACATCGCCGGCACGCCGCCGGCAACCTGGGCGATGCCGCCTGCCTCGTGCGCGGCTTCCTTGATCAGTGCCGGGAACGTCTCGAAGGGCTGATGCGCCGACAGCATGTCATTGTAGGAGGTGATGATGCCGAGGTTCGGCACGCGGTGGCCGCCGAGCGCGATCTTTTCGGACGGGCTGCACACGGCAAAGCCGTGCGCGAGGTTGCCGCAGCCCAGCACCGCGCGGTTTGCGGTACGGCTGGAAGCCTCCGAGATGCGGCCGAGATAGGCTTCGCGGCCAGCTTTCGAACGTTGGCGGATGCGTTCCGTGATGGTTTCGATATCGCGTCTGGCTGTCATGGTCCGTCCTTTCCGAGCCCGGCAACGTCCTCCCTCTGCCGCCGGGCTGTCCTCATCTGAAATCAGGGTGCCCAGAACACCTCTATCGGTCTAGGCGCCGCCTCGATCACTCTGCGGATCGGCTTCTTCGCGCCAGGACCCATCGCGCCGTTGAATGCGGCGCGCTTGTCCTCGCCTTCGATATGGAGCGCGACGAAGCCGGCGGCCACAATGCGTGCCATCGACAGAGTGAGCCGCGGCTCGCCGCCGCTTGCCGCATGCACCGGCAGCACGATCCGCTGCGAGGCTAGGTCGAGCAATTCCTCGAGATTGCCGGCATCCGGGAAGAACGACGCGGTATGGCCGTCGCCGCCCATGCCGAGGACCACCACGTCGAGCGGCCAAGGCAGCGCCCGCAGCGCTTCGCTGTCCATCGCCGCTGCATCCTCAATGCTCGCCGCCTCATGGTAGAGCGGCACGAAGCGCGCCGTCGCGGCCTTGTTCTGGAGCAGGTTCGCCGCCACCAGCCCGGCATTCGAGCGCGGCGAGGAGGGCGGCACGAAGCGCTCGTCGACCAGCGTCACGGTGACCTTGTCCCAGGCGATCGGCGTGGCCGACAGCACGGCGAACAATTTCGCCGGCGTGGTGCCGCCGGACACCGCGAGCAGCGCCGTGCCGCGTTCCGCGATGGCGCTGCCCAGCCGGTCGGCAATCTCGCCGGCCAGCGCCGTCGCCAGGTCCTGGCGGTCGGCAAAGCCGTTCCAGCCGTAGCGGGCTTGGCTCAATTGCTCTCGTGCCATGTCCGTCCGTCACGTTCGATGAGCGCGATCGAGGCCGATGGCCCCCAGGTTCCGGCGGTATAGCCCTGAGCTTCCTGCCGGGCGCTTTCCCAGGCGTTCTGGATCGGGTCGATCCATTTCCATGCCGCCTCGACTTCGTCGCGGCGCATGAACAGCGTCTGGTTGCCGCGCACCACATCCATGATCAGCCGCTCATAAGCGTCCGGCGCACGGCCTTGGAAGGACTGCGCGAAGCTCATGTCGAGCGAGATCTGCCGCAGCCGCATGCCGCCCGGCCCCGGATCCTTGATCATGATGAACTGCTTGACGCCTTCGTCGGGCTGTAGTCGGATCACCAGCTGATTGGCGAAGATCGGCCCGGCACCTTCATCGAAGATCGAGAAGGGGATTGGCTTGAACTCGATGACGATCTCGGAAACCCGGCTCGCCAGTCTTTTGCCGGTTCTGAGATAGAACGGAACGCCGGCCCAGCGCCAGTTGCCGATCTCGGCCCTTATGGCGACGAAGGTCTCGGTGGCGCTGTCCTTGCCGAGCTCCTCGACATAGCCCTTGACCGGCCCGCCGGCCGAGGCGCCGGCGCGATACTGGCCGCGCACGGTGTGCTTCGGCGCCTCGTTGCCGTTGATGCGCTTCAGTGCCCTCAGCACCTTCAGTTTCTCGTCGCGCACCGCGTCGGCGTCCATCGAGGACGGCGTTTCCATGGCCACCAGACAGAGCAGCTGCAGGATGTGGTTCTGCACCATGTCGCGCAACGCGCCTGCCTTGTCGTAGTAGGTGACGCGATCCTCGAGACCAACGGTCTCGGCGACCGTTATCTGAACATGGTCGATCTGGGCGGAGTTCCACAACGGCTCGTAGAGCGCATTGGCAAAGCGCAGCGCCATCAGGTTCTGCACCGTTTCCTTGCCCAGATAGTGGTCGATGCGGAAGATCTGGCTTTCGTGGAAATCGTCACCGACAGCGTCATTGAGCGCCCGCGCCGAGGTGAGGTCGCGGCCGATCGGCTTCTCCAGCACGATGCGCGAGTTCGGCGTGATCAGCTTGTGCTCTTTGAGCTGGTGCGAAATGTCGCCGAACAGCGCCGGCGCTACCGCAAGGTAGAAGGCGCGGATGCGGTCGCTGTCGCCGATTGCCTTCTTCAACTTATCGAAGCCGGCGCCAGTCGTTGCGTCCGCCGACACGTAGGAGAGCCTTGCCAGGAATATCTCCAACTCCTTCGGATCGATATCGGCAGGCTTCACATGATCTGATATCGCCTTCTTGGCGAAGGCTTGGAATTCGGCATCGGTCATTTTTGCGCGCGAGGTGCCGATGATGCGCGTCGGCTCGGAGAACTGGTGGCCGCACTGGCGATAGTAGAGCGACGGCAGGAGCTTGCGTTCCGACAGGTCGCCGGTGCCGCCGAAGATAATGAAATCGAATGGGTCGACAGGGATGATCTGGCTGGTCATGGTCAGTCCGATTTGATGCCGGGCGCCGGCAGCGTGGTTGGTATATTCTAATCGATTTAAATTTTCCAGTGCCATGGTGTCACATGCGAGGACCAATGGCTTGCACTTGCATCGGTCCACATGTTTCCCGACACTCACGCCGCCGGCAGGCCTGTCGGGCAAGCCATGGCTTCCGGAAGCGTTCGCGGCTGCAGCATAGAACGCGAATGTGACGAAAGCTAAGGGAGATATAGCCTGGCGCGCGACGGGGCCGGGCGGCAGATGGAAAAGTCACGTCAAGTTGCGGAATCCAAAGAGCGGGAAAACCATGCGTCTGGAGAATAAAGTCGCGGTCATCACCGGCGCCGCGTCGGGCTTCGGCGAAGGCATGGCCAAGCGCTTTGCCGAAGAGGGCGCGCGCGTGGTCGTCGCCGACCTCAACGCCAGGGGCGCCGAGCGGGTGGCCGAGGAGATCGGCGAGAGCGCCATCTGGACCCAGACGGACGTTTCCCTGCGCTCCGAATTCGACGAGATGATCTATGCCGCCAAGAGCGCCTTCGGTCGCATCGACATCATGGTCAACAATGCGGGCTTCACCCATCGCAACGGCGATATGCTCGGCGTCGACGAGGAAACCTTCGACCTGATAATCGCCGTCAACATGAAGGCGATCTACCACGCGGCGCTTGCCGTCGTGCCGATCATGGACCGCCAGGGCGGCGGCGTCATCCTGACCACTGCCTCCACGGCGGGGCTTCGGCCGCGGCCGGGCCTGACCTGGTACAACGCCTCCAAGGGCTGGGCGATCACCGCCACCAAGTCGATGGCCGTCGAGTTGGCGCCGAAGAACATCCGCGTCAACTGCCTCTGCCCGGTCGCCGGCGAGACCGGCATGCTGGAGAAGTTCATGGGCGCCGATACGCCTGAGATCCGCGAAAGATTCCGCGCCTCGATCCCGCTCGGACGGCTCTCGACACCGCTCGACGTCGCCAACGCGGCGCTGTGGCTCGCCTCGGATGAAGCCGCCTTCATCACCGGCGTGGCGCTGGAGGTCGACGGCGGGCGTTGTATCTGAGCCGCTCCAGGAAGCACATCGCGGGTTCCGCTCCTGGTAGCGGTGAACGAATGGATTGGCATCGTCCGGCCAGTTTGACTTGATGGTCCGCCGAAGGGATAACGGATCGGGGTAGGGGAAACTGGCGGGTGGTTAAGCTCAGGCTGAGCGAAATTGGCAACGGCCTCGGCTGGCGATTGCGTCGCTATCGGGCAGAGCGTGCGCGTGCGCGAAGCAAGGCGACCTTCATCGGCATAACCGGCAGCTCCGGCAAATCGACGGCAACGAGCTTGCTTGGTCATATCCTGGCTGGTCACGGCACGGTCTATACTCAAGTTCTGGCCAATACGCTCAAGGCACTTGTCCGTACGCTCTACAAGCGGATGAAACGTGCCGGCAAGATCGACTATGTCGTCTTCGAAGCCGGCGCGTTTGAGCCCGGCTCAATCCGGTCGATGGCGGCGATGCTGAAGCCGGACGTAGCGGTCGTAACGATGGTCAGGCTGGAGCACGTCACTCAATTCCGGACCCTGGATGCTGTCGCCCAGGAAAAGAGAGCGCTGGTTGAGGCCTTGTCGCCGGGCGGACTCGCGATCTTGAACGCCGACGACCCGCATGTGCTTGATATGGCTTCGGGCGCAAGGTGCCGCGTGGCGACTTTCGGTCAGTCGGAGGCCGCGGACTATCGTGTAACAGACATCCATGCCGCCTATCCGGACCTGCTCAGATTTTCACCTCGCTGGCACGGCGGCGACATGGACATGCAGACACGATTTCCTGGCGAGCACTTCTGGCTGCCGGCGGCCGCCGCCGTCGTCACGGCGTTGGAACTTGGTGTCCCGCCGGAAAAGATCGCCGCAAGGACAGCATCCTTCGAACCCCTGGCCAACCGCTGCACGGTGCTGGTGACCGATCGAGGTCCACAGTTCATAGTCGATGCCGCCAAAGCGCCCTGGCATTCGCTGAACATTGCGTTCGAGATGATGGCCAAAGCCAAGGCCGTTCGCAAACGGATCGTCGTTGGACAGATTTCCGACTACACCGGGTCGTCGAGAAAGTATGGCATTGCTTACGGTATCGCGCGCGGCGTCGCCGATGAGGTCATTTATACCGGTGACAATGCCCACCGCTCACGCGCCAGCCAGGCCGATCGGGACAGTGGCCGTTTCATCCAGCTTCGCACCCCGAAGGAAGTCTCCGATCACATCAAGCAGACGGCTGTCCCCGGAGAACTGATCCTGCTGAAGAGCTCCGGCAATCTTCATCTGGAGAGGGTCGCGCTTGCCTGGACGCACGATGTCCGATGCTGGATACCAGCGTGCGGCAAGAAGGAAGGGTGTTCCACTTGCGGCCTCTACGAAGTGCCGTTCGAGGAACACAAGTCCTTCCTGGCAAATCGCCGGCTTGAACGCAGAAGACGCCGTTTCGGATGGCTGCTTGGCCTCACGCGCCGGTCTTGACGTAGCTTTTGTAGACCCAGCCGTGCTTGCCGTTATAGACGATCTCGCACCATTGCTTGCAGCTCATCACCTGCACCGATGCCTTGGCCGGCACCGTGGCGATTGCGGATGCACCCTTCTTCGGACCCGAGCGCATGGTCACGGCCCTCAAGACGCGCCCGTTTGCCGCCGCGTCGACTTTTTGAGGTTTCGGCTTGGGCTGGGCCGCGCCGTCCGTCGCTGCCGGCTGAGGATCTGGAACCTGCGGCTTGGCTTCGGGGATGGCGGCGGTTTGGGCGCCGTCCATCGTGTCGCCCGGCTTCTTCGCGGCCGTTGCGGACGCGGCGACCTGCGACAGCGCGTTCGCGGCGTCGTTCTCGGCATCGGCCTCGGCAAAGGCGGTATCGGTCGATTGCGCGGGGGCCGCGCCGGCGGCCTGCTTGGATGGAGCTGGCTGGTTCTCGGCCGGGGCAGGTGGCGTCTTGGCGTCGGAAGCCGTCCAGCGGGGGTTGTTTGATGCCAGGGCCGGAATGTTGGCTTCGCGGGCCGCCGTCGTGGGCGTTACTGCATCCCCCTTGCGTGCGGCCTGCGGCGCCGTCGCCACGGTGACCGCCGCTGCCGGAGCGACTTTCGTGGTCTTCACCGGAATCGCCGGAACGGTCTGCTCGGCACTCGCTGCGGCCACTTGCCGGTCGCTGCCCGGAAAGCATAGCCATAGCGCCACCGCGGCCACGCCGATCAGCGCGGCGGTGCCGACCGCTGCAATGACCAGATGCGCGTTCGACTGTACCTTCTGCCAGAAGGACGGCCGTACGTTATAGCCGAACTGCATTGTAAAGCGCTGCCGTTCCGGCGCGCCGAAACTGAAGGGCTCGTTCACTCAAACCACCTCCAACAAGCGGGCCGACGTTCTTTCGATCATTGCCGTAAGGATCGGCTTCGATCGGCATCGGTCCCTAAATCACTGCGGACAAAGCCCGCGAAATCCCCGGATTTTCGCCCATGATGGCATCTTTCACCGCTGATTATGGCATGAGTGAGCCAATTTGCGAAATTGCGCGCTTGTTAACGCTTCCACAACCTGCCGCGTGGAGGCCGCCAGTGCCGAATCGGTGACTTCGGCCGGGCGGCCGCTTCAAATCCTGTCGCGCAACGCGAACCAGTTCAGCGCCAGGAACAAGAGCGGCGCGCGCAAACGCCGGCCGCCTGGGAAGGCGGGGATTTTCAGATCCTCGATCAGTTTCAAGCGGTCGCGATTGCCGGCAACGGTCTCGGCATAGAGTTTGCCGAAGAAGTTCGACAGCATGACGCCGTGGCCGGAATAACCGCCCATCGAAATCACTTTCGGCATCACTTCGCGCACGAACGGCTTTCGCGGCACCGTGATGCCGACATAGCCGCCCCAACCATGCGTGATCTCGACATCCTTAAGGTCGGGGTAGAGTTCGGCGATCTGCCTTCGGATGTGAACATGGATGTCCTTCGGATCGTTGACGGCATAGATCTCACGGCCGCCGAACAACAGCCGGCCGTCTTTCGACTTGCGGAAATAGCGCACCACGAAGCGGGAATCGTCGACCGACTCGCCGCCCGGCAGCACCTTGGAAGTGTCGCCGAGCGGCACGGTCGCGCCGATGAAGGAGCCGATCGGCATGATGTGCGCCGCGCTCACCGGCTCCAGGTTGCCGCCATAGGCATTGACCCCGACCAGGCATTTGTCGGCTGTGATCGTGCCCCTGGGCGTCGTGACCGTCACCTTGCCGCCATTGGAAACGATGCCGGTGGACGGCGTCTGCTCGAACAGATGCGCGCCGGCGGCGGCTGCCACTTTCGCCGTGCCGATCACCAGTTTCAGCGGGTGGATGTGGCCCGTGCCGGTGTCGCGCGTGCCGCCGAAATAGCGTGTCGAGCCCAGCCTTTCCGCGGTTTCCGCCGCGTTCATGAAGCTTATATGCGGGTAGCCGAAGCGGCTTGCCATGATCTCGGCGTGGCGCCTGTAGTCGTCGACATAACGCCGCTTGTGCGCCACCGAAAGCTGACCCGGCATATAGTCGATGTCGATCGCGTTGGCGGCGGCGAAGTCCAGCAGATGCGCCTTGGCTTCTTCGGCCAGGTCGAACAGCGCCTTGGCGCGGGAAAGGCCGTATTCGGCCTCCAATTCTTCCGCCCAGGCGCGCTGGCCGGTGCCGAGCTGGCCGCCATTGCGCCCCGACGCGCCGTCGCCGAAGCGATAGGCATCGATGAGGACGACATTTGCGCCCGCCTTGGCAAGATGCGCGGCTGCCGACAAGCCAGTGAAGCCGCCGCCGATGATGACGACGTCGCAAATACGGTCGCCGTCGAGAGCCGGATATTCAGGCCGGGATCCGACCGTGTCCTCATACCAGGAACGACCGGGGGAGATGGGGGATTGGTAGGGCATGATGCTCGGGAGTAGGGGAGTAGGGGAGTAGGGG
>NZ_VFTP01000028.1:0-38618 GCF_006439455.1 Mesorhizobium sp. B2-9-1 | reverse complement strand
TGCGAAGCAGCGACGGATTGGGGGAACCACGTGGCAATCAAGCCTCGGCCTGATCAGTCGCGCCAGTCACAGAAGATGTGTGCATAGCGTAGCCAAGTGGGGGAGATGTCCGGCAGGACAGAGGGGGGCGCTGTCCCGCCTGCATCTCAAATTTAGATTAACCGATCAAAGCCTCGACGATCTTCGCCAACTCAACCCCATCACCCACGACCCGCAGCGTCTTCAGTCGCGATGTGCCGCCGGTGACCACCGAAACTGCCGACGCCGGCACACCCAGCGCCTTGGCCATCAGCCGTTCCAATGCTTGATTGGCGGCGCCGTTCTCCGGAACGGCGCGGACGCGGGCCTTGAGGTGACTGCGACCGTCGGCAGCGGTCTCGACACCGTCGATCCGGTCGAGCGCCGCTTTCGGCGTCAGCCGCACGAAGAGATCGATGCCGTTCTCGCGCTGCCGAAACGGCGTGCTCATCAGCCGCCGGTCACGACCCAGGACCAGACGGTGGTGACCAGGAACTGCCGGATGAAGAAGATGATCAGAAGCAGGATGATCGGCGAAATGTCGATGCCGCCGAGATCGGGCATGAAGCGGCGGATCGGGCGCAATGCCGGATCGGTCAGCCGGTAGAGCATGTTGCCGACGCTGCCGACGAACTGGTTGCGCGAGTTGACGACATTGAAGGCGTAGAGCCAGGAAAAGATCGCCGAGGCGATGATGATCCACCAGTAGATATCAAGCGCCATGACGATGGTCTGAATAAGGGCGATCATGCCGGTCTCCAAAATTGTCGCCGACATGTAGCCATTGCTTGGCGTGCGGGCAAGGCCCGCGGGCTTGGCGGGCGGGCAAGGCCCGCCAGTCACGGCCCTCGTCGCCTGCCGGTCTTTCGCCTTGACATGAAACCGCCGCGACCGATACAAGCCCATCCGCTGGAACGGGGCTGTAGCTCAGCTGGGAGAGCGCATCGTTCGCAATGATGAGGTCAGGGGTTCGATCCCCCTCAGCTCCACCAGCCAGCACACGCAAGTGCCTTTCGCGCGCGGTTGCCCTCTTCGCTCAGCATTCTGCGGCTGCCGGATTTTCGGGCCGCGTGCTTGGAACCAATGGTGGGGCAAGACGGTTCAGCTATACTTTTGACGCTGATGTGCCCGGCCGGCTGGGTAAGCGGCGATGCTTGAGGAGGTCCCCATCATGAAGATTTCGTCCAGGTTCCGTTCAGTCGCGGTTGCGGCAATCGCCGCGGCGGGCGTCAGCATAGCCAGCGCCGCGCATGCCGACAGCGGCACGATCCGCTTCTCCGTCTACAAGGCGGCCTTCTTCATCGGCGGCTCCGGCGGCGAAGGCACGCTGACCTTCCATGGCAAACGCTATCCGATCTCGGTCGGCGGCGTCTCGGGCGGCCTCGCCTTCGGCGCGTCCAAGACCTATTTCCAGGGCAGAGTGCGCCATATCCGGCGGGCCAGCGACGTGACGGGCGTTTACGGCGCAGCCGGCGGCGGCGGCGCGCTCGGCAGAGGCGCCCAGGTGATCGTCATGACCAATGACAAGGGCGCCCAGCTCGAGCTCAGCGGCAGGCAGGTCGGCCTGCAGGTCAACGCCGACCTCAGCGGCATGAGCATCGCGCTGAAGAGGTAGGAGCAGCAACGCCTTCCGCTAGTGCGTTTCACCGTTTCACGAAAACGACGAAACGCCCTATCTCTTTGTTTTTTTACGCAATTCCGGACGGAAAACCGCTCACACTTTTCCTGGAATTGCTCTAACTGGATGGGCCGGATTCGCGAAGGTCAGCGGTTCGGACCTTTCCAGTTGCGGCAGGCAGATTCGCTCGCCGGGCGGCTCACTCGATTCCGCTTATCTGGAGACCGCCGGCACCTTGTAGCGGTGCTGGCGCGCGTAAGCCACGCAGGCGTCCACCGTGCTGACACACAGCGCATCGCGGCTGTTCGGCAGGTTATTGTCACCGGCATAGGCCACCTCTGCGACGTGGCCGTTGAGCATGCGTATCTGCGTGTTGCAATAGCCGCCGGGAGCGACATTGACCGACCCGCCGACAGCAGGAATCGCACCCACGGCCAAAGTCGGCACCGCGATACTGAGGTTGCTGCGTTGCACTGTGCGCTGGTAGGTCCAGATCTGGCCGGATGATCCCACATCGGCCATTGCGCTCGGAAAGCCGGCGCACATGCGGACATCGGCCTCGCTGAGACCGACCATCTCCTTGCGGGCAGCGGCCGTGGTGGCGTCGACCTTGGCGATGCTCGACGTATCATCGGGGATGACGCAGGACGACAGGGTGGAGATGCCTGCCGCAACAAAGGCAAGTTTTCGAATATGCAAGGATGTCATGCCGTCGGTCGGAGTTGCGTGCCGCCCCAGCGCCCTCCTGCCTACCTAGGCAATCGGCCAAACGCGTCAACCCGCGGAATGCCGACGCCTTCCGCGCCGATGCGCTCACACCACCCGGAAGTAGCTCGTCATGCCGGTCTTCTGATGCTCGATGATGTGGCAATGCAGCAGCCAGTCGCCGGGATTGTCGGCGACGAAGCCGAGCTGCACCTTCTCGTCGGGCTGGATGAGATAGGTGTCGGAGATTAGCGGCTGCACTGACCTGGTCGATGACGACAGCACCTTGAAGCTCATGCCGTGCAAATGGATAGGGTGCGCATGCGGGGTCAGGTTCTCCATGTCGATGACATAGCTGCGGCCGAGCTTCAGCTCGGCGAGCGGCGCGGTCGGGTCGGGCGTGTCGCCCGGCCACGGCACCTTGTTGATCGCCCAGAAACTGTAGCCGAGCGAGCCGCAAATGCCGTCGGTCGCGACGTTTTCCGCCGTAGCGCTCAGCGCCAGCGGAATCCGCTTGGCGCTTGTCAGGTCCACCTCCGCCACCGGATTGGCTTCAAGCGGGCCGAGATCGCGCAGATCGTGCTTGAGCGATTTGCCGACCGAACGCAGCGTCGCCAGGATTTTCGGCTTGGTGCCTCTGACGTCGCGCAAGCTGACGATCGCGCCCTCCTCGTCGGGCATGCGGATGGCAAGCTCCAGCCGCTGGCCGGGCCCCAGCTGCAAGGCATCGGGGGTAAACCGCTGCGGCACCGGATTGCCGTCGAGCGCGATGACCGTCGCCTCGGCGCCGTCAACGCGGAAGGCATAGATGCGGGTGACGTCGGTGATGGCCGCCCGCAGCCGCACCAGCCCGCCGGCCGGCGCATCGAATTGCGGCTGGTCGAGCCAATTGGCGGTGCGCACCGTGCCGAAGGTGCCGGCCTTGGCCGCGTCGCGCGGCCTGAACGGCTCGATGAACTGGCCGTCGTCGCCAAGCCGCCAGTCGCGCAGGTTGACGACCGTCTCGACATCGAAGACCGGGTCCTTCGGGTTCTCGACCACGATCACGCCGGTCAGGCCGTGACCCATCTGGACCAGCGTGTTGCAATGCGGGTGGTACCAGAAGGTGCCGACGTCGGGCGGCGTGAATTCATAGTCGAAATGGTCGCTCCGATAGACATAGGGCTGCACCAGGAACGGCACGCCGTCCATCTTGTTGGGGACGCGGATGCCATGCCAGTGGATGGTCGTCGGATCGTCGATGCCGTTGATCAGGCGCGCGGCAAACGGCTCGCCCTTTCTCATCCTGACGACCGGCGGCATGCCGGCCTCGCCGTAGGTCAGCACATTCTTCGTCGGCCCACCCTCCATCAGCCGAGCCTCGATGGTGGCTGTTTTCAGGATCAGCGGCTCGGGCTTCGGCGCCGCCCAGCCGGCAAACCTGCCGGCGGCGGAGAGGCCGATACCGGCCGCGCCGGCGGCCGCGGCGCCCTGAAGGAGTTTGCGGCGTGTGAGGGCCAACATTGGAATCCCGAAATAGATGAGTAACTGCGTCAGGCTTTATCACCATTCGCGCAGTTTCCGAAACGGACAGATCGCCGCCCTGCGACCGCGACAGTGGGAGGTCGTGAATGGATATGGGGCGGGAGCGTGGGTTGACGGGAGAAGAGGGCCTCACGTCGATCCGATTGCCTGACGCACAGTTGCGATCGTCCATTCGACAGCGCGGTGATCAATGGTGCCATGCACGGGGGACTGGCCCATCTCCGTCATGATGGCGCAGGCCGAACGATGACCGTCCTTGGCTGTCTGCCAAATCACGATGTCGACGATCGCACCATCGTCGCGCTCGCAGATGCGACGGGCTATGAAACCCGGTTGTTGTTGAATCCAGGCATTGATATCCGCGTTGGCCGCGATGAAATCGTCGATCGCCAGGCCCTCTGCCAGGCGCAGGACAGTCATTTCTATTGCATGGCTCATTTTCTGGCTTCCTGCCTTAGGCTGCGTTGAAATTCAGGTGATGCCGGTCTGCGAACGATCGCCGCGTTGCTTGGCCAGGGTGAGACTCCGAAGACCGAGACCGGTCACTTCCCGGGCCATCTCGATAAATCAAACTCTATTATAATGCATCCAATGCAATAACTGTTCTTTATCGTTTTGAAAGGCATTGTTGGGACCCTGCAACCGCAGGCAGAAAGTTGGTAGGAGTCACGACGATTCAATACATCAATAGGTCGATCCAAGCGCGCTTGCTCGTCCTTTCTGGCCTCTTTTTCGGCATCCTCGCCGGCGCATTGTCGTTTGCGCTGATCAGCATCGAATCCGTCGAGGACATGGCGGAAAGTCTGAACCTCAATTCTCTGCCTGCGGCGCGAATTCTCGATGATGCGAGCGTCCAACTCGCCCATCTCAGGGCTGCGGAAGCCAGGCTGTCGCCCGGTAAGGCCAGCCCGGAGTTCGCGCAAGCTCAGGGACAGCTTCGACAGCTTCGAAACGCTTATTCGACCCTGGACGTTTCCGACGACGAGCGCAGCCTCGCCGGGACCTTCGACAAGGCACTCAAAGCTTATGTTGACGCATACAACGCCTGGACCGCCGACCGGCTTCCGGTGCAAGCCGAACAGGCGGCCGACGCAAGCGAGAGACTTCCCAGGCTCGGCCAGGCAGCCACGAGCGCACTCAGCGCCCTGAAGAGCGCAGCTGTGGCCCAGGCGAAGAGCAATGCCGACGCAGCCGAGAAGACAGCCGAAATCACTCTCGACCTCATGGTCGGCCTTGGTGCGATCGGACTCATTCTCACGGCAGGGATCATCTGGCACCTCAAGAAACGCCTGTCCGACCCGCTTGTCTCGATCACGCGCGGCTTGGCAAGCCTCGCAGGCGGCAGAACAGATATCGCCGTCCCCGAATTCGACCGCGCCGACGAAATCGGTGCGCTGGCGAAGGCTTTTCAAGTGTTTCGCGAGTCCACGATGGCGCGGCAGCGTGCGGAGGCGTCGCTGGCGGAGCAGAATCATCGCTTCGATGCCGCCTTGGTGAACCTGCCGCACGGGATGTGCATGTTCGACGCGCAGGAGCGCCTGATCCTCTGCAATGCTCAATATAGTCGCATGTACAATCTGCCAGCCGATCTGATCGCGCCTGGCACGCCGCTTGATCGCATTCTCGACTACCGGGCTTCCGTCGGCAACGGACCGGCCGATCCGGCGACCTATTTCGACGTGGTGGTGCTGGCGCAATCCAAGGGCACGATCGCGAGCACCAAGATAGACATGACCGATGGCCGAACTATCAGGATCACGCACAATCCCATGACCGATGGAGGCTATGTCGCGACGCATGAGGACGTGACCGAGAGCGTCAGGGCAGAGGCGAAAATCGCGCATATGGCGGGTCACGACGCGCTTACGGGTCTTCCCAATCGTTACCTGCTTCACGAGAAGATCGCAGAGAGCCTAGCCCGTGCGGCGTACAACGAACAGGTGGCCGTCCTTTGCCTCGACCTCGATCAGTTCAAGATCGTCAACGATACGCTCGGCCATCCGATCGGCGACCTGCTCTTGAAAGCGGTCGCGGACCGTCTGCGTGGCTGCGTGCCCGAAGCGGATATCCTTGCGCGCCTCGGCGGCGATGAGTTCGTCATTGTTCAGGCCAGCACCGGCTGGCCGGAGCAGATAGAGGCGCTCGCCCGCAATATCACCGACAACGTGAGCCAGCCATTCGATCTCGATGGTCATCAAGTCGTGGTCAGCACGAGTATTGGCGTTGCCCTCGGTCCGGACGATGCAGCAGACGCGGACCGTCTCCTCAAGAATGCGGACATGGCGCTGTACCGGGCCAAAGCGGACGGCCGGGGCACCTACCGCTTCTTTGAAGCGGAGATGGATGCCCGCGCACAGCAGCGCCGGCAGCTCGAGTTGGATCTGAGGCGTGGCTTGGTCAGCAACGAATTCCGGCTTTACTACCAGCCTGTCGTCGACACTCAGACCCGGAAGATCATCGGCTTTGAGGCGCTTTTGCGATGGATGCACCCGGATCGCGGCATCGTCTCGCCGGCGGAATTCATTCCCTTGGCAGAAGAAATCGGCGCAATCATTCCGTTGGGAGAATGGGTGATCCGTCAGGCCTGTGCCGATGCGGCTACATGGTCCAAGGATGTCAAAGTAGCCGTCAACCTGTCGGCGGTTCAGTTCAAGAGCCGCACCCTCGTGCACAAGGTGGCGTCCGCATTGGCGGATTCTGGCCTCTCGCCGCAAAGGCTGGAGATGGAGATTACCGAATCCGTACTGCTCGCCAACAGCGAGGCGACGCTTGCCGCCCTGTACGACCTGAAGCGCCTGGGAGTGCGGATCGCCATGGACGATTTCGGAACGGGATATTCGTCGCTGAGCTACTTGCGTTCCTTCCCGTTCGACAAGATCAAAATCGACCGCTCATTCGTCATGGAGCTGGGAACCAGGGATGGCGCGTCCGCGATCGTCAGGACGGTCGCAAATCTTGGCGCCAGCCTCGGCATGATCACGACCGCCGAAGGTGTTGAAACCGCCGAGCAGTTCGCGCAGGTGCGCGAGGAGGGCTGCACTGAGGTTCAGGGCTACTATTTCAGCCCGCCGCGGCCAGCTGGCGAAGTCATGGAGATGCTCGAACGAGAGCTTGCCTCTGCCGCCTGAGAAGCCGCTAGCATTGTCACGGGAATCTGCAGGAGGCGCGAATCCGTTGGACCAGGCATCTGCTACGAGCAAGCACTGATTCGCGTTGACGGTGCGTGCGCTGCCGCCGGCGGGGCCGATCCTGCGTCGTTCTCTCCGGTCGACTGCCTTGGAAGCGATACGCTCACAGGTCCGGTGGCCTTCAATTGCGCAGGCTGAAGACGAAGGGCGCGGTGCGGGTGACGCGGGCACCGAGCTCCGCCGGCGGCGCCGGCACCGAGGCGCCCTGCAGCGCGCCAAGCGCCGCACGATCGAGATCGCCATCGCCCGAGGATCGCGCCAGCCGGGCCGCGACGACCCTGCCGGCGGTGTCGACCGTGAAGGTCACGCTCGGCGTCCCCTCGGCCCGCCTGGAGCGCGCCGCGCTCGGATAGCGGGTGTGCCGCCTAATCCACGCCGCCAGGCTGGAATTCCAGCGCGACGGGCCGACGCTCGAGCGCGGCGCCGCATCGGAGGACCGGGGCGCTGCCGCCTTCGCCACCGCCTTGGCGTCGATGCTGGCGGTGGTCGTCACCTTTGGCGGTGGCGCCTTTTCGTTTTTCACCCGTTCTTTCGGCCTTTCGACCGGTTTCTTCTTCTCGGCGTGCTTCTTGGGCTCGACCCGCTTTTGCGCCTTCACCTGCGCTTCCACAGGTTTCGGTTGCGGCAGCGGAATGACGACGTCCGGCGCGATCGCCTCGACAGGGTCGGCCACGACCTCGTCCAGCGGCGGCTGCTCGCTCAGCGCGGCAACGGCCTGTTCCGCGGGAGCGGCCTGTTTGGCCTCCTGCGTGTCGTCGGTATCGAGTGGCTGTTCAGTGACCGGCTCGGCCTGTTTCGCCACCGGCGCCGGGTCGGTCACCGGTTTCACGTCGATGGGCTTTTCCGTCTCCTCCGCCGCATCGGGCGGCTCCGGTGTCACCGCGTCCAGCATTGCCGTCTCTTCCAGCACGGCGGGGGCGATGGCCAGCGGCGCCATCTCGACCGCCAGCGCCGGCGGCGGGCCGCCATCCTGCATCTCGGCGAAGCTCAGATTCTGCACCGCATAGGCAACCGCCACATGCGCGGCCAGAATGACCGCGGCGGCACTCGTCCACAGGCCGGCCTCACGCGCGCCGAAGCGCGGCCGGGACATGCGGGAAAGCGCGGCGACCGTCATGGCGCCGGGCTTCCAGCCCGCGCCGGGGCAGGGTTCGCGCCGGTCGCAGGTATTCCGG
This sequence comes from Mesorhizobium sp. B2-9-1, assembly GCF_006439455.1. Taxonomy (NCBI): domain Bacteria; kingdom Pseudomonadati; phylum Pseudomonadota; class Alphaproteobacteria; order Hyphomicrobiales; family Phyllobacteriaceae; genus Mesorhizobium; species Mesorhizobium sp. B2-9-1. The sequence continues at coordinate 30,390 of NZ_VFTP01000028.1, read as the reverse complement.
GCGCGGCTTGCCCGCCGGAGCTGCCCGCGGTTTCAAGTCCGACCAGCGCCACCTTGAGATAGCCGGCGCTACGCAGCAGGTTCATCACCTCCATCAGGTCGCCATAGCCGACCGTCCTGTCGGCGCGCAGGAAGATGCGTGTCTGCTTGTCGCCGTTGGTGCGGCTGTCGAGCACAGCGGCAAACGCCGGGCGGGGCACGCTGTCATTGCCGATCGCGAGCGTCAGGTCGCTTTTCAGCGTCAGGAACAAAGGTGTCTCGGGCCGCGGCGCCGGCGTCGCTGTCGATCCGGGCAGGTCGACATCGACGTCGACCGTGGCGAGCGGTGCGGCGACCATGAAGATGATCAGGAGCACCAGGATGACATCGATGAACGGCGTGACATTGATGTCGTAGCTTTCCCCGAGATCGTCGCCGGAGGTCTCGCGAATGCGCGCCGCCATCGCCGCTACTCCGCCGCCATCGCCGTTGCCGGCGGCACGGTGCGGAAATCGAGGTCGCGGCTGACCAGCCGCTCGACGCCCGCGGAGGCGTCGGCGAGGATCTGCCTGTAGCCGGCTATCGAACGCGCGAAGACGTTGTAGATGACGACTGCCGGAATGGCTGCGACAAGGCCCATCGCTGTGGCAAGCAGCGCCTCGGCGATGCCCGGTGCCACCACGGCGAGGTTGGTGGTCTGCGCCTGCGAGATGCCGATGAAGGCGTTCATGATGCCCCAGACGGTGCCGAACAGGCCGACGAAGGGCGCCGTCGAGCCGATGGTGGCGAGCAGGCCGGTGCCGCGCGACATGCGCCGCGCCGCCGTCGCCTCGATGCGTGCAAGCCTGGAGGCGACGCGTTCCTTCAGGCCGTCGCCGGAAGCATGGTCGAGCGCGCCGGCCGAAAGCGCCCGTTCTTCTTCCGCCGCCCGCACCAGCAGCGCGCCCGGGCCGCCGCTGTGGCCAAGCTCCCGGCCGGCCTGCATCAATGTCGCGGCGTTGCCGATCGCATCGGCGGCGCGGCGGGCCCTCAGCTTGCCGCCAAAGACCTCCAGCGACTTGGCGAGCCAGATCGTCCAGGTGACGAGGGAAGCGAAGGCCAGCCCGACCATGACTGCCTTCACGACGATGTCGGCATCTATGAACATGCCCCATGGCGACAGGTCATGCGGCAGCGTCAGCGAGATGGAAGGCGCTTCGCCGGCTACGCTGTTCGCAGCTGGCTGGAGGCCCGGTTCCACCGACGTCGGAGCGGGCGTCTGGGCCGCCGGTGCTTGCGGGGCTGGGGCGGCCGGCGCCTGGTCGACTGGTGCAGGCGTCGCCGATCGTACCTGCGCTGCGGCGACACCGGCCGAAAGAATGAGCGACGCGGCCAGCGCCGCCAAGAGACTGTTTCGGGACAAGGGCTCGTCCTCGCTTCATCATTGCAATGCGGCGGCCGTCATACAGACAGGTGCAGGGCGAGCCGCGCCGGTTGACTATGAAACATGAGTTTGCGAGTCAACTATAAAGATGACTATGCTGCTCCACAATTCATAATGTGCCCATGCCCGCTGAGCACGCTGCGGGCCTGGACCGCAGGGCGGTTGCCGGGCACGATGCGCGTAGAGCAAGAAGAGCAGGCGGCCGATGATCAAGGCGATACCCTTCGACTTTCCCTATGACGGCAGGCTGGAGCCGCAGCATACGGCGCTGCTGGCGATCGACCTGCAGGAGGATTTCCTCTCGCCGACCGGCTATTTCGCCAGGAAGGGCTACGATCCGTCGCCGCTGCGAGCCATCCTGCCGGCGGTCAACCGGCTGATTGGCACGGCCCGCGCCGCAGGCCTCACCATCATCCACACAAGGCAAGGCTATCGCGCCGACATGGCCGACATGACGCCTTACGAAAGATGGCGCCGCAAGCGGGCGGGGCTCGACGGCACCGATGTCCTGCTGCGCTCCGGCCCGGGTTTCCAGATCGTTTCCGACATCGAGGTCGCGCCTGGAGACATCATCATCGACAAGACCTGCAACAGCGCCTTCACCTACACGGATCTGGAGCTCATTTTGCGGGCGCGCGGCATCACGCATCTGATGTTCACCGGCTGCACCACGGATGTGTGCGTGCACACCACATTGCGCGAGGCCTGCGACCGCAACTTCCAGTGCCTGACGATTGCGGACGCCTGCGCGAGCGGCGACAGGTATGCGCATGAAGCCGCGCTGCATATGGTGACGGTCGAGGACGGCGTCTTCGGCGCGCTGGCCGACTCGGCGGCCGTCATCAGCGCGCTATCACGGCTCGCGGGTGTGGCGAGCTGAGGATTTCGGGATCGCGCGGATCGCCGGGTTCCGGCCAGCCGATATCCTTGCGGATGTCGAGCGGCAGCATATAGAGCGCCCGCGCTGCCCGATAGCGGGCACGGGTCGCGGTGTATTCGGTCGCGATGCGAGCGATGGATGACAGGATCGACATTTGCTTCTCCCTTGGTTGATGCCGGGGTCGCAGCCCGGCACTCACCAAGACGAAACGGCGATCGCTGTTGGAACGGCGAGGACAAATTTTTCTGAACTCACAGGCGGGCGGCCGCTCGATAGGTCAATGGCAGCGTCCGAAACGCGAACTTGATTGATTGCCGAAAAAACTTTTGCATGCGCCGTTCCGTTTTCGGTTCGGGCTTCGTCTTGAGGGTCGTAACGGGTGCGGGAGCCAAGACGGCCTCCGCCATCAGGACAAACGGAGCCAAGCCATGTCGACCACAGTGACCTTGATCAACGTCTTCACCGCGAAGCCGGGCAAGCAGCAGGAACTCGCCAACACGCTTGCCGAGGGCACGAGGAGTTTCTTCAGCAAGCAGCCTGGCTCGCTGTCGTCATCCGTGGTGATCGGCGTCGACGGCAGCAAGGTGGCCAACATCTCGCAATGGCGTTCGGCGGATGACATCGCGGCCTTCCGCGGCGATCCCCGCTTCGGCGAATACATGAAGAGCGTCGTTGAGTTGGCGGCCGGCGAGACCATGATGGGCCACACGACCTATTCCCATACGGGCGGGGTGGAGAACTGAAGCAATTCCAGGAAAAGTGTGAAACGGTTAGGTTCGGCGCCTTCGCCGACCTTCCGTCCGGAATTGCGTCAAACAAAGAGGTAGAGCACGCGTGACCGGTTCGCACGATCAGTCCGTTGCGGCGACCGAAACCAGGCTTCGCGCCTTCGAGCGCGATGCCGCCTTGCTGAGAGCCAAGCTGCACCGCTACGCGTCGCGCATGGTCGGATCTGTCATCGATGGCGAAGACATCGTCCAGGAGGCTTTGGCAAAGGGCTTCGTGGCGATCAGGAATGGCGACATGCCCGACAAGACCGAGCCTTGGCTGTTTCGCATCGCGCATAACGCCGCCCTCGATTTCCTGCGCAAGCGCGCCCGCTTGCGGGGGCGCGAGAGCGAGGTCGAGCTCGACACGATCGCCGACCAGAACTCGGAGTTGGATGCCCGAATTGCCGCCGAGGCGAGCCTGGCCGAGCTGATGCAACTGCCGCCGGCGCAACGATGCACGGTCGTGTTGAAGGATGTGCTTGGACACAGCCTGGAAGAGATCGGCGAAATCCTCGAAACTTCCGAGACCGCGATCAAAGGCGCGCTGCAGCGGGGTCGCGAGAGCCTGCGCAAGCTGGCCGCCGCGCCGCGGATCGCGCCGTCCCGCCCGGCGCTCGACCAACAGGACATGCGGCGCCTCGGCGATTATGTGGCCGCCTTCAACGCCAGGGACTTCGATGCCTTGCGCGGCCTGCTGGCCGAGGACGTCAAGCTGGAGCTGGTCAACCGCCTGCGCGCCGACGGCAAGGAATATGTCGGCAATTATTTCGGCCGCTACGCCGACGAGACGCATTGGCATTTCACGGCCGGCCTCGTCGAGGGCCGGCCCGCCATCCTGGTCACCAGCCCGGAGCGTCCGGACGGACCGCCGCGCTACTTCATCCTCATCGATTGGGAGAACGGCCGGATCGCCGGCATCCGCGACTTCCTGTTCGCGGATTACGTGATGGACGGCCTGGATTACTCCGACGCGGAGCGACCTTAGTCTAGGACGCGCAGTGTTGCACAAAGGGGTGCGAGGCAAACGCACCCGGCTGCGGGACCTCGGCCTCGCGTCGCGCCAGCGAATTCGCGACCAGCGTGATCGTCTCGCGCCCGATGCGGGCGATCTCGCCCAGGCGGTCGATGCCGCCGATCATGAACTCCTCGATGCCGAGCGCCGCATAGGGCAACAGCGCCAAGGCGAGCCGCGCCGGCGGCCCGGCAATCTCGACCGCCTTGTGATCCGAGGCGCCCGCCCAGCCGTCCGGGCGGATGCGCACCGGAAGCGCGAAGCGCAGCCTGCCGCCGCGGCCGTGCTCGGCGGCGGCGCTGCGCGCGCGCTCCATCAATTGCCTTACCTCGTCGGGCGAACCGGCGGCCAGCTCGAAGACATCGGCATGCTTGCCGGCGACCTTCAGCGCGGTGCCCGACTGGCCGCCGAGCCGGATGACGAGATCGGCGCCGTGCGGACCCTTGCGCGGCACGAAGCCGCCGCGCACGCTGTAGAAGGCGCCCTCATGGTCGAAGGGCCTGTCGTTCGACCACAGGCGCTTCAGCAACACCAGATATTCGTCGATGCGCTGCCACACCACGCTGTGGCCGTCCGGCCGCGCCTCGGCATCGCTGTCTTCAAGCGGCTCGCTCAGCATGCGAAGCGACAGACGCCCGCCGCCTCTGCGGTCGAGCGCCGCGAGCTGCTTTGCCGCCACCGTCGGCTCGATAACACCGGCCCAATGCGTCAGCACCACCTCCAGCGGGCCGGTGCGGTCGAGCGTTTGCGCGGCGATGTCCATATTGGTGAGCAGGCCGGCAGGGTCGTCCACCATCAGCTTGCGAAAACCGGAATCCTCGATCAGCGACAATTTGGTCGCCGTCTCGGCGAAATCGTAGAAGAAGCTGCCATTGGCAGGCTTGCCTGGGACATGCGTGAACTCGATCGGCATTGCCATCTCCTCCATCACGTTGGGCCGCCCCGCCCGAACCCCTGAGTCAAATCCATCTCGTCGGCGCGCAACAGCGCGCCGGCCTTCTTCAGCTCCGATTACTCAACTCAGATTTTTTTGGACGGCGGGGCCTTTGGTTTTACGCAATTCCGGGCGGAAAACAGATCGCACTTTCCTGGAATTGCTCTGGCCCCGGCTCAGTCAGGGGATGATCCCGAAAACGACGGCGCCGGTGAACACGAAGGCAAGCGCAAAGACGAGGTAGGCGAACGTGCCGCCATAGGCGGGCCTCCAGCTCTGGTCGGCGGCAAGCCTTTGGCCTTTGCGTTGGGCGTTCTGAATGTAGGACATGGTCGATCCTCCGTCGCGACCATTAATCTATAAAAATAGTAGACTTTGTCGATTGTTATTTTTGGGCGGTTTTTGGAACGAGATTTCTACACGAGGGCAATTCCTGGTTTTTCATACTCATCGCCGGCGCGGTTTGGATGGTTTTCGGAACAGGCGCGATTTGGCCAAGGCAGCTCGAACCGAGCGCTCCGGAGCGTTCGCAGGCAAACCTCCAATCGCTCGGGCAGCCTTAGCCGCCTCGCGCATGAATTGACTTCGTCAACGGCACGCATCTGTTTGTGGAGAAGGCGCTCACAGCGATCTGAGGCTTTCCAAGGTCCAGATTCTTCGTCCACGGACGGCTTGGCGCCCTTCCTCTCCCCCGTCGATCGGGGGAGAGGTGTCGAGCGCAGCTCGACGGAGTGGGGGTCGACCCCCTTGGCGCGGTGTCGAGATACTCTTGCGCCTGGGCCCCATTTCGATATCCGTCGGCGGCGGTTGCAAGGTGGTTCCCCCACTCCGTCGCTGCTTCGCAGCGCCACCTCTCCCCCCTCCGGAGGGAGAGGAAAGGGCGCCGAGTCCTACCGCCTACCGCTCCTCCCGCCGGAACGGCTTCAGCAGCGCCGAAGGCGCGACCGCGTTGCGCGACATGAAGGCCATGGCGACGATGGTGAAGATGAAGGGCAGCATCAGGAAGGCTTCGTAGGGGATGTGGCCGAGGCCGCTCGCCTGCATCCTGAGCTGCAGCGCATCGACGAAGGCAAAAAGCAGCGCCGCGCCCGCCGAGCGCCAGGGATCCCAGCGGCCGAACACGACCAGCGCAATCGCCACCCAGCCACGCCCGGATACGACGCCGAAGGTGAAGGCGTTGAACTGCGCCATGGTCAGGAAGGCGCCGGCAAGGCCCATCAGCGCGCCGCCGAGGATCACCGCCTGGAAGCGTGTGACCATCACGCTGACGCCGGCCGAGTCCGCCGCACGCGGGTTCTCACCGACCATGCGCACCGAAAGCCCCCATGGCGTGCGGTAGAGCACGAAGGCGGCGAGCGGAACGGCGATGATTGCGAGATAAACCAGCGTGAACTGGTTGAACACCGCCGGGCCGAGGATCGGGATGTCCGAGAGCAGCGGGATAGGCATCGTCTTGAATCCGTCGATGCTCGGCGGCACCGATTGTTGGCCGAAGATCAGCCGGTAGAGGAAATAGGCAAGGCCGGATGAGAACAGCGTCACGCCGATGCCGCAGACATGCTGGCTGAGGCCCAGCGCCACCGTGAACAGCGCATGCAGCGCGCCCATCAGCGCCCCGACCAGCACGGCCACCAGCACGCCCAGCCAAAGGCTGCCGCTGAGGCTGGCGGCGGTGAAGCCGGCCATCGCCGACAGCAGCATGATGCCTTCGATGCCGAGGTTGAGCACGCCTGCCCGCTCGGAAAACATTTCGCCGAGCGTCGCGAGAGCAAGAGGCGTGGCGATGCGGATGATGGCGGCGAGGAAGCCGACCTGGAAAATCTGCTCGAACACCGCGCTCATGTTTGCGCTCCCACGCGGCGGATGCGGTAGGCGGTGAACAGCAGCGCCACCAGCATGGCCAGCAGCGCCGTGCCCTGGATGACATCGCTTAAGAATGCCGGCACGCCGGTCGCGCGCGACATCGCCTCGGCCCCGGTCATGACGGCGGCCAGGAAGATCGCCGCCGGCACCACGCCGAGCGGGTTGAGCCTGGCAAGCATCGCGACGACGATGCCGGAATAGCCGTAACCCGGCGAGATGTCGCTCATCACCTGGAAGTGGACGCCGCCAACCTCGCCGACGCCGGCCAAGCCCGCCAGCGCGCCCGAGAGCAGCGCGGTGGACAGCAGCACGCGCTGGACGTTGATGCCGCCATAGCGGGCGGCTTCCGGGTTCTCGCCGGTGACGCGAATCCTGAAGCCGAGCGTGGTGCGCGCGATCAGGAACCAACAAAGGGGTGCTGCGATCAGCGCCGCGACGACACCGAGATGCAGCCTTGTGCCTTCGATCAGCACCGGGAAATTGGCCGAGTCCTCGATCGGCGGTGAGATCGGGTAACCGGAGAAGGTGTCCTTCCACGGCCCCTCGATCAGCGCCATCAGCGCGTAATAGATGACCGAGTTGAGGAGCAGCGAGCTCACCACATCGTCGACTTTGAATTTGACGCGCAATATCGCCGGCACCAGCGCGACGAGAGCGCCCGCAGCCGCGCCTACAAGGGCCATCAGCAGCATAGCGAGATAGCCCGGCATCGGGATCGCGCCGACGAAGCAGCTTGCCACCGCGCCGGCGAGCAGCTGGCCCTCGGCACCGATGTTCCAGAATTTTGCCCGGAAGGCGATCGCCACCGCCAGGCCGGTGAAGATCATCGGGGCGGCGCGCACCAGCGTCTCGGTAATGGCGTAGCTGTCGCCGAGGGATGCAGACAGCATCACGCCATAGGCCTCGATCACGCCGGCGCCGGTCACAGCGATGAGGCCGCTGCACAGGACTAGTGTGGCGGCGATGGCGACCAGCGGCAGCGCGAGATTGAACCAGGCGGGCGTCGACGTGCGGGCCTCGAGGCGAAACATCAGGCGTGGCCCTCCGCGCCGGTCATCATCAGGCCGAGCCTTGCGACGGTGGCGTCAGCGCTCAAAAGCGTGCCCGCGATGCGGCCCTCATACATCACGGCGATGCGGTCCGAGAGCATCAGCAGTTCCTCGAGGTCCTCGCCGATGACGATGATGCCGCAGCCCTTGGCGCGCATGGCGAGGAATTTCTCGTGGATGAAGCGGGCAGCGCCGATGTCGAGGCCGCGCGTCGGCTGCGAGACGATCAGCACCTTGGGATCGAAAGCGAGCTCGCGCGCAAGAAGCGCCTTTTGCAGATTGCCGCCGGACAGCGCGCCGGCGCGCACCATCGGCCCGGGACAGCGTATGTCATAGGCCTTGATCTGTTGCTCGGCAAAGGCGCGGATGGCGGCGGGATTGAGCAATCCTTTGCGGCTGAAGGCCTCGGTGCCGATACGCGGCAGCACCATGGAGTCGGCTAAAGGCAGGTTGGTGACGAGGCCGGTCGTCATCCGGTCTTCCGGGATGCGGCCGAGCCCGAGCGCCTGCAGCTCGCGCGGCGAAAATTGCGTCACCGCTTTGCCGGCTATCATCATGGTGCCAGCCTTCGGCGGCAGCATGCCGGAAATGACGTCGGCCAGCGCCCGCTGGCCGTTGCCGGAAACGCCGGCGATGCCTAGGATTTCGCCCGCGCGGACGAAAAGCGAGATCTCGCGCAGCGGCGTGCCGGCGTGGGCGGAAGTGGAAATGCCGTCGAGCGTCAGCACGGAAGCACCGGGCGTCGAAGCCTGCTTGACCGGAGGGACGATTTCGTGGCCGCACATCAGCTTGGCCATTTCCGCCGATGTGGTGCTTGCCGGATGGTCGACGCGGCCGGCGACCTTGCCGTGGCGCAGGACGACGCAGCGATGGGTGAGGGCCCTGACTTCGTTGAGCTTGTGCGAGATGAAGATGATGCCGAGCCCTTGCGCCGCCATCGAGCGCAGGGCGGCGAAAAGGCCATCGACCTCCGAAGGCGCCAGCACCGCCGTCGGCTCGTCGAGGATCAAAAGCCTGGCGCCGCGAAACAGCGCCTTGATGATTTCCAGCCGCTGCTGCTCGCCGACCGAGAGCGCCGACACCGGCAAGTTCGGATCGAGGCTCAGCCCATATTGCCGGCTGATTTCGGTGAGCCGGGCAAGCCCGCGAGCACGATCGATGCGGCCGGACTTGCCGGGAATGCCGATCAGGAGGTTCTCCAGCACCGTGAGGCGCGGCGCGAGGTGAAAATGCTGGTGAACCATGCCGATGCCGGCGGCCAGGGCGTCGGCGGAATTGTGGATGGCGACCGGCCTGCCTTCGACCAGGATCTCGCCAGCGTCCGGCGCATAGGCGCCGAACAGCACGTTCATCAGCGTCGTCTTGCCGGCGCCGTTCTCGCCCAAAAGGCCGAGGATCTCGCCAGGGGCAACGCTAAGGTCGACGGCCTCGTTCGCCTTGACGGCGCCGAAGCGCTTGGTGATGGCGCGCATTTCGACAAGTGGGGCGGACAAGGGTGCTCCTGCAGGATTGGCTTAACTTGAAAGGGCGTGTCCGGCGCCCCCCTCTGGCCTGCCGGCCATCTCCCCCTCAAGGGGGGAGATCGGATGTCACGCCGGCCTTCGCCAACTTTCAACGTTGAAAGGACCGAACGCCGTCGACGGAACTGCCAATCTCCCCCCTTGAGGGGGAGATGTCCGGCAGGACAGAGAGGGGGGCCTCGCGCCGCCCCAGGCGTCAATCCGAAACCGGCGTGTTCTCGTCGACGTCGACGCGGAAATTGCCTTCGAGAATCTCGGCCTTCTTCTTCTCGACCAGGTCCTTGACGTCCGCCGGCAGCGTCTTGTCGAACTTGTGGAAGGGCGCCAGATAGGAGCCGCCCTTGGCCATGCGCGAGAAATCGCCATAGTCCTGCGCGGTGAAGACGCCGGCCTTGACCAGCTTGATCGCCTGCTCGACCGTCGGATACATGTCCCACACCGGGCCGGTGATGACCGTATCCGGCCCGAGGCTCGACTGGTCGGACATGTTGGAGATGGCAAAAATCTTCTTCTCGACCGCCGCCTCGATGACGCCGAAACGCTCGGCATAGATGACGTCGACGCCGGCATCGATCTGCGCCACGGCCGCTTCCTTGGCCTTGGGCGGATCGAAGAAGGAGCCGATGAAGGCGACCTTCTTCTTGACGTTCGGGTTGACCTCCTTGGCGCCGGCGAAGAAAGCGTTGACCAGCCGGTTGACCTCCGGAATGCCCATCGCCGCGACGGCGCCGACCGTGCCCGATTTCGACATCTTTCCGGCGATCATGCCGGAGAGATAAGCGGGCTCATGGATCCAGTTGTCGAAGACGCCGAAATTGGGTTCGGCCGGACCGGCGCCCGAGCCGAACAGCCACGCCGTCTTCGGGAATTGTTTGGCGGTGCGGCGCGACTCGCGCTCGGCGGCGAAGGCGTCGCCCAGCACCAGTTGGTAGCCCCCTTGAGCATATTCGCGCATCACGCGGCTGAAGTCGGCGGTCTGCACCTTTTCCGACCATTTGTATTCGATGCCCAGCTCCTTCTCGGCCTTCTGCAGGGCGACATGGATCTGGTTGTCCCACGGCTCCTCGATCGGCGTGGCGAAGATCGCCGCCACCTTCAGCTTCTTGTCCTTGGCGAAGGCCGCGCCGGGCAGCGCCGCCGCCGCAAGCCCGAGCGCGCCGAGTTCCAGCACGTTGCGCCGCGACAGGCCGGCGCGTTGCGTTTTGCTACGGTCGTTTTCCATTGAAGTGCCCCTCTGTTCGACGGCCGTGTCGAGCCGGCCGTTCAAAAATGTCAGACGAGCGACTATGGAACGGCGCCTGAGATTTGTCCACATGGTCAAATTTGGCGGATAGGGACAGTGCGAGGCTGGAAGCGCTGGCGGGACAGCGCCCCCCTCTGTCCTGCCGGACATCTCCCCCACGAGGGGGGAGATCAGCAGCGGGGTCGACGGCACTCTACTCTGTAATGGTGGTGGTTGGCGAAAGCCGGCGCGACATCCAATCTCCCCCCTCGTGGGGGAGATGGCCGGCAGGCCGCGGCTTTTTGGCCTTATCCGTTGGCAGTCCAAGCCCCCGTTTCGGCAAACCGCCTCAACGCCGGCGCCGGCTCGAAAATCGCCCGGCCGGTCCGCCGACGCCAGAACTCCAGCCGCTCGACGATTTTCGCCGCGCCTTCGAGCCCGGCCCAGAACATCGGTCCGCCCTTGCCGATCGGGAAGCCGTAGCCATTGACCCAGACGACATCGATGTCGGACGCGCGTGCCGCGATGCCTTCCTCGAGAATCTTGGCGCCCTCGTTGACCAGCGGATAGAGCGTGCGCTCGATAATCTCGTTGGCGCCGATCTCGCGCCGCGCAATTCCAAGCTCCGCCGCCTTCGCCAGGATCAGCGCCTCGACATCCGGATCGGCAATCGGCTCACGCAAGCCAGCCTCATAGTGGTACCAGCCGCGCGCGGTCTTCTGGCCGAAATGGCCCTGCTCGCACAGCGCATCGGCGATCACAGCCGTCTGGCCGCGCGCCTTGCGGTTGCGCCAGCCGATATCGAGGCCGGCGAGATCGCCCATCTGGAACGGCCCCATCGGCCAGCCGAAATCGGTGAACGCCTTGTCGACCTGGCTTGGCGTCGCGCCTTCCAGCAACAGCGCTTCATTCTCGGCGCCGCGCGCGGACAGCATACGGTTGCCGATAAAACCGTGGCAGACGCCGACGACGACCGCGACCTTGCCGATGCGCCGGGCGAGGTCGGCGACCGTCGCCAGCGCGTCAGGCGCGGTCTTTTCGGCGCGCACGATCTCAAGGAGCTTCATGACGTTTGCCGGCGAAAAGAAATGCATGCCGAGCACATCTTGTGGCCGCGAGGTCGAGGCGGCGATTTCGTTCACGTCCAGATAAGAGGTGTTGGTAGCGAGGATGGCGCCAGGCCTGGCGATCGCGTCGAGCCTGCCGAACACGTCCTTCTTCACCGGCATGTCCTCGAACACGGCCTCGATGATCAAATCGCAATCGGCGAGATCGGCGTAGTCGGTGCTGCCCTTGAACAGATCAAGCCGCTTTTGCTTCGCCTCCTCGGTCAATGAGCCGCGACTGACCGAAACGGCATAGTTCTTCTCTACCGTAGCCAGTCCGCGGCGCAGCGCCTCCTCGCTCGTCTCGAGCAAGGTCACCGGAAGACCGCCATTGGCGAAGGCCATGGCAATGCCGCCGCCCATGGTGCCGGCGCCGATGATGCCGACGCGCTCTATCCGGCGCTTCCGCAAATCCTTGCCCGGTATCTTCACCGCCTCGCGCTCGGCAAAGAACAAATGCCGCTGCGCCCGCGACTGGTCGCCGGAAACGAGTTTTTGGAACAGTTGCCGCTCGGCCGCAAGCGCTGCGTCGAAGGGCAAGGTGATCGCGTTGCGCACGGCTTCGGCGCAGGCAAGCGGCGCGTCCAGTCCGCGGGCTTTTCTTGCCAGATCGGCGGCTTGGCGGTCGAAGGCTGCGAGATCGGACCCGGCAAGGCGGTCATTGCGGTCACGCACCGGCACGAACGGCCCGCCTCGATCAGCCATTTCGCGCGCGAAACGAACCGCCCCTGCCAAGAGATCGATTTCGACAACCGCATCGGCAAGGCCGGCGGCCTTTGCCTCGCCGGCCGAGATCGGCGTGCCCGAGACGATCATGTCGAGCGCTTTCGCGGCGCCGACCAGGCATGGCAAACGTACGGTCCCGCCGCCGCCCGGCAAAAGACCGAGCTTTACCTCCGGCAGGCCAAGCTTGGCGCCGGCGTCCGAGACACGGAAATGGCAGCCCAATGCCAGTTCCAACCCGCCGCCGAGCGCCGTGCCGTGGATGGCGGCGACCGTCGGCTTAGGAGCCGTTCCCAGCAGGGCGATAATGGCGCGCAATTCCGGTTGCTCGACCGGCTTGCCGAATTCGGTGATGTCGGCGCCGGCCACGAAAGTGCGCCCGGCACAGGCGATGACGATGGCCCTCGCGGCGGGATCGTCGCGCAAAGCGGTGAGCGCCTCGTAAAGCGGCTTGCGGACATGAAAGCTGAGCGCATTGACAGGCGGGTTGTCGATGGTGACCACCGCCACGCCGTTATCGTTCGCGACGGTGACAGAACTGGACAAGCGGAACCTCCCAAGACCGGCTGCAATCGCGCAAGGGTTTACTAGGCAGCGAGGCGAATGGGAACCCGATGCGGCTCTGGCCCTATGGTTGGCGAGGCCCGGTCAGTTATCCACCCGGCCGAAAGCCGGCACGTCGCCGATCACCTCGCGCTTGTCCTTGCCGCAGGCGAAGGTCTTCGCCTTCTCGTCGGCGAGCTTGCGCGCCTGGTCGTTGGCGTGCGGATTGCCGGTGGCTAAAACCAGGCCGATCGTGCAGCCCTGGTGCTCTTCCGGTTGCGCCACCTTGGCGACGACCAGCACATCGGTCGACTTCTTCTCGTCCTCCGGATTGCTGACGGAGCGGCGGTGGATGGCGGCGAAGGGGATGACGACGTCGCCATTGGTCTCGATGCGCCACTCGACTTTCGGTCCGGAGCCGTTGAAGGCGGTGAAGCTCTCCCAGACCGCAGTCATGTCGTCGGACGGAAAGCCGTAATAGACGGATTCGCGAGCATCGTCATAGCCGATCAGCACCGGGTAGCCGCGATAGCCTGAGCAGACGAGGCTCGCCCAGTCGCCGTCGCCTTCCGCGGCCTGCGCATAGGTTACGCAGTCCTTCTTCGAGTCGAGATCGGTATAGGCGCTGGAGATGTCGCCGGCCTGGGCCGCCTGGCAGAAACCGGCGAGGGCAAGCGGGATCAGAAGAGCTCGCATTACTGGCAACTCCGTTCGAGTTGCCGGAAGCGTAACGTCAATCGCTATTTCTTCAAGCTGGCTTCGATCAAGAGGTCGGCGTTGCGGGCGACCGCCGCCGCCGGTCCGCCCAAGCCAAACAGCTGGCCGCTGATATAGGCGCCTTCGATGAGCAGCAGCAGGCCGTCACCCAGCGTATCGGAATCGGCGGCGCCCATTGCGGCGGCCATGGCGCGCAGTCGCCGGCGCAACTCGACTTTGTTGTTCTCGCTCACCACCCGCGCGGGATGGCCGCGCTCGGGATATTCCACCGCAGCGTTGGTCATGCCGCAGCCGCGATAGTCCGGCTTTTGCGTGCGTTTGCCGACGCGGGTCAGGAAAGCGATGATCTGCGCGCGCGGATCGCCCGGATGCGCGTCGACTGCCTCGTCGAAGCGCTCCCAGAATTCGAGGTCGTATTTGCGCAGATAGGACGCGGCAAGCTCGTCCTTGGACGGGAAGCTGCGGTAGAGGCTCGGCTTGGTGACGCCGGCGCGCCTGACGATCTCGTCGACGCCGATCGCCCTTATGCCCTCGCGGTAAAAGAGGTCGCGCGCGACGTCCAGGATCTTGTCCGCCGCCCTGGGAGCAGGAGGCTCGCTGATCGACGCTTCAATTTTATTGTCGGATGGCATTCAAACAACTCGCTTGACAATGTTACTGACCGGTACGTATGTATGGCTTCACTCCATTGCAACGTACCGGTCAGTAACATGATAATCCAGTCCCGTCCGTTTGGCCAGCGCTACGCATTCGTCGTCGTTGCCGTCATTTTCCTGTGCCTGCTGATCGCGGCGGGGCTCCGTTCGGCGCCCTCGGTGATGATGGTGCCGCTGGAGGAAAGCTTCGGCTGGCATCGCGACGTAACGTCCTGGGCCGCCAGCGTCGGCATCCTGCTCTATGGCCTGACCGGTCCGTTCGCCGCGGCGCTGATGGAGCGCATCGGGTTGCGCCGCACGCTGCTCGGCTCGCTGCTGGTGATGTCGGGATCGACCGCGCTCAGCCTGTTCATGACCGAGCCATGGCATCTTTTCATTACCTGGGGCGTGTTTTCCGGCATCGGTTCGGGCGCGGTGGCGAGCGTGCTCGGCGCCACCATCGTCAACCGCTGGTTCAAGACCAATCGCGGCCTGATGATGGGCCTGATGTCGGCCTCAAGCGCCACCGGCATGCTGGTGTTCCTGCCGCTCATCGCCTCGCTGGCGCAGAGCGGCGGCTGGAAGCCGGTGGCGATTGCCGTGGCGCTGGCCACCGCCGCGCTGATCCCGTTCGTCTTGCTGCTGGTGCCGGAGCGCCCGGCTTCGATCGGGCAGGTTCGCTACGGCGCCGATGCCGGCGACGTGCCGCCGGTGTCGCCTGCATCGCAGGGCAATTTCCTGGCGCACACGCTGAACACGCTGCGCCGCGCGGCCGGCACGCGGGTGTTCTGGTACCTGTTCGCCACCTTCTTCGTCTGCGGCTTCACCACCAACGGCCTCGTCGGTACGCATCTCATCGCCTTCTGCGGCGATATGGGCATCGGCGAGGTGCAGGCGGCCGGGCTGTTGTCGATGATGGGCATTTTCGACCTGATCGGCACCACGCTTTCCGGCTGGCTCACCGATCGTTTCGACCCGCGCAAGCTGCTCGGCGTCTATTACGCGGTGCGCGGTCTGTCGCTGATCTACCTGCCCTATTCCGGCTTCTCGGCGACCAGCCTGGTCATCTTCGCCGTGCTCTACGGGCTCGACTGGATCGCCACCGTGCCGCCGACGCTGAGGCTTGCCAACGAGGCTTTCGGCGACCGCAGCGGGCCGATCGTGTTCGGCTGGATCGTCGCCGGCCACCAGGTGGGCGCCGCGGCGGCCGCCGCCTTCGGCGGCACGATGCGCGAGCTGCAGGGCAATTACGAGCTGGCCTTCCTGATTGCCGGCATGACGGGTATCGCGGCGGCTTGTATTTCGCTGCTGATCAATACGAGCAGGCCGGCGTTCGAGCCGGAACCGCAGGCGGCTTGAGGCGCGACTTTTCCTTCTCCCCTTGTGGGAGAAGGTGGCCGCGAAGCGGCCGGATGAGGGGTGCTCCAGGGAAAGCCAACGTCTCACTCCGCTGGAATACCCCTCATCCGTCTCGGCGCTGCGCGCCGATCCACCACCCGGCCCTTCGCAGGCTCAGGGCGTTCGAAGCTCGAAAAGCCAAGCAATTGGCTTTTCGTCCGCTAACGCGGACCGCTTCTCACCCCACAAGGGGAGAAGGAAGATGTCGACTGTTATCAAAACTTCATGGTTCCGATATGCGCCTGAAACATTGAGGCGAGAGCTTGGCGGTCCCGCTCAATGCCATCCCGGAGACAGCCATGAACAAGCTTTCGCTCACCCGCCGCGCCTTCGTCACTTCGGCCAGCGCCTTCGGCCTTGTCGGCGCCTCCGGTCTGGCGCTGCCCTATTATTCCCGCGCCAGCCAGCGTCCGGCCTTCACGCATGGCGTCCAGTCCGGCGACGTCGACGCCACGTCGGGCATGGTGTGGACCCGCACCGATCGCCCGGCGCGCGTGATGTATGAAGTGTCGACGACCGAAAGCTTCGCCAATGCGACGCGGCTGGCTGCGCTCGATACCTCGCCGGCCAGCGACTACACGGTGAAGCGGCTGCTCACCGATCTCGCCTCGGACCAGGACATTTTCTACCGCATGACCGCTGCCGATCTTTCCGACATCAATGCCGTGTCCGAGCCGATCGTCGGCCGTTTCCGCACCGCGCCGTCGTCCAAGCGCGACGTGCGCTTCGCCTGGTCGGGCGACACCGCCGGCCAGGGCTGGGGTATCGACGAGACCGGCATGAAGACCTATTCGACCATCGCCAAGCACACGCCGGACTTCTTCCTGCATTCCGGCGACACCATCTATGCCGACGGCGCTATGAAGGACGAGGTCGACCTGCCCGGCGGCGGCAAGTGGAAGAACGTGGTCATGATCGACGGCAAGCGCAAGGTGGCCGAGACGCTGGACGAGTACCGCGACCAGTGGAAGTACAACATGATGGACAAGCATGTGCTTGGCCTGTCGGCCATCTGCCCGACCTTCTACCAGTGGGACGACCACGAGGTGCTCAACAACTGGTCGGATTCGAAGGACCTGACCGCCGACGACCGCTACAAGGAAAAGTCGATCCATGTGCTGGCGGCCAGGGCGGCTCGCGCCTTCCATGAAATGACGACCATCCGCTACGAGCCGTCGGAGCCGGGCCGCGTCTACCGCAAGGTCTCGCATGGGCCGCTGCTCGACGTGTTCTTCCTCGACATGCGCTCCTATCGCGGCCCGAACGGCCCCGACATGGAAGAGACGCTGACGCCGAAGTCGCGCATGATCGGCGAGGAGCAGTCGAAGTGGCTGAAGCGCGAGCTGGCGAATTCCAAGGCGACGTGGAAGGTCATCGCCGCCGACATGCCGCTCAGCCTGGTCGTCTGGAACGACGCGGCGAAGAAGGCCGGGGCCGAGGCGGTCGCCAACAGCGACAATGGCGCGCCAAAGGGCCGTGAGCTGGAATTCGCCGACGTGCTGCGCTTCATCAAGAATGCCGGCATCACCAACACGGTGTGGCTGACCGCCGACGTCCACTACACCGCGGCGCACTACTACAATCCCGACAAGGCGCAGTTCCAGGATTTCAATCCGTTCTGGGAGTTCGTGTCCGGTCCGATCCACGCCGGCACCTTCGGCCCCAACGACCTCGACATGACCTTCGGGCCGGAGCTGAAATTCATCAAGGCGCCGACCGCCGAGCAGGGCCAGAACCTGCCGCCGTCGGCCGGGCTGCAGTTCTTCGGGCTGGTCGACATTTCCGGCGCGACGGAACAGCTCACCGTGCGGCTGATGGATCGCGACGACAACGAGCTTTACAAGGTCACGCTCGATCCGGTGCGGTCGGCTTGAAGATCAATAAAATCCGAGGCGCCGGCGCGAGGCCCCCCTCTCTGGCCTGCCGGCCATCTCCCCCTCAAAGGGGGAGATCGGATTTCGCATCGGCTTTCGCTAATTTCCAACGCTGCAGGACTGGCAGCGGGATCAAAGCTGCTAATCTCCCCCCTTGAGGGGAGATGCCCGGCAGGGCAGAGGGGGGCGCTGTCCCGCCAGCATTTGCCGTTTTCCTGTGGCGGAAAGATCAATCCGGATAGCAAGCCCGGGGAATTTTCGGCCAGACCGCGGTATCGCAGTTGGCATCCTTCTGGCGCTGCTTGAAGGCGGCGCTGACCGGGCCGGTGACGATCGGGTCGACGCCGTCGGGGGCGTCGGCGAACATCTGCTGCGCGGTCCTGGCGTCGGGCGGCGCGATCGGGTCGGCTTGCCGAAGCGTAGCCGCCGATTGCGCGGCGCCGGCCGCGACGAGCACGCCAAGCGCCGCCCACGCAAAAACCGGACGCAATCTGGACATAGGATCGGTCATGAACATCGAACTGTCCGGCCCCTCAAAGGTTCCGCCTTGGTTAACGGAATCATTTCACACCAAGACGTTTAAGAATCAGTGACTATGTATTTGGGGTCGGGCCTCCCCTTTCGCAAATGCGAAAAACCTTGTATGAGCCGCGCAACCGAAAAAGGCGGCGCCTCTGGGCCTGCTGCCTGCAACACTCCCGAGACCAGACAATGAACCTCCGCAATATCGCGATCATCGCGCATGTCGACCATGGCAAAACCACCCTCGTCGACCAGCTCCTGAAACAGTCCGGCGCCTTCCGCGACAACCAGCGCGTCGCCGAGCGCGCCATGGATTCCAACGACCTCGAAAAGGAACGCGGCATCACCATCCTGGCCAAGGCGACCTCGGTCGACTGGCATGGCACCCGCATCAACATCGTCGACACGCCCGGACACGCCGATTTCGGCGGCGAGGTCGAGCGCATCCTGTCGATGGTGGATTCGGCGATCGTGCTCGTCGACGCCGCCGAAGGCCCGATGCCGCAGACCAAGTTCGTCGTCGGCAAGGCGCTCAAGGTCGGCTTGCGCCCCATCGTCGTCATCAACAAGATCGACCGTCCGGATGCCCGCCATATCGAAGTGGTCAACGAGGTGTTCGACCTCTTCGCCGCGCTCGACGCCACCGACGAGCAGCTCGATTTCCCGATCCTCTACGGCTCGGGCCGCGACGGCTGGGTTTCGGAAAACCCCGAGGGTCCGAAGGACCAGGGTCTTGCACCGCTGTTCGACCTGGTCGTCAAGCATGTGCCGGCGCCGACGGTCCATCCCGGCCCGTTCCGCATGATCGGCACCATCCTCGAGGCCAATCCGTTCCTCGGCCGCATCATCACCGGCCGCATCGAGTCCGGCACGCTGAAGGCCAACCAGGCGGTCAAGGTGCTGCACCATGACGGCACGCAGATCGAGACCGGCCGCATTTCCAAGATCCTCGCCTTCCGCGGCCTCGAGCGCCAGCCGATCGAGGAAGCGCAGGCGGGCGACATCGTGGCCATCGCCGGCCTGTCCAAAGGCACCGTCGCCGATACGTTCTGCGATCCGGCGGTGAGCGAGCCGCTGCATGCGCAGCCGATCGATCCGCCGACCGTGACCATGTCCTTCCTCGTCAACGACTCGCCGCTTGCCGGCACCGAGGGCGACAAGGTGACCAGCCGCGTCATCCGCGACCGGCTGCTGCGCGAGGCCGAGGGCAATGTCGCGCTCAAGATCGAGGAATCGGCGGAGAAGGATTCCTTCTTCGTGTCCGGCCGCGGCGAATTGCAGCTCGCCGTGCTGATCGAGACAATGCGCCGCGAGGGCTTCGAGCTTGCCGTGTCGCGTCCGCGCGTCGTCATGCAGAAGGGCGACGACGGCCAGCTGCTGGAGCCGGTCGAGGAAGTCGTTATCGACGTCGACGAGGAGCATGCCGGCGTCGTCGTGCAGAAGATGTCGGAGCGCAAGGCCGAGATGGTCGAGCTGCGCCCGTCCGGCGGCAACCGCCAGCGCCTGGTCTTCCACGCGCCGACGCGCGGCCTGATCGGCTATCAGTCGGAACTGTTGACCGACACGCGCGGCACCGCCGTGATGAACCGCCTGTTCTTCGCCTATGAGCCGTATAAGGGCGAGCTGCCCGGCCGCACCAACGGCGTGCTGATCTCCAACGAGCAGGGCGAATCGGTCGCCTATGCGATGTGGAACCTGGAAGACCGCGGCCCGATGATCATCGATCCGGGCGTCAAGGTCTACCAGGGCATGATCATCGGCGTCCATTCGCGCGACAACGACCTCGAAGTGAACGTGCTCAAGGGCAAGAAGCTCACCAACATCCGCGCCGCCGGCAAGGACGAAGCGGTGAAGCTGACGCCGCCGATCCGCATGACGCTGGAGCGGGCGCTCGCCTGGATCCAGGACGACGAGCTGGTCGAGGTGACGCCGAAGACCATCCGCCTGCGCAAGCTCCATCTCGACCCGAACGAGCGCAAGCGTTTCGAGAAGGCCGCCAAGGTGATGGGCGCGGCGTAGGGTTCCATGGAAAGTTCGAAAGAGGGAGCGGTTGCTCCCTCTTTTTTTGTTTCAGCCGCAGGCAGCCGAGACGATCGCGGCGCAATCCGCGTCCCCGGCGAGGTCGATGGACACTGCCAGGCCACCGCGCACGGGCTTGCGCAAGGCCCTTCCGCCATCGGGCTCGATGGTCAATCGCTTGCGGTCGTCCAGGGCCTGAAGCCTTGACCGCGATAGGCCGAGCTCGCCGGCAAGCAGGCGGTCCAGCCGCAAAGGCGTCGTGCCCTCGATCCGAAGTTCGATCGCGAGCGTGGTCGCGCGTCCCGGCTCGCCGGCCAGAAGCTCCTTTCGGACCGTGACGCCGGGAGATTCCTCGATCCGGCCAGCCCGGTCGCGCAGCATCGCGCTGTCGAAGGCGTGGCGGCGGACAAGGTCCTGATCGTTGCTTTCAATCGCGGCGAGCAGCGCCGGCTCGATGTCGCGGCGGTTTCGCCGTTCCAGGATGGCGAAATTCCAGGAGTTGTCGCAGTCGACGCAGCGATAGATCAGCCAGACGTCAATGCGCTTGCCGTTGGCATTGACGCGGAATTTCCCGCCGCATCGATAAGGCTTGAGGCCGCCGCAGCGATTGCAGTTGATGAAAGGTCGTGGCGCGATTGCGGGCGCAATCGTCCAACGTACGCACAAAGTTCGAGACATGCCGGTAGGCCCTTCCCGTCGGGAAGTCCGTCAGGCCGGCGATGTCCGAGATGCCCCTTGTTGTTGAGCATGATCTTTTCCGAAAACCGGATACCACTTTTCGGGATCATGCTCACGGGCCACGGCGTGGCGAAGACTGCGTGTTTGAAAATCAGGCGTCGGCGCGGATTGCACGCGACGGCGGCTCAGCATGCCAAACCGGTCTCGAACCGCCGCCTGAAGAACACGTGAGATGGAGCAGACGCGCCAATGACTGCGCCTGCGGTCATTCGGGGGAGTTGGCGAGACCGGCGGTTACTGAGGCAAGGTGATGCTCGAAAATGGGTGTCGGGATGGGTCTTCTAGCGGGAGATTGACGAGGGGGCAAGGTTTAGAGGGCGAGGTTGGCGCTGCCCCTCATTGCCCTGCCGGGCATTTCTCCCCGTCAACGGGGAGAAAGAGGCTGGCCGCGACGCCGGCGCCCATTCTGCGACGTTTGCGATTGGCGAAATCGTCGGCGCCATGTCCCTTCTCCCCGTTCAACGGGGAGAAGATGGCGGCAGCCAGATGAGGGGCGGCGCCGGCGCTGGCGGTTTGTTGTCGCCTTGATGAACGGTCGCGCCTTGCCGGGGCGTGCCAAATCTACTCTGATCGGCTATCGTTCTTTTCTATCTTATAGGAATCGACCCCATGCATCTCGCCTCGTTGCTGATCTTCGCTGCCGCGCTCTTTGTCGCCGCCGGCTCGCCCGGCCCGTCGATCGCAGCCTTGGTGGCGCGGGTGATCTCGAAAGGGTTCCGCGACGTCTTCCCGTTCCTGCTGGCGATGTGGATCGGCGAGGGCGTCTGGCTTTCGCTGGCGGTGTTCGGGCTCGCCGTCGTGGCGCAAACCTTCCACTACGCCTTCGTCGTCGTGAAATGGGTTGGCGTCGCCTACCTTGCTTATCTCGCGTTCAAGATGTGGACGGCGCCGGTCGAGGCGAAGGAGGGCGAGATGCCGCGCGAGGACTCGCCCCTGAAACTTTTCCTTGCCGGCATGGCGGTGACGCTCGGCAATCCAAAAATCATGATGTTCTATCTGGCGCTGCTGCCGACCATCATCGATCTGGCTTCGGTCAGCGTGATCGGCTGGGTCGAGCTGACGCTGACCATGGCGCTCGTGCTGGTCGTCATCGACCTCGCCTGGGTGCTGGCCGCTTCGCAGGCGCGCCAGCTGCTGAAGAGCAAGCGCGCCATGAAGATCGCCAACCGCGTCAGCGCCACGACGATGGCGGGCGCTGCCGCAGCTATCGCCGCGCGGTAGAGCTGTTCATCGTTTCTGGAAAGGACGACCAGCTCCATCTCTTCAGTGTGGAGCAATTCCGGACGGAAAACCGCGTCACGCTTCTCCTGGAATTGCTTTGAGCTACTTGGGCAGCACGCCGGCCGAGGGCAGCGCCGCCGCAGCCGGCGGGTGCGGTCCGCCCGCATAGAATTTCGAGGCCGGGTTCTCCTGCATGAAATCGTAGGCGACCATGCCGAGCGGCCGCTTCTGCCGCTCCGACGCCGGTTGATGCCATGGGATCGACTGGCGCAATGCAGCGAGAGCCGCGGTCGGTGCTTCGCCGAATTTCCGCTGCGGGTTCTGCGCCTTGCGGATCTCCATCCAGTAGCTTGCCGTCAACAGATCCTGCGCCAGCAGATGGAACGATACGTCGACCGCCTCGCGGGCGCGTTGCGTCTTGATGCGAGTTTGCGCTTCCAGGTCCTCGACGGTGGCGACGATCGCCTGGCCGTTCGGCGTCACCGGCGAGCCGAGATCGGCCAGCTCCTGCCACAGATCGGTCGGCAGGTAGCCGTCGAAGCCCGGAATGTCCTTGCGCTCGTCCGGCTTCAGCACGTCGGCCGGCTTGACCACGGTGAAGAATGGGTTGCGGAAGCGCTCGATGCGCTGCGCCACAGCGACGCCGAGATTGGTCAAGGCGTTGGTGAGCGCCTCGACCTGGTTGGCCATCGGGTAGGGATCCCAATTGGCGTTGGAGAAGATATAGCCGGACTTGCCGTTACTGAGCGGGCCGCCCTTGATGTAGTATTTCATGAACTGCGGCGTGCTGAGTTCCGGCGAGCTCTGCGGCGTCAGACCGGGCAGGATCGCCGGATTGTGATCCGAGGAATTGATGGAGAGGAGCACGGAATCGCGCAAATCCGCCCAGGCCTGCCAAGCCGAGCCCTGGCGCTGGCTGGAGGCGCGCATGCTTTCCGGATCCTGGATGATGCGGGCCGGATCGTCATCGAAGAGATAGCTGCCCTTGATCATGTCCATGACGCGGGCGGCGTCCCAGGTCAGCCACGGATAAGGCCGCATCGACTGCACCGGCGCGGAGATCGGCGTCACGCTGGAGTTCATGCCGTTCAGCCCCATGGCGTAGCTGAGGTCGGTCCATTCCAGCAGTTTTCGCGTGTCCTCCAGCAGGAGAACGGCCTGCGCCTGCGCGTAGGCGTTGGTGCTGATCAGCGCCGCCTGGTCGGCGGCGAAGGGTTCGAGCGGCTTCAGCCCGGCCTGATCGAGCGCTTGCGCGGCCGGCATGCGAACGCCCTTGACATAGGCATCGCCTTCGCCGACCATGGCGGCGCCGATATTGCCGAGCGTCGCCAGGTCGCCCTCGCCGAGCGTGCCGCGCGATTGCACGACCGGCGTGACGCGCTTGTTCAGCATGTCGACGAGCATATGCGTCAGCTGCGGGCTGGCCGCCTCGTAGGACATGGTGTTGGCGCGGATGGCCATGATCGCGCGCACCAGCGCCTCCTCTTGCAGCTCCGGCCCATAGCCGCGGTTCACGCCGCCCTTGAAGCGCGCGAGCTGCTGGTCCTTGAGCAGCTTGGTGTTTTCCGGCGTGGTCGGATCGCCTGAAAAGATCACGGTTTCGCGCTGGTCGCCGGCGCCGCGATTGAACCAGTAGATCGTGACGCCTTCGGCCGCACCCTCGAGCAGCAAGCCATAAGCATCCGCCGAACGTTGCAGCGCCTCCGGGCTAAGCTCGACCTTGGCACCGTTGCGCGCGATGGCGATGACCTGGTCGATGGTCAGGTCATGGCCGGTTAGGGTTACCGTCTTGTCGGCGGCTGCCTCGAAAATGGGTTGATAGACGGTTGCCGCCTCGAAGGCCTGCACAGGCGGCGCGGCGAGGCCGGCTATGACGGTGAGGATGCAAAGGAGAAGTTTGGGCTTGGCGATTCGGTCCAGCATGACGGCTCCCATTCGAGACAGGTTCAGGAACGAGTTCACCCAATGGAAATTTTGTTTCCCAAAAGACTAGCCGCAAGCGCCGGCCTGTCAACGAAGGAAAGCCGCAGGACCGATGATGGAACCGGCGTGGCCTACCGGGCCATTGCGTAGTCGGTTCGGCCGCAAGCCGATCGCGGTGGCCGCCGGTTCGACCTGTCGAAGAAGGCGGCCACGAAGACGACAGCAGGAAGTCGCGGCCGGAAATCCGGCCTCGTGCGATGCAGCGCGGACTCCAAGCGTTACATCATCTCGATGATCGGCGCGATCTCGACGCTGAAAGCCGGGTCCATCAGGATCGGGCAGTCCTTGGCTTTGGCGACGGCATCGTCGATATCCTTGGCTTCGACGATCGTGTAGCCGGCGGTCGGATTGCTGCCGCCATTGTTCTCGATCTTGCCGCTCGGTAGCACCGTCTTCGACATGCCGACCGGATTGCCGCCGTCGACCACGGCCGAGCCGAGCTTGTCGTACCAGCCGGTCCAGGCATCCATAGCCGCTTTGCGTTCGGCGTCGTCGGTCGGCATCTTGCCGGAGCCGTGATAGACATAGAGAAATTTCGCCATGTTCTCCTCCCTTTGTCGGCGGCGTCGAACCGGCATGCGGCCACGCCGCTTGCGATATGCAGCGATGCTGCAATCCGATATGCGGCCTTGCCGCAATCCTGATCATCGGACCAAAACGAAAAACAGGCAATCGATGTTAAGTTGAGTCTAATGTAACGAGCTCACCTTACCATGGCGTGGTATTCGGGGTTGGGCCGCATGTCGACCGCGGCCGCCACCCGGTTCGACATGTTGAAGAAGGCGGCGGTCGAGGCGATGTCCCAGATGTCGCGGTCGGTGAAGCCGGCCTGGCGCAAGGCGGCGCGGTCGGCCTCGACGATTTTGGCCGGCTCCTCGGTCAGTTTCACGGCGAA
Organism: Mesorhizobium sp. B2-9-1; assembly: GCF_006439455.1. Taxonomy (NCBI): domain Bacteria; kingdom Pseudomonadati; phylum Pseudomonadota; class Alphaproteobacteria; order Hyphomicrobiales; family Phyllobacteriaceae; genus Mesorhizobium; species Mesorhizobium sp. B2-9-1. Next base: position 5,365 of record NZ_VFTP01000028.1, on the reverse strand, counting down.
TTCGAGCATGGCGCGCTGCCGGTCCGACAGCTCGGCAGCGCGAAAATTCATCACCATTATTTCGCCGAACGCCGGTTCGCCCGACAGCTGGCGCACCGCCGCGCCATGCGCGGTCAAGCAATAGAAGCAGTGGTTGATCGAGGAGACGACCACGGCGATCATCTCGCGCTCCAGCTTCGACAGACCGGATTCGCCCAGCATCAGATCGTTGTACATGTCGGTGAAGGCGCGAAGCTTCTTCTCGTCGAAGGCGTAGGCCAGAAGCACGTTGGGCACGAGGCCGAGCTTCTCCTCGCATTTGTCGAAATAGGCTTTCGTCGCCTCGCTGAGTTCCGCCTGGACAAGGTCGAGCGCGGTTATTTTGCCGGTCATGGTCGTTCTCCTGGCGGGCCGATGGCGTCGGTTCGAATTTTTTTAAGCGCCGTCAAACCTTTGTCGCCAAACAGCGCTCATCTGGCTACCATAGTCGCAAAAGCATATAACGGGAGGGACTAAGCGTCATGGCCAGCGTGAAATCCAAGCCGAAGAGGAAAGCCGCCGCCGCGAAAGCGGAGGAGAAGCCCGCAAGGCTTGCCGACTATCTGCTGGCGCGGGCGCCCGCCGAGGACATCGCGGCCTATGACGTGGCCGACCTCGAGCGCGCCGGCGAGCTCGCCGCCCAAGCGGTCTCCAGCCACAGGAAAGGCGAAAGCGTCGTTGCCGTCGAAGCCGATTCGGGCGTTGCCTGCGACGGCCGGCCGGTCACGATCATCACCGTCGTCAACGACAACATGCCGTTCCTGTTCGATTCCATCCTCGGCGAAATCACCGAGACAAGCGGCGAACCGACCTTGGTCACCCATCCGATCGTCACCGTCCGCCACGGCAAGACCGGTGTGGTCGAGGTGCTTGGCGACGGCGGCAAGGAGGATGACGACCGGCTGAGCGTCGTCCATGTGCATATCCCGCGGCTGACCGCCGAGCAGGCCAAGAGCCTCACCGGGCGGCTGCACAAGGTGCTTTCGCAGGTCCGGGCGGCCGTCGTCGACTGGAAGCGGATGCTCGCCCGCCTCGACCAGGCGATTTCCGAATTCCGCTATTCGGCGGTGCCGCTCGACAAGAAGAGCGTCGCCGAGGCGATCGCCTTTCTCGAATGGCTGCGCGACGACAATTTCACCTTCCTCGGCATGCGCGAGTTCAAATATACAGGCGGCGAGGAAAGCGGCTCGCTGGAGCGCGCCGACAAACCCGGCCTGGGCATCCTGTCGGATCCGGATGTGCTGGTGTTGCGGCGCGGCACCGAAGCGGTGACGACGACGCCGGAAATCCGCGCCTTCCTGCACGGGCCGGAGCCGCTGATCGTCACCAAGGCCAATGCCAAGTCGTCGGTGCATCGCCGCATCTATCTCGATTACATCGGCATCAAAACCTACACGTCGAAGGGGGCGCTCGCGGGCGAGCTGCGCATCGTCGGCCTGTTCACCTCGACCGCCTACACGCGCTCGGTGATGAAGATCCCCTATCTGCGCTCAAAGGCCGAGACCGTGATCTCGAAATCCGGTTTCGATCCGCACGACCATTCCGGCAAGGCGCTGATCAACATCCTGGAAAGCTATCCGCGCGACGAGCTGTTCCAGGTTCCCATTCCCATCCTGCGCAAGCATGCCAGCGCCATACTCGGGCTGATCGAGCGGCCGCGCGTGCGGGCGCTGGTGCGCGTCGACCAGTTCGATCGCTTCGTGTCGATCATCGTCTTCGTGCCGCGCGACCGCTACGACAGCGTCGTGCGCGAAAAGGTCGGCACCTATCTGAAAACGGTGTTCGAGGGCCGTCTGTCGGCCTATTACCCGGCCTTCCCGGAAGGCGGATTGGCGCGCGTGCATTTCATCATCGGCCGTTCCGGCGGCAAGACGCCGAAGGTCGAGCAGTCGACGATCGAGGCGGCGATCCGCGACATCGTGCGCACCTGGGAAGACGCGCTCGCCGAAGCCGCGGAAGCCGCCGGCAGCGACCCGGCGCTGAAGGCGATCGCGGCGCGTTTCCCCGAAAGCTATCGCGACAGCTTCTCGGCCGCCGTGGCGCTGGCCGATGCCGGCCGTATCGCGAAGATCGGGGCCGACAATCCGATCGCCATCGACTATTACCGCCATGCCGACCAGAAGCCGCACCAGGCGGCTTTGAAGATCTACCATTTCGGCAGCCCTGTCGCGCTGTCGCGGCGCGTGCCGGTGCTCGAAAACATCGGCTTCCGCGTCATCAGCGAGCGCACCTTCGAGGTCGCCGACACCGGCTCCGGCAAAGTCTTCATCCACGACATGGAGCTGGAGAACAGCTACGGCGCGCGAATAGACATCTCCGACGGCGGGGCGTTGTTCGAAGACGCCTTCCTGTCGGTCTGGCGCGGCGATGTCGACAATGACAGCTATAACGGCCTGGCCCAGACCGCCGGCCTGTGGTCGGGCGAGATCGCCATCCTGCGCGCCTATGGCCGCTATCTGCAGCAGGCCGGCATTCCACAGAGCCAGGATTTCATCGCCGCCGCGCTCAATCGCTATCCCGAGATCGCGCGCGGCCTGCACGCGCTGTTCGTCGCCCGGCTCGGTCCGGCGGCGGAAGGCGACGGCGCGGTCGCGGCCAAGCACCTCAAGGCCAAGATCAAGGACGCGCTGGAGGAGGTGCCCAATATCGACGACGACACCATCATCCGCCGCTATCTCAACCTCATCGAAGCCTCGCTGCGCACCAATCATTTCGTGGCCGATACGAAACAGAAAGGGCAGTCGCTGGCGATCAAGCTCGATTCGCAGGCGGTCGAAGGGCTGCCGGCGCCGCGACCATGGCGCGAGATCTTCGTCTACGGATCCGAGGTGGAGGGCGTGCATCTACGCTTCGGCCCGGTGGCACGCGGCGGCCTGCGCTGGTCGGACCGCGCCCAGGACTACCGCACCGAGGTGCTGGGGCTGGTCAAGGCGCAGCAGGTCAAGAACGCCGTCATCGTGCCGGTCGGCGCCAAGGGCGGCTTCTATCCGAAAAAGCTGCCGATGAGCGCCGGGCGCGATGCCATCTTCGAAGCAGGCACCTCGGCCTACAAGAACTTCGTCTCCAGCCTGCTTTCGATCACCGACAATATCGGCGTCGACGGCGTCATCCCGCCGGCCGGCGTGGTGCGGCGCGACCAGGACGATCCCTATTTCGTCGTCGCCGCCGACAAGGGCACGGCGACCTTCTCAGACACCGCGAATGCCATTTCCGAAAAACACCATTTCTGGCTGGACGACGCCTTCGCCAGCGGCGGCTCGGCCGGCTACGACCACAAGAAGATGGGCATCACCGCCAAGGGCGCCTGGGAAGCGGTGAAGCGGCATTTCCGCGAGATGAACCGCGACATCCAGACCTCGCCCTTCACCGTGGTTGGCGTCGGTGACATGTCGGGCGACGTGTTCGGCAACGGCATGCTGCTCTCGCCGGCCACCAGGCTGATCGCAGCCTTCGACCATCGCGACATCTTCATAGACCCCAATCCGGACATGACCGCCTCGATGGCCGAGCGGCAGCGCATGTTCGCGCTGCCGCGCTCGTCCTGGCAGGACTACGACAAGTCGAAACTGTCGGAAGGCGGCGTCATCGTGTCGCGCAACCAGAAATCGATCACGCTGCCGCAAGCGGCGGCCGCCGCTATCGGCCTCGCCAAAACCACCGCGACGCCGGTCGAGATCATGAACGCCATCCTCAAGGCGCCGGTCGATCTTTTGTGGTTCGGCGGCATCGGTACCTATGTGCGGGCTTCGGGCGAAAGCAACGCCGATGTCGGCGACCGCGCCAACGACGCCGTCCGCGTCACCGCGCTCGATGTCCGGGCGAAAGTCATCGGCGAGGGCGCCAATCTCGGCGTCACGCAACGAGCGCGCATCGAGTTCGGCATGAATGGCGGCCGCTGCAACTCGGACGCCATCGACAATTCGGGCGGCGTCAACTGCTCCGACGTCGAGGTCAACATCAAGATCGCGCTGGCGTCGGCGATGCGCAAAGGCTCGCTGGCGCGGCCGGCGCGCAACAAGCTGCTTGCCGAGATGACCGACGAGGTGGGCGCGCTGGTGCTCGCCAACAACTATCAGCAGACGCTGGCGCTTTCGCTGGCGCGCAAGCGGGGGCTCGCCGACATCGCGCACCAGGCGCGCTTCATGTCAGCGCTGGAAGCGCGCGGCCTGCTCGACCGGGCGGTCGAGACGCTGCCTTCGCCGGCGGCGCTTGCCGAACGCGAGGCGCGCGGCGAGCCGCTCACCCGGGCCGAGCTCGGCGTGCTGCTCGCCTATGCCAAGATCGTGCTGTTCTCCGATATCGTCGCCAGCGACGTGCCCGACGATCAACATTTCGACCGCGACCTGATGGGCTATTTCCCGGAGCGCATGGCAAGGAAATTCGCCGGCGAGATCCGCGATCACCGGCTGCGGCGCGAGATCATCGCGCGAGTCGTCGCGAACGACCTGGTCAATCGCGGCGGACCGTCCTTCGTCAACCGGCTGCAGGAAGCCACGGGCCGCACGGCGGCCGATGTGGTGCGCATCTTCGCCGTGGTCCGCGACGGCTTCGCGCTGCCGGCGCTCTATCACGAGATCGACGCGCTCGACAACCAGATCGACGGGCAGATCCAGCTCGATCTCTATCAAGCGATCAGCCGGCTTATCTTTGTGACCAGCGGCTGGTACCTGAAGCACGAAGCCGGCTCCGCGCCGCTTGGCCAGCGCATCGCCGAATTGCAGGAGGCGCGCAAGGCGCTCGAGCCGAATCTTCTCTCGCTGCTGCCGGCCTTCTCGCGCGAGCGCGTCGAGGAGCGGCGGCAGGGCCTGTCCAAGAGCGGCGCGCCGGAGAAGCTCGCTGGGCAGCTCGCTCTGGCCGAAGTGGCCGAGCTGATCCCCGACGTCGCGCTCACCGCGCGCACGGCCAATGCCGACATCGTCAGCGCGGCCAAGGCGTTCTTCGCCGTCAGCGATGCCTTCCGCATCCCGCGCGTCGAGGAAGCCGCGCGCTCGATCATGCCGCCCGACTATTACGACCAGTTGGCGCTGTCGCGCTCGGCCGACACGATCGGCGTGGCGCGGCGCGGCATCGCGGTGGCGGCGCTCACCGCGCACGGCACGGCGGCGGATCCGGTCGCGGCCTGGCTGGAAGCCGGCGGCGAACGCGTCGCGCGCATCCGCGAGCGGCTGCAGGCGCTGACCGAAGGCGGCGACATCACCGTGTCGCGGCTGTCGGTGGCATCGGGCCTGATGAGTGACCTGACGGGGATGTGAGAGTTTGCTTGGGTTCCTCGCATGCATTGTCTTATGTAGCGCTGGTCGACCCCCACTCCGTCTCGGCTTCGCCGAGCCACCTCTCCCCCGATCGA
>NZ_VFTP01000027.1:0-45287 GCF_006439455.1 Mesorhizobium sp. B2-9-1 | reverse complement strand
AGTAGGCAGTAGGCAGTAGGCAGTAGGCAGTAGGCAGTAGGCAGTAGGCAGTAGGCAGTAGGCAGTAGGCAGTAGGTCTATCTTCCCTATTGCCTACTGCCCAATCCCTACTGCCTATTTGAGCGCCTTGTAGACGGCGATGCCTGCGGCGAGATCCTCAAGTGCTGCGCCGACCGATTTGAACAGCGTGATCTCGCCGTCGGTTTGCCGGCCCTGTTTCTCGCCGCGGGCGAGCTCGTGCAGGTCGGCGACGATCGCTTCCGGCTTCAGCACGCCCGAGGCCAGCGGCTGGACGATGTCGCCGGCTTCCTTGGTGGCGCCGGCGCGGGTGTCGACATAGACGCGGGCGCGCTTGATCGCATCGTCATCGCTTTCGCGCATCGTCGGCGTGAAGCCGCCGACGAGATCGACATGGGCGCCCGGTTTCAGCAGCGCGCCCTTGACCAGCGGCGTGTTCGAGATGGTCGCGGAAGCGACGATATCGGCCTCGGCGAGCTCCGCGTCGAGATCGCCGGCGGCATTTGCCGGAAGGCCTTTGGCGCGCAAGGCGGCGGCCACCTTTTCGGCATTGGCCGGCGTGCGGTTCCAGATGCGGATGGATGTGATCGGCCTGACCGCAGAATGCGCCTTGGCAAGGAAGGGTGACAGCGCGCCGGCGCCGATCACCAGAAGCCGCGAGGCGTCCTTGCGCGCGAGATAGGAGGCGGCGAGCGCGGAGGCGCAGGCGGTGCGCCACTGGGTCAGTCGTTGGCCGTCGATCAGCGCTTGCGGCTCGCCGGTGACGCCGTCGAGCAAAAGATAAAGGCCCATGACCGCCGGCTTGCCGATGGCATTGTTGTCCGGCGACACGGTGACGATCTTGACGCCGATATGGCCTCCCTCGGAGGTGCCCGCGGCGTTGAAGTCGGTCCAGGCCGGCATCAAAAGCAAGGTCGAGGCGGCGCCGTCCGGCCGTTCGACGCCATGATGGTGGCGAACCGGCTGCACGGCGCCATCGCGAAAAGCCGTGTGCAATGTCTCGACAAGGCCGGGAAAGGTCAGCGCGCGGTCGACCTCGGCGGCCGAAATGGTCAACATTGAAAGCTCCGTGGTGTCGAAATGACGCTCGATTATCTTCTACGCAATTCCGGACGGAAAACCGCTACGCACTTTGCCTGGAATTGCTAAAGCGCGTCGTGCTGAACAGATTTCAGGCGACGCGCTTTAAGTCTTTGTTTTGATGCATGTCGTTGTCCCAGAACCGCGGCGCACTTCTGGGCGACATGCATTAGCTCGTCGGGCTGGGCAGCGCCGGTCCCTTGGGCGCCACGGGCGTGCGGCCCACCGCCTGGCGCAGGTTTTCCGCCTCGAGGCCGCGCTGGCGCGCGAGCTTGCGATAGCGCCCCTGCTTCACCCAGGTGGCCAGGCTTCCGACGACCATGCCGATGGCCAAAGCCAGGAACAGGAAGATGAAAAGCGGCAGGTTCAGCGTCAGCGCGGGATTGCCGGGATGAAATGGATCGAGCGTGAAGGCGACAGGGCCGCGATTGGCGACGGCGAGCGCGATCAGGATGACGGCCAGCGGCACGAAGACCACGACGAGGATGAAGCGATTGAACATCAAATCTCCATGGAGAGGCTTCTTGAAGCGCGCATGTCCTTGTCCTGAAACCGGTCTCCACTTTCGGGAGACATGCCTTTAGGCGCCAAGATGCCGTTTCGACCCGCCGCCCGGCGCCTATTTGCCGCCGTTCAGCCTTTCGCGCAACTCCTTGCCGGTCTTGAAGAACGGCACCCATTTCTCCTCGACCTCGACGGATTCGCCGGTGCGCGGGTTGCGGCCGGTGCGGGCCGGACGGTTCTTCACCGAAAAGGCGCCGAAACCGCGCAACTCGACCCGGTTGCCCTCCGCAAGCGCATCGGTGATCTCGTCAAAGATCGCGCCGACGATGTTTTCGACATCGCGCAGGAAAAGGTGCGGGTTGCGTGCAGCAATGATCTGCACAAGTTCGGATTTGATCATAGAACATTCCCCGTAAAACCACTGCAACCGATTATCAGGATGATTTTATTGCTTTTTCGGCTCGTCCCAACGGCACCTTAAGGGTGCCAGACCGAAACGAGACCGTCAAGAAACAAGCGGTCGGCGCCGAGTTCGTGAATGATATCGCCGCCGGCATCCGGCAGGCCGAGCGCCTTGGCCGCCACTTTTGCCATCGACTGGGAAAACAAGAAACCGCCACGCCTGTCCTTGTCCTTCCACTCGACGACCTTGAGCTTGCTGTCCACGCCCTTCGTCGCCAGCCAGTCGATCGCCTCCTGCTCGCCGCCGACGGCGTCGACCAGGTGGTTGGCCAAAGCCTGGCGACCGGTGAAGATCGAACCGTCGGCCAGCGCCAGCGCCTGCTCATGCGTCATTTTGCGGCGGTCTGCGACAATGCCGACGAACCAGTCGTAACTGTCGAGAATCAACTTGCGCACCATGGCGCGCTCATCGTCATTGGTCGGCTTGAAGGGCGAGGGCGAAGCCTTGAGCGGCGACGATTTCACCTCCTCCAGCTTTATGCCGAGCTTGTCCATGAGACCGCTGACGTCAGGATACTGGATCAGTACGCCGATCGAGCCGACGATCGATGTCTTGCGGGCGACGATGTGGTCGGCAGCGCTCGCGATCATATAGCCGGCCGATGCCGCCAGCGTGCCGACTTCGGCCACCACCGGCTTGTCGCCGGCAAGCTTGCGCACGGCGTCGAATGTGGACTCGCCGCCGACCGTGGTGCCTCCCGGCGAATCGATCGACAGGATGACGCCCTTTACCTCCGGCGACTTGCGGATCGCTTCCAGCCTTTTGAGCAGCTCCTCGTCCTCGGTGATGGTGCCCTCGATCTTGACTTTGGCGATGTGGGGGAGCGCCCGGCCGGTAAAATTGTCGTCATAGACCCAGGTCGAGAAGGCGATGATCGCTGCCGCCAGAACCAGAAACGCGACCACGCGCCAGAACGTCAGCTTGCGGCGCAAGCGGCGGCGGTCGATCAGGTCGTCGGCTCTCATTGCCATTGTCAGCCTCATGGGTGGTGGGAAAGCACGCTTTTAAAGCAAGCTTCTACACACGGCTACCGTTTCCTGGCGCGGGTCATCCGCTTCACAGAACGGTGACCCCTCTACTTTCTTGTCCTGATGCAATTCCTGTCGGAAACCGCTCGCAGCTTTCCCGGAACTGTTCCGAAAGGCCCCGGCTTCGGGCCTCCGGCGTTGACGCCGGGCTCACGAAAAATTAACGCAAGCAGTCCGTATCTGCTATGAAGTACAGGCCGTCTCGCCGAATTCCTTTCGATTTTGCGGGCGGCAGCTGTCACATTTTTGCAGTTTTCCTCCGCTTGTGCTTGCTTGTAGGTGCCGGCATACCACCTATAGGCGGTGTTTGGGCGGGCAAAGGTCCATTAGAAAAGTCATGTTGGCGCGATCTGACGAAACGAGCGATGCCGGTGAGGCATCGGCTCCCGCGAACCAAGGCGGCACGCGTGGCGATGCGTTCAACCGCGCCCAGCGGCACTCGCGCCGCGTCCGCGTGCTGAAATTCGCGGTGCCGCTGCTCGCGGTCGCGATCGCCGTCGCCTTTCCGGTCTATTCCTATCTCAAGGCGCCCGTGTCCGTATCGGTGCAGGCCGACGGCACGGCGTTTTCCAACGGCAAGCTGGTGATGGCCAATCCGAAGCTCAACGGCTTCACCAAGCAGAAGCTGCCATATTCGCTGACGGCGACAAGGGCGACGCAGGATGTGGGCCAGCAGGCCGTCATCGACCTCGAAGGCATCAACGCCAAACTGCCGGTGGCCACCGACAACATCGTGTCGGTCGATGCCGCGCACGGTATCTACAATCGCGACGCCAACACGATGGATCTGACCAGCGACGTCAGCGTGACGACGACGGACGGCCTGGTGGCGAAGTTCAAATCGATCTTCCTAGACATGGGCAAAGGCTCTATGAAGACGAGCAATCCGGTCGACGTCAGCCGTGGCGGGTCGCGCATCACCGCGGACGCGATGTCGGTCGAGGACAATGGCAGGCTCGTGGTCTTCGAGAACCGGGTTCGCGTCAACATAGATCCTGCTGCGCTGAAGGCAGCGGGGGTAAACGGTGGAGAACAGAATGCGTCGCAGTAAATCCGCATGGCTTCCGGGCGCTGCTTCCGCATTGCTGTTTTTGGCAACGGCGCATTCTCTCGCGCAGTCGAGCGCGACCAGCCAGATTCCCGGGCTCAAGCTGTCGGGCGACCAGCCGATCCAGATCGAAAGCGACAAGCTCGAGGTTCGCCAGGCCGACAGCATGGCCGTATTCAGCGGCAATGTGACCGTGAATCAGGGGCCGACCCTGCTCAAGGCCGGCAAGATGACGGTCTACTATGTCAAGGATGCCAATGCCGGCAAAAGCGCCGCGGCCGGCGCGTCGGCGATGACGGGCTCCGCCAATATCGACCACCTCGAGGTCGAGAACAAAGTCTACATCAAATCGAACGACCAGATCGCTACCGGCGACACCGGCAAATTCGACATGAAGACACAGGTGCTGGTGCTTTCCGGCAAGGAAGTGGTGCTCTCGCAGGGCGACAATGTGCTCAAGGGCTGCAAGCTCACCGTGCAGATGAAGAGCGGCCTCGGCAATGTCGAAGGCTGTCCTCGCGTCATCATGATGTTCAAGCCGCAGAAACAGGACGCGCAGCAGCAGGGAGCGTCGAGCAAGTAATGGCCGGTGTGACTTCGCTGCTGGCCCGCCTTCCGGGACGGGCAGCCGCACAACCCGCTGCGCCGGCGACGGTCAGCGCCGACAAGGCGAAGTTCAAGGGCACCCTGATCGCCAAGGGGCTGACCAAGAGCTACAAGGGCCGCAAGGTGGTGAGCGGGGTGACGCTGGGCGTGCGCGCCGGTGAGGCCGTCGGCCTGCTCGGCCCCAACGGCGCTGGCAAGACCACCTGTTTCTACATGGTCACCGGCCTTGTTCCCGTCGACGAAGGTTCGATCGAGATCGACGGCTTCGATGTCACCTCGATGCCGATGTACCGGCGGGCCCGCCTCGGCATAGGCTATCTGCCGCAGGAAGCGTCGATCTTCCGCGGCCTGAATGTCGAGCAGAACATCCGGGCCGTGCTGGAGGTGGTGGAAAAGAGCCGCAAGGAACGCGAGCGCACGCTCGACGAACTGCTCGAGGAGTTCCACATCAGCCATCTGCGCAAGGCGCCGTCGATGTCGCTGTCGGGCGGCGAACGGCGCCGCCTCGAAATCGCGCGGGCGCTGGCGACGCGGCCTGCCTATATGCTGCTCGACGAGCCTTTCGCCGGCATCGACCCGATCGCCGTCGCTGACATCCAGCAGCTCGTTCGCCATCTCACGGCGCGCGGCATCGGCGTCTTGATCACCGACCACAATGTGCGCGAGACGCTCGGCCTGATCGACCGCGCCTACATCATCCATGCCGGTCAGGTGCTGACGCATGGCCGCGCCGACGAGATCGTCGCCAACGCCGATGTGCGGCGTCTCTATCTCGGCGAGGGTTTCACGCTCTGACCGCGGATTTCGACGCGGTTTCGATGGCCTCGTCACGGCTTTCGGTTATTTTAGCGATCGATAACGCTCCGGTAAGCCGCAGCTGATAGCGTTTTGCTTGACAAGCAAAAGCCGGGCCAGTTTCTATGCCCGACCGAAAAACAGTCGACGCGTAGACGAGGCGTTTGAATTCCATCATGGCGCTGGCAGCCAAACTGCAGCTCAGACAATCCCAGTCGCTGGTGATGACGCCGCAGCTGATGCAGTCGATCCGGCTGCTGCAGCTCACTCATATCGAGCTCGAGCGCTTCATCGACGAGGAGATCGAGCGCAACCCGCTGCTGGAACGGGCCGAACCGCAGGACGACGCCGCCGGCGATCTATCCCAGAAAAGCGAGGCGTCGCCGGAAAAGGACACCGAAGGCGACTGGTTCGCGGGCGAGATGGAGTGGAGCGCGGAAGCGATCTCGCAAAAGCTCGATTCTTCCCTGGAGAACCTGTTTCCCGACGATCCAGGCACCAGCGAGAGGCTGGGGCCGGATCTCACGGCGCAATGGAAGTCGGCCGCCGGGGGCGGCGCGGGCGCGGCATCGTCCGAGGGGTTCGACGTCGGCGACATGGCCGCGGCCGCCATCACGCTGCGCGACCATGTCGGCGAGCAGATCGCGCTTGCCTCCCTGCGCCCCGGCGAACGCCTTATCGCGGGTGAGCTGGCCGAAGGGCTCGACGAAGCCGGGTACCTGCGCACCGAACTCGACGAGATCGCGGTCCGGCTCGGCACGGATGGCGCGACGGTGGCGCGGGTGCTTGGCGTCTGCCAGACCTTCGAGCCGGCAGGACTTTTCGCGCGCGACCTTGCCGAGTGCCTGTCGTTGCAACTGTCGGTACGCGACCGGCTCGATCCGGCGATGGAGGCGCTGGTCGCCAACCTCGAGCTTCTGGCGCGGCGGGATTTCCAGATGCTGAAACGCATCTGCGGCGTCGATGAGGAGGACCTGCTCGACATGCTGGCCGAGATCCGCGCGCTCGATCCGCGGCCCGGCCTGGCGTTTTCGGGCGGCGCGAGCGATGCGATTGTCGCCGATGTCGAGGTGCGCGCCGCCAATGACGGCAGCTGGGCGGTCGAGCTCAATGCCGATACGCTGCCGCGCGTGCTGGTGGACAATGTCTATTTCGCCCGCATTTCGAGCCACGCCAAGGACCAGGCGGAAAAAGAGTTTCTCGCCGAATGCCTGCAGAACGCCAACTGGCTGACGCGCAGTCTCGACCAACGGGCCAAGACCATCCTCAAGGTGGCGTCCGAGATCGTGCGACAACAGGACGCTTTCCTCGTCCATGGCGTGCGTCACCTCAAGCCGCTCAACCTGCGTACGGTGGCCGACGCCATCGGCATGCATGAATCGACGGTCAGCCGCGTCACCGCCAACAAATATATGCTGACGCCGCGCGGCGTCTTCGAGCTGCGCTATTTCTTCACTGCGTCGATTGCCTCCGCGGAAGGCGGCGAAGCGCATTCGTCGGAGGCCGTGCGCGACCGCATCAAGCAGATGATCGACGAGGAAAAGCCCATCGACGTGCTTTCCGATGACGCCATTGTCGACATGCTCAAGGAAAGCGGGGTCGACATCGCGCGCCGCACCGTCGCGAAATATCGCGAGGGCATGAACATCCCATCGTCGGTGCAGCGGCGGCGGGAAAAGCGGGCGCTCGCGAACGCCGGCCGCTAGGCCTGGTCCGAATCCCGGCAAGCCCTGGCCGGTGCGGCAAGTGCTGATTTTCCACAATTCCCAAGTTTCATTGACAAGCCGCAATGAAGTGTCTAGAAGCCCGCCCGCATGGAGCAGGGCGGTAATGCCCGCTTGCGAATGGGTCCGTCAGACACGGCCATGGACGGCCAAGAAGGCGACTTGTGATCAACCGGAAAGTTCGGGTCTAAAATCGGCGCGCATGCCGCTGCAAAGCTTGTGCGCGCGCACCACGGGTATAAACTCGGGAACAGTTTGAAGCCTGAGCAAGGAAGGTCAGTTTTCAGATGAATCTACGCATTTCGGGAAAACACATGGACATCGGCGATGCGTTCCGCACACGCATCAATGACCGGGTCGGCGAGGCGATCGAGAAATATTTCGATCGGGGTTTTTCAGGACATGTCACGGTCATCAAATCGGGGTCGCGTTTCTCCGCCGACTGCATGGTCCGGCTCGATTCCGGCGCTTCTTTGCAGGCGACCGGCGACGCCCAGGACCCGACGCTTGCCTTCGAGGCGGCGGCCGACCGCCTGGAAACGCGGCTGCGGCGCTACAAGCGCCGACTGAAGTCGCGCAACACCGGCAACGGCAATGGCGAAGAGCCGACCGACATCGCCTACACCGTGATGGCTCCCCTCGCCGACGACGAGGAAGACATTCCGGAGGACTTCGCTCCGGTCATCGTCGCCGAATCAAGCGTGACGCTGCGGACCATGTCGGTGGCTTCGGCAGTCATCGAGCTCGACAACAGCGACAGCCCGGTCTTCCTGTTCCGCAACGCCGGAACCGACCATCTCAACATCGTCTACCGCCGGCCGGATGGCAACATCGGCTGGATCGATCCATCGACGACCAAAGTCGCGCAAGGATAAAAAGCCAGCCGCGCAAGGGGGCGACGACTGGCGCGGCAGGCGAGCAAGGGATTTTTCAAGCATGGATCTCAGCGATCTCATCAGCGTTCCGGCGATCATGCCGGCGTTGAAGGCGAATTCCAAAAAGCAGCTTCTGCAATTGCTGTCGGAGAGGGCGGCGGCGATTTCGGGGATTCCGGAGCGGGAGGTGTTCGACACCATCCTGCAGCGCGAGCGGCTGGGCTCGACCGGCGTCGGCAACGGCATTGCCATTCCGCATGGCAAGCTCGCCGGCGTGAAGCGGATCGCCGGCGTCTTCGCCCGGCTGGAGACGCCGGTCGATTTCGAGGCGCTGGACGATCAGCCGGTCGACCTGGTGTTCCTGCTGCTTGCGCCGGAAGGTGCCGGCGCCGACCATCTCAAGGCGCTGTCGCGCATCGCGCGCGTGCTGCGCGATGCCGACACGGTGGCCAAGATCAGGGGCACGCGCGACGCGGTGGCGATCCACGCGTTGTTGTCGGATGCGCAGGCCTCGCACGCGGCCTGACGTTTTTCGGTTCTTGGCTTAAATCTCTCGAGAGCCGCCGGGGGCGGCCCTTTCGATTCCAGACATCACAGTCGCTATTTCAATCGACATTTCCCGAAAACAGGTTCCCACCTTCGGGATCATCGTCTGATTAGTGGATCGCGACGGTGGTGAGGTCGTTCTCCAGCGCGCCCGCCAGTGCCCGGTCGCGGGCGTCGGAAAGCAGGATCGGCTGGCCGTTGGCGGCAAACAGCGCCCACAGCTCCAGGCCGGGCGCGATCTCGCCAAGGCCGGGGAAGCGGCCGCGCAGGTCGTCACTCGACACTTTCCTGAGATAAGCGACCGAACCTTCGCCGAGATGGGCGAGTTCGCCGCTGGTCATGGTGATCGTTTCGTCAGTTCTGGTCATTTCAAGCCTCCTTGGCGCGAGGACGCCAGGATCGGCCGCCTCGCATAGAGCCATCGGCAAAGGTCAGTCTTTCACCGATATGTTTATTTTCCGTACCATCCGCTCGGACTCCGGCCGATCGAGATCGATCGACAGCAGACCGTTCTTCAGTTCCGCCGCGATCACCCGCATGCCGTCGGCCAGCACGAAGCAGCGCTGGAACTGGCGCGCGGCGATGCCACGGTGCAGGAATTCGCGCTCGGTGTCGTCGGTCTGGCGACCGCGCACGATCAGCTGGTTTTCCTCCGTGGTGACATCGAGGTCGCTTTCTGCAAAACCGGCAACGGCCAGCGTGATGCGCAGCCTTTCGGCCTTGCCGTCGGCGGCATTGAGGCGCTCGATGTTATACGGAGGGTAGCTGTCGCCGGACTTCGCCAGACGCTCAAGCGTCTTTTCCATGGCATCAAAACCCAGGAGAAGCGGGCTGGAGAAAGGCGTCATTCGACTCATTGTTACACTGTCCTCTGAAGAGCGACACAAACTGGAAAAACCCGGATGGCATTTTTCCCGATGGTCTTGATATGGTCCGTCGCGCGATCAAGTTCAAGCCGCCAAACCAGGATGACGTTTCGTCGAACCGTCATCTTCATCCAGCCTTTCATTGGAGCATGATTTCGTCCGAAAACCGGTTCCCACTTTTTGGGAACCATGCTCTAAAACCCGCCCAAAAAGACTTCCCAAAAGGAATTGAAATGCCCCAGTCCAGAAAGATCATCATCGACACGGATCCCGGCCAGGACGATGCCGTCGCCATATTGCTGGCGCTCGGCAGTTCCGAGCTGGAGATCGTCGGCATCACCGCTGTTGCCGGCAACGTGCCGCTGAATCTGACCCAGAACAACGCCCGCAAGATATGCGAGCTGGCCGGCCGCCCAGACGTCAAGGTCTATGCCGGTGCCATCCGGCCGCTGGCGCGCGAACTCGTCACCGCCGAGGAAGTGCACGGCAAGACCGGCCTGAACGGCCCGCAACTGCCCGAGCCGACGATGCCGTTGCAGGAACAATATGCCGTCGATTTCATCGTCGAGACGCTGATGCGCGAGGAAAGCGGCACCATCACGCTCTGCCCGCTTGGACCGCTCACCAACATCGCGCTGGCGCTGATCCGAGAGCCCAGGATCGCGCCGCGCATCAAGGAAATCGTGTTGATGGGCGGCGGCTTCTTCGAGGGCGGCAACGTCACGCCGGCGGCCGAATTCAACGTCTATGTCGACCCGCAGGCCGCCGACCTGGTGTTCAAATCAGGCATTCCGATCGTGATGATGCCGCTCGACGTCACCCACAAGGCGCTGACCACGTCCCAGCGCATCCAGGCCTTCCGCAAGCTCGGCACCAAGGTCGGCACAGCGACCGCCGAGATGCTGGAGTTCTTCGAGCGCTATGACGAGGAAAAATACGGCACCGATGGCGGGCCGCTGCACGATCCGTGCGTTATCGCCTATCTGATCAAGCCGGAACTGTTCAAGGGCCGCCGCTGCAATGTCAGCGTCGAAACCGTGTCGGAGCTCACCATGGGCATGACGGTGATCGACTGGTGGGGCGTCACCAAGCGCACAAAGAACGCCATGGTGATGCGCGACATCGACCATGACGGCTTCTTCGCACTGCTGGTGGAGCGGCTGGGACGGCTTTAGCGCCTCTCCTTCCCCCCTTGTGGGGGAAGGTGGCCGAGCGAAGCTCGGTCGGATGAGGGGTGTTCCAGGGTAAGCCGGCGCCTCGCTCCGCTGGAACACCCCTCATCCGTCTCGGCGCTATCGCGCCGATCCACCTTCTCCCACAAGGGGAGAAGGGAGAGGTGCTATTTCGCCTTCGAGAACGCCAGCCACAGTCCGCCGCCGACCAGGAAGCTGCCGCTGATGCGCGACATCAGCTTGACGCGGCTGGCCGACAGAACGCGCCCGGCGCGGCCTGCGGCAAGGGCATAGGTCGAGTCCGACATGGCGGCGAAGATCATGGCAGTGAGGCCCATCACGACGATCTGCAGCGTATAATTGCCCTGCGGCGCGATGAACTGCGGGAAGAAAGCGCCGAAAAAGACCAAGGTCTTCGGATTTGAGATCGCCACCAGAAAACCCTGCAGGAAGAAGCCGCCGCGCGGCTTTTTGGCCGAGCCGTCGGGGTTCAGCGTACCCTTGGCGCGGAACATCTGCACGCCCATCCAGATCAGATAAGCGGCGCCGATCAGCCGCACCCATTCGAACCAGTGGCCCATGCCGGCGATCAGCGTGTTGAGGCCGATGCCGACGATGGCGATCATGATGGCAAGGCCGGCCTGAGTGCCGGCGACGTTGGCCAATCCCGCGCGCGAGCCGTGGCGGATGCTGTTGGCGATGATCAGCGTGACCGTGGGTCCCGGCACCAGGATAATGACGATGCAGGCGACGACATAGGTGGCGTAGAGTTCCAGCGACATCATTTCCCTCGAACAGGACAGCGCCGACTTGGGCGGACCGCGATCAATGCACGGGATCGACGCCGGCGCAAGCTGGTCGGGCAGGGCGGTCACGCAGCCCCCGCCGCCCAAGGCAGTGTCGCCTCGTAGGCTGCGCCGGCCTTGAGCACGGCGAGGTCGCCGCGCGGGCGGCCGATCAACTGCATGCCCATCGGCCGGCCCCTCTCGTCGAAGCCGGCCGGCACGTTGAGCGCCGGGCAGCCGCCCAGCGTGGCGAAGGCGGAGACCTGCATCCAGCGGTGATAGCTGTCCATGGTCCGCCCCGCGACCTCGCGCGGCCAGTGGGTGGTCACGTCGAAGGGGAAGACCTGGGCGGTGGGCAGCGCAATCAGGTCGAAGCGCTCGAACAGCGCAAGCAGCGCCCTGTGCCAGGAGGTGCGCAGGACGGTCGCGGCATGGATCTGCGGAGCGGTCAGGCGCATCGCCTGCTCCACTTCCCAGATAGCCTCAGGCTTCAGAAGCCCGCGTTTTGCCGGTTCGTCGTAGTGCGCCTTCAGCCCGCAGCCGCTGCTCGCCTGGCGCAAGGTGACAAAAGCCTGCCACAGCGCCTCGAAGTCGACATCCGGCACCAAGGCCTCGCTGTGGAAGGAAGCATCGGCGAAGCGGGCAAGCGCGGCCTCGCAAAGGCCGAGCACGCCGGGCTCCGTCGGCAGGCGGCCGCCGAGGTCGCCCAGCCAGGCGATGCGGCCGCCTGACGCTTTGGTCCGCAAACCTTCAAGGAACGAGCCCGCCTTGTCGTGCGAAAGCGGTGCATGCGGGTGATAGCCGGCCTGTTCGTCGAGCAGCAGTGCGATGTCGCGAATGTTGCGGCCCATCGGCCCCTCGACGCCCATCTGCGAATGGAAGACATCGACGTCCGGGCCTGCAGGCACAAGACCCTGCGAGGGACGGAAGCCGTAGACATTGTTATAGGCCGCCGGATTGCGCAGCGAACCGCCGAAATCGCTGCCGTCGGCGACCGGCACCATGTCGAGCGCCAGCGCCACAGCCGCGCCGCCGCTCGAGCCGCCGGCGGTCAGCGCCGGGTCGAAGGCGTTGAGTGTCGGCCCGAAAACCGGATTGTAGGTGTTGGAGCCGAGCCCGAATTCCGGGACATTGGTCTTGCCGATGATGATGGCGCCGGCCTTGCGGATGCGCTCGACGAAGAAGTCGTCCGTGTCGGGAATGAAATCGGCAAAGATCGGCGAGCCGAAGGTGGTTCTGAGCCCCTTGGTCAGGGCAAGGTCCTTGATGGCGATGGGCAGGCCGTACAGCGATCCGGCCTCGCCGCTTTGCGCCAGATCGGCATCGGCCCTGTCGGCCTCGGCAAGGACATCGGCGCGCTCGCGCAGCGAGACGATGGCGTTGACCAGCGGGTTCACCGCCTCGATGCGGTCTAGGAAGGCGCCGGCCACCTCGCGCACCGACAAACGGCGCTGCCTGATCTCGCCCGCGAGCTCGACGGCGGAGAGGCGGCAGATATCGCCGGCCGGCGGCACTGCATGCTTCGTTATCGGACGCATGGCCGCTACCGCGCCGCCGCCAAGGCGGCGTCGACATCCTTTGCCAACGGAATCGCCGGCTGCGCGCCGGGTTTCAGACAGGCGAGCGAGCCGGCTACGGCGGCGCGGGCAAGCGCTTCCTCAAGCGACTGGCCGGACGACAGGCCGGCGCCGAAATAGCCGCAGAATGTGTCGCCGGCACCGACCGTGTCGACCGGCGTGATCTTCAGCGCGGGGATTGCAAGGAAATCGCCCGGCGTGGCGGCCAGCACTCCGTCGCCACCGAGCGTGACGACGATGATGCGGCCCGTCTTTTTGGCATAGTCGCGCATGCGGGCCGGGCGGTCGCGTCCCGAAAGCGACAGCGCCTCGCCATAGAGATCGAACTCGGTTTCGTTGGCGACCGCATAGTCGGCCTTGCCGAGGAGGCCGGCGGCTTCGGCACGGAAGGGGGCGGTGTTGAGCACGCTGACGGCGCCCGCCGCGCGCGCCGCGTCGAGTGTGGCCTCGACCGTCTGCAACGGGATCTCGTGTTGCAAGAGAACGACGTCGCCTTTCTTGAGATAGGCCTTTGCGACATCGCCCGGCACCACCGAATCATTGGCGCCCGGCACGACGGCGATGACGTTTTCCCCGTCGGCGCCGACCAGGATCAACGCCGTGCCGGTGGAGGCGAAGCTCTGGCCGACACCGGACAGATCGACATTGCCGGCCTTGAGAAGGGCGAGCGCCTCGGCGGCAAAACTATCCTTGCCGACCGCGCCCACCATGCGCACTTGCGCGCCGGCGCGCGCCGCGGCCAGCGCCTGGTTGGCGCCCTTGCCGCCGGGCGCGGTGGCGAAGCCGGAGCCGCGCACCGTCTCGCCGGGTTCCGGCAAGCGGTCGACATTGGCGATGAGGTCGAGGTTGATCGAGCCGACAACGATAATCAAAAAACTGCCTCCCGGTGAAGCGGTCAGCCCGTGCTGAAAGGCGGACCTGCTCCAAGACTTCTGCTTTTTTGCGCAATTCCAGGGGAAAATACATGGAGTGTTTTCCCCGGAATTGCGGGCTGGGCGCGAAGCTAGCCGCAAAGCCCGCCGGTTGCCAGATCATGTCGTCGTTGGCGCGGTCTGGCCCACAGCATCATTCGCAACGCACAGTGACCTCCGCCTGGTAACTGCCCGCCGGGAAGATGCCCGGCGACTTCGTGGCGGTCAGATCGACCTGGATCGTATGGGTGCCGTTGGTCAGCTTTTGCGGCGAGCTGCCCGGGTTATCCAATCCCGAGCCGTCGAGGCGGAAGACGGAGGCGAAAGAGACGTCGGTGTCGCCGCCGCTCGGAGCCGAGGTGAAGGCGATCGGAGCCGGCGCGGAGACGGTATAGCAGTCTAGCAGGTTCAGGATCGAACACAGCGTCGAGTTCGCGATGATGGTGGCGCCGGCGCTCGACCCGCCCGCCTGCCTGGAACCGAATATGTTGATAGAGGGGTTCGACTTCATCATTCCCGAGGCACCGATCATGATGGTGCAGGTGCCGATGATCGCCGCCTGTGCCGGGAGACAGAAGCCGGCAAGCGCTGCCATCGTAAGCAGCGCGCGGCTATTTCCGCTTCTTTTTCGTTTCATTGCCGGTTGTGCCTCTGATGCTCCAGCCTTCGTTGGCCCATCCTGCCGATGCGGCCGAGCGAGCCGTAGGAGCCTCGGAAGCCGTGGCAGCGGTGCTCGTCGTGCTCCCCGTTGTCTGACCATCGGCGCCAAGGCCCATTTTCAGGAGCTTCAATTCAAGCTGCAGGCGCTCGACTTCCAGCTCGTAGAGGCGGCTGCAATCGACGCGTTTCGGCGTCCGCCCGATCGGGATCACCACGCGGCCGTATGTGGCGATGTCGCTATTGGCCTGGTTGCTGCTGTTGTTGCCCCGGATGATACCGAGGTCGAGATAGGCGCCGCTGCCGGAGACGGCTGAGCGGCAGGTCGTGCCGTCGCTGGCATGAACCTCGTCCTGGCCCTGAGGCAGGCTGACGCCGGGCAGGCTGAAACCGGTCTGGTTCTGATTCAGGTTCAGGATGTCCTCGGCAAGCCCCTGACTTACGACAGCCAAGGCGGACAGCAGGGACAAGGTCAGAACCTGCGATGCCCGAAAAACTTTCCGCATATCTGTGCCTTTATCTGGGTCTGCTCGCTTGGAAAGGGGATACTCTCGGTACAGATACGCACTTTACGCTCGTTCGCGCCGTCGAACGGGACGACCACCAGAACCGGACGCGACGCCTGGCCGGCCAGAAGGAAGGCGCTTGGCGTGATCTTGGCGTCGACCGGCTGGAAATCCTGGTCATAGACATGAACCTCGACACGTATGCGCTGGTTATATGGGTTGCCTGGGAAGACACGAACGGCGAAGGCATCCGCGAAGGATCGCACCTCGCCCCGCATCGGCGTCATCGACTGGCTGGTCGCGGCGATGGGAAACAGCACGGCAGTCAGACCCGCCGCCAGAATTGCAATCGTTCTCAAGGATCACTCCTTTCGCGACAAGACTATTCACAGCGCAGCGTCACCGTTGCTTGGTAGTTGCCGGCGGAGAAGCGGTTCGTGCCGCTCTTGGTGCCGGCAAGATTGACGGCGACCGTGGATGTGCCTGGCACCGTCAGGGCCGTCGCAGTGCCGGTTTCGGCAATCGTCTGAGCGCCGGAAGTGGCGAAGGTGGGGGTCCATGTCGTCGCCGTAACGTCCGAGGCCGGCACGGTCGTGGTGGTTACCGGGTCTACGCTGAGCGAGACGCCGCCCGTGGTATCGACCTGAGCGCTACCGGCTGAGCCGCCGGCATTATGCGAGCTCAGCGACTGAAGATTGCTGCTGACGGTCATCGTGCCGTTGGAGTTGATCGTGACCGTGCAGGTCGCGGTGATCGTACCATTGAACAGCACATTTCCGGTGGTGGCCGCCGATGCTGCCTGGCCGGCGCAGGCGGCGAGCACGCTCGCAGCCATGACGGCGCGAAAGAACTTCATTGAGACCCCGCTTTCGAGCCGGATAATGCGGCTCAATGTGGGGTTATCTTCTCTTTATCGTGGTTAATTTAGCGTTAAGTGAAATAACAACGGAAAGCAACTTCAAAGCAAGCCGGCAATAACCAGAGGTTGTCGCCGGTTGCATTTCATGAACAAGGCTGTTTATTTGTTTGGCTTGTGCCGCTTTATATTTTGATACGCGGTTTTTCGCAAGGGGGCGCGAAAAAATCGATTGTTTTCAGGATGTCACTTGTCCCGCTTCCCAACCGAGGATGGCGCGCTTGCGCGTCAGGCCCCAGTGATAGCCGGTGAGCGCGCCGGACTTGCCCAACGCCCGGTGGCAGGGCACCACGAACGACATCGGGTTGGCGCCCACCGCCGCGCCCACGGCCCGGCTCGCGCTTGGCGCGCCGATGCTTGCCGCGATCGAGGAATAGGTACAGGCCCTGCCCATCGGGATGCGCAGCAGCGCTTCCCAGACGCGCAGCTGGAAATCGGTGCCGATCATCACCACGCGCAGCGGCTGGTCGGCGCGCCATTGCGTCGGGTCGAAGACCCGCGCGGCATAAGCCTGGGTGGCGGACATGTCCTCGACATAGGTCGCGTTTGGCCAGCGGCCGGACATGTCGGCGAAGGCAGCCCGCTCGCCGCCGGCGTCACAGAAGGCGAGGCCGGCGAGGCCCCGGTCGGTGACCATGATCAGCGCGATGCCGAAAGGCGAGATGTGATAGCCGTAGCGGATGGTGAGACCCGCGCCCCGGGTTTTATAGTCGCCGGGCGACATCGCCTCATGGGTGACGAAGAGGTCGTGCAGCCGGCCGGGACCGGACATGCCGAGCTCGAACGAGGTCTCCAGGAGCGGCATGCCTGAATCCAGCAGCCTGCGCGCGTGGTCGAGCGTCACCGCCTGCAGGAAGGCTTTGGGCGACAGTCCGGCCCAGCGCGTGAACAGTTTCTGCAGGCCGGTCGGCGTCTCGCCGACTTCCTCGGCCAGGACCTCGAGCGAGGGCTGGTCGCGATAGTCGAGGCTGATCTTCTCGATGGCGCGGCGCACGACGTCATAGTCGCTGCCTTCCGGCGTGATGTCGTTCTCAAGGATCGCGGTTGGTTTCATCCGCGTATTCATGGTCATCTGGGCGTTCATGGCAATATCTCCTTGATCGCGAATATCGGTCCTCCAGAGCTTTGCCACCACCCGAAACTTGCCTTCCCGCCATCCGCACCCAGATAGAGTCAGCTTCGCGCCGAAGAGGACGATCATGGCCGTCGAAAAGGTTGATCTGACCGGGGCAAGGGAGACCTTGCTGATGACACTCTACGGCAAGGCGTTGGAGAGCCGGCTGCCCAATTCGCTGCTCCAGGATCACTTCGCCGACGAGGCGGTGCGCAGGATCGACTATGATTTCTCAAGGCTCAAGGTCGACGGCAATCTCGGGCTGGGATTTGCAATCAGGGCGAAGACACTGGACGTCCGCGTCCGCGATTTCCTTGCGCGATATCCGGATGCGATCGTGCTGCATCTGGGATGCGGGCTCGATACGCGGATCTTCCGGGTCGATCCACTGCCAGGCGTCGATTGGTTCGACGTCGATTATCCCGACGTCGTCGCGCTTAGGCGCAGGCTTTATCCGTATAGGGACCAGTATCATCTGATCGCTTCGTCGGTTACCGAACCGGGCTGGCTGGCCGAGGTGCCGCGCAATCGCCCGGCAATGATCGTGGCCGAGGGGCTGACGCCGTATCTCGCCGCCGACGAGGGGCCGCGGCTGTTTGCGCGCCTTGTCTCGCATCTGGCCGGCGGCGAGTTGATGTTCGACGCCTACAGCCATTTCGGACTGAAGCTGATGCGTCTCAGCCCTGCCTTGAAGGCAACGGGCGCAGAAGTCCATTGGGCCATTGAGGATCCGCGCGAACTGGAGCGAGCCATCCCGAAACTTCGCTTCATCGGCGAGGTTCCGTCCTACAAGCCGGAGCAAGGGGCGCGCCTGGGCTGGTCCGCGCGTCTGTTCGTTGGCCTCTGGAGGCTTATTCCCGCGATGCGCAAGGTCGGCAGGCTGCTGCGCTACCGGTTCTGAAACGCTTACGCATCAGCGCGTCTTGGCGGTCGCCAGCGCGCGCGAAAAGGCGGTAGCAAAACTTTCGCGGTCGTCGGGATTGAGGAAGCCGCCAATCGCGACACTCTTGCCTTGCGCCTCGACGGCCATCTTGGTGATGCCGATCTCGCTGTGGCGGGCGATCGAGAACCGCGTCCAGAACGGGTTGAAGCGATGGTTTTCCGAGCGGCCGGAAGGCGCTGTCTTGCGAATGTCGAGACTGGTGCGCGAGACCGAGATTTCCTCGCGGGCGCGCGCAGCCCGGTAATTGGCGCGGAAAGCGATGTAGACGGCGACCACGTCGAGGCCGAAGAAGCCGAACACCGGCCATGCGCCATGCGCCAGGAAGAAAGCGCCGGTGACCGCCCAGCCGAACAGAAGCGCTCCCATCAGGATCAGGAAGCCGGTGCGGCCGAGCGAGCGGTGCGGCGTCAGCAAGGCCTGGAAAAATGGCTCGTCGGCCTGGAACGAGGCGTTTGTGTCGCTCATGAGGGAATATTATAGGAGGGAAATGGCGCCTCCCAAGTCGAAAAAATCCGCAGCTGTCAAAAAACCTCGGCCCACTAT
This sequence comes from Mesorhizobium sp. B2-9-1, assembly GCF_006439455.1. Lineage (NCBI taxonomy): Bacteria > Pseudomonadati > Pseudomonadota > Alphaproteobacteria > Hyphomicrobiales > Phyllobacteriaceae > Mesorhizobium > Mesorhizobium sp. B2-9-1. The sequence goes on along the minus strand of NZ_VFTP01000027.1, from coordinate 26,610 downwards.
CCCGGGCGGCGGCCGGGCGCCTGGCCGACGGCCGCGAAAAGCCGCCACGCGGTCGCTCTACAGTCCCGCCGAGGTGCATGAGATCTTCCGGCGCTTTTCCGTGCAGCGGCCTGAGCCGAAAGGCGAGCTCGACTATGTCAACGCCTTCACTCTGCTGGTCGCAGTGGTGCTGTCGGCGCAAGCGACGGACGCCGGCGTCAACAAGGCGACGAAGCCGCTGTTCGCCGCGGCCGACACGCCGGCCAAGATGCTGGCATTGGGCGAGGCCAAGGTCGGCGACTATATCCGCACCATCGGTCTGTGGCGCAACAAGGCCAAGAACGTGATCGCGCTGTCGAAGGCGTTGATCGAAGACCATGCGGGCGAGGTGCCGCAGGATCGCGACGAGTTGGTGAAGCTGCCGGGCGTCGGGCGCAAGACCGCCAATGTCGTGCTCAACGTCGCCTTCGGCCAGCATACGATGGCGGTCGACACGCATATCTTTCGTATCGGCAACCGGATCGGGCTGGCGCCCGGCAAGACGCCGGAACAGGTCGAGCAGGGGCTGCTCAAGGTCATCCCCGCCGACTATATGCGCCATGCGCATCATTGGCTGATCCTGCATGGCCGCTATGTCTGCAAGGCGCGCAAGCCCGATTGCCCGGCTTGCGTCATCGCCGACATCTGCAAGTCAAAGGAAAAGACCACCGACGTGCCCGCCCCGCTGGTGCCGATCGCGCCGCTGGATGAGACGTTTCCGGTCGAGGCCGTCTGACTCAGTAAAGTTTTAATATCCGTAGCCGCGCGCCATGGCCGCTGCGAAAACCGGAATGAGCAGGAAGATAAAGCCCTCGGCGCGGACATAGTTCTTCACCGAGGCCAGTTCCGCCGCCGGCACCGCGAAAGACGGATTGCCGCTCGCCTGCCTGTTCCAGGAGAGGAAGCGCATGGTCGGCACAATCGACAGCAGGCCGACGATGACGAAGGCCGCCATCTTTGCCCAGAACACCCAATTGTAGACGTAGAATTCCCAGCCTTTCAGACCGAAGAACACCCGGCAGATGCCGACGATGACGATCAGCGCGGCGATGATGCCGTAGTGGCGGTCGATGCCGGCAAGGCGCTTCAGCGTCGCCGCTGCCAGATCGCCGCGCACAAGCACGAACTCGGCGCCGATGATGCCGGCCAGCGAGAACACCAGAAGGTGATGCGCGATCGCCAGCAACAGGTCTGTGGTGTCCATGGTTCTTCCTTCGGTCGATTTGCGTTTCTGGTCGGCTTCGCGCGCAAACTAGCATCGCCGGGCGAAAAGCCCATAGCGATGCAGCCGTGCCATGGCCGTTATGGCTGGAAGAGCCAACGCATTGGCCTGGCTCTTGATCGAGCGTGCTGTTTTGCTAAGCGCTGTCGCGTCGATGGAGGGCAATGCCATGAGCATCAAGACGGAAGCCGGCGTGCCGCTTCTCGAAACGGCGCGCACCGTTTTACGGCCGCACAGGCTGGACGATTTTGAAACCTATGCCGCCATGTGGGCGGAGCCCGCCGTCACCCGTTTCATCGGCGGCAAGCCGCGCACGCGCGAGGAGAGCTGGATGCGCTTCCTGCGCCATGCCGGCCTATGGTCGCTGATCGGCTATGGATTCTGGGCGATCGAGGGCAAGGCGACGGGGCGCTTCATCGGCGAGGCCGGCTTCCACGACCTGAAGCGCGAGATCGTGCCGTCTCTCGAAGGCGTGCCGGAGGCCGGCTGGGCGCTGGCCTCGGAGGCGCATGGCCAAGGGCTTGCGAGCGAAGTCGTGGGGCGGATCGTCGCCTGGAGCGACGAGACGTTCGGACAGGCAAGAACGGTCTGCATCATCGATCCGGAAAACGGCGCTTCGCAGAAGGTGGCCGAAAGGAACGGCTACAAAGAGATTTTGCGGACCACCTATCACGAGAAGCCGACGATCCTGTTGGAACGGCGGGCCGGATCCGGAAAAGGAAGCGCTTAACCCGCCTTGCGGCGCAACGCCCCTGACACTCCGTTCCACGCGTCCGCCTTTGCACCTGGACGGCCGCCCAGCACCGTCGTCGCATCGAATGGCTGGGGCCTCGCTATGGCATAGCCCTGCGCATAATCGACGCCGATCGCCTTCAAGGCTTCGACGATGCCATCGCTTTCGACGAATTCGGCGATGGTGCGTTTTCCCGTCACCTTGCCGATGTGATGGATCATCTCGACCATCGCGCGGTCGATGCGGTCGTCGAGCATGTCCTTGACGAAGCCGCCGTCGATCTTGAGGTAGTCGACCGGCAGATGCTTCAGATAGGCGAAGGACGACATGCCGGAGCCGAAATCGTCGAGCGCGAAGCGGCAGCCCAATCCGCGCAGGTCGGCAATGAAGCGCATGGCGTCGGTCAGATTGGCGATGGCGCTGGTCTCGGTGATCTCCAGGCAGATCGTCTCGGGCGCAATGGCGTGCGCGGCGAACTGCTCGCGCATGAAGCCGAGAAATGTCTCGTCGCCGAAAGTGGCGCCGGAGAGATTGATCGCGCAGGTGGATATCGGCGTCGCGCGCGGATCGGTGCGTCGCGACGCCAATATGGCGAAGGCGTTGCGTATCACCCAGCGGTCGATCGCCGGCATCAGTCCATAGCGCTCCGCCGCCGGGATGAAGCTCTGCGGGGTGACGAAGCTGCCGTCCTCGTCGGTCAGCCTGAGCAGGATTTCGACATGCGCGCCCGGCTCGGCAGCATCGTCCCGCAGCGGCGCGATTTCCTGCGCATGCAGCCGGAAGCGGTTCTCATCCAGCGCGGCATGCAGGCGCTGCACCCAGGCCATCTCGCCGAAGCGCTCGCGCAGCGCCCTGTCGCCGTCGCTGTGGAGCTGGACGCGGTTGCGGCCCTTTTCCTTGGCCATGTAGCAGGCGACGTCTGCGGCGCGCAGCACTTCCTCCAGCGTCATGCCGACATTGGCGACCTCGACCATGCCGATGCTGACGCTGATGTTGAAGGGACGTCCTTCCCAGGAAAAGTGCAGATCCTGGACCGTGGCGCGCAACCGTTCGGCGGTGGCGGCGGCGCAATCGGCATCGCAATCAAAGAGCAGCACGCCGAACTCGTCGCCGCCCAGTCTCGCCAGGATGTCGCCGGGCGGCAGCTCGTTGGCGAGCAGCGTCGAGATCTGGCGCAGCAGCTGGTCGCCGGCGGCATGGCCGCAGGTATCGTTGACCAGCTTGAACTGATCGAGGTCGAGATACATCAGCGCGTGCCGGCGCGACCTTTCCGGCGCTTCGGAGATCGCGCTCGCCAGACGTTTCTCGAAGTCGCGGCGGTTGACGAGACCGGTCAGCGCATCATGCGATGCCTGCCACGACAGGCGCTCGATATAGTCCTGCTCGCGCGTCATGTCGTGCAAGGCCAGGACGCAACCCAGGATCGAGCCGGAAACGATCAGCGGAGCGCCGTTCAGCGCCACCGGCACGACCGAACCGTCGGGGCGCTCCAGAAGCTGCGGGCGAACATTGGAGCGGCGCGGCTCGCCCGCCAGCAGGCGCGGGATCAGATCGGTCTCCTCGACGCCGCTGTCCTTGTCGACGAGCCGGAACAACGAGGCGACCGACCTGCCTTTGGCGGCGGCTAAAGAGCAGGCAAGCAGCCTTTCCGCCCCGGCATTCATATAGTCCAGCCGCCCCTCGGCATCGGTGCTGATGACGGCCTGGCCGATCGAGGCCAATGTGATCTGAGCCCGCTCGCGCTCGGCGCTGAGGGCTGTCTGAAATGCCTGGCGCTGTTTCATCAGCTTTCGCGTGCGCCAGACGGCGAGCAGGATAAGCAGCGCGGCTGTCGCGAGATTGGCCGCCGTCAGCGCCGTCTTGATGAAGCGCGACCCCTCGCCGAGACTGTCGGAGAAGGCCTTGGCGAGCGGCCCGATCTGGTGGTCGATCTGGTGGATTTGTACTTTCCAGAGAGCGATCTCGGCTGACGATGGCGGCCCTTTTTCGAGCCTGCGATGCATGTCGTCGCCAAGCCTTTCGATGGCGAGGATCATCACGTCGGCATCCGTCCAGTGGCGGATCGCGGTGTCGAGATAGCTGACTCCGCGGAAATTCCGGAACAGCCAGATCAGGCCGGGGACATCGTCGGGATGATTGTTGCCGCCGAGAAAGCCGAGCCTGGCCGCATTCGTGTCGGGCTCAGCCTGTTCGAGCGCAAGCCGCGCGGCTCGATCGGCCAGCGGCACGGCGATGGCCTGACGATATTCGCTGAAATACTCCTCCCGGCCGGTGTCGGCATAAAGGCTGAGGAAATAGATGGCGTGCTTCTGCCCCTTCGACCATTGGCTTTCGCCGCCGACATAGGCGCGGACAGCTGACAACGTGTGGAGGCTGAGGGTCGCAACCAGCGCCTGGATCAGCACGACCGCGACGAAGGGCCAGACCAGCCCGATGAGGCGCGGGGCAGCATCGGTCGATGAGAGCTTCATCCCATTCCCATGGCGCGTGCGCAGGCCCCCTCGGTGTCTGTCCGACTGGCTCATCCGCCGGTTGAGACGATGTTCTTCCCCACATGCCGTCCGGTTACTGGCGACATAAATCCAAATAACGTGCCTGGATTAACAGTCGATAAATTTGCCCAGTATTTGTTTCATGAGTTATTGCGCAGCAACAGAAGGACGCTTACGCGCTTGGTGCCGATATTTCGTGCATAATATCGATTTACGGTGCGAGGGCGCGGAAGAAAAAGCCGGCAACATCAATCCGATAGCGCCGCGCGACAGTCGCGTCTCAGCGCTTGGTCTTGGATTTGTTGAGGGCCACGGCCTCGCGGACGAGCGACTTCAGGGCGTCGGCGTCGATGTTGTCGCCTTCCTTGAAATCGATGGCGCGCCGGGTGTTGCCTTCTAGGCTGGAGTTGAAGAGCTTCTTGGGATCTGGCAGCGCCGCGCCTTTGGCGAAGGTCAGCTTGACGACAGCCTTGTAAGTCTCGCCGGTGCAGATCATGCCGGCATCCTCCCAGACCGGCACGCCGCGCCATTTCCATGTCTCGACGACTTCGGGCGCTGCCTCCCTGATAAGAGCGCGGAGCCGGGCAAGCGTCTCGCCCCGCCAATCGCCCAGCTCCTTGATTCGTCCGTCGATCAGTTCGGACGCAGACTTGCCGTCCTGTATGTCGCCTTGTTGCATGTCCGGTTCTCCTCGATGCTGGATAGAGATCGCCACCTTGGCCCTTTCGGGGGAGACGGCGCTTGATTTTTCGTGCGCTTACATCCGTTCGCCGGGCAGCTGGCTCGCCTGCTTCACCCAAGAAACGAATTGCTCCTCGTCGAACCGGTCGTTCTCGTGGATGTGGAAATAGCGTGTGTCCTTGCTCTTGGATTCGACAGGCGGCACGGGCTTCAGCGACAGGCCGCGGAAGAACGCCACCTTGATATATTTGGCGAAGCAGTGAATGCCGAGGAACCAGCCTTCGCCTTCCATGCCGTAGAAGGGAGAGTTCCATTTGACGGCCTTTTGCACCCCAGGGACGGCCTGCATGATGAGCTGGTCGAGCCGGCGTCCGACCTCGCTCTTCCAGCCCGGCATCGCCGCGATATAGGCCTGCACCGGAGCATCGCCGTAGCCCTTGGCGATCTGCGGGTTGCCGCCTGAAAGCAGGACAGGTTTGGCGTCCGCGGATCCGGCAGCCTTCGATTTCGTCTTTGCCATCAGGCCGATCCCGCGCGCTCGCCCGCCGGCTCCCCGCGCCATCTGGCGGCATAGGGCAGCACGAACATATAGAGGCCGCTGAACAGCAGCAGGAAAAGCGGAATCAACGGCGAATAGACGATCCAGGCGGGCGGCGGGCCCATGGCCATGGCAGCGAAATTGGCAATGACGGTGACGGTGAAGATGATCGAAAGCCAGCGGTGAAGCTGCCTGATCCACTTGCTCCAGTTCAATATAACCTCCCTTGCAAATGACGATACGGATCGAGTTGCCTACCAGCGCGCCAGCTGCGAAAGCTGAATGAGGTTGCCGCAGGTGTCGTTGAGCTGCGCGATGGTCGCGCCGGTCACCGCGGTCGGCGCCATGGCAAAACTGCCGCCATTCGCCTTGATGCGCTCATGATCGCTCTTGATGTCGTCGGTGAACAACATCAGCGCCGGCTGGCCTTGCTTGAAGATGGCCTGCTGATAAGTCTTTGCCGCCGGATTGTCGTTGAGGGCCAGCTGCAGTTCGGTGCCGTCCGGATCGTCAGGCGAGACGACAGTCAGCCAGCGAAACGGCCCATTGGTGAAGTCGGCCTTTTTGGTGAAGCCCAGAATTTCGGTATAGAAGCCAAGAGCCTTTTCCTGGTCGTCGACATAGATGCTGGTCAGCTTGATCTTCATTTTCGTGCCTCCATTGCTTACGCTCGCGTTTTGCCGCCCCGCCGGGACCGTGTCTGTGTTTTGAGGCTTCGGCGGACGTCAATCGATCCGCGAAAGCAGCTGCTCCAGGGCCGTGAAGTTGCGCTTCCAGCCCACCGTGGCGCCGCGGTAATACGGCTCCTGGTCGGTGCGGAAGCCGACCTGCTCCATGCGCAAATGCGTGCCCTTGCCCGTCGGGGTGAGCGTCCAGGTGACCACGCTCTCGAGATCCTTGGTGTCCCAGCTGTAGGACAGGGTCCGGTTGGGCTCGACCGTCCGCACCTGGCAGTCGACGCCGCCCCATTCGGCGCTCATATTGAAGCGATGGTCCACGACCGGCTTGAAGCTGTTCTTCATCAGCCACTCCTCGATGAGATGCGGTTGGGTGAGCGCGCGCCAGATCTTTTCCGGCGGAAAAGGTATCTCGCGCTCGACGATGACGGAGCGCGTTGCGGCCTCATTCATTGATCCATCCTTTTGAGCAGGTCTTCCAGATCGTCGAAGCGGCTTTCCCAAAACCCCGCCATGTGGCGCGTCCAGTCCATCAGCGGCGCGAGCGCCTTGAGCTGGGCGCTGTAATGGGTCTGGCGGCCCTCATGGCGGTCGCGCACCAGTCCCGCCTCCTTGAGGACGCCCAGATGCTTCGACACCGCCGGCTGCGACACCCCGGCCTGGGCGGTCAGGGCTCCGACCGTCTGCTCGCCCTGGCGGCAGAGCCGTTCGAAGATGGCGCGTCGCGTCGGATCGGCGAGCGTCCTGAACAGCATATCATGCGCGGTCGTCATTTCTAACCGATAACCCGTTGGCTATTGATTGACGTATAACCATTGGGATATGCATGAGTCAAGCAGCGAATGAGGTCGCGCATCCGAAGCCGCGGCCGTGGGCCGGCACGGCCGGACGCTACTGAATAGATGGTTGCTTATGCTGCGTTTGCTGACGGAACGGTCAAATCCCTCAGCAGCGTGGAAAGGTCCGGTTCGTCAATGAGCAGGGCGGCGTCGTCCGCCGGAAGCCATGCGCGCTGCCGGTTCGCGGCTTCCTGCCACTCGACAAGCTCCTCGGCGACCTCGAGCAGATAGACCACAACGTCGACGCGAATGAAGCCGTCGGGCATGCGTTTCCAATAGGAATAGGTGCCGGCAGGCTGCTTCAGCGTCCTGCCGAGCACGCCGGCTTCCTCACGGGCTTCGATCGTTGCCGCCCTGCGCCCGCTCTTGCCCTTCATCGGCCAGCCTTTTGGCACGATGAAGCGCCGCGTGGTGCGTGAGGTGACCAGCAACACTTCGAGATTGCCGTCTTCTCGCACCCGATACGGAATGGCCGCCACCTGGCGGATCCGTTGGCCTTTCCTGGCTCTGCGGACTGCTTTCTTCTTGGTTGTTGCCATCCCAAATTCCGGTCAGACCAGCATCCCTGCCATACGCTATCCGCGTAGGCAAAAACCTGTTCTCCTGCAAACCCTGGAGCGTTTCACCGTTTCACGGAAACGGCGACCCGCTTTATCTCTTTTTGACGCAATTCCCGACGGAAAACCGTGTCACACTTTTCCTGGAATTGCCCAGAACCACCGCCCTTGCAATCCGGCATTTTGCCAGTAAGTAAGTCGGCTAATAAACTGAAAAGAATAAAATGTCAGCGGCAAACCCTGGAAATAATGTTGCCGACCGATTCCATCCGACAGGTGTTGCCATATACCGGCACATCAGGTTGGCGCCTGGGCGGGGCCGGCCGGTCGAGCTCGCGATAGATTTGCTGCTGCTGCTGGTATTGCTGCCGCTGCAAGCGGTTCTGCAACTGCTGCAGCTCATTCTGCTGCACCAATGCGTTGCGATTCGTCGGGACGACGATCTGCGCATAAGACGGCGTAATCAGACAAACCGAGGCGGCCAGCACGGCGCCTGCCAGAACAACCGGTCGAAGCATCCGCAAGGCTCCCATACGAAAAACCATGCGTTTCATATAGTGCGGATGGCCAATAACGCTATGGGCAACTGCGAAACGTGATGCGGCTCACGCAAGCCGCGCGATAGACTATGGCGCGACGCCGGCGCTGGAGATCGGGGCCGACATCCCGGTCAGCGCCATCGCCAGTTCCCGCATCTACGGAAAGGCCGGCGTCGAGTTCTCCACCAAGCAGTGGGAGATCGAGGGGCGTTTCGCCGCCGCCGAGAATCTGCCCGGCAATCCGGCATTGCACTTGACGGAAGCCATCGATTCGCCGCTCTATCGGGTCGGCGCCGGGCTGGAGCTCGATGGCGTCAACGGCGTCGGGTTGGCTGTCAGGTACAACGACGCCTTTCGGCAAACGGTCAAGCAGAATGCGGTCAGCGCGTCTCTGAAGGTCAGCTTTTAGCTGACGCGGGCGGCGGCTAAGAAGGGATCTCATGAGGACGAAATACGCGTATCTCGCGGCGATGATGGCAACCGCCTGCATCGCCGGTGTGCCGGCGGCGGGACTTGCCGCGCAGAATAAGACCGACAAGGTGGCTCCAGCGGCCCAGCCCACCGGCGCGGCGGCCAAGCCGCAACTGCCGGGCGGCGCCTCGGCGCTGTCGGAAACGCATGGCGACTGGACGGTCAACTGCCAGGTCACCGGCACCAACAAGGTCTGCAGCCTGTCGCATCAGCAGTTCAACAAGCAGAGCGGCCAGCGGCTGCTGGCGATCGAATTGACGACCAAGACCGGCCAGGACGCCGCCGGCACGCTGGCGCTGCCCTTCGGGCTCGCCTTGGCCAACGGGATCTCGTTCGAAATCGACGACAAGAAGCTGGACGGCACGTTGCAGTTCAACACCTGCCAGGCGGTAGGTTGCCTGGTACCGGTGACGTTCGATGCCAATATCACGCCGTTGCTGCAGAACGGCACCACGCTGAAGGTCAACGCCACGGCGGCCGACACTGCGCAGCCGATCTCCTTCACCATCTCGCTCAACGGTTTTGGCAGTGCGCTCGCCCGGACGGCGGACCTGTCGGCGGACTAGCTGTGGGGATCGCTGCTGTGTGTGAGCGTGCGCGCATGCAGGGATTTCACTCAAACGCCCGTCGCGATCGTCATCCTATGGCGGAGCAAGGAGCGAAGCGACGCGCGCAGACCATAGGATCCATGCCGTGACCTCGAAGCGCTGTAACGGTGCAGGTTCTGCTCCGCAGCACTCCTTGGCCGGCGTAACGGCATGGATCCTCGGGTCTACGCGTCCGCTTCGCTCCCGCTCCGCCCGTGGATGACGACCCTGAGATGCTTCGGCCAACCACCACGGCTTGCCTCAGCTACTCCACCTCGCGCAACCGATAGCCGACGCCGGTCTCGGTGATGATGTAGCGCGGCTGGTCCGGCGTTTTCTCGATTTTTTGCCGCAGCTGGCGCACATAGACCCTGAGATACTGGACGTCGGTCGAGTCGTTCCAGATCTGCTTCATCAGGAACTGATGGGTCAGCACCTTGCCGGCATACTGCACGAGCATGCGCAGGATGTCATATTCCTTGGGCGACAGTTTCACTTCCTTGTCCTCGACCTTGACGATACGCTTCACAAGGTCGACCGAAAGGTCGCCGGTGTGGAACACCGGCTTCTCGCCCTGTTGCTGGAATTTGTGGCGCAGCGCCACGCGGATGCGCGCGACCAGCTCGTTCATGCCGAAGGGCTTGGTCAAATAGTCGTCGGCGCCGAGCTCGAGCGCTGCGACGATACCGGCCTCGTCGGTGCGGCTGGAGAGGATGACGACCGGAACGTCGAGCCCGTCGGCCCGCCATTTGCCGAGCAGCTCGAGGCCGCTCACGCCGGGCAGTCCGAGATCGAGCAGGATAAGGTCGGGTCGTTCGGCCTCGACGAGTTCGAGGGCCGCCTTGGCATTCGGCGCCTCGGAGACCGCATAGCCCTGGCTGCCGAGGCCGACGCGCAGCAATTTTCGGATCGGTGGCTCGTCGTCGACGACCAGAATGGAGACGGTCTGATTTGTCATGCCGCATCGTCTGTAAGGGGTGCGCCGAGCGCCGGCAACTCAGCCGGCACCGGCATGCGGATGGTGAAGATCGCGCCTGGACGGTCGGTGCGGTTGGCCGCCGCGACCGTGCCGCCCATCGCCTCGATGAAGCCGCGACTGATCGACAGTCCGAGACCCGTGCCGGCGCGCACCTGGTCGCGCTTGCGCACGCGGTAGAAGGTATCGAATATCCGCTCCAGATCGTCCGGCGGGATGCCCGGCCCCTCATCCATCACCTGCAGGATGACGGCGCCGCTGTCCACCCAGGCCTGCAGCCGGATGGCCGAGCCCGGCAAGGCGTATTTGGCGGCATTGTCGAGCAGGTTGAACAATGCCTGCTCGAACAGAACCGGATCGAGCCGCAGCATCGGCAGGTCGGCCGGGATGTCGGTCTCTATTTTGTGCTCGGCGGTGATCTTCTGCGCCCGGTTCAACGCTGAGCCGACGACATCGCCGATATAATTGAGCGCATAATTCGGTTCCATCGCGCCCGACTCGATCCTGGTCATGTCGAGCAGATTGGCGATGAAGCGGTTCAGCCGCTCGGACTCGCTGACGACGGTCGCCAGAAGCTCCGCGCGATCCTGTTCCGGCAGCGCCGGCGCGAATTCCTTCAGCGTGCCGGCCGCGCCCATGATCGCGGCAAGCGGCGTCTTCAGGTCATGCGAGATCGAGGTGAGCAGCGCCGAGCGCAGCCGGTCCGCTTCCGCGGCCAGCCTGGCGCGGTCGACATCGGCGACGAGCTGGACGCGTTCGATGGCGACGGCGGCCTGGTCGGCCAAGGCGTCGAGCAAACGTTGCTGCTCGGGCGTCAGCAGCGGGCCCTGCTTGTCATTATCGAGACCGACCACGCCGATCGCTGTCCGTCCGGTGCGCAAGGGGAGATAGAGACGTTTTGCGCCGGGCAAGGTGTCGGCGCCGCGGCCGGCCGGCCGATTGTGCTCCCAGGCCCAGCGCGCGGCGGCGATATCGGCTTCGGCCAAGGTGTCGTCCGGCGGATAGCCGGCCTTCACGGTGATGGTGCCGTTTTCCGGCAAAAGCAGCACGACACGGACCTTCAGCATCGAAGCGATCTGGAAGGCGGTGGCCCATAAGACGTCGTCGAGCGTGCCGGCGCCGGCGAGCTTCCTGGAAAAGGAATAGATGTCCCCGGTGGCGCGCGCCCGCGAGCGGGCGGCGACGGCCTGGCGCTGCACGCGTGCCGTCAGATTGCTGGCGATCACGGCGACGACGAGGAAAACGGTAAAGGCAACGATGCTCTCCGGGTCCCTGATCGTCAGCGTGTAACGCGGCTCGAGGAAGAAGAAATTGAAGGCAAGCGCGCAGAGGAAACAGGCATAGAGCGCCGGCCAGAGCCCGAAGGTCACGGCCGAGGTCAGCACGGCCAGAAGCAGGACGCTGGCGAGATTGCGCACGTCGAAGAACTGGTCGAGGATCGAGCTGGCGGCCAGCGCCCCGGCGACATAGGCCGTCGAAAACAAATAGGGCCAGATCTGGAAAGGCTTCTGCTCGGGCGCGGCTTTCACCCGCGCCGACGGCGCGTCGCCATCGCGCCCGGCGCCCGAAATGACATGGACGCTGATGTCGCCGGCATTGCGGATCAGATCATAGGTGAGCGAGCCCTCGATCAGCTCGCGCCAGCGCGAGCGGGTCGGCCGGCCGACGACGATATGGGTGAAGTTGTTCGCCGTCGCGTGACGCACGATGTCCTGGGCGACGTTCTGGCCGGGAATGGTGGCGATCTCGGCGCCGAGCTGCTCGGCAAGACGCAGGTTCCTGGCCAGGCGGTCCTTGTCTTCCTCGGACAGTCCGGCGAGCCGTGGCGTGTCGACATGCAGCGCCGTCCAGGGCGCGCGCAGCCGGTCGGCGAGCCTGCGTGCGTAGCGGATGCGGGCCGCTCCGCCAGGCTGTGAGTCGACGCAGACGAGCACCCGCTCGCCGGCCGCCCACGGCCCCGGAATGGCGTGCGACTGCATGTGATTGAGCAGTTGCTCATCGACGCGCTGGGCGGTACGGCGCAGCGCCAGCTCGCGCAGCGCCGTCAGATTGCCCGGCGAAAAATAATTCTCGATCGCGCGCTGCGCGGTATTCGGGAAATAGACCTTGCCGTCCTGCAGCCTCTTGATCAGATCGTCGGGCGTGAGGTCGATGATCTCGATGTCGTCGGCCTCGTCGATGATCGAATCGGGAACAGTCTCGCGCACCCTGACCCGTGTGATCTGGGCCACGACGTCGTTCAGGCTTTCGACATGCTGGATGTTGAGCGTGGTGTAGACGTCGATGCCTTGCGCCAGGATCTCCTGCACGTCGAGATAGCGTTTGGGATGCCGGCTGCCGGGCGCGTTGGTATGGGCAAGCTCATCGACCAGGACCAGCGCAGGGCGCCGCTTCAGGATAGCGTCGATGTCCATCTCGTCGAGGATCTGGCCGCGATAGTCGACCAGGCGGCGCGGTATCACCTCATAGTTGTCGACCAAGGCCTGAGTTTCCTTGCGGCCGTGCGTCTCGACGATGCCGATCACGACGTCGATGCCGTCGGCGTGGCGGGCGCGGCCGGCCATCAACATCTCGTAGGTCTTGCCGACGCCGGGCGCGGCGCCGAGGAATATGCGCAGCCGGCCACGGCCCTCGCGCTCGGCATGCTCCAGCAGCGCGTCGGGGGAGGGTCGGTTCTTGGGGTTGGTCCTGTCGTCCGGCATCAGGTCCAATCATGAATTGCGCCGGGGATCGTGTCGATCCCCGGGCGCGGGCGGGTTACTTCAGGCCGTCCAGCGCCAGGTTCAGCGCCAGCACGTTGACCACCGGCTCGCCGAGGACGCCGAGCTCGCGCTCCTCGACATGGCTGTCGACGAGCGCCTTCACCTTGGCCTCGTCCACGCCGCGGGCCCTGGCGACGCGCGGCACCTGGAAATAGGCGGCGTCCGGGCTGATGTCGGGATCGAGACCGCTGCCCGAGGTGGTGACGAGGTTCATCGGCACCGGCGCATTCGGGTTTTCGGCCTTGAGCTTCTCGGCGTCGCCCTTGACGCGCTCGATGAGCTTGGGATTGGTCGGACCGAGATTCGAGCCGCCGGAGGCGGCGTCGTCGTAGCCTTCACCGGCTGCCGACGGCCGGCCGCGGAAATAGCGGTCGGCGGCGAAAGCCTGGCCGATCAGGCTGGAGCCGATGACCTTGCCGTCTTTTTCGACAAGGCTGCCATTGGCCTGGTTCGGAAACAGCGCCTGGGCGATGCCGGTCATCCCGATCGGATAGATGAGACCGGTTAGCACCGTGAAGAAGACGATCATGACCAAAGCGGGTCTGAGTTGCTTGAACATCGAGGCAAATCCTTATGCGAGGCCGAGGGCCATGACGATCAGGTCGATCGCCTTGATGCCGACGAACGGCACGACGATGCCGCCGAGGCCGTAGATGAGCAGGTTGCGAGTGAGCAGCGAACCGGCGCCGATGGCTCGGTACTTCACGCCCTTCAGCGACAGCGGGATCAGCGCGATGATGATCAGCGCGTTGAAGATGATGGCCGACAAAATGGCGCTCTGCGGCGTCGCCAGATGCATGATGTTGAGCGCCTGCAGCGGACCGCTGGGCTGGCCGGGCGCGACGTAGAAGACCGCGAACATCGCCGGGATGATCGCGAAATACTTGGCCACGTCATTGGCGATCGAGAAGGTGGTCAGCGAACCGCGCGTCATCAGGAGCGCCTTGCCGATCTCGACGATCTCGATCAGCTTGGTCGGGTCGCTGTCGAGGTCGACCATGTTGCCGGCCTCGCGCGCGGCGACGGTGCCGGTGTTCATGGCGACGCCGACATCGGCCTGGGCCAGCGCCGGCGCGTCGTTGGTGCCGTCGCCGCACATGGCGACCAGCTTGCCCTTGGCCTGCTCCTCGCGGATCAGCGACAGCTTGTTCTCCGGCGTTGCCTGGGCGAGGAAGTCGTCGACGCCGGCTTCGGCGGCAATTGCCGCGGCGGTAAGCGGATTGTCGCCGGTGATCATCACCGTGCGGATGCCCATCTTGCGCAGCTCGGCGAAACGCTCGCGGATGCCGCCCTTGACGATGTCCTTGAGGTGGACGACGCCAAGCAGGCGGCCGTCGCGCTCGACCGCCAGCGGCGTTCCGCCGGCCTTGGCGATCTCGTCGGCGATCGCCTGCAGGTCGCGGATGGTTTCGGTCATCGGGCGCGCGCCGTGGGTGGCGACGGTCGACCGGTTCACGTGATTAAGCACCGCATCGACCGCGCCCTTGCGCACCGACGAGCCGTCGATGTCGACGCCGCTCATGCGGGTCTGCGCGGTGAATGGCACGAAGGTCGCGTGCAAGGTTGCCATGTCGCGGGCGCGGATGGCGTATTTCTCCTTGGCCAGTACGACGATCGAGCGGCCTTCCGGGGTCTCGTCGGCCAGCGATGCAAGCTGGGCCGCGTCGGCCAGCTCCTGCTCGGTGACGCCCTTGACCGGGCGGAACTCGGTGGCCTGGCGGTTGCCGAGCGTGATGGTGCCGGTCTTGTCGAGCAGCAGCGTGTCGACGTCGCCGGCGGCCTCGACGGCGCGGCCGGACATGGCAAGCACGTTGAAGCGCACCAGGCGGTCCATGCCTGCAATGCCGATGGCCGACAGCAGCGCGCCGATCGTGGTCGGGATCAGCGTCACGAACAGCGCGACGAGGATCGTCACCGGGATATAGCCGCCCGAATAGGAAGCGAAGCTCGGGATGGTCGCGGTCGCCAGCACGAAGATCAGCGTCATGCCGACGAGCAGGATGTTGAGTGCGATCTCGTTCGGCGTCTTCTGGCGCTCGGCTCCTTCGACCAGCGAGATCATGCGGTCGAGGAAGGTCTGGCCGGAAGCGGCGGAAATGCGCACGCGGATCCAGTCGGACAGCACCTGCGTGCCGCCGGTGACGGCCGAACGGTCGCCGCCGGATTCGCGGATGACGGGCGCGGATTCGCCGGTGATCGCGGCTTCGTTGACGGAGGCCACGCCCTCGATCACCTCACCGTCGGAAGGGATGATGTCGCCGGCCTCGACCAGCACGACATCGCCGACCTTCAGGCTGGTGCCGGGAACCAGCTTGAATTTCGAGCGGTCCTCGCCGTTGGTGAGCAGCTTGGCCTGGGTCTCGGTGCGCGCCTTGCGCAGCGAGTCGGCTTGCGCCTTGCCGCGGCCTTCGGCGACGGCCTCGGCGAAATTGGCGAACAGCACGGTGAACCAGAGCCAGATGATGATCTGCAGCGTGAAGCCGAGATCGCCGCCGCCGACAATCAGGTCGCGGATGAAAAGCACGGTGGTGAGAGCCGAGACGACCGCGACGACGAACATCACCGGGTTCCTGGCCAGCGTGCGCGGATCAAGCTTGCGCAAGGCGCCGCCGAGGGCAGGCACCAGGATGCGCGCATCCATGATAACAGCGGATTTGGACTGGCTCATTTTTGGGTTCCGGTGTCGGTTACGTTGGACGGCGCCGGGTGTTCGGTCTTCGGGAGCAGGTGCGGCAGGCCGGTGGCCAGCAGCCACAACACGAACAGCGCGGCCGCCATGCCGAGAAAGGTTGAAAGCGTCGGGAAAGGACGAGGCTTCTCCTCCCTTCCGTCGTCGGGCGCTCCGTCACCGGTCGGGGGACGGTCGTTGCGTCGTATGTCGTTGAAGCGGGGCATGGGTCACCTCAGAAGGTCTGTCCATGAATCATCGCCAGATGCTCGACGATCGGACCGACGGCGAGCGCCGGGAAGAAGGTGAGGCCGCCGACGATGACGATAACGCCCACCAGGAGGCCGACGAACAGCGTGCCGTCGGTCGGGAAGGTGCCGGCGGAGGCGGGCACGGTCTTCTTCGCGGCCAGCGAGCCCGCGATGGCCAAAGCCGGGATGATGACCAGGAAGCGGCCTATCAATATGCCGATGCCGATGGTGATGTTGTACCAGGGCGTGTTGCCGGTGAGGCCGCCGAAGGCCGAGCCGTTGTTCGCGGCCGCCGAGGTATAGGCATAAAGCACCTCGGTGAAGCCGTGCGGGCCGCCATTGGCCATCGAGGCCACGGCGCTCGGCAGAACCACGGCGATGGCCGTGAAGATCAGCATCGCCAGCGGCAGGCACAGGATCGCCAGCATCGCCATCTTGACCTCCTTGGCCTCTATCTTCTTGCCGAGATATTCGGGCGTGCGGCCGACCATCAGGCCGGCGACAAAGACGGCGAGCACGACGAACATCAGGATGCCGTAGAAGCCGGCGCCGACACCGCCGACAATGACTTCGCCGAGCTGCATGTTGATCAGCGGGATCATGCCGCCGAGCGCGGTGAAGCTATCATGCATGGCGTTGACGGCACCGCAGGAGGCGGCCGTGGTGATCACGGCGAAGAGAGCCGACAAGGCGATGCCGAAGCGCGTCTCCTTGCCTTCCATGTTGCCGCCGTCGATGCCGAGCGCATGGACGAGCGGGTTGCCGGCGGCTTCCGCCCAGTAGCAGACGGCAACGCCAACGACGAACAGCACGCCCATCGAGGCAAGGATCGCCCAGCCCTGGCGCTCACTGCCGACCATGCGGCCGAAGACGTTGGTGAGACCGGCGCCGAGCGCGAAGATCGACAGCATCTGTATCAGGTTGGAGATCGCGCCCGGGTTCTCGAACGGATGCGCCGAGTTGGCATTGAAGAAGCCGCCGCCATTGGTGCCGAGCATCTTTATGGCGAGCTGCGAGGCCACCGGGCCGAGCGCGATCGTCTGCTTGGCGCCTTCCAGCGTGGTGGCGTCGACATAGGCGCCGAGCGTTTGCGGCACGCCCAGCCAGACATAGGCAAGCGTCAGCACGATACAGATCGGCAGGAGCACGTAGAGCGTGCAGCGGGTGAGGTCGACCCAGAAATTGCCGATCGACTTGCCGGACGCGCGGGCGAAGCCGCGGATCAAGGCAATGGCGATGGCAATGCCGGTGGCGGCCGAGACGAAATTCTGAACGGTGAGGCCGGCCATCTGCACGAGGTAGGACATCGTGCTTTCGCCGCCGTAATTCTGCCAGTTGGTGTTGGTGATGAAGCTGGCGGCGGTGTTGAAGGCAAGCTCAGGGTCGACCGCGGTCATCCCGGCCGGATTGTAGGGCAGGGCGCCCTGCAGCCGCTGCAGCGCATAAAGGACGATGAAGCCAGCGAGGTTGAAGAGCAGCATGCCGGTCGCATAGACGGCCCAATGCTGTTCTTCCTTTTCGCTCGTTCCGGCGAGGCGATAGAGCCCGCGCTCGATCGGCACGAGCAGTGGCGACAGCAACGTGCGGTCGCCGCTGAAGACGCGTTGCATATAGAAGCCGAGCGGCTTCACGAGCAAAGCCAGGATCCCGCAATAGACGAGGATCTGTATCCAGCCATTTATAGTCATGATGGGCTCTCCGCGTGCCGGTCAGAAGCGCTCTGGGCGGATGAGCGCATAGGTAAGGTAGGCAAGCAGGAACAAGGTCACCGCGCCGCCGAGGATGTAGTCGAAAAGCATGGTACGGTCCCTTGCTCAGATTCTGTCGCAGGCTTTGACGTAGGCTAAGGACAAGGCGAAGAATAAAATCCCGATCCCGAGAACTATGAGGTCCATGGCAGGCGTTCCTTGTTTTCCACCTTGCGCTTCCGGCTCGCAGTGGCGGGCTCAAAACTATACGCGGACGCACGTCGCCTTGTCGGCGATGGCGGTTCGCAGCGTTTTTTCGAAGGAGAATATGGGCCCGATCGCCATAAAGGTTCGAGACGGAGCGGGTGGGAAAGATATAGGAATTCTATAGGGATTTTGACTTGGCGCGCTTTGGGCGCGGGAGCGCGCTATGCGTTGCCGGAGCCCCGTCTGGCCGCGAAAATCCGCCTGTAACCATGCAAAAAAGGAACGAAGAAAAATGCTCGACATCGCACCATCGCAACAGGCGGCAACCTGGCTAGGCTCATTCGGCCGGGCGCTAGCGGCCGGCGATATCGAGGCGGCGACGAACCTCTTCGCGCAGGATTGCTACTGGCGCGATCTCTTGACCTTCACCTGGAACATCAAAACCATGGAAGGACAGGCGGCGATCCGCGACATGCTGGAGGCCACGCAGCCATCGGCGCAGCCATCGCACTGGCGGATGTCCGGGGAGCCCAGGGTCGACGACGGCACCGTCGAAGCCTGGTTCACATTCGAGACGGCGGTGGCGCGCGGCGAGGGGATCCTGCGGCTCAAGGGCGGCCGCTGCCGCACGCTGTTCACGGCGATGAGCGAGCTCAAGGGGTTCGAGGAGCGGAAGGGGCCGGCGCGGCCGCTCGGCATCCGCCACAAGGCCGATCCCGGGCGCGAGACCTGGGCGGAAGCACGGGCGCGCGAGGCGCGCGATCTCGGCGTGCACGAGCAGCCCTACTGCCTGGTGATCGGCGGCGGGCAGGGCGGCATCATGCTGGGCGCCCGGCTGCGCCAGCTCGGCGTTCCGACGCTGATCATCGAGAAGAACGCGCGCGCCGGCGATTCCTGGCGCAACCGCTACCGCTCGCTCGTGCTGCACGACCCGGTCTGGTACGATCATCTGCCCTATGTTCCGTTCCCGGAAAACTGGCCGGTCTTCACGCCCAAGGACAAGATGGGCGACTGGCTGGAGATGTATACACGCGTCATGGAGCTGAACTATTGGGTCGCAACCAAATGCATCAACGCCGCCTATGACGAGGCCGAGAAGGCCTGGACCGTCGTAGTCGACCGGGTCGGCCAGCGTGTCACGCTGAAGCCCAAGCACATCGTCTTCGCCACCGGCGCATACGGGCCGCCGCGGCGGATCGAATTGCCCGGCGCCGACAGCTTCAAGGGCGAGCTTTTGCATTCCAGCCAGTATTCGACCGGCGAGAAATTCCGCGGCAAGCGCGTCGCGGTGATAGGTGCTGCAAGCTCAGGCCACGATGTCAGCGTCGATCTGTGGGAAGCGGGCGCCAAGGTCACCATGGTGCAGCGCTCGCCGACGACGGTGGTGAAGTCCGACACGCTGATGGATGTCGGCTTCGAGATATTCTCGGAGAAGGCGCTGGCGCGCGGCATCACCACCGACAAGGCCGACATGATCGTCGCCTCCACGCCCTTCGCGCTGGTGCCGGAGGGCCAGCGCGCGCTCTATGATGTGATCCGGGCGCGCGACGCGGATTTCTACCAGCGCCTCAGCGACAGCGGCTTTGCCATCGACTTCGGCGACGACGAAACCGGGCTGTTGATGAAGGCCTACCGGACAGGCTCCGGCTACTATATCGATGTCGGCGCCTGCGAGCTGATCCTGAACGGCGAGATCAAGGTGAAAAGCGGCGTCGGCATCAAGTCGCTGACGCCGGACGGCATTCTGTTCGAGGACTGCAGCGAGCTCGCCGTCGACGCGATCGTCTGCTGCACCGGCTACCAGTCGATGAACGAGACGGTTGCGGGCATCGTCTCGCGCGAGGTCGCCGACAAGGTCGGCCCGTGCTGGGGCCTGGGCTCCGGCGTGAAGGGCGATCCGGGTCCGTGGCAGGGCGAATTGCGCAACATGTGGAAACCGACGGCGCAGGAAGCGCTGTGGTTCCACGGCGGCAATCTGGCGCTGTCGAGGTTCTATTCGAAGTTCGTTGCGCTGCAGCTCAAGGCGCGGATGGAGGGGATTGCGACGCCGGTTTATGGAGAGCCGAGTAATGCGAGAACCTAGCGGTCGTCATCCTAGGGCGGAGCAAGGAGCGAAGCGACGCGCGCAGACCCTAGGATACATGCCGTGACATTCGTGGCGTGTGCAAGCGGACCAGAACGGGATTCTTCGCCGGGATCGTCTCAAACCCCATTCTACACCGCTGCATTCTTCGGCGACAGTCACGGAATGGATTCTAGGGTCTGCGCTCCGCTTCGCGTCGCTCCGCCCTAGAATGACGACGATGATGGGCCAAAATGCCCCGCAGCCACATCCACATGCGTATGGTGCGCATGCGCCTCGAAGCGCTCCGTCTCATTGTGGTCGGGCGCTTCGTTCGGCCACCATTTGCCGCCGATGACAATGCCGTTGGAGACCAGCCGCTGATCCGCGATCAATGACGCCCCGACCGCGTCAACGAAAGTGAAGCGGCCGGGCTGCAGCTTCAACACGGCGACGTCGCCGGCGCCGCCGACCTTCAGCGTGCCGAGCTCCGGCCTTGCGATCGCCTCCGCCGGCCGCTGCGTCGCCGCGCGCAGAACCTCGACCAGCGGCATGCCGAGCGCCATGAGCTTCGACATGCAGACCAGGATGTCGAAGGCCGGACCGTCGACGCAGTAGAGATGCACGTCGCTGGAGATGACGTCGGGCGCGAGGCCCTCGGCAAGCATCGCCTTCGCCACCTCGAAGTCGAAGGAACCCATGCCGTGGCCGATGTCGAAGATGACGCCGCGCTCGCGCGCCAGCCGCATGTCCGGCCGCACCGCTCCGGAGGCGAAGACCGGCGCGTTGGGAAACGGCCGGAAGCAATGGGTGAGAATGTCGCCGCGGCGCAGCCTGGGCAGCACTTCCGAGCGGCCGGGCGGCGGCTCGTCGATATGCGCCCATCAGCGGCAGGCCGGCCTTGTCGGCGGCTTCGAGCGCGAGGTCGACCGGCGCGATGCCGCTCGAGCCGCCGGCATGCTTGCCGGAGCGGACCTTGACGCCGACGACGATATCGGCGTGCTCGCGCACCGCGGCAACCGTCTCGCGCGGCTCGCAAAGCCTGAGGTCGCCGCATTCGCCGACCGACACTGTCTTGGCGAAGCCGAATATGCCTGCAAAGGAGATGTTGACGTAAGCGAGGATGCGGACCTTCGAGCGCTCGATGACGTGGCGGCGGAAGCCCAGGAAATTGCCGGCGCCGGCGCTGCCGGCATCGATAAAGGTGGTGGTTCCGCTCTTGGCGGCGAGCCGGTCGGCATCGACGCCGAGCGAGGTGCCGCCCCAGTAGACGTGGCTGTGAAGGTCGATGAGGCCGGGCGTGACGATGCAATCCCTGGCGTCGACGACTTCACCCGCCGCCTCGGCGTCGATGGCGGCATCGATCGAAGCGACGCGGCCATCGGCAATGGCAACATCGCGTGGCGCGTTCAGGCCCGATGCGGGATCGATGAGGCGCCCGCCCTTGATCAGGAGATCGAACTGCATCGGTGCCCTCGCTGTTTGTTCGTTTCACGCAATTCCGGACGGAAGGCTACGGCGAAGTCGCCGAACATAACCGCTAAGCACTTTTCCTGGAATTGCTTCAAGCGATCCGACCGGGCGATCAGACCGGCCGATAGGCGACGGCTTCGACTTCGATCTTGATGTCGATCATCAGGCGCGATTCGACCGTGGTGCGCGCTGGCGGATCCTTCGGGAAATGTTTTGCATAAACGGTGTTGAATGTGCCGAAATCGCGTGCGTCCTCCAGCCAGACGGTGGTCTTCACCACATCGTCCATGGTGCAGCCGGCGAGCGCCAGGGCCGCCTTGACGTTCTGCAGCACCTCCTCGGCCTGCTCGGCGATGCCGCCCTTGACCACGAGCCCGTCGCTGCCCACCGGCACCTGGCCGGAGATATAGACGAAATCGCCGGCGCGGACGGCGGGCGAGAGCGGAACGTGGGATTTCCCAAAGCACTGCTTGGACAAGGGGAGCCTCCTTCTATCGACTGACGGGAACGGGGTTACATAGCCGTCTACGCCTGTCGGCACGATCCTCCTAGAGCCAATGTCGGAAAGCAACATTCTTTCGAAATCCATGTTGCTTTATTACAGAAGCCTGAGCATCTTGCGCTCGACGCGGCTTGAAATCGGCCGCGCATATGAGGGAGATCCGGCATGACCTTCGACAAGAATCCGTTTCCGGAAGGCGATGCCGACCGCCACGCGCTGTGGGAAATGCTGGTGCGGCGCGACATCGATGCCTTCCTCGGTCAGGACTGGTCGATGGTCGAGGACGATTTCATCGCGGAAAGCTTCTTCGGCATGCATGCGCATTTCCTTGCCAACGCAGATGCCTGGCGGCTGCAGTTCCCCAGGCTGGATGTCTATCGCGACGAATGGCTGCGGCAGGCCAAGGAAACCGCGGCGACGAAATTCGCCGAGCCGCTGCGCGAAGCGCTGTTTCGCGTCACCAACATGCGCGACATCGACATCGACGGCGACCGCGCGGTGCTGCACAAGAAGTTTGACGGCTCGGTCGCCAAGGCCGACGGCGGCGTCGACCGGCTCAAATGGCAGACGCTCTACTTCTGCCGCAAGGTCGGCGGACGCTGGAAGATTGCCGGCTTTGTCGGCTACATGCCGCATCCGCTAGGTAGCTAGTGGCACTGCACAGGGATTTTGACCGGTCGGCTCTGTTTTGCGTTGGTGGCATGCGTGGAGATTGCCGAAACGCCATCGCGATCGTCATTCCAGGGCGGAGCAGGAGCGAAGCTCCGTCGCGAAGACCCTGGAATCCATGCCGTTACCTTCGCCAAGGCGTGCAACGGAGCAAAATTCTGCACTGAGGCGGCGCCTCCAAGTCACGGAATGGATTCTATGGTCTGCGCCGCGTCGCTGCGCTCCTTGCTCCGCCATAGAATGACGAGGTTGGGGCGGCTTCAACCAATCCCCGGCGGTTTGTGCTGGTTTCACGGAAATGAACGGAAAATCTTGCACCAAGACAAACGGCAACCTTTCAAAATCCCTGTGTCGGAGAACTAGCAGGGGTCTATCGGCCGCCGCCTGCGTTGGCAAATCGTCCTTGTGGAGCTTAGCCGAAGCGCCTGTTGGTTCGTCTGCACCACTGCGACGCCTCGAAGTCACGGAAATGAGTCCACGGGCGTGCGCGCGTCGCTTCGCTCCCCGCTCCGCCCGTGAATGGCGACGTTAGAAGGCTTCAGCCGACGGGCTCGCTAGGAAAGACGTGGCAACCGCTCATCGGGCGAGCGGTGGTCGAACACGACGCCCATGGTCTTACCAACCGCGGCCATGACGATCAGTTCGATCAGATGGTCGTCGCTATCCTGGCAGGCCGGGTCGGATCGGCGTATGGCGTCGAGCATCGCCCGGGTCGAGACGGTATCGCCGGCGCGAAATTTCGAAAGAGCAGATGAAACAAGGTCTTGCACCGTCGGATCCATGACGGGCACTTCCGCAGTGACGTTCATCGGCCTCCTCCTGCCATGAACCCTCCCGCAAAAGATGATACGCCAACGGCTGGAATGTGCCAGCAAAATGGTGGTCCGACCAGTGGGCTGGCGACAACCCCCGTGATTCAAGCGCAGATGTGGACACCTGCTGGCTAACGGCAGCGTAAGCTCGACGCACCGCGCTCAGGTTGGTAAGCCCGTCGCGCGCAGGGAGACGATCCGAGTCGAGAACATGACCGTTGCAATCGAGATGGGACAGACGAGCGCAGGCGCGCCGGCGGCCCTCGACCTTGAGGAGTTGCTGGCGACCCGCCTGCTGGTGCAGGGCAATTCGGGCTCGGGAAAGTCGCATCTGCTGCGCCGCCTTCTGGAGCAGAGCGCGCCCTGGGTGCAGCAGACCATCATCGACCCCGAAGGCGACTTCGTGTCTCTGGGCGAACGCTTTGGACATCTGGTGATCGATGCCGAGGAACATACCGAGCGCGGCCTGCAAGCGGCCGGCGAGCGGGCGCGCATCCACCGCGTCTCGACAGTGCTCAACCTCGAAGGGCTCGATGCCGAGAACCAGATGCGGCGCGCCGCGGCATTCCTCGGCGGGCTGTTCGAGGTCGCGCGCGACCACTGGTATCCGATACTGGTGGTCGTCGACGAGGCGCAGCTCTTCGCGCCCGCCGCCGCCGGCGAGGTTTCGGACGAGGCACGCAAGCTCTCGCTGGGCGCCATGACTAATCTGATGTGCCGCGGCCGCAAGCGCGGGCTTGCCGGCATCATCGCCACGCAGCGGCTGGCGAAGCTCGCCAAGAACGTCGCGGCGGAAGCCTCCAACTTCCTGATGGGCCGGACTTTCCTCGACATCGACATGGCGCGCGCCGCCGACCTGCTCGGCATGGAACGGCGTCAGGCCGAAGCTTTCCGCGACCTGGAGCGCGGGCATTTCATGGCGCTCGGTCCTGCCTTGTCGCGCCGTCCGCTCGGCGTGCGCATCGGCCAGACCGAAACCAGCCCGCGCAACGGCACGCCGCGGCTGATGCCGATGCCGGGAGCCGCGCTCGAAGATGCGCGCGCGATCATTCTTGCCGCGCCGCCGCCGGAGACGGTCAGGCCGCAGCGCCGGCCTTCGCCCGACCTGCTTGACCAATTGATGGCGGCCAAGGCCGCGCCGCTGGACATGCGCCCCGAGCCGGCGGAGGCGCAGCCAAGCGCCGAGGATCTGGCAGAGCGGCGCGAGCGGATGGACCGCATACTGCGCGCCATCCTGGCGGAGCCGGATGCCGGGTTCCGCGTCATCGGCGTGCTCTACCAGGAATTCGTGGTCCGCTGCCGCATCGAAGGGCTCGCCTCCGTGGTGCCCGACCTTTCGGAGTTCCGCCGCATGCTGACGCGCGCCCGCGCGGGCGTCGGCTCCGACATCGCCGAGGACGACGCCTGGCGCGACGTTTCCGTGCGCGCCTCGCTGCTGCCCGAGGACATGCAGGGCGTGTTCATGATGATCGCGCGCGCCGCCAAGGAAGGCTGGCCCTGCCCGAGCGACGCGGCGATCGCGCGGGCTTACGGTTCGCATTCGCTGCGCCGCGCGCGCCGGCTGCTCGACTATATCGAGGAGCAGGGCCTCATCGTCTGCCAGGTCGACGGCGTGGGCCGGCGCACGGTGACGCTGGTCGAGCTCGCCTGGGCGACGGCGCCGGGCGACCCGAACGCCTTGGAGCAGGACAGCCTGGCTGGCTGACATCGGAAGACGCTGGCGACCGGGCTCTGGCGGCCTTTGCGCCATTGGTTGACGGCGAGCCTGCTTTGTCGGTTGCGCGCAGCGCTACATGTTCCGATAAAATTTCCAACAGAAATGCCAGCGACCGAGCGATGGCGAAGTCAACGCTGCGCCATCAAATGACGCTGCGCCGAAACGGACTCAGGCCGTGCACTTTAAGTCTTTGTTTTGATGCATATCATTCCCTCCAAATCGCAGCTCACTTTGGGAGACACAGGCATCAATCGATGGGGTGGCAGATTTGTTAAGTGTTTAATGAATCGTTAACATTACGCGGCAATATATATTCCGTTATGGTTTCCAAATCGTAAAAAGCTAATATACCTGAATATAGGTATGCTTGTCCCGCGATTGCGGCGACCGAGGGGGGCACGCCAGCTAGGAACGTTGGGTGCGAGCGTGCAAGCGCTCTGGGGTGGGGTTTTGTCTCTCGGCGAGAGAAGTCTTTACGTTCAATCAGAGTGGCTTGGTCCTGACCAACCGCCGCGGGCGGAAGCATCCGCTTGCGTCGTCCGCACCAGGATCAGCAGTAACCGTTGGGGCGAACACTTTGGTCGTTCGCAAAGGGATCACAGGGGGTAATTGGCAATGGCGACCACAACAGTTTCAGGCTCGACCGTCACGTTTTCGAATTCGGGCGCGGCAGCCAATCTGACGCAATCCGGCAGCGAGGACGGCAGCCTTCAGTTCACGTTCGACGTGCTTGCGGCAAGCGGTGGCGGGACCAAGACGACGATTTATTCGGTGGATGACGGCACCAAGAACGACGACGGAGGGGCCAGCATCACAGTCACGAACAAGGCCTTCGCCGATTATAACAAGGATCTCCTGATACAGGATCAAGCGGGAATTCAATTCGCCGAAACCAGCACAAATGGCGCGAAATTCTGGATCGGAAGTGACAACAAGATTCATTACGACGCGACTGGGTTGAGTGGGCAGATCAACGCACTTGCGGCCGGACAGACATTCAACGATACGATTCAGTACACCATCAAGATGTCAAATGGCACGCTCAGCGTGGGTACGCTGTCGGTGGTGATCACAGGCACCAACGACGCGGTGACGATCACCGGCGCGACCGACACCGGCACGGTCAAGGAGGACGGCACGCAGACGGCCTCGGGCCAGCTCGGCTTCAGCGACGTCGACCTCAGCGACAGCCACACCTGGAGCATCGACGGTGTCAACGGCAGCGCCTACGGCTCGATTGCGGTCGACCAGACCGGCAAATGGACCTACACGCTCGACAACGCGGCGGCGCAGTCGCTCGGCGCCGGCGACCACCTGACCGAGACCTACACGGTGAAAGTGGACGACGGCCACGGCAGCACCGACACCCGCACCGTCACCATCCATATCGACGGCACCAACGACGCGGTGACGATCACCGGCGCGACCGACACCGGCACGGTCAAGGAGGACGGCACGCAGACGGCCTC
>NZ_VFTP01000026.1:0-48491 GCF_006439455.1 Mesorhizobium sp. B2-9-1 | reverse complement strand
CGACGGCGCGCTCGGCGCGGAACTGCTCGGCGCCTTCAAGCGCCTGATCGAAAACCCGATGGGCATGCTGGTGTAAGCCAATCCCTGCCGGCCCCTGATCCGGCTTGCTTACGCCACAGGCCCTCCGATCACCGACTTGTCAGGCCGGCAGCTAGCGCAAATCCCTGCCGGCGCTTGAAGCCGCCGTCATTTCGTTCCACATCGGGGCGCGATGAACGGCAAGATGCGGGAATGGTTTCGGAATTGGCGGTGGGCCTTGGCCGCATCGCTATTCCTGCATGCCCTGATCGCAGCATTCTTGTTCTTCGGCTTGCCGAGACCCGAGCAACAGCCGGACCAGCAGGAACAGCCGGTCAACGTCGCGATCGTGCCGCCGCCCGAGCAGCCCAAGCCGAAGCCCGCTCCGAAGCCGCCGGAGCCGACGCCCGAAAAGAAGGCCGAAAAGCCGCCCGAGCAGGCCGTGCAAAAGCCACCGCCGCCGCAGCCGCCGAAACCCCAGGACATCCCGGTTCTGAAGCGCGTTTTTCAGTATGGCGAGAAGGATACCGGCCCGGAGAAATCTCTCAACGGCGGCAGCGCGCCGGCCAATGCTCCGTCGCCGGCCAAGGATGAACCCGCGAAGCCGCCCGTCTCGTCGCGGCCCGCGCCCAACGAGCCGGCTCCGCCTGCAACGCCCGAGCAGCAGGCGGACACCAACAAGGCTCAAGAGAAGCCGGTAACCACTGCGCCGGACGAAAAACCCGCGCAAAGCGAGGAGAAGCAGGCAACTGAGGACACTGACAAACAGCAGCAGGACAAGCAGGAGCCGCAAACCGCCGAAAAGCAAGCTGCCGAAACGCCAAAGCCGTTGACGGCCGAGGCCGGCGACAAGCCTGCGCCGGCCGAACAAGCAAAGCCCAAGCCTTCCAAGGCGATGAAGTTCAAATCCGCAAGAGCTCTGAGAGCGCCGAGCGGGAACCCGGGAAGGTCAAGCCCCGCCGACAGCGAGGTTGCGGGATCGCCGATCTATTCCGGCCTGCCGGGCGTCAGAAAGCTTTACTCGCCGGGTGCGACCGGCAACGCGTTGGCCACAAGCTCGATGGAGAATGTGCCGCGCGATCAGCGCGTAGCCAACCTGTGCGCCAACGTTCTGAACCAGGAGCTGCAGAGTGCCGATTACTCGCCCAAATGGCTGCCGACCATTCCCTTGAAACAAGGCAATGTTCTTAACCCTCCGCAGGCTGCCTTCAGCACGACAACCCAATGGTATGATCTCAGCTTCCGCTGCGAGGTCGACGCCGATGCAACGAGGGTCCTGTCCTTCAACTTCCGCGTGGGGGGATTGGTCCCGCCTGGGGAGTGGACCCGGCGTCGCTTCCCCAGTCTCCGCTAGAGCATGATCCCAACCGAAGGTCAGCGAATGCAAAAGGTGGGAACCGGTTTCCGGAGAAGATCATGCTCCAACAAGCTCAGGCCGGCACACCAAGCGCGGCCAATTGCCGGCTGACGTCGTGCCAGTCGGCGCAGACGAAATCCGCGCCTGCGGCCTTCAGCCGGGCGCCGTGCTCGGGATAGGTATGCCCGCCGCCGGTATAGCCGATCGCGATCATGCCGGCCGCAACCGCGCCCTGGACGCCAAAAGGCGAATCCTCGACCACGATGCAGTCGGCGGGGTTCGCGCCCATTTTCTCGGCGGCGTAGAGGAAGATGTCGGGCGCCGGCTTGCCGTTCTTGACCATCGAGGAGGAAAAGATCGCCTCGCCGAAGAAGCGCGACAGTCCGGTCACCGACAGGCTGTGGTTGATGCGTTCGACCGAAGATGACGAGGCGACACAGCGGTCGCCGGCAAGCGCGCTCAGGAACGGCAGGATCCCCGATGTCGGCTTCAGCTCCTCCGAAAAGAGCAGCTTGGTCTCGGCCCAGATGTCGCCGTCGGCGGTGGGCGGGAACTGATGGCCGGTCAGTTCCTTGATTTTGACAATGATGTCGGCCTGCTTCATGCCGATGCATTGCGCGATGATGCCGCCATGGACGCCTGGCATGCCATGCTTCTCATAGACGCGCTCATAGGCCTTGGCGGCCAGCGGTTCGCTGTCGACGAGAACGCCGTCGCAGTCGAAAATCAGTCTAGGTTGCGCCACGCGCTTCTCCCGGCCTCTGTGCCAATACGCACATCGCTATCGATAAAAAGTCAGATGTTCAATAGTGATGCGGATGCATCTCCTGCGCATCAAAGCTGGCGCAGCGCCTCGCTGACCGGCGTGGATCCAAGCGCGCGCTGCATGGCCTGGCGCGACTGCGCGCGGTCGGGGGTGATCCAGTTGGGCTCGGCGCCGAGGAAGCGGTCGAGGAAGGCCACGGCATAGGCGGGCATTTCCGTCGCGTTCTCGCGGTAGGACCACCAGGTGCGCAGGTCGTCGGCGCATTTGTCGATGCTGGGCGCCGTGCCGAATTCCTGCTCGTGCACGGCCAGGATCGCCGACACGCAGTAGTTGGTATAGAGAAAACCTTCCGGCCAGAAGCGCACGATTTCCGCCGTGCCGGCATTGGCTTCCGTCTCGATCATTTCGGTAAGACCGGAGACCTCTCGCGCCGGCGCCTGCCGGATCAGCTCGCGCAGCACCAGCCCGGCGGCGAACACGATGAAGTCCGCGCGGTCGACGGCTGCGAATCGCTTCTGCGCTTCCATGACGTCGATCCAGTCGAGAAAGGCGCGCGTCAGCTTGGCCTCGTCGATCTCGAAACGAACGCCAAAGGTTTCCGACACCACCTTCGCGCTGCTGCGGAAGGTGGCGCGGAACCAGCGCAGCTGCCGCAGCCGGTGACGAAGGTCCGGCATAAGCGCCAGTTCGTGCCTGAAAGGCAGATCCATGTCTCATATCCCGTTTGGCGACAGGCTAGCACAGGCGCTGCCGTTGCCGAAATCGGTCAGCCGCCTGTGGAGCGTTACGGCGGCTAATATAATACATGTTGACATTCTAGGAAACAAATGTTCTCACTTTCGGGTCATCTCGCCTCCGTCCA
This sequence comes from Mesorhizobium sp. B2-9-1, assembly GCF_006439455.1. NCBI lineage: Bacteria > Pseudomonadati > Pseudomonadota > Alphaproteobacteria > Hyphomicrobiales > Phyllobacteriaceae > Mesorhizobium > Mesorhizobium sp. B2-9-1. The sequence continues at coordinate 45,488 of NZ_VFTP01000026.1, read as the reverse complement.
ATATGTGCCGGAGGAAGAGAATCGGGAGGAAACCGAAATGGCGATCTGGCAGTGGGCGCTGCTTCTGCTGTTTGTCGTCTGGGCGCTGCAATCGCTCGGCGTCTGGCTGCAGATGCGGCATTATGCGGACGTCTTCAAAGGCGTCACCGGAGAGTTCAAGGACGGCTTCGTCGGCGCCGGCAATTTCCGCGGCCGGCTCGCCAAGGGTACCATCGCGCTCGTCGTCGTGACGCCCGATCTCATCGTGCGCCGCATGATGGTCATGAGCGGTCGTTCGGTGCTCACCAAGTTCAAGCGACATGAAGAATTCGAGGGTATCCCCCTCGATCGACTCCGGTCCAACCCTGCGATCATGGGGGAGGGGGAACCCGGTGTGGCCGAGGCCGTGAAACGGGCGATCGAGCAGATCGACCGCGCGCGGTCGGAGCCGGGGAAGAAGCCGGGCCTGTCCGGTTTGAATGTAGCAAGGGCTTAAAGCGACGCCGGCAGCCGGCTGGGAATGACCGGCGGGGGTCATAAGGAGGAGAAATGTCTGTAATTTCGTTATTGGCGCAGCATGCCGACCTGGCGGTGCACAACCTGCATGTCGCAGGCACCATGGTCTCCGATGCTGCCTGGCACGGCAAGCTCGGCGTCGAGCATGCCACCGATCATCTCGTGGTCCTGGCGCAGGCGACGACCGACAATGCGCCGGTCACCGCCGATCAGCTCAAGGAACAGCTGAAGAATGTGCAGCAGGAAGAGCAGCTCGGCTGGCTGACCGCGATCGGCAAATATTTCATCGGCATCTTCCAGAAGGGCGGCGAAGTGTTCGCCGGCTTCGTCACCGGCATCATCCCGACCCTGGTCGTGCTGATGACCGCCTTCTACGCCGTCACCGAACTGGTCGGCGAAGAGCGCGTCCACGGCCTGGCGCGCGGCGCCGGCCGTATCGCGCTGACCCGCTACACCGTGCTGCCGGTCCTGTCGGTGTTCTTCCTCACCAACCCGATGGCCTACACCTTCGGCTCCTTCCTGGAAGAAAAGCACAAGCCTGCCTTCTACGACGCGGCGGTGTCCTATGTGCATCCGCCGCTCGGCCTCTTCCCGCATATCAACCCCGGCGAATATTTCGTCTGGGGCGGCATGCTGGTCGCGCTGCTCGATCTCGAGAAGCGGGGCGTCATCGCCAACGGCTATCACGTCAAGGTGGCCATCTGGTACGCCCTCGTCGGCCTCGTCGTCATCCTGCTGAAGGGCATGCTGACCGAGCGCATCACGGCCATCATGGCACGCCGCCAGGGCGTCGAGCTCTAAGGGCGGGAGGACACCATGGCCAAGACATACAAGGCAGTAAAGATCTCGAGGGGCTCCACCGGTTGGGGCGGCCCGCTGGTCATCGAACCGACCGAGCAGCGCAGCAAGGTCGTGTCGGTAACCGGTGGCGGCATTCATCCGGTGGCGCAGCTTATCGCCGATATGACCGGCGCCGAAGCGGTCGACGGCTTCAAGGCGCCGCCGATCGAAAGCGAGATGGCGGTCGTCGTCGTCGACTGCGGCGGCACCGCGCGCTGCGGCGTCTATCCGCGCAAGCGTATCCCGACCGTCAATCTGACACCGGTCGGCCAGGCGGGTCCGCTCGCCCAGTTCATCACGGAAGACATCTACGTTTCGGGCGTGAAGCCGGCCAACGTCACGATGGCGGACGGATCCGAAGCGGTCACCACTGCGGGGGGAGCAGCATCAATGAGTACAAGCAACAACACCACTGCCAGGGCGGCCGAGCCGCTGCCGAACGAGGGCGGGCTTATCGGCCTGATCAGCTCGATCGGCCGTGTCATGGGCCGTGTCGTCGGCATCTTCTTCAACTCCGGCCGCCGCACCATCGATCAGGTTATCCGCAACGTGCTGCCCTTCATGGCCTTCGTGACCATGCTGATTGGCCTGATCCTCTACACCGGCATCGGCGACGTGCTGGCACAGCCGATGGGACCCTTGGCCAACAACATCGTCGGCCTGCTGGTCATCTCGGCCATCTGCGGCCTGCCGTTCCTGTCGCCCATCCTTGGCCCAGGCGCGGTCATCGCCCAGGTCATCGGCGTCGCCATCATCGGCCCGCAGATCGCCAACGGCACCATCTCGCCCGCAATGGCGCTGCCGGCGTTGTTTGCCTACAACACCCAAGTGGGCTGCGACTTCGTTCCCGTCGGTCTGGCGCTCGGTGAGGCCAAGCCGAAGACGATCGAGATCGGCGTGCCGGCGGTGCTCATCAGCCGCCAGATCATGGGCCCGGTCTCCGTGCTGATCGCATGGGTCGTCTCCCTGATCGTGTTCTAAAAACGCGTAACAACGAGGTTCGCCATATGTCGGTTCTTCTCAAGACACGGGTCACAGCTATCGGGCCTGAAGTGGCGGACCTCGCCGAGGGCGGCGTGGTCATCCTGTTCGCGGATGGCTCGCCTCCTGAACTCGCCGAAGTCTCGGTGCTGCACTTGGCAGAGCAGGGGCCCAGTGACGACGCGCCGCAAAAGGGCGCGTCGATCACGCTCGGACCGGTTTCGGCGACGATAACGGCGGTTGGCTCCACGGCGTGGAGCAAGGTGCGCGAGATGGGCCATGTCGTGATCTCCTTCAACGGAGCATCCGAGGCCGAAAGGCCCGGCGAAGTTTGCGCGTCCGAGGTCGACACCGGAGCGCTCGTGGCCGCCCTGACACCGGGCGCTGTCATCACCATCGCCGCCTGATAATATCCGCGCTGTCTGTCGACGGCGCCTAAACCTAGAGTAATTGCAATGGAACGCTCGACCATCGTCAGAGTGCACGAAGGTTTGCACGCCCGTCCCGCCACGCGGTTCGTGAAGCTCGCGAAGGGTTTCGAATCCGACGTAGAGCTGGTCAAGAACGGCAAGGTGGTGAGCGCCAAGAGCTCGGTCAAGCTGATGCTCCTGGCGGTCAAGGAGAACCAGGAAGTCACCGTGCGCGCCAACGGCGCCGACGCGATCGAGGCGATCGAGGCGCTGATCGGCTATCTGGAGAACCCGCGCGCCGGTCTCGACGACGAAAACGAGGCGGGTGATGAGGGCTCGCAAACCGCAGCCGCAGCGCCCGCTCGTGAGGCCGCGCTGCCTGCTGCCGCGGCGGTGGATGGAACCCCGAAACTTCAAGGCGTCGCCGCAAGCGAGGGCGTGGCGATCGGGCCGGCCTTCGCCCATTTCCCGCCGGAGATCGCGGGACCGGGCAGGCGCCTGCAGGCCGATGAGATCGAAGGCGAGCTCGAGCGTTTCCGCGGCGCCGTCGCCAGCGTCCAGTCCCGCATGGACCGCACGCTTGCCGAGAACAACCTCAACGCCGGCGACCGCGGCATCGTCGCCGCGTTGCGCGACATCGCCGCCGACGACAGCCTGACCGGCGAGGCCGAGAAGCTGATCAAGGAAGGCGATGACGCTGTGTCCGCCGTCATCGGCGCGGCCGCCACCATCGCCGCCGATTTCAGCGCGGTCGACGACCACTATCTCAACGCCCGGGCCGACGACGTCCATGCCGTCGGCCGGCAGATCTGCCTGGCGCTGCTCGGCCAGGACGAAGTCAGCCTGGAAACCATCCCGCAGGGCGCGATCCTGATTGCCGACGACATCGGCGCCTGGGATCTGGCGCGCGCGCCGCTGAAGCGCATTGGCGGCGTGGTCTGCGGCCATGGCGGCGCCACCTCGCACATTGCCATCATCGCCCGCTCGCACGGCATCCCGGCGGTGCTCGGTCTCGGCGACAAGGTCAACGAGTTGCGCTCCGCCAAAGAGGTGGCGATCGACGGCAATGCAGGGCATGTGGTCGTCGATCCGGACGAGGCTGCGCGGGCTGACTTCACCCGGCGCATCGAGGCTGCCGCGCAGGAGCGCGCCGGGCTGACAGCGTTCAAGGGCATGACGCCTACCCGCGCCGACGGCACGGTGATCGAGGTCGCGGCCAATATCGGATCGCTGGAGGAGATCGAGGCGGCGCAGGACGCCGGCGCCATGGGCGTCGGGCTGTTCCGCACCGAGCTGCTCTTCATGCGCCACATGCATCTGCCGTCGGAGGACATGCAGGCCGAAACCTACAGCGCGCTGGCCAAGGCGTTCGCGCCGCATTCGGTCATCGTGCGCACGCTCGACATCGGCGGCGACAAGCCGATCGCCGGCATCGAATTCCCCGACGAGGAAAATCCCTTCCTCGGCTGGCGCGGCATCCGCATGTGCCTGGACCGCCCCGACATCTTCAAGAAGCAGCTGCGGGCGCTGCTGAGGGCCGCCGTCCACGGCAACATCAAGGTCATGCTGCCGATGGTCTCGGAGATTACCGAGGTCACGCGCACGCGTGCGCTGGTGGAGGAATGCGCCGACGAACTCAAGGCCGAAGGAATGCCGCATGCCGATTTCGATCTCGGCGTGATGATCGAGACGCCGGCCGCCGTACTGATCGCGCCGGCCCTGGCAAGGGAAGTGGCTTTCTTCTCGATCGGCACCAACGACTTGACCCAGTATGTCATGGCCGCCGACCGTCTCAATCCGACGGTCGCCAAGCTCAACGACGTCACCAATCCGGCGGTGATGTCGGCGATCGAGCTGACGGCCAAGGCCGGTGTCGCCGCCGGCATCATGGTGGGAATGTGCGGCGAGGCCGCCGGCCGTCCGGACCTGATCCCCACCTTCATCGGGATGGGCTTGACCGAGCTCAGCATGAGCCCGGCCTCGATCCAGCGCGCCAAGAAGACGATCGCGGCCATGGCGGCCGAACGGTAGCGGATAATTCGCGGCGGTTACGCTAGATGCGCGAGCAGGGTGGCGAGAACCGGTGTCAGTTCCTGGACGGCATTGGGCTGGGCACAGGCCCGCCGGACGCGGTCCTCCCGCACCTCGGCCGCCAGCACCGCGATCTCGAGAATGTCGGGCTCGGGCGTCCCGTCCGCCTTGGTCGCCAGTCCGCAGGCAAGCGCCACGGGCGCAAGGCACCTGATGTCGAGAGACCGGTCGCCGGCTATCGCCGGCCCTGTGCCGATCTCGCCAGGCTGGACAGGACGGTGGTTGAGGCATTCGACGAGCAGAGCCGCGCAGGCCGCCGCGACCTGGTCCGTCGATGCCGCGTCCGCCGTCGCGCCAGCCAGGAGATCCGCGTAGCGCTTGCGCATCGCGACATGCACGGCGGAAAAGCTCGCTTCGTGGACGCGCGGATTATCGATGCCGTAGCCGGCAAGGACCGCGCGGGTCAGATAGTACATGTCGCGCCTGAACTGACGCTCGCCGCCGATCTGCCGGTCTTCATCGCCATGCGGGAAATAGGCCCGCAGGCTTTTGACGGTCGTGCCGTCGACCTTGAGCGGCCGGGAATGCGGCACGAAGGATTCCGCGATCGTCAGCGCCTCGTCGACGGCGCTCGCGGCGTGGCCAAGCAGGCTGCGGCCAGGGAAGGGAGGCAAATTGCCGGCGATATCGTGCGAGGGGTCGCCGGCGCTGTCGTGGCGGTTCTGGCGGATGGCATCGCGCAGCTCCCGAAGCCGGTCCTTCAGGTTGGCGCGGACATCCTCGGAAATTTGTCGCAGCATTGCCAATTGCCTCGAAATGCTGAAGCCGGTCACGGCTTGGGCGCCAGTCGCCCTCTCTAGATTGTTCGTCTCGCTTGGTAGATCAATAGACGATATTTAACCAGCATGCAGAATCGGCGGGGCGGTGTCACCGCCGGGGTTGGAGGGGAAATTGGGCAGGCGACGGCAGGGCGAACCAGAAAACGGCAGGGCGGCGGCCGAGGCATCCGAGCAGGTCGTCAGCGAAAGCCGGACCGACCGCCTCAGGATCCGCGCCGCCTGGATGTATTTCGTCGAGCAGATGACGCAAAACGAGATCGCCGACGTGCTCGGCGTCGGCCGCGTCACCATCGTGCGCATGCTGGCGGAGGCGAGGGCACGCAACGAGGTGAAGATCTCCATCGAGAGCGAGCTTTTGGAGATCGTGCGGCTGGAGCGCGCGCTGGAAAGGACTTTCGGGCTGCAGCAGGCGCTGGTGGCGCCGCTCACCGACCCCAACGCCGATCCGATCCCGGCGATCGCCGCCAAGACCGGCATGTTCCTGTCCGATGCGATGAAATCCGGCATGCGGGTCGGCGTCGGCTGGGGCGTCACGCTGTTCAACACCTTGCCCTTCATCAGCGCCAAATCGCTCACCGATTTCAGCGTGATCTCGCTGCTCGGCGGCGTCGGCGTCGCGCGCCGGGTCAACCCGGCCGAGTTCGCCTGGCGCTTCGCCCAGATCTTCCAGGGCGACGGCTATCTGATGCCGACGCCTGCGGTCGTCGACAGCGTCGAGACAAAAATCGCGCTGGTCGAACGCTGCGGCCTGCAGGAGATTTTCGAGATGGCCGATGCGCTCGACGCCGTGCTGCTCAGCGTCGGCGGCATCGCTTCGGCCACCACCTTCTCGCGCGGCGGCTTCCTCAAGGAAGCCGACCGCGAGGCCTTGCTTGCGCGCGGCGCCGTCGGCGATCTCCTGTTTCATTTCTATGACCGCAACGGCGATCTGGTCGACCATCCCGTCAACAGCCATGTGATGTCGGTGGATGTCGACCGCCTGCGCAAGGCGCCGATCCGCATTCTCACCTCCGGCGGCGCGGAAAAGACCGAGGCGCTGCTCGGCGCCATGAACCTGATCGCGCCGACCATCCTGATCACCGACGAGGAAAGCGCGCGGCGCATGCTCTCGGCGCATGGCGTTTGAATCATGCGACGGAAGGGCTCGCTCGCTGCGGAATTGAGGAGCGCAGGTGCTTGCGGGCAGGTTCCTCCACCAGAATGAAGACGACGAGCGAGACGATGATCAGCAAAGGCTGATACAAAAGGCTCCCGACCCAATCCCATTCTCCAGTAAATATTATCGGAACCCACTTCCGGACCGGAATTTGCAGGATGTAGAGGGCATAGCTTGCATTGCCCAGCAGCACGAGCGGCTTGTACGACAGTGCGCGTCGGGTCTTGCCGTCATTCACGGCGCAGGTCGCAATCAACGCAACAAAGCCGATCACCGCGAACCCTCCTGTCACCGTGTATGTCGAGACAACCGTGGTTAGCGTAAACGCCATGGCCATCAAGGCGGCCAGGTCGCTGCGGAAGCGATCGAACGCGCCTGCCCTAAACAGCAGAGCGCAGACGATGCCGGTCATGAATTCGGGCAGCCTCAGCAGCGGGAGAGGCACCAGCTTCATCCAGTCGAACGCAAGGTAGCCGGTCGGTCCGAGACTCGGCAGACACATAACCATGAAAATCAGCACTGCGATTGCCAGGCTGATCCACAGGGCTCCAGTTGTAAGCCTCGAAAGCGCGGGAAGCAGCAACGGGAACATGAGATAGAAAAAGAACTCGATCGAAAGTGTCCAACCCGGAGAATTCCAGAAGAATCCGAGCATTGACGTCGGTGCGCCCCAGGCTTGAATAAGGCCAAGTGTCGCAAGCGACGCAAGCGGGAGATCGAAAGGCAGGCTTGACAGCGGCAAAGCCACGACAAGAGCAAGGATATAAACCGGATAAATTCTGGCAAATCTCGCTACGGCAAACCGTCGGACGTCGTCCCAATCGGACATCTTGTCGACGTAGGAATGGGCGAGGATGAACCCGGAAAGCAGGAAGAAGAACGAGACGCCGAGGTAGCCATTCTGCACGAAACTAGCGAAGAGGTGTGGCGCTCCGTCGATGTTTGCCGAATGATAGGCAAGCACATAGAGAGCGGCGAAAAATCGCAAGCTGGTCAGCTGCGCCAGGTTCGATCCGGCTGAAGAAGGCTTCGGTTTCATACAGAGTGCCGTGGCTGTCAGCGCGAAGCGGTGCCCAGAACTGTCGATATTGCTTGGAATCCTATACGCCGAGCCGCATTAACAAACCCATTAACGCTCCACGCCGGTGTCAGCGCTCGGCGCCATGGGGAAAACCGAGGCGCTGCTCGGCGCCATGCACCTGACTGCGTCGACGATTCTGATCGCCGACGAAGAAGCGCGCCGCATGCTCTACTGGCGGACGGACAACGATCTTCGGCCTCCTGGCCAGATAGATCTTCCGCTCGCGTGACAGCCCCCAAGCTTCTGCCGATAAGTCGCGGAACTACTCTAAAATCAACGAGAAGCTGTTTTTGGACCAAACGGTTGCCCAAAGAGCGGAAGCCTTCGGCTCAACCTAAGAACTTGGGGGGAAGTTCTCTTTCAAATGGTCGGAGTGGCCGGATTCGAACCGACGACCCCTTGACCCCCAGTCAAGTGCGCTACCGGGCTGCGCTACACTCCGGACCGGGTGGCGATGTATCGTGATAAGGCAGTGCGGGTCAACCGAATTCGGTGCCCGGCTGAATAGCCCGGCCTGCTCTGTTGTGCGCCGGCAGAAATCGCTAATGTCTCGCGATCTACCCGGGGATCAGGAGATAGTGTCGTTGGCGAATGGCACGGTGCCAGGAACTCCTTATCACGCGGAGGGTGCCCGTAGCGCGATTGCTCGGATTCGCCCGCACTGGGCGCGGATGGGCATCACCAGGGTCGCCAATGTCACCGGGCTCGATCGCATTGGCATACCGGTGGTGATGGTATGTCGCCCCAACGCCCGGTCCCTGGCTGTTTCGCAAGGCAAGGGCATCGACCTGGAATCAGCCATGGCTTCGGGCCTTTTGGAAGCGGCGGAACTTTACCACGCGGAGCACATCGAGCGCCCCCTGAAGCTCGGCAGTATGGCTGAACTCTCGCAATCACATCGGTTCGCCGAGATTGGAAGGCTGCCTCGCGTCACCCGCAGGGCATTCACGAGGGATATCGTGACGCTATGGATTGAAGGCCGGGAGATGATCTCCGGCGAGTCGCGCTGGTTGCCGTTCGAATCGGTGCGAGCCAACTTCACCGTCCCGCCGCCGCCTGGAAGCGGCTTCTTTGACTGCAGCAGCAACGGGCTCGCCTCTGGGAATACGGTCGACGAGGCGATTCATCATGGAATTTGCGAGATCGTCGAACGCGACGCGACTGCTCTGTGGAACCAACTGTCGTCTGCTCGGCGCCGGCGCACCAGTGTCGATCTCGGCAGCGCGCCGGACGGCCCGAGTCGTGAAGTGTTGAAAAAGCTCGAGAATGCAGACTTCGACGTCGCGGCGTGGGAAACAACCTCTGATGTTGGCGTGCCTGCCTTTTTCTGCCTGATCGCGGATCGCCGGGACCAAAACAGCCATTACGGGATAGGCGCGGCAGCGCACCCGGTGCCGGAGACCGCCTTCTTGAAGGCGCTCATCGAGGCGGCTCAGGTGCGAACGACCTACGTATCGGCGGCCCGAGACGATCTGACCGCCGAGGAATATGGCGAAGACTATCGGGACAAACGTCGCCGGCAGGCAGAGAGATTGCTGACCGAACGTTCCGGCACGAGGCGACTTGGCCCTGCCGAAGGGAGGGCTGCACACGGGATTGCACGCAATGTAGCCTGGCTGGTCGAAAGGTTGCAGGCGGCAGGCGTAAGCGAGATCATCACCGTCGATCTGTCCAAGGAGGATATCGGCCTGCCTGTGGTTCGCGTCGTGATACCTGGCCTCGAAGGCCCTGACGATCACGACGCCTACGTGCCGGGCGAGCGAGCCCGCCGAACGTTGGATGACAGACAGTGAATCCGATCGTCTTTTGCGGCCCAAGTCTGCGGGTGCAGGACATTGCATCCCACGACGGATTCGAATTTCGCCCACCCGTGCGCCAGGGCGACCTTTATGCTGCCACGCGCGACGGCCCCAGGGCAATCGGCGTCATCGACGGTTATTTCGACGGTCAGCCGGCTGTCTTGCACAAGGAGATACTTTGGTCCTTGACACAAGGGATCGCCGTGTTCGGTGCGTCCAGCATGGGCGCGCTCCGAGCCGCGGAGCTGCATTCGTTCGGCATGCGCGGCGTCGGGCGTATTTTCGAAGCCTATCGCGACGGCGATCTCACCGACGACGACGAGGTCGCGCTCATTCATGGTCCGCCGGAGACCGGCTACATCCATCTGAGCGAACCGATGGTCAATATCCGCGCGACGCTCGAGCGGGCGGTTGCAGAAGGGATCATCGACAGACCGACAGGGGCGCGCCTTGCAGCCTCGTCAAAGGCGCGCTTCTACCGGGAAAGAACCTGGCCCGACGTGCTGGCCGACGTCGGCGATTCGCGCACGGAGCAGGAGCTGGCGGCCTGGCTGCGAACGGGCAAGGTCGACAGGAAGCGCCAAGACGGGCTGGAACTGCTGAAGGAGATGGACGCGTTTGTCCGCCGCGGCGCCGTGCAGGGGCCTCCCGATTTTCATTTCGAGTGGACGGAGAACTGGCACAATGCGTCCTGGCGAAACGCAACCGGCAAGTCAGGCGGCGAGGCCACGGCTGAACAGGATGCCGTTCTCGACGAGCTTCGGCTGCGCGGCGACTATGCGCAATTGCGCCGCGAGGCACTGCTTCGTCTGCTGGCCCGTGGCGAGCATGCAGCGCCGGATCGCCAGGCGGTAAAGCGTGCCATGGGCGATTTTCGCTCGCGACGCGGGCTTATGCGGCACGCGGACGTCATCGGCTGGGCGCACGACAATGGTACGGATCTCGCTGGCCTTGATCGTATGATCAAGGATGATACGGTTGTCGAGACGCTCGCGCGAGAGCGCGATGCAGAGTTGCGTCAAGGTATGCTCGACCGGCTGCGCGAACTCGACCTTTACCCTGGTTATCGAGACAGTGCGCTCGCCAGGGAGCGTCACCCGCCATCAATATCCGCGCCAATGCCGCGTGCCCTGCTTGCCGCATGGTTTTTTGCAACCCAACTCGGCCGCCCCGTCCCTCGCGACATTGCCGACTATGCCCTCTCCATCGGATTGCCCGGCGTCGACAGGTTCTATGACCTGCTGGCTCATGCATACGCTTTCATGGTCCGCCGCTCGCCCGATGACTCTGGCCTGACTGACGAAAACGGGCTAACTTGAAACCGCATTCGCCGACGATATTGCAGCCAGTTTGACGTGCATGTCTTTGTCCATCCGAGGGGGCAAGCGTGACATCTGGAGAGGAAGGCTCTGCATTCAGGAATGGGACGCGCTTCCGGCTTTTCGCCCAAGCGCCGTTCCTCAAGGCTTTTCGTCGTCCTGAAATCGTGCTCGTGTCTTCGCCTGCGGGATCGGTCGGCCCTGGCCCGGGCGACGGGCGCATGTATGTCGTCGACCCCATTGGCAAGGCGTTTGCCTACGGTCTTGCGGAAAATGTCCGCGGCGACCCACTCTACTTGATGCCACCTTGGCGCGGCGGCGTCTTTCCCCCGGCGTTTCCCGATCTCGATGGGCATTTCGATCACATCGGTTCGGGCGATCCGACATTCGAGGCTGCGCATCTGTTCGGCTCGGTGCGTTTCACGCTGGACGTGTGGGAGAAATATTTCGGCCATCCCATCGCCTGGCATTTCCAGCGCGACCTCGACCGCCTGGAACTGGTGATACAGCGCAATCTGCACGAAAACGCATTCATGGGTTACGGCTTTCTGGAGGTTGGCATCCACGAGACGACGGATGGCGAGATCGAGCCGTTCACCCTCAATTTCGACGTTGTCGCCCATGAGGTCGGCCACTGCGTCATCTATTCCACCATCGGCGTGCCCGACCCCGGGACGGCCAGCGCGGAATATTACGGCTTCCACGAATCCTCGGCCGACCTCGCCGCCCTTGTCGCCGGCCTGCATTTCGAGTCCGTCATAGATGAGCTGCTGGAAACCAGTCACGGCAATCTCTACACCCACAATCTCGTCAACCGCATCGCCGAGCTATCCTCCAATACCCAGATCAGGCTCGCGGCCAACCCGCTGTCGATGCTGGATTTCGTCCAGGGCTGGAGCGACGAGCATGCGCTTGCCCAGCCGCTGACCGGCGCGATGTTCGACATCTTCGTCGACCTCTTCCATGAGGAGCTCGTGGCGCGCGGCCTCATCACCCAAAGCCAGGAAGACCTGTCCGACAGGCTGGAGGACAGCCTCGATTATTTCCGCGTCATCCAGCCGATGTTCGACGAAGCCTATGCCGCGTCGCCTTTGGCGTTTCGCGAGGCACTCGTCGCCTCGCGCGACGAGCTTGGCATGCTTCTCGCCGAAACCTGGCGGCGGCTTTCGCCGGACGATCTCAGCTATGCCAAGGTGGGGAACACGTTGCGCGCCGTCGACAAGCTGGTGACGGGCGGACGCTGGCGTACAATCATCGACGTCAACCTAAACCGCCGCGCGATCGGTTTTGTGAGCGCCGGCCCCAAGATCAAGCCGTTCGGGCCCAAAAGCCACTTCGGTTTGCCGAGGGTATTCGTGCCGGCTCGTCATGGCGCTTGTTGTGCACGGCATCTGCGCGTTGCGAGACAGATGGGAACGCGAGACAGACTGGCCAGAAGCAGGGCCGGCGTTCTTTGAGTCAGATGAGGAGGAATGTCCAATGCCTTACGTCGTGACCGAAATCATGGACGACATTGAATTGTTGCAAGCCCATGTAGACAACATCTCCAAAAAACCAGGTAAGGTCGTAAGCGTATTATGGCGTGAAAGTGATCGCGCTTATGTTGTGACGCATGAGGTGGAAGCGGCTGAGAATAAAACAGAAGCCAGAAGGCCGCGCGATGCCAAGAAATAATGCTGTTTGATGTTAGACATGTGATCCAGGAACCGGAGGGTTGCGGCTATGGTGGAGAGCCTTCTTAGCGTGTCGGGTATTAATCTATTCGGCCATTTTGTAATCGATCTGCAGGTGGTGAACCCACTTCTAAATCCTATCGTCGCGCAGGTCGCGACTGCCAAGAACATACCGGCATTGACTGGCAACAAGGTCGTGAATGGTGTGCGTCTGGCGGATAAGAGCAAGATCGTTGTTTGGAAACAAAAGGTTCTGGACCAGATTGGCGTGTACACGGTCGGCGGCGCGGACGGTCGGTGGACCAAGGATGACACGCCTCCCGGTGCGATAATCCAGGTGACCGGCGGGAATAGCTTCGTCGGCTATTTCATGAAGCTCGAGGGCGGATTCGAATTCATCGGGCGCCGCCCGGGCGCGGCAAACCGAAGCGGCAAGAACAGACTGCTTGAGGATCAACTGCAAAACGGCAGGTTTGCAAGGATATATGGCTTCAGTTTTGAGGGAAGCTACTACGACCTCCCAAGGCCCATAATATTCCTTGTGCACGGTGATGGGGAGCTTGTCGCGGAGGATCTAGGCACGTTCAGTGCCGCCCGTTCACCCAGTCCGACCGGACTGACGGGCCTCGCGGCAGCCGACTTCGACTTCGCCGATGGCTTGCGCGTCTGGTCCTACGACAAGGCCGACTACACGGTGCGCATGGATGTCGAGACAGGCATGTTCGAGGATGTGCTGCTTGCAGCGATAATGGGCGGCGGCGGGCCGGGCGGCATGGACAGTGCCGGCATGAGCGCGCGCGGGATGAGTGCGAGGGGGATGAGCGCGCGTGGCATGAGCGCAAGGGGAATGAGCGCGCGCGGCATGAGCGCCCGCGGCGGCGGTAATAGCGATTGACCTGCATGCGACGCGCCCCCTAACGGGGCGCGTGCTTCACCGTGCCGAGGATTGGCCGCGGCTACCGATGGACCATGCGGAGCCTTGCCGCTCCCAGATCGCGCGGGCGTTGCATTAGAAGAAGCTAATTCCTTTAAATCTCAGCAATATTCCTTTGAGCACGTCTTTCTTTCCAGGATGCTGTTGGCGATTTCCGCGTGCTATGCTGCACTGCCCGGTGGTTGTTGGGAACACCGGCGGGAAGAGCAATGGTCACTAGCCGCTACGAGATGCTTAATCGAAAGCTGTCCGCGATCGTCTACGCGGACGTGCACGGCTACAGCAGACTCATGGACCAGGATGAGGCCGGAACGGTTGTTCGCCTGACCCGATCGCTCAGCTTCATACGCGGCCTTGTCGGCGACTATGGCGGTTCAGTTGTCGACACCGCCGGCGACGGCTTGGTGGCGCTGTTTCCTGGTGCAGCTTTGGCTTTGCGTTTCGCGATCGAGATGCAGCGGGAAATGTCCAACGAGGCGGTATGGTCGGGCGCCCAGGAACCCGTCGCATATCGAATCGGCATCACCGTTGGAGATACGATCGCCAGCGACGGTGAGATCTATGGCCACGGCATTAATTTGGCTGCGCGGATACAATCGCTGGCGCCGCCGCGCGGCATCTGCATCGCTGAATCCGTTCGCCAGATTGTTCGCAGTGATAGCGAGTGCTCGTTCCGCTCGCTGGGCAGGCAAAAGCTGAAAAACATTGCTGACGAGGTAGAGGTCTTCGCAGTCGATTTCGAATTGTCGCATGCCGAGCCCAGCGTCTCGGCTCTGCCCTTCGCGCCTGCGCCCGAGCGTTTCGCCCCGGAGAGTTCGCTGGCAGTCCTGCCGCTCGAGAACGTTTCGGGCGATCCGGCGGACCTTCACTTGTGCCAAGGTGTCGTAGCCGACCTGATTTCCAATCTGTGCCGGTTCCGCAACCTCATGGTGATCGCGCGGCACTCGACACTGGCCGTTGCCGCGCGGACGCAATCGCTGCGCGAGATCGCCAATCAGCTCGGCGTTCGCTATCTCCTGTCGGGAAGCTTGCGTCGTGCGGGCAACCGTCTTCGGATTGCCATGGACCTGATTGAGGCGCAGACCGAGAATACGATCTGGTCGGAACGCTACGACGGCGGCATCGAGGATATCTTTGCCTTCCAGGACGACGTGACTGCGACGACTGCGTCGCGGCTGGCCGTGCATATCGACATGGCCGAGAAGCGACGGTTGATATCGCAAAACCATCCCAATATTCATGCCTACGGCATGATCTTGCGCGGGCAGGATCTCAGCTTTCGCTTCCGTCCCGAGAGCAATTCACATGCCCGGCGGCTTTATGAGCAGGCACGCAATCTCGACCCTCGCTATGCCCGCAGCTATGCGGCCTTGTCGCGGACGTTCAACGTCGAATGGCGTTATGCCTGGACCAAGGATCCGGAAGGAGCGCTGAACGAGGCATTGAACCTGGCAAATCTGGCCGTCCTGCATGACGATCTCGATGCGCGCGGCTATTCAGAGATGGGTTTGGCCCATCTCTACAAAAAGGAACACGATCCGGCGATCGCCGCCTATGAACGCGCTTTGCAGCTCAATCCCAACGACGCCGATCTGCTGGCCGAAATGGGCGACTGCCTTGTCTACGTTCGCCAGGCGGAGCGCTCGGTGCAACTACTCGAGCGGGCGATGCGGCTGAACCCCTACTATCCCGATGCTTATCTTTGGTATCTGGGCGATGCCTATTTCCAACTGGGCGAATATGAAAAGACCATAGAGACGTTGCAAAAGATGCGGGACGGCTCCGAGGGCCATCGGCTTATGGCAGCGAGCCATGCCCATCTCGGCAATACCCGGGAAGCGGAAAGACATGCTCATGCGTTGTTGCAGGTGCACCCGAATTTTACCACCGAGCAGTGGCGTAAAGTGCCCCCGCACAAATATCCAGAGGACACTGAGCTGCTTGTCGATGGCCTGCTAAAAGCCGGATTAAGGTAACACTGCCGCACGGCTCTTGCCCGAGACAGGCGGCGCGGCCACTGCCGGAACCAGTGCTTGCGCCAGCCGCAATTCCCGCTGGTGCCGGTACTCCAGCGCGATCGCGCCCCAGACCAGGCCGAGCAGCAGGTAGAGATGACGCCAGTGGTCGATGTCGATGAAGGTGCCCAACCCGATATTGCCGAGATAGGCGACATAGGCGCAAAGCAGATACGGCTGCCACGGCCGGTCGCGCAGAAGGATGCGGAAGCCGGCGCCGATCGTCCATAACGTCAGCGTCAGGAACGAGACGAAGCCTAGCCAGCCATAATCCATCAGCGCCTTCAGCCAGATGTCGTGCGTGTCCTCGCCATAAATCGTGCCGAAGACCAGCGGGCCGATGCCGAACGGGTGCTCCATCGCCAGCTGGAAGCCGATCGAATAGCGGGCGAAGCGGCCGAGTCGCGCCGAATCGTAGCTCTGCTCGAGCTGCGCGCGCTGCGTGAACATGTCCGACACGCCGGGCAACTGCAGGATGACGATGAGGGCGATGACCAGCAGCGCCGCGGCAGCGATCGTCATCACCACCACGCGTAGCCGGAACTTGCCGCTGGCGCTCTGCAGGAAGAGGCACGCGGTGAGCAGCACCGCCGACACGGCGAACATGCCCCAGGCGCCGCGCGAGAACGAGAAGAAGATGCCGGCGGTGATGATGAGCAGCGGCACCGCCAGAAGCGGCATCCGCGACACCGGGCCGGTCAAGAGCAGATAGAGCAGATAGGTGCCGGGCAGCACCAGGAACGGCCCGAACACGTTCGGATCCTGGAAGGCACCGGCGGCGCGATCGTATTTGGTGAACATTTCCGCGCCCGGAAACGCATGAAAGTAACCGGCGATGCCGAGCAGCGACGTCGCCACGGCCGACACGACATAGGCGATGAAGATCAATCGGTAGAGGCTCGGCTGGACCGAAGTCACCGAGGCGAAGAACACCGCGCTGAAGGCGAGAAACAGCGAGACGGCGAGATAGAGCGGCGTGTTGGCGAGGTCCGCCATCTGCGTCATCGCGATCATGCCGCCGATGTTCATTGCCACCAGAAGCACCAGCAGGGGCACGATCGCGCGCGAGATCCGAAGCCCGAACAGCGCCCAGACCGCGATCAGCCCGGCCATGTAGATTTCATAGGGCGCCGGCTCGCTGATGACGAAGCCGGAAAGCAGGATGCCGGCGCCGATCGCAGCCGATGCGATCAGCGAGATCAGCTTGGCGTTGACCGCCGAGGGTGGCAACTGGTTGCCAGCCTGCGGCGGCAACTCATGGGCGATGGCGCTCAATAGGCGTTTTCCGTGTTGAGCAGGCGGATCGGCGTCAGGAACAGGATGCGCAGGTCGAACAGCATCGACCAGTTCTCGATGTAGTAGAGGTCATATTCGGTGCGCATGCGGATCTTCTCGTTGGTGTCCATCTCGCCGCGCCAGCCGTTGATCTGCGCCCAGCCGGTGACGCCGGGCTTGACCTTGTGGCGGGCGAAGTAGCCGTCGACCACCTCGTTGTAGAGAAGGTTGTGCGACTGCGCGGCGATGGCATGCGGGCGCGGCCCGACCAGCGAAAGCGAGCCGAGCAGCGAGTTGAAGAACTGCGGCAGCTCGTCGATCGAGGTCTTGCGGATGAAGCGCCCGACGCGCGTGACGCGCGGATCGTTCTTGGTCACCGTCTGCTTGGCGGTCGGATCGGACCGGTCGGTGAACATCGAGCGGAACTTGTAGACTTCGATGATCTCGTTGTTGAAGCCGTGCCGCTTCTGCTTGAACAGCACGGGGCCCTTGCTGTCGAGCTTGATGGCGATCGCGGTGGCGAGCATCACCGGCGAGAAGACGATGATCCCGATGAGCGAAAAGACGATATCGAAGGCGCGCTTGGCGACCGAATCCCAGTCGTTGATCGGCTTGTCGAAGATGTCGAGCATCGGCACCGAGCCGATATAGGAATAGGCGCGCGGCCGGAACTGCAGCGCGTTGGAATGCGCGGAGAGCCGGATATCGACCGGCAAAACCCAGAGTTTCTTCAGAAGCTGCAGCACGCGCGATTCGGCGGTCAATGGCAGCGACACGATCAGCATGTCGATGCGCGCGATGCGGGCGAATTCGATGAGCTCGGAGATGGTGCCGAGCTTCGGGTAGCCGGCGACGATCGGCGGCGAGCGCTTGTCGTTGCGGTCGTCGAAGATGCCGCAGATGCGGATGTCGTTGTAGGGCTGCTTCTCGACCGAGCGGATCAGCTGCTCGGCCGCCTTGCCGCCGCCGACGATGAGCGCGCGGCGCTCCATGCGGCCGTCGCGCGCCCAGCGCCGGATGAGGCTGGACATCACCAGTCTCAGGCCGAAGATCAGCGCGAAGCCGGCCACGAACCAGGTGCCGAACAACAGGCGCGAATAGTCTTCCGACGCTTTGATGGCGAAGGCGGTGAGCGCCATCAGCGCGAAGCTGCCGGCCCAGACCAGCAGCACCCGGCCGAAATTCGCGAGGGGGCGCATCAGCGTCGCGACTTGGTAGCAATCGGTCACGTCGAGCAGCACCACGGCCAGGAACGACGTCGCCGCGATCGCCAGCGGATACTGCCAGGCCAGATAGCTGAAGAAGCCGACATAGTAGAAATAGACGCTGAGCCCAGACAGGAACAGCATCGCGAACTCGACCATGCGCAGCACGCCGCTGACCATGATCGGCGACATCGTATCGCGCCGGTACTGCGAGGCGACCTGGCGCGCCACATCGTTAATGCCGCCAGGCTTTTCGCCGTCGGCGGGAGCATCGTAGTTGCGCACCGCATCCATGGAAAAGCGGTGCGCGGGGTCGATCTCATTCATGGGAACTGTCCGCGAGCTTCGCGCGACTGCATAGCAAAAGAGAGCTAAGAAAGCCTTGAAACAACCGGTGGTTTTGGAGTTGTTGCGCCTCGCGGCCTATTTGTTCAGTGCCGCGACATAGGCCTTCTCGATATCGGCGGCCATGACGTCCGCGCCGAATCGGGCCTTCAGCTCATCGGCTTGCGGCATCAGTTTTCGATAACCGCCGAAGTCGCTGAGCGCCGAGCCCATTTTGGCGGCGAGCTGGGATGCGTCGGGGCGGATCAGGGCAGCGGAGCCTTCGCCGAAGATTTCCGGAATGCCGCCGACAGCGGTCGCGATCATCGGCATGCCGGCGGCCAAAGCCTCGAGCACGATATAGGGCATCGCCTCCGCGCGGGACGGCACGACGATCATCTCGGCCAGCGCGAAAGCATCTCTTGCCGGCATCGGCGGCAGAAAGCGGACCTGGTTCTTGAGGCTGAGCCGCTCGACCTGCGCGTGGTAGCGCGGCAAGTCGTCGCCGTCGCCGACCATCACGGCACTTAAGGGGCGTCCGAGCTCGTTGCCGGCCAGGGCCAGCGCATCGATGAAGATATCCGGGCCCTTCAGGTCGCGCATCATGCCGATGTACAGAAAATCGGCGGCATTCGCCGCCGTCGCCACCGCTTCGAATTCGGCGGCGCGCAGGCCGTTATAGACAAGCGTGTTGGGTATGGGCGGCTCGCCGACCTTGCGGCGATAGGTGTTGCGCTCGTAGTCGGAAACGAACAGCAGGCAATCGGTGAAGCGCGCCATGAAGCGCTCCAGGCCGAAGAACAGCTTCCCCATCGCCGTTGTTTCGTCATAGTGGAGGGAGCCGCCATGCGGCGAATAGAGGCGGGCAACGCGAAACCTTGATACCCGCAACAGTGAGCCGAACAGCCGGGCATAGGCGCCACCCTTGGCGCCGTGCCCGTGCAGCACGTCCGGCCGCAATTCCTGGATGATTCGATAGGTACGCCAGGCCGAGGCGAGGTCGCCCGGCCCGACATGACGCTGCATCGGCGTGCGATGGATGCCGAGCGCGAGGCTGTCTTTCATCGCCTCGAACAAGCGCTCCTCATAGTCGCCGCCGGTGGTCGAGTCGCAGACGATTCCCACCGCATGGCCGGCGGCGACCTGCGCCTCAGTCAGGTCGCGCACGTGCCGGAAGATTCCTCCGACAGGTGAGCGAAAGCAGTGCACGATCCTGAGGTTCACCGCCACGACGGGTTTTTCAGAACAGCCGTTCGCGGACGTAGACGGTGTCGCCGGGCAGGAGCGGATCGGATGTCAGCACCCGCCCGGTCATCACCTTGCCGTTGATGTCGCGGGTGATGTCGACGCTCCCCTGATTGGCGCGCGGCGTGAAGCCGCCGGCGATGGCGACCGCCTTCTGCACGGTGAGTCCCGGCACGTAGGAATACTGCCCGGCAGCGCCCACTTCGCCCATGACGAAGATCGGCCGGTAGCGGTCGATTTCGACCGAAACGTCGGGATCGCGCAGATAGCCTTGGCGCAGCTTGTCGGCGATCGCCTTTTCCAACTGCTGCGCCGTGTGGCCGCGCGCCGGCACCGCGCCGACCAGCGGAAAGGACAGATAGCCGGACTGGTCGACGCTGTAGGTGTTGGTCAACCCGTCCTGCTCGAACACCGTGACGCGGACGCGGTCGCCGGCGCCGAGTCGGTAGGGCTGATCGAGCACCTCGTGAAAGGCGGCGGGTGTCGGGCGGTAGCTCGAACAGCCGGTGAGCAGCGACAGGGCAAGCAAAGCGCGAAAGAGGGGAGCAGTGCTTTTCATGACCGGCCAGGAACCTTCTTCGCTCTTGCCGCAAGCCGCGGCACAACCCCAGGAAAGTGCGACCGTTATCATCCTGTTAGGGTTAATGGGCGGTAAAGGAGCTCGGTCCGGGAGACCGGAGATCGGTAAAAACCAAATTGTTCTATTGCTTTCGCGCAATCTTCTTTGAGCGCTATCTAATAAGCATTCATTCTGATCTTAACGGGTGAGTTACCATAGTTCTTTACGGTCCAGCCTCGACTCAAAGTTCGGAGCAGGATGCATGTCCGTCCAGTCAGCGGCCGCAGACGTCGATGTCGATCTGAGACAGCTTTTCGCGAGCCTTGCGAGGAACTGGCTGCGCATTGTGTTTGTGACGCTTTTGGTCACCGGGCTGGCCTTCGCCTTCGCTTGGCTCGCGACGCCCTATTATAAGGCGACAGCCAAGCTGGAGATCGGCTCGCGCGAATCGGAATACACCCGGCCGCCGGGCACCAACGATGACGACAAGCCGATTCTCGACGAGCAGGGCGTGGCCACCCAGGTCCAGATCATTTCCTCGCCCGACATCCTCAAGCAGGTGGCGACCAAGCTCAACCTGGACAAGTTGCCGGAGTTCGACGAAACGCTGAAAATGTCGTCGCTCGGGCGTGTGCTTGTGCTCGTAGGCTTGAAAAGCGATCCCTTCGATATCCCGCCGGACGAGCGTGTGCTGAACGCCATGCACGACAAGCTCAATGTCTACGCCGTTGAAAAGACGCGCGCGATCGCGATCGAGTTCGCCTCGAAGGATCCCAAGCTTGCTGCAGCGGTCGCGAATGGCATTGCCGAGGCCTATATCGCCTCGAAGGGCGACGCCAAGCTCGAATCGAACGCCGCCGCGACCAACTTTCTGGCGCCCGAAATCGCCGATCTGCAGAATCGTGTGAGGGATGCCGAGGCCAAGGTCGCGGCGTTCCGCGCCCAGTCCGACCTGCTGATGGGCGGCAACAATTCGGTGCTTCCGACCCAGCAGCTCTCTGAGCTGTCGAGCGAATTGTCGCGCGTGCGCGCCAGCCGCGCCACCGCCGAGGCAAGTGCCGAGAGCGTGCGCCGGGCGCTGCAGAATGGCGGTTCGCTGGACAGCGTGCCGGAGGTCCTGTCTTCCGAGTTGATCCAGCGCCTGCGCGAGCGCCAGGTCGAGCTGAGGGCCAATATCGCCGATCTTTCCACGACCCTGCTGGACAATCATCCGCGCATCCGGGCGCTGAAGTCGCAGCTTGCCGACCTCGACGGCCAGATTCGCAATGAGGCGCAAAAGATCATCCGGGGGCTGTCGGCCCAGGCTCAGACGGCGAAGGCCCGCGAGGATCAGCTGATCGCGGACGTCAACACCTTGAAGGCCGCGTCAGCGCGCGCCGGCGAGCAGCAGGTGCAGCTGGATGCCTTGCAGCGCGAGGCGAACGTTCAGCGCCAACAGCTTGAATCCTATATGGCAAGTTACAATGCGGTAGCCTCGCGCAAGGATCGCAGATACTCGCCTGTGGCGGCGAGCCTGATCGCGCAGGCCCAGGTGCCGTCGCAACCTTATTTCCCGAAGATCGGGCCGATCACCGGGGCCGCCGCCGCCGCTTCGCTGCTGCTGATGGCGATCGGCACGCTGCTTGGCGAGCTGTTCTCGGGCCGCGCCATGCGTCCGTCCGCCGGCGCCCGTTTCACCGATATCGAGCAGGTGGCGATGCCTGCGGCTCGCACCGAGCCGGTTGTAGCCGAAATCGAGGACGACCACGGTCCTTTCGCGCCCTATGAGGCGGCCATGGCCAGCGAGCGACGGCCGGAGAGGCAGCCGCCGATCGCGCAGAATGAGACATTTGAAGCCGACACCGTTGCGGCAGGGCAACCAATGCCCGAGCCGGAACCCAAACCGGGTCCGTCCAGGCTCGGCGAGATCGACGTCGACAAGGCTGCCGAGAAGCTGATCGCTTCCGGCGCGGCGCGTGCGATCTTCGTGTCGCCGGAAGGCGACGAAGCGGCCGCGTCCGCCGTGCTCGTGGCGCGTGAAGTATCCGACGCCGGCCTGCGCGTGCTGCTGCTTGACCTCACGGCATCGGGCGCCGCATCGCGGCCGATGCTGGATTCGAGCCTTTTCCCGGGCATCACCAATCTGCTTGCTTCCGAAGCGCAGTTCAGCGACGTCATCCACCCCGATCTTTATTCGGATGCGCATGTCATTCCGGTCGGCACCGCCGACCCTGTCCGCGCCATGCGCGCCGCTGACCGGCTGCCCATCATCATGCAGTCGCTGACCACGGCCTACGATCTCGTCGTGGTCGAATGCGGTCCGGCCGACGCGCAAGGCATCGGCCGCCTGGTCGGCGACGGCACCGAAGTCTTCCTGTCCATGCTGGAAGCCGACGACCAGGTGACGCAGGCCGCGGTCAAGCTGATCGAGAACGGCTATCCGGACGTCACGCTGGTCACGCCGGTCGGCCATGAGCCGGGAGATCCATTGCCCGGACGCCGGTCGGCTGCATAAGGCTGCGGGCCAATAGGGCTGTTCTGCACGCTTACGAACGCCTCGAGATGCTGGGAGCAGAGGCCGGGACCGCGACGTATCGAGCACGGTTCAGTGGATGCGGGGCATGATAATCCTCGGGCTACAGGACCGGCCCGGGCATTCTCGGCGGCTCCCGCACTTTACATCGGCGGCAAAGCACCTAGTTCTGATGTTTCGCGCTACGCACCTTCATGCGTGGATGATCGACAGCGGGACCGTGAACCCTAGGCCGGCCCCCCAAACTCCCAAAAGGATGGCTGTTATGACACAGGCCAAGAACGGCGACACTGTACGCATCAACTACACCGGGCGTCTGGTCGACGGCACCCAATTCGATTCTTCCGGCGGTGAACCGTTGCAGTTTACACTGGGTGAAGGACAGGTAATTCCTGGTCTCGAAACGCATGTGGAGGGCATGGAAGTCGGCACGAAAAGCACCGTCACCGTTCCCGCCGACGATGCCTATGGCCCCCATCGCCCCGAAGCGGTGGTAACCATCGACCGCGCCAGCGTGCCGGCAAACATCAACGTCGATGTTGGCGCCCGATTGCAGGCTCGCAGCCGCGAGGGCCGTCCCATGCAAGTGACGGTCATCGGCGTGGACGACGCCAGCGTCAAGCTCGACGGCAATCATCCGTTGGCCGGAAAGGACCTGGTGTTCGACGTTGAACTGGTCGAGATCGTTCAGGCGGCGTAGTCTGGGTCGCAGTTAAGTGCGCTGCCAAGAATCTTGCCGTTGAGCACGACGATTCCGTTGACCTCTGGAAAAGGCTTCCCGCATGGCCCTTCGGCGAAGGATCAAAGGGACCGCGCATATCAAGGCGCGCGATCGGTCAAGGCGTTGGCCCCTTCCTGCCCGGCGCAATGCGCGCAGCAATAGATGACATCGCCCTGCTCGACGCCATGCCCCATGATCCGTACCCTGCAATGCGGGCAGGTCGGCGCAAGCTTCTGGACAGCGCACTCGAAGCTGTCAAACGTGTAGGTTTGCCCGCCCAGGCTCACCAGGAATGCCTTGTCATAGTCGTTGCCGCACTGGTCGCACTTAGCCATAGCCATGTCTCCTTCCGAGTGCGAAAACCTCTCGGCACTCGATAGGTTCCGTCGGGTCCTCTGGGTCTCGGCCCGTTTGCCCGCATCGCCTGGGAACGCGACGGCGATTGTGCGACTCTTGCCAGCCTAGAGCGTTTCACCGTTTCACGGAAACGGCGAACCGCTCTATCTCTTTGTTTTTACGCAATTCCGGACGGAAAACCGCTCACACTTTTCCTGGAATTGCTCTAGCTGTCGTCCTCGACCGCGGCGGGCGCCGCCTGTCCGGCAGCCTTGCGGCGCAGCATCTTGGTCAGCTTCCAGACCGTCGGGTTGTTCTTGATGAAGGCCTTCGCGCGCGCGCCTTGCCGCATCGTCGTCGCCAATGCGCGGCCTTTAAGTGTCAGCGGCGCAAGCACCTCGAAATGCTGGACCTCGATGTCGCACCAGAGCCGCTTGTAAGGCTCGTCGCCGACCGAGAAGTCATACACATCGAAGCCGAGCTCGCAGGCTTCCTGGATGTTGTCGAAGAACAGGAAGTCGCCCGGGCTGGTGGACGAGAGATCGTCCTCGGCGATAGCGCCGAACTCGCAGATCAGCCGCTTGCCGGACCGGCTGGAGCCGGTCACCGCGCGCAGCTTGCCCGCCACGTCCAGGCCGTGCAGCAGGAAGGGCGGCTTTTCCTCGGCCAGCGCATCGGCGAAAAGCGCCCGGAAGAAGTCGCGTACTTGCCTGTCGCCGAAGACATTGGCGATGCCCATCTTGGCGAAACGCACCTCCTTCATCTCGAGGAAGGCATCGAGCAGCCTGTCGACCTCCTCGCGGGTGCGGGCCTCGATGCGGCGGAAGGCGCCGACAGCCTCGAACTTGCGCGTCTGCGAGCGGTGCTTCTTGCGTTTGCGCTTGCCGCTCGCGCGCGACAGCAGCGCGTCGAACCCGCCGTCGAGATCGACCGCAAGCGCAAGGTTCGGACTTGGAAAGCCGGGCAGCGCGGCCAGCGGGTTGGCGACGACGTCGAGGTCTGGCAGCAGCCTTTCCAGCGAGATCAGGTCGATATCCGGCCGCGCCCGCGCGATTGCCTGGAACATCGAGCGGATTGCCCGGCCGTCGATAGCAGGCAGGAAACGCGGGTCGGCGGCGGCGAAATTGCCGTTGGCGTGGCGCCCGCCGGCGAAACGGGCAACATTGAACGGGCCGCTTCGCACGATCTCCAGGGCCAGCGACAGCGCCGGGCGGCCATCGCTGGAGAGCGTCGCGACAACCATGTCGGCGCCGGTCGCGGCCGCCCAGTTGCTCACCCAGGATGCGCTTTGCGCCGGCGCGAACAGCGCCGAGGCGCAGAATTGCACGTAGTCGGCAACGCCGGTGCCGTCGCTTGCGGTCGCAGTCCACCGGTCCTGGTCGGCTAGCACCGGGCGCGCGGAAGCCTCATTGGCCGCGACCCGATTGCCGTCAAATGACGCGGTGGCGTCAACCATCCCTCAATCCTTAAGACGTATTGGTTGCAACCTGGGGTTCGCATAGGCGAATGTCGTGCTTGAATAAGCCTAGGCGCAAAAGGTGAAGGAATGATCGACGGGGGCGATGCAATCCGGAAACTGGCGCTGAACCTTGCCCGCTACTCCGGCCTTGCGCCTCTGGCGCGGCCGTTTGTCGGCGGCATCGGCGCTATCCTGATGCTGCACCGCGTCACCGCGGCACCGGAGAAGCCGAACAGCGTCAATCGGCATCTGAACATCGCTCCCACTTTCCTCGACAGGCTGATCTCGGACATGAAGGGGCGTGGTTATGCCTTTGTTTCCCTTGATGAAGCGATCGAACGCATCAAGACGGGCGGGAAAGGCGGCCAGTTCGCCACGATCACTGCCGACGACGCCTATCGCGACAACATGACCGAGGCGCTTCCGATCCTGGAGAAACACGGCGCGCCGATCGCCATCTACGTCGCCCCGGGCCTGATCGACGGCGCCGTCGATCTCTGGTGGGACGTGATCGAGGACATCGTCGATACCAGCTCGCGCCTGACGCTGACGATGGCGGGCAAGTCGACGACGATCGATTGCTCGACACAGGGCCGAAAGATCCAGGCCGTCGCGCGGCTGAACGCCTGGCTGACCTTGGAAGTCCCCGAGGAGGAGCAGGGCGCAGCGCTGCGCGAGCTCGCCCGTTCGACTGGGTTCAAAATCGGCTCGGGCCGCCCATGCACGTTGATGAACTGGGATGAGCTTCGCATCATGGCCGCGCACCCGTTGGTGACCATCGGTGCGCACACCATCAACCATCGGAACTTGAAGCGGCTGTCCGAGGCCGATGCGCGCCATGAGATCGGCGACGTCCGCCGCGTCCTCAAGGAAAAGCTCGGCGAGGAGCCGCGTCATCTGGCTTACCCCTATGGCTATGCCAGCGCGGTCGGCTGCCGCGAGGTGGGCTTTGCCCGCGACGCAGGCTATGCCTCGGCGGTGACCACGCGGCATGGCGTGCTGCGCGCCGAGCATGCCGGCTTCCTGCACGCGCTGCCGCGCATTTCCGTCAATGGCCGCTATCAGAGCCTAGCGCATATCCGCACGATGCTGTCCGGCATCACGACGCCGCTGGCCAATGCGGGCAAGATGGTCGTTACGGTCTAGGCCTGCCTCGCGCTTGCCTGACGCCGGTTAGGATCAGCCCTTCGGGCGCGGCTCGATGATCAGCCATTTGATGATGGCCATGGCCGGCAGGACCCAGAGAAAGCCGCTGAGCAGGAAGAACAGGAGATGCGCCGTGGGCCCGTATTCGGCGAGCCTGGTGACCGCGATGGCGGAGGCGATCAGCGCGTAGAAGACGACCAGCGCCACCAGCAATATGGTTCCGATCAGCTTTTTCAGGCGAATGGGCATGTTGCGGTTCCGTTGACTCGCCCCGCTTAGGCCGAATGACAAGAGGGCGCAACCGTCGCGGCCCGGCGCGACGGCGTGCCGCGCTGTCCAGTCTTGCCAGTTGAGCGGCCTTGGTCCACCAATCGCGCGTTTCAACCGCCGGGAAAGCGAAATGGCTGCCATCACCGCCACGGCCCCCTATGCCGCACGCGACCGCGACCTCCACAACCGCGCTTTGGTGCGCGGCTGGCTCTACGTCGTGCTGCTGGTGCTGGTCGCGCTGGTGCTGGTCGGCGGTTCCACGCGTCTCACCGGCTCGGGGCTGTCGATCACCGAGTGGCAGCCGATCCACGGCGTCATCCCGCCGCTCAACGACGCCGAATGGCAGGAAGAGTTCCAGCGCTACCAGCAGATCCCGCAATATGCCGAGATCAACAAGGGCATGAGCGTCGAGGATTTCAAATCGATCTTCTGGTGGGAGTGGGCGCACCGCATCCTGGCGCGCAGCGTCGGGGTGGTCTTTGCCTTGCCGCTGCTGTTCTTCTGGGCGACGCGCCGCATCGAACGCGGCCTCGGGCTGAAGCTCCTCGGCATCCTTCTGCTCGGCGGACTGCAAGGCGCCATCGGCTGGTGGATGGTAGCTTCGGGCCTAGTCGACCGCGTCTCGGTCAGCCAATACCGGCTGGCGACGCATCTGACGCTTGCCGCGCTGATCTTCACGGCGACAATGGTGGTGGCGCGCGGCCTGGCGCCGCATTCCGAGCCGGCCGCCGACCGGTCGACGCAGCGGCTCGCCGGCGTCATCGTGCTGCTGACGCTGATCCAGATCTATCTCGGCGGGCTGGTCGCGGGGCTGCACGCGGGCCTTTCCTACAACACATGGCCGCTGATGGATGGAAAGGTGATCCCCTCCGATCTGCTTCTTCTGAAGCCCGCCTGGCTGAACTTCTTTGAAAACCCGAAGACGGTGCAGTTCGTCCATCGGCTGGGCGCCTATGCGATCTTTGTCGTGGCGCTCTGGCATATGATCGCGACGTGGCGGCGCCAGCCCGGCACCACCCATGCCCGCCGGGCCACGCTTCTGTTCGCGCTGGTGGTCGTCCAGGCCTCGATCGGCATCGGCACGCTATTGATGCAGGTGCCGCTGCACATGGCGTTGACGCATCAGACGATCGCGCTTGTGTTGCTTGGCTTCGCTGCCGCGCATTGGCGCGGCACCAAGGGCGCCTATCCGCTGCCGACCGATATACGCGTCAGAGGCTGAGGCGAACCTTGCGGATCGCCTCGGCGGCAGCAAGCTCCAGGTTTACGACCGCTCAGTGCTTGATGCCGAGCATCAGGTCGAGGTTCTGCACCGCGGCGCCCGACGCGCCCTTGCCGAGATTGTCGTAGACGGCCATCAGCAGCGCCTGCGCCCTCTCGTCATTGGCGAACACATAGACCTTCATCCGGTTGGTGCCGTTATACATCTCCGGATCGATCTCCGACATGCGCTCCGTATGGGTGTAGGGCGCGACCTCGACTACGCCGCCATCGATCGACGCATAGTGGTCGGCAATCGCCGCGTGAAGCTCGGCGCCGGTCGGCACCCGGTCGAGACCGCCGAGCTGCAGCGGCACCACGGTGATCATGCCCTGCGCGAAATTGCCCACGGCCGGCTGCATGATCGGGTCGTGCGACAGCTTTGCATAGGTGCGGAGTTCTGGCACATGCTTGTGCTGCAGCGTCAGCCCGTAGGGCAGGAACTCGGGCGCGTCCTCGCCTTTTCCGACATAGTCCTCGATCATCGGCCGGCCGCCGCCTGAATAGCCGGAAATGCCGTTGACGGTCACCGGGAAGTCGGCAGGCAGCAGGGCGGCCGCAACCAGCGGCCGCAGCGTCGCGATCGGCCCTTGCGGCCAGCAGCCCGGATTGGCGACGCGTCGCGCGCTGCCGATCTTCTTCGCCTGGTCCTTGTCCATTTCGGCGAAGCCATACTCCCACCCCTCGGCCACGCGATGCGCGGTCGAGGCGTCGATCACCTTGGTTGTATCGTTCGCAATCAGCGACACGCTTTCCTTGGCCGCCGCATCCGGCAGGCAAAGGATCGCGACATCGGCCGCGTTGAGGAACTCGGCGCGGGCGGCAGTCTCCTTGCGGCGTTCCGTCGGGATGGAGATGATCTCCAGGTCGCCACGGTCGGCCAGCAGCGCCCTAATCTGCAGGCCTGTCGTGCCGTGTTCGCCGTCAATGAAGATTTTCGGTTTCATCGCTTGCCAAATTCCTCGCGATTCCAATGTCATATGCCGTAGGCATGATTTGCCGCGGCATGATTGCCGTTGCTCAGTTCGTCGAGCCGCGCCTTTCGCTCCGCCAGCAGACCGAGATAATGCATGGCGATGATCGATCCGGCGATTGCCGTTATATCGGCATGATCATAGGCCGGCGCAACCTCCACGATGTCGGCGCCGACGATGTCGATCTGGCCGAGTTGGCGCAGTGTCGACAGCATCTTGGCCGAGGAGGGGCCGCCTGCCACCGGCGTGCCGGTGCCCGGCGCGAAGGCCGGGTCGAGACAGTCGATGTCGAA
The DNA here is from genome assembly GCF_006439455.1 of Mesorhizobium sp. B2-9-1. Classification (NCBI taxonomy): domain Bacteria; kingdom Pseudomonadati; phylum Pseudomonadota; class Alphaproteobacteria; order Hyphomicrobiales; family Phyllobacteriaceae; genus Mesorhizobium; species Mesorhizobium sp. B2-9-1. The sequence goes on along the minus strand of NZ_VFTP01000026.1, from coordinate 16,336 downwards.
GGTGAGATAGGTCTTCTTGCCGCCGGTGCGCTCGACGATCGCATAGGCGATGTCGGAGGCGCGCATCTCCTCGACCTCATGGCCGTAGAGGATCTTGATACCGAACGTGTCGGGCGCGTGGGTGCGGATGCCGATCTGGATCGAGCGATCGGGGTCGATGATGCCCTCCTTCACCGCGCGGGCAACGAAGGAGCCGTGATCGATGCGCTTGCCGTCGTCGGGCCAGGTGTCCTGATGCGCGTCGAACTGCACCAGCGCAAGCGGCCCGTGGATCGCGGCATGCGCCTTGAGCAGCGGCCAGGTGATGAAATGGTCGCCGCCCAGCGTCAATAGGAACGTGCCTGATTTCAGGATTTTGGCCGCCTCGCGCTCGATCGTGCCGGGAGTCTTCTGGTGATTGCCGCTGTCGAGCAGGCAATCGCCATAGTCCACCACTGAAAGATGCTCGAAGAGGTCGCGCGAGAATGGATATTGCGGATCGTTGTCGAGGATCGCCGAGGCGCGGCGGATCGCCTGCGGTCCGAAGCGGGCGCCGGGCCGGTTGGTGACGGCGGCGTCGAAGGGAATGCCCCACACGACCGCGTCCGCGCCCTTCACGTCCTTCGTATATTTGCGCCGCATGAACGACAGCGCGCCGGCATAGGTCGGCTCGAACGACGCGCCCGTCTTGGAGCGGGCGGTAAAGGCATGGTCGATCTCATTGTTCGCCATTAGGAATCCTCGGTTTCGTCGGGGCAGCCACAACTACAGAACCGGCACGCAACATGCCAGTCACAGCTTGCGGAAACGAAGCGGCGCTCGGCGAGTGCCACGGCAACACAGGACCTGTATCATTATGGGTGAGACTGCCTTGCTCAATCTTGCATCTGCGCCCGCCGCGACCCGTGTCGGCACGACGGCCGGAGAGCGTTTCCTGGTGCTGGATTCCTGGCGCGGCATCTGCGCGCTGCTGGTGGCGCTGTTCCACTTCCCGACCACCTCGATAGTGTCGCAGAGCGCCTTTGTCGGCGGCTCCTATCTGTTCGTCGATTTCTTCTTCGTGCTCTCCGGTTTCGTCATTGCCAGCGCCTATGGCGGGCGGCTCGCCGGGCAGGACGACCTTGCACGGTTCGCGCTCGTGCGTTTCGGCCGCATCTATCCGCTGCATCTCCTGATGCTCGCCGCCTTCGCCGGCTTCGAGGCGCTGCGGCTCGTGCTGCCGGCGCTTCACGGAACGGGCCCGGCGCCCTTCACCGCAGGCTTCGACCTGAAGAGCCTGGTCGCCAACCTTTTCCTTCTGCAGGGCATGGGTGTTGAGGATCATCTGAGCTGGAACGCGCCGAGCTGGAGCATCTCGGCCGAGTTCTTCACCTATCTGCTTTTCGCCGCCGTCGTGCTCACCGCCGGCCAGCGTGCCTGGATATGGCTCGTCGCCGCAGCCGTGACGGCGCCGCTTTTCCTGCTCGCGGTCTCGACGCGCCATATGGACGTGTCCTTCGATTTCGGCTTCATCCGCTGTCTTTACGGCTTCTCGCTCGGCGCGCTGCTTGCCTGGTTTCAGCACGATTCCATTGCAGAGGCGCGACAGGCGCTGAGCGGCGGGGCAGGGCGCCTCGCCTGGACGCTGGCCGAGCTGGCGATGATCGTCGTGATCGCGCTGTTCGTTTCGGTGGCGGGAACGAATGACGCCGGCATTGCCGCACCGGTCGTCTTCGCGCTGGCGCTTTATCTCTTTGCCCATGAGGGCGGGTGGGTCAGCTTGGCCTTGCGCAGCCGGCCGATGCTGCTGCTCGGCTCGCTCTCCTATTCGATCTACATGGTCCATATCTTCGTCCAGGCCCGCATGATCAATGTCGGCGGCCTGATCGAACGCAAGCTTGGGCTCGGCATAGTCGGCGACCTGATGCTGCGCGGCGACCATGCGACCGGCTTCGGCACCGGCTCGCCCTGGATCGGCTTCGCGGCTTTGGCCGCGATGTTGATCGCCGTCATCGCCGCGTCATGGTTCACATGGCGCTTCGTCGAAATGCCGGCGCTGGCCTGGTTCCGCCGCCTTTCCAAGCGGATTTGATCCAAAAACTAGCCGGCTTCGTTCACTGCGCTGTCATGGGCATCGCCTAACCGGGTCCCAACCCGGAACGGAGCGATTCCCCGATGCGAACACTCTGGCTGAGCCTTGCCTTTTCCGCCGCCCTTGCCACCGTTGCGGGGCAAAGCTTAGCCGGTGAAAGCCGGGCCAGCCAGATTCTCGACCGCTTCGAGCATGCCAACCAGTGGCGTGACCATGTGATGATCGCCGCGCATCGCGCCGGCAGCATGCAGGCCGGCAAGACGCTTTACGCCGAGAATTCGCTGGCCGCGGTCGAGGGCTCGATCGCGATCGGCGCCGAGATCGTCGAGGTCGACGTCCGGCGCGCGAAAGACGGCGAGTTCGTCATCATGCATGACAGCTGGCTCGACCGCACGACCACGTGCAAGGGCGAGGTGGTGAAATACACGCTGGCCGAGCTTAAGAAATGCCGGCTGGTCGTCGAGGGCACGGGCGCCGTCACCAAAGAGACTGTATCGACACTGCGCGAGATGCTGCTGACGACCAGGGACCGGATCCTGATCAATCTCGACAACAAGCTGGAGGTGACCGACCTGCCTAGCATGGTCGCGGAGGCGCGCGATCTCGGCATGGCCGATCAGGTGATCGTCAAGGAGAATCTCTGGAACCGGCAGCGCATCGATGCCGCGAGCGCGGCGATTACCCAGGCCGGTGGCGGCTTCCAGTTCATGCCGATCCTTGCCGACGACGCCGTGCATGATGCAGTTTTCGCCAGCGAGGTCGACAAGGCCTTCGCGCCGCGCGCCGTCGAATTGATCACTTGGCGCAACGGCGCCGAGACGCTGACATCGGCCGGCGGGCCGCTGTTCAGCGCCCGCATGCGGGCGGAAGCGGCGCGGGGCGACTGGCACCTCTGGGCCGACACCTACGCCGTCGTCAACAAGCCGGGCGGCTTCCTCGCCGGCGGTCGCGGCGACGAGCTTGCCGTCGCCGCCAGCCTGCCGCGCGAAGCCTGGGGTTTCTGGGTCGACCGCGGCGCTACCATCATCCAGACCGACGAGCCGAAAGCGGCGATCGCGTGGCTGGCCGCCAATGGCTATCGCGTGCCTTACACGACGGACATCAAGCAGGCTGAGCCGGCGCATACGGCGAGTATCAATTAGAGCGCGGCGCTGGAGCGAATAATCTCCCCCCTTGAGGGGGAGATGGCCGGCAGGGCAGAGGAGGGCGCTGTCCCGCCGGCCTATCCAGTGTCTAGGTCAATCGCGCCCGCATTCCCAAGTCATTATCGATCGCAAGCTCGTTAGGGACGGCGTTCCTTCGCGCCCCCCTCTGGCCTGCCGGCCATCTCCCCCACAAGGGGGGAGATCAGCTAATCGTCCATCACGCCGCCTTCGCCACGCTCTCCAACTCGCCGAGCACATCCCCCGACAGCTCGAGCTCCGCCGCCGCCAGATTCTCGCGCAGATGCTCGACCGACGACGTGCCCGGGATCAAGAGGATGTTCGGCGAACGCTGCAGCAGCCACGCCAGCGCCACCTGCATCGGCGTCGCGCCGAGCCGTTCCGCGACGCCCGAGAGCGTCGACGACTGCAGCGGGCTGAAGCCGCCGAGCGGGAAGAACGGCACATAGGCGATACCGTCGCGCGCCAGTTCGTCGATCAGCGCGTCGTCGTCCCTGTGCGCGAGATTATACTGGTTCTGCACGCAGACGATCTCGCAGATGCGGCGGCCTTCCGCGATCTGCGCGCGGGTGACGTTGCTCAAGCCGATATGGCGTACCAGGCCTTTGCGCTGAAGCTCGGCAAGCTTGGTGACCTGCGCCTCGATGGAGCCCTCCGCTGGGCCGTGCACCCCGAACATGATGCGCAGATTGACGACGTCCATCACCTCGAGGCCAAGGTTGCGAAGATTATCGTGCACGGCCTGTTCGAGCTCATCAGCTGTAAAAGCCGGCAGCCAGGAGCCGTCTTCCCCACGACGGGCGCCGATCTTGGTGACGATAGTGAGGTCGTCGGGGTAGGGCGATAGCGCCTCCCGGATCAGCTTGTTGGTGACGTACGGACCGTAGTAGTCGCTGGTGTCGATATGGTTCACGCCTTGCGCTATCGCTTCGCGCAGTACGGCGATGGCCGCGTCATGGTCCTTCGGCGGACCGTACACGCCTTTGCCCGCCAGCTGCATGGCGCCATAGCCGAGCCGATGCACCGAGCGGTCGCCGAGTTTATAAGTACCGGATTTGTCTACACTGGACATTGTTGCTCTCCTTCGCTGTCGGCGAGGGAGATAAGGGATGGCTGCTGTCCTGATAACAGGGTATAACCAGCACGACCTGTGCGGAAATAAGAACAATGGCGGCTGATCTCAACGACCTCCAGGCATTCATGGCCGTCGCTCGCGCCGGCGGCTTTCGCGAAGCGGCCCGCGTGACTGCAGGCAGCGCGTCAGTGCTCAGCGAAGCTGTCCGTCGTCTGGAAACCCAGCTTGGTGTGCGGCTCTTCAATCGTACCACACGCAGTGTTGCGTTGACCGAGGCAGGCGCCAGCCTGCTGGCGCGTCTTGGCCCCGCGCTGGGTGAGGTGGAGGCCGCGCTCGATGTGGTGAACGGCTTTCGTGACCGGCCTGCCGGCACCTTGCGTCTCAACGTGCCGATAAGCGCCTCGCGGCTGGTGCTGCCAAAAATCGTTCCGGGATTTCTCGCTGCATATCCGGCCATCCGGCTGGAGGTGATCGCGGAGGAGAACTTCGTCGACCTGCTGGTGGCCGGCTGCGATGCGGGCATCCGCTATGACGAACGGCTGGAGCAGGACATGATTGCTGTGCCGATCGGGCCGCGCACGCAGCGTTTCACCACCTCGGCCGCGCCAGCCTATCTCGATCGGCACGGCCGGCCGCAACACCCGCGTGACCTGCTTGGGCACGCGTGCGTGCGCGGTCGCTTTCCCAGCGGGGTCATGACGCCCTGGGAATTCGAGCGCGACGGCGAGGTGGTGCGGGTCGATACCACGGGGCCGTTGGTCGTCAGCATCGGCGGCGGCGTCGATCTCGCCATCGATGCGGCGATCGGCGGCGTCGGCATCCTTTGGCTCTTCGAGGACTGGGTGCGCTCGTATTTCGACAGCGGCATCCTGGAACCTGTGCTCGAGCCGTGGTGGCAAAGCTTCTCGGGGCCGTTTCTCTACTATCCCGGACGGCGGCTGGTGCCGGCGCCGCTGCGCGCCTTCATCGACTACATCAAGATGCCGATAGGGCACTGGTAGCAGAAAACAAAAAGGCCGCCCGGGGGCGGCCTTTTCGAAATGCTCGGACTTCGCGGCGCTTAGTGCTTCGAGAACTTGCCCCCAAGCGCTCCTTAGCGCTTGGAAAACTGGAAAGAGCGGCGGGCCTTCGCCTTGCCGTACTTCTTGCGCTCGACCACGCGGCTGTCGCGGGTCAGGAAGCCGCCCTTCTTGAGCACCGGGCGCAGGCCCGGCTCGTAGTAGGTCAGCGCCTTGGAAATGCCGTGACGCACCGCACCCGCCTGGCCGGAGAGGCCGCCGCCGATGACGGTGGCGACGATGTCGTATTGGCCGGCGCGGTTGGCCGCGACGATCGGCTGGTTGAGGATCATCTGCAGCACCGGACGCGCGAAATAGCTCGCGAATTCCTTGTCGTTGACGGTGATCTTGCCGGAGCCCGGCTTCACCCAGACGCGCGCGATGGCGTTCTTGCGCTTGCCGGTGGCATAGGCGCGGCCCGACTTGTCGAGCTTTTGGACATGCACGGGCGCGGCCGGCTGCGCGGCGATGGTGCCGAGTTCTGCGAGCGAGGAAAGCTCAGCCATTACGAAGCCCTCTTGTTCTTGGAGTTCAGCTTGGCCACGTCGAGCGTGACGGGCTGCTGGGCGGTGTGCGGATGCTCGGCGCCGGCATAGACGCGGAGATTCTTCATCTGGCGGCGGCCGAGCGGGCCGCGCGGGATCATGCGCTCGACGGCCTTCTCGACGACGCGCTCAGGGAAGCGGCCCTCGAGCAGCTGGCGCGCGGTACGCTCCTTGATGCCGCCGGGGTGGCCGGTGTGCCAGTAATAGACCTTGTCGGTGTACTTCTTGCCGGTGAACACCACCTTGTCGGCATTGATGACGATGACATTGTCGCCGTCATCGACATGCGGGGTGAAGGTGGGCTTGTGCTTGCCGCGCAGATGATTGGCGATGACAGTGGCCAGACGACCGACGACGAGACCTTCGGCGTCGATCAGCACCCACTTCTTCACCACATCCGCAGGCTTCTGCGAAAAGGTAGCCATGTTTTGCTCTCAGGTTTGACCTTTCCCGTCCAGGAGGGACAGAGAAGGCGTTTCTTGTTGCTTGGATTGACGGGATGACCGGAGCCGCTCCGCCAATAACAAAACGGCGGCCTTTGCGGGCCGCTGCTTCGGGTCGGCTTATAGGCGAGGGCGCTTGGTGCGTCAAGGTAACGGAAAACGAGTTCGTCCAATAAAATGTGGCAAAAACAATGGATTAGAGGAAAGGTATTATTTTACCACACGATAAAATCGGCGCTGACGGTCCCCGCTAGTTCCCCGACATAGGGATTTTGAAAGGTTTGCGGGTTTGTCTTGGCGTAAGATTTTCCACTCATTTCCGTGTAATCAGCGCAAACGCCGCCCCAACGTCGTCATTCTATGGCGGAGCAAGGAGCGAAGCGACGCGGCGCAGACCATAGAATCCATGCCGCGACTTGGAAGCGCCGCCACGGTGCAGAATTCTGCTCCGTTGCACCCCTTGGCGAAGGTAATGGCATGGATTCCAGGGTCTTCGCGACGGAGCTTCGCTCCTGCTCCGCCCTGGAATGACGATCGCGATGGCGCGTTTCGGCCAATCTCCAACGCGTGCCACCTGCCAACGCAAAACAGAGTTGACCGAAGCCGACCGGTCAAAATCCTTGTGCAGTGCCGCTAGTGTTTGGCTTCGATTTCCTTGCGGGCAGCGCTCGAGAGAAATGCAGATCTGGTAATACCGCGCTCGCGCGGCGGCATCGATCGCGCGCAGGACACCGCGTTCGAACGTCACGTTCGCCCTGACCACGGCGCTGTCATTGTCGATCAGCGGCACCGAGACCAAGTAGGCTCCTTCCGACAGCGCGGCACGGATATCGGGAAGCGATACGATCGCCTCGTGGCTGGATGGCTCGGGAACGGACATATCCTCGGCCCAAAGCTGCAGAGCTTCGACCGCATTCGGCACGATATCCTCCGGTACGTTGGCCGCCGAAAAACAGCCCGGAATATCGGGGAAGCGAATACCAAACGCGCTGTCGACATCCTTCTCAACCAGCGCGAAAGTAGTTCTTCATTTGCAGTCTCCTGATTGCACACGAATTCAGGTCTAGCGAATCCAGCCTGCCTGTTTGGCGATCGCGCGAGCGGTGCCGACTGGCTGATCTTTTTCCGGGTGCGGAACGACAAGCACTATGGTGCCTTTGCGGAATTTGTGATGCGAGCCCCAGACTGAGACCAGTTCGAAGCCGTCGTCCCTCAGCCGCTTTAATGATGCGGCAACTGTCACGCTCGATCAAATGCCAACCTATGCGCATCCGTTGCGGCATCAACCTGGGGAGTACCTCCTCGGGATCGAATAGGTGCCGGTGGCGTGCGCGACAGTGTGTCCGTCCGGGCCCGCGACAATATCGATGTCGAACACCATCAGGCTCTTGCCGAGCTTCAGGATCCGGCAATGGCCATCTATCGGACCGGCTTCGGCCTTGCGCATGAAATTGATGTCGAGATTGACCGTCACCGAAAGCGCGTCCGGGCCGGCATGGCTGAGCACGCAGACATAGCCGCCGATGTCGGCCAACGTGAACAGCGCCGGACCGGATACCGTGCCGCCGGGACGCAGATGCCGCTCGTCAGCGTTCAGCCGCACCGTGCAGCCGCCCGGAAAAACGTCGATCGCCTCATAGGAGGTGAAATTGTCGTTGAGCTGCGGATAGACGCTTGCCATCAGTGCATTGACTTCCGCCGCGTTGAGCATTGGCTTCAGATCGCTTTGGGCTGGCATCGGCGCGTCCTATATGAATGAGCAGCTCCGGGCGGTGCGCCTGGACCAAACGGTGCGACGGAGAAAACACGTCTCGCGGCTGTTCTTCAACCGGCAGCGTGCTAGTTCTGTTGCTCCATAGGCCGCGCGCGCTGATCGAGAGGTTTAAAAATGGCTGAAGTCGTCGCCATCAAGCCCGCCGTCGCCGACGGCCCCGTTCTTGTCAGCCAGGACGAGGGCATCCTGCGCCTCACGCTCGCCAACCCGCCGGCCAATGCGCTGTCGTTGGCGATGATGGCGGCGCTGCAGGCCGAGCTCGATCGCATGAAGACGGATAAATCCGTGCGCGTCATTATCCTGTCAGCGTCGGGAAAAGTGTTCTGTGCCGGTCATGACCTCAAGGAAATGACGGCGCACCGCGCCGAGCCGGATCGGGGCAAGGCCTTCTTCGAAAGGACCTTCGCGGCTTGCGCGAACCTGATGCAGACGATCGTGCGCCACCCGAAGCCGGTGATCGCAGAGGTCGACGGCCTTGCCACCGCCGCCGGCCTGCAACTGGTCGCCAGCTGCGACCTTGCCATCGCTTCGCACGAGGCGAGTTTCTGCACGCCCGGCGTCAACATCGGTCTGTTCTGCTCGACGCCGATGGTGGCGCTGTCGCGCAACGTCTCGCGCAAGCAGGCGATGGAAATGCTGCTCACCGGCGAGACGATCGACGCGGCGACCGCAAAGGAGTTCGGCCTGATCAACCGCATCGTGCCGCGCGAATATCTGATTCAGGTTGTCAACAAATATGCGCAAACCATTGCATCCAAATCCTCTTTGGTGATCAAGACTGGCAAGGAGGCTTTCTATGCCCAGGCCGAAATGGGGCTGGCCGATGCTTATGCCCATACCGGCCGCGTGATGGTGGAAAACATGCTGGCGCGCGACGCCGAGGAAGGCATCGGCGCCTTCATCGGCAAGCGCAAGCCCGAATGGACCGACGAGTAGCCGGCCTGAATGGAACCGCGCCATCCCATCGCTGAAGGTTCGACGTGGCTGCCCGCAAGCAACTGACGCGGCTGAAAGCGCCCTATCTCAAGCGCATCCTGCTTGAGCCGTCGCGCGTCGCCGATTGGGAGCAATATCCGTGGAACCTGCCGATCTTCCACGGCCGCGAATTCGAGTTTGAATTCGCAAGCGCCATCACCGTCATCGTCGGCGAGAACGGCACCGGCAAATCGACGCTGCTTGAAGCCATCGGCGCGCTGGCCGGCTATGACGAGGCCGGCGGCGGCAAAGGCTACCGTCCGGTCGACCATTCCATTGCCATCGACAAGAGCGGCGCGGCGCTCGCCAACACGCTGCGCGGCCATTGGCTGCCGAAAGTCACCACCGGCTGGTTCTTCCGGGCTGAATCCTTCTATTCTGTCGCCCGCTATCTCGACCGAGCCGCGCTCGAAGATCCGTTCAGGCCGCCACCACCCGATTTCCTGTCATGGTCGCATGGCGAGGGCTTTATCCGCTTCTTCGAGGAGCGTTGCCGCCGACAAGGCATCTACATCCTCGACGAGCCCGAAAGCGCCCTGTCGCCGACACGCCAGATCGAACTGCTGAAACTGCTTCAACGCATGGAGCAGTCCGGCACCGCGCAGGTGATCATGGCAACGCATTCGCCGCTGCTGATGGCTTGCCCGAACGCGCGGCTCTTTCGCATCGGCCGCTTCGGCCTCGACCTGATCGATTTTCAGGACACCGATCATTTTCGCATGATGCGCGACTTCTGCAGCGATCCGGCTGCCTTTCTCGCCGAAGCGCTGTATGAGGACGAACCATGAACCACGATACCTACGACAACAGCTACATCGCCGGCATCCTGAATTCGGTGAAGACGGTCGCCATGGTCGGCGCTTCGCCCAACGATGTGCGGCCGAGCTACTTCGTGCTGAAATATCTTTTAGCCAAGGGCTTTTCGGTGTTCCCGATCAATCCCGGTCATGCCGGCAAGCAGATCCTCGGACAGACGGTCTATGCGAGCCTCGCCGACCTGCCGCAGCCGGTCGACATGGTCGACATCTTTCGCGCTTCCTCGGCGGTGCCCGGTATCGTCGACCAGGTGCTGCAGCTCGATCCGCTGCCCAAGGTCGTCTGGATGCAGCTTGGCGTGCGCAACGATGAGGCGGCTGCCCGCGCCGAAGCTGTCGGCATCAAGGTGGTGATGAACCGCTGCCCGAAGATCGAATACGGCAAGCTGTCCGGCGAGATCGGCTGGACCGGCGTCAACTCCGGCGTTCTGTCGTCGAAAAAACCCCTGATGCGCCAGGGATTTCAGAGCTTCGGCGTAAGACAGAAATAAGCATGCGGTAGTTCGCGCAAAATTATTCCGGGACGAAATGGATTTTCCCGGGCGTTCGTCGTAGATCGCGCCCCGAACGGTATTTTCTTCTTTGCATTCCCGGCCGCGCTTCGCCAAGAATGCCCGGCGATTTTCGAACGTTAGGAGAGGGATTTCGATGACTCGTGCGCCTGGTTTCAACACTTTGGCCGTTCATGCGGGCGCAAAGCCCGATCCGGCGACCGGCGCTCGCGCCACGCCGATCTACCAGACCACCTCCTTCGTCTTCGACGATGCCGATCATGCCGCCTCGCTGTTCGGGCTGAAGGCCTTCGGCAACATCTACACGCGCATCATGAATCCGACCCAGGCGGTTCTCGAGGAACGCGTCGCGGCGCTCGAAGGCGGCACCGCGGCACTTGCCGTCGCCTCGGGCCACGCCGCGCAGGTCATCGTCTTCCACAATCTGATGCAGCCGGGCGACAACTTCGTCGCCGCCAACAAGCTTTATGGCGGCTCGATCAACCAGTTCGGCCATGCCTTCAAGAACTTCGGCTGGGAAGTTCGCTGGGCAGAAGCAAACGATCCGGCGACTTTCGAGAGCCAGATCGACGAAAGGACCAAGGCGATATTCATCGAGAGCCTTGCCAATCCCGGCGGCGTCTTCGTCGACATCGAGAAGATCGGCGACATCGCCCGCAAGCACGGCCTGCCGTTGATCGTCGACAACACGTTGGCCTCGCCCTATCTGGTGCGGCCGATCGAGCACGGCGCCGACATCGTCGTGCACTCGTTGACCAAATTCATCGGCGGCCACGGCAATTCTATCGGCGGCGCCATCGTTGACGGCGGCACTTTCGACTGGTCGAAGTCCGGCAAATACCCGATGCTGTCGGAGCCGCGCCCTGAATATGGCGGCCTCGTCCTGCACGAAACTTTCGGCAACTTCGCATTCGCGATTGCCGCCCGCGTGCTCGGCCTGCGCGACATCGGCCCGGCGATCTCGCCCTTCAACGCCTTCCTTATCCTGACCGGCCTGGAGACGCTGCCGCTGCGCATGCAGCGTCATTGCGACAATGCCGCGAGCGTGGCCGGCTGGCTGTCGAACCATCCCAAGGTTGCCTGGGTGAACTATCCCGGCCTGCCAAGCGACAAGAACAACGCGCTGCAGAAGAAATATTCGCCGCAGGGTGCTGGCGCGGTGTTCACCTTCGGCCTCAAGGGCGGCTACGAGGCCGGCATCAAATTCGTCGAGGCGCTCGAACTGTTCTCGCACCTCGCCAATGTCGGCGACACCAAATCGCTGGTCATCCATCCGGCCTCGACCACGCATCGCCAGCTTTCCGACGAGCAGAAGGTCAAGGCCGGCGCCGGACCTGACACCGTCCGCCTTTCGGTCGGCATCGAGGACGTCAACGATATCGTTGCCGATCTCGAGCAGGCGCTCGGCAAGGTCTGATATGTCGGCCTTTCTTGCGCTCAACACCGATACCGTCGAACCTGAGGCCGGCGCGCCGCTGCCGGACCGTGTGATTTCGGGCGATCCCAAATTCCGCACCTGGAATGTCGAGGAGCGCGACGGCGGCCTCTATGCCGGCATCTGGGAAGCGACGCCAGGCAAATGGCGCATCGTCTATGACGAATGGGAGTTTTGCCACATTCTGTCCGGCGTCTCGGTGATCGCCGAGGACGGCGGCAAGGCCCGCACCGTGCGGGCCGGCGACAGTTTCGTGCTGCGGCCACGGTTCAAGGGCACATGGGAAGTGCTCGAGACGACGCGCAAGGAATATGTGATCCGGCTTTGAGTGGGTTTCCGGTTGGCGAAGGCCTATCGCCTCGTCATTCCATGGCGAAGCAAGGAGCGAAGCGACGCGCGCAGACCATGGAATCCATGCCGCGACGTTAAGACGGCCATCACGGTGCAGAATTCTGCACCGCCGCATCCTTCGGCTAAAATAACGGCATAGATCCCCGGGTCTGCGCTCCGCTTCGCGTCGCTACGCCCGAGGATGACGAAGTCGGCTACGCCTCGCTCAGAAACTGACAGTCACCCGCTCCAGCCCATGAAAGTGATAGGTGTCGCGGAAGCGTGGCATCTCCGCCAGGTGTAGATTCAGCCGGTCGAACAGTGTCTTCAACGACACCTGCAGCTCCAGCCGGGCCAGCGGCGCGCCGATGCAGAAATGGATGCCGGCGCCGAAGGAGACGTTCTTCTGGTCCATGCGGGCCGGATTGAAGGTGTCGGGCTCGGCAAAAGCCAACGGATCGTGGTTGGCCATGCCGAGCAGCAGCGCCACCATCTCCCCGGGCTTGACCAAAATGCCCGGCGAAACTTCCATCTCTTCATAGGCGTAGCGCAGGAACATATGCAGCGGCGGGTCGTAGCGCAGGCATTCCTCGACCGTCGCGACATTCGCCTCCGGTGTCGCAAAGAAGCGCCGCGGATTGCCGCCTTGCGCCAGGATCGAGCGCACCGCATTGCCGGTCTGGTGCACGGTCGCTTCATGGCCGGCATTGAGAAGCAGGATGGCCGAGGAAACCAGCTCGTCTTCCGACAGCTTCTGGCCGTTCTCCTGGGCTTCTATCAAGAGCGACAGCAGATCGTCGCCGGGTTTCTTGCGCCGCTTCGCAATATAGCCGCGCAGGAATTCGGAAAAATCGCGTGCGGCGCGGTTGGCCGTCTCCTCGGTCTCGCGCGTGCGGCCATGCATGTACATGGCGACCATCTGGTGCGACCAGTCGAGCAGTTGCGGCCCCATTTCGACCGGAACGCCGAGCATTTCGGCGATGATGGTGATCGGCAAGGGCGAGGCGTAAGCGGGCAGAAGGTCGACGCCGTTTGGCTCGAAGCGGTCGATCAGCTCGTTGGCCAAGGCCTCGATGCGCGGCCTGAGCCGCTCGACCTGGCGTGAGACGAAGGCGCGGTTGACCAATGTCCGCAGCCGCGTATGCACCGGCGGCTCGAGCTCCAGCATGGAATTGGCCTCGATGGCGTCGAAGGCCGCGAGATGCGAGCGGTCGCCGCCGATGCCGCGGCTGTCGGGAATTCCGGCCGGATTCTGCCGGCCGAAACGGCGGTCGCGCAGCAAGCGGTTGACCTCATCGAAGCCGCCAAAGCACCAGAACCCATAATCTTCCCAGAAGAAGCTGTTGGCAGTGCCGTGCAGGAAGGCGTAGGCCTCGTAAGGGTTCTGCACGAAGGCTGGCTCATGCGGATCGAGCCGCAGACGGCGGCTTTTTGGATCAAACTCGAGATAGGCAGGTATCAAATCGGTCATCTCAGACCATTAGCGCGCCTTGTCGACGCGATGCCAGACCGTATCTTGGCCTGTGAAGCCGAGGCGTTGAGCCAGACGAGCGGCGTGGGCATTGCGAGCTGTCTAAGGCCGGGTTGCTCAAGGCCGGCAATGATGTCTCGAGGGCGACATCGCTCCAGTTTGATAGCCGGCTAAATGATCGAGCGTCGCGTCAGTGGCCCGTCTTCAAGATACCCGCCACTTTGGCTGCAATCGCCGCGTCGAGCGCCGGCCAGTTCGCGAGCAGCTCGCGCGGAAAGCGATAGGTGAGGCTGAGATCGTCGCCGACCTGGATGTCGCGCTCGCAGGGCGCCAGCGATTCCCCGGCACTCGGGCCGCTCAGGCAGCGGGCGACGAACGGATCCTTACCGGGACGCTCCGCAACAGCCAACACCTCGTTGAGATAGCCTGATTTTTCGCTGAAGGCGTAAACCGTCGTGCCGCCCGGGCCGGGCGTCCCCGGCTTTTCGATCAGAGCGCTGTAGATGGGCGCGAAACGGCCGCTCATGTCGCGCGACATCATGCGCGGCTCGAACGACAGGAAGATGATCTTCCTGGTCGTCGCATGGTTGAAGTCGTCGCGCGCGGCCGTGCTGTAGCCGTCCATTTCGGGATAGCGCAGATAGAGGTCGAGCCGCGAGGCGATGCCGTCGCGCCTGGCCTGATCGAAGCGGATGAAGTTTGCCGGCACGCTGATGAGATTGTTGCCCATGACGATCTGGCGCACCGTCGTGTCATCGGTATAGCCGGCCATGGCGATCGATCGTCCAAGCCATTTGCCGCCGACGCTGATGGCAATCGAAAGCAGCGCCAGCGCCGCGAAGATACAAAAGACCCGCTTCATCAAGGTCGAGTTGACGACCTCGAAGTCCGCGCTCTCGGCAACATTTGCCTCTCTCATTTGCTCTTCCCCGATCCGCCTACCTGTCTTTAGGCGGCACAGCCTGCGCGGCATGGCTCTTGCAGCGCGTTGGCACGACTGTGCGTTTTCATAGTAAACGGTTGGTAAACATGGATCCCGTTGTGCTTGTTCTTTACGCTTTCGCGGTTGGTCTAACGGCTTGCGGACTGGCCGGATCGGCCATGGAATTGCTGGCCGGCCGGCGCCTGGCCTTTGCTGAACCCTGTGTTTCGCCCATCCATATCCTGCGTTCGCTCGCGGCAACGGCCTGTGCCGGGCCGTTCATGCTCACCAACGAGGCCTTGGCCGCCCGGCGCGAGGGCCGCATCGGCACGATTGCGCTGTTGTCCTGCGGCTGCACGGCCATCGCCTGGGCGCTGGCGCTAGGCGTCGTCCTCATCGCCATTGCATCCTGGGCGACAGAGAATTTAGGGTCCTTCGAATTTGCTGGTTGAGACGATTCGGAGACGAACAATGCCGATCTATGCGATCGATGGGAAAGTGCCCGAGTTCGAGGACGCCGATACGAACTGGATCGCGCCCGACGCCACGTTGATCGGCAATATCCGGATCGGCCGCAATGCCGGCTTCTGGTTCGGCGTCGTCGTCCGCGGCGACGGCGAACCGATCATCATCGGCGCCGACACTAATGTGCAGGAACACACGATCATGCACACCGATCCGGGCTTTCCGCTGACCATCGGCGAAGGCTGCACGATCGGCCACCGCGCTCTGCTGCATGGCTGCACGATCGGCGACAACAGCCTGATCGGCATGGGCGCCATCGTGCTGAACGGCGCCAGGATCGGCAACAACTCGCTGGTCGGCGCCGGCGCCCTGGTGACCGAAAACAAGGTTTTTCCGGACAATTCGCTGATCGTCGGCTCGCCCGCCAAGGTGATAAGGACGCTGGACGAAGCGGCGATCGAGCGGCTGCGCGTCTCGGCGGCGCACTATGTGGCCAATGCCAAACGCTTCAAGGCCAAGCTCAAGACAGTGTGACGGCGGCGGGCAGCAACTCCGCCTGTCTTCATCCGCGGCGGCTGTTCATCGCTTCACGCAACAGAAGGGCGCCGGCTTCGAAATCGGCCTCCTCCGCGCCTTCCAGCGCCGTTTCGTAGTCGTCGATGCGGGTCCGCAGCGACGGGTCCGCGCCTGACAGGAGCAGCAGACGGATCGCCTCGGCGTCGCGCCGGGATACTGCATAGTGCAGGGGAGTCCAGTCGTTCACGCCGCGCATATCCGGGTCAGCGCCATGCGCGAGCAGGATATGGATGACGTCCAGCCGGTCAGGCCGTTCCGTCGACAGCGCTGCGATGATCGAAGGAAACCCGGCAGGATCCTCGTAGTTCGGGTTTGTACCGGCATCGAGCAAGGCGGTGATGAACGCGGCCGGGCTCCAATAGATCGCATATTCGAGCGGATGGCCAAGGCCGAGCTCGAATGGCATCCGCTCGTCGAACCAGCGCGCAGAGCCGCCGAGCGCCTTGCCAAGGCCCTCGAAGTCACCCGCCTTGAAGGCGTCGTCGATAGCCTTGAAAAGCCGGTGTCTGGCGCCGCGATCCTCAGGGACTTCCAGCATCGCCTTCATCCGCAACGAACAAGCCATACTGCTCCCATCCGCCTCGGCGGGGAAGGGCGTGCCGACCATGGCGCTTCGGCAGCTGAGCGCCGATTGGTTGCAGCCGGCGGGCGGCGACCGAAATGGCGGAGCCGGCCCCGGGGACAGGGGCCGGCTCCTAAAACCCGGTCGTTGGGGACGGGGAGGGTG
>NZ_VFTP01000025.1:0-55858 GCF_006439455.1 Mesorhizobium sp. B2-9-1 | reverse complement strand
TAGGCGTCGACCTGCGCCATCAGCTCGCGGATGGCGTCCTCGCCGATGGTCTTGTTGGAATCTTCCAACGCAGCCAGTGCCGAACCCTTGACGATCGGAATGTCGTCGCCGGGGAACTCGTTCTTCGACAGAAGCTCGCGAACCTCGAGCTCGACCAGCTCCAGCAGCTCGGCGTCGTCGACCTGGTCGACCTTGTTCAGGAACACCACGATCGAGGGAACGCCGACCTGGCGGGCAAGCAGGATGTGCTCGCGGGTCTGCGGCATCGGGCCGTCGGCCGCCGAAACCACCAGGATCGCGCCGTCCATCTGCGCCGCACCCGTGATCATGTTCTTCACATAGTCGGCGTGGCCGGGGCAGTCGACATGGGCATAGTGACGGTTGGCCGTCTCATACTCGACATGCGCCGTCGAGATCGTGATGCCGCGCGCCTTCTCTTCAGGTGCTGCGTCAATCTGGTCATAGCGCTTGTATTCGCCAAAATACTTCGTGATCGCCGCCGTCAGCGACGTCTTGCCATGATCGACGTGACCGATCGTGCCAATGTTCACATGCGGCTTGGTGCGCTCGAATTTACCTTTTGCCATAGTCTCTTTCCTTGGACGGCCTTGACCTTCAGTTCAGTCGAATGCGGGGCGATTAGCGACAACCGCTTAAAAACACAAGTACCTTGTGGCTGAGCGGATTCTTGCTCGACCCGAACCAATGGTCGATTTCGGTGGGATATGGCGCGGATATAGGGCTGCCGCGTGTAAAATCAAAGGCTCCCGGCTGGCCCATTGCCGCCACGACGCCGCTCTGATCTTGTTCGCCGGATGCAGTTCATTCCATCCAATATCCGCGGCCCGCTGTTCATGATCGTCTCGACGGGGTCCTACCTCGTCAACGACACGATGATGAAGCTCGCCACCGTCGGATTGCCGCCTTATGAAGTTCTCCTGTTGCGGGGTGCTGCCGCCACGCTGTGGGGCGTGCCGCTGCTTCTGATGCTGGGTTATGCCAGGCAGATCCCCCTGCTCTTCGAACGCAAGGTGCTGCGCCGCAACCTGTTCGAGCTACTGGCGATCCTGTGTTACGTCGTGGCCCTGGCCAACATGCAGATCGCGGATTCCACCGCGCTCGGGCAAGTCACGCCGCTCATCGTGTTGGTCGGCTCCTCGATGCTGTTCGGCGAAAAGATCGGCGCCACGCGCATGGCGCTGATCGGCCTTGGCTTTGTCGGGGCGCTCATGGTGGCGCAGCCGACGATGCAGGGCATTTCGCTCTTCGCCCTGCTGGCGCTCGGCAACGCCGCCTTCGCGGCGTTACGCGACCTTGCCGGACGCAAGGTCGGCGCCGAGGTGCCGGGCATGATCGTCGCCATCTCCGCGGTCGTCGTGGTGCTGGCCGGCTCAGGCGCGGCGCACCTTGTCTCCGAGCAATGGGTGATGCCCGAAGGACATCATCTGCTCCTGATCGCCGGAGCCGGCCTGTTCCTGATCTTCGGCCATTTCTTCATCTTCATGGCCTACCGGGTCGGGCCGACAAGCGCGGTCGCGCCCTTCTATTACTGCTTCACCGTCTGGGCGGTGATCTCGGGCCTGCTGGTGTTCGGACAGTTTCCCAACGCGCTCGCCGTCTGCGGCATCCTGCTGGTCATGGCCAGCGGTCTCGCCATCGTCTCGCTCGACGAAAGAAAACGCCGGCTGGCCATGGTCGCCTGACGGCACGCATCCAGCCTGGGTCGACCCGGTCGGGTCGACCTTCAACAGCCTACTGGCTGTTCCCTGGCCTTCTACAGCGTGCGCTTGCCCGAAAACTGGTGATAGGCCCAGAGCACGACGACCGAGCCGATGACGGCCACGATCAGGCTCCAGATGTTAAGGCCGGTGACGCCCGACGCGCCGAAGGCGCTGAAGATGACGCCGCCGACAATGGCGCCGACAATGCCGAGCACGATATCCATGATCATGCCCTGACCGGTCTTGTTGACGATCTTGCTGCCGATGAAGCCGGCAACGATGCCCAGAATGATCCAGCTGATAATGCCCATTATTCCCTCCAAATTCCCCCGCCGCGCCATCATGGTCATATGATTGTCAAAAGCTCAAGACAGCTTGAAATTCTGCCCGTTTGCGCCATTCTGGGGCCGGGCGGACTTGGCTGGACAAGGAGATCCACGATGGGCCTTTTCGACAATGCCGTTCCGGGCGGCAATATCACCAAACCCCTGATGATCGCGCTCGGCGCGCTTTTGGTGGGCAAGATGCTGAGCGGCAGAAGCGAAGAGGCGGCCGCGCCGCAAGCGCCGACGCCGACGCCCGCCGGAACCGACGCGTCCGCCGATGGCGGCCTGCTCGGCGGCCTCGGCGGCCTGCTCGACAAGCTCAAGGATGCCGGCCATGGCAACGTCGCCGACTCCTGGGTCGGCACCGGCCAGAACCAGTCGATCAACGCGAATGATCTCGGCTCGGCGCTCGGCCCGGCAGTGATCCGCGAGATCGCGCAGCGCACCGGCATGAACGAGCAGGAACTGCTGCAGCAGCTCTCCACGGCGCTGCCTGGCATTGTCGATAAGCTGACGCCGAACGGCCTGATGCCGCAGAACCATCAGGTTGCCTCGGCCTTTAACAGCTAAGCGGGCTGGATGAAATGGAAACGCTGCGCGCCACGGCGCGGCGTTTTCTTTGGAGCGAAGAAGAAATCTGGAGCGGGTAGCGGGAATCGAACCCGCATATTCAGCTTGGAAGGCTGCTGCTCTACCACTGAGCTATACCCGCGCCTTGCACTGAGGTACCGGATTCACCGGAAAAGCGCCACGCATTTTCGGTCCGAGACTTTTCGTTTCAGGGCATCCGGGCCGGCAGTGGTGGAGAGGGTTGGATTCGAACCAACGTAGGCTAAGCCAACGGATTTACAGTCCGTCCCCTTTAACCACTCGGGCACCTCTCCAGTCTGCCGCCGGAGCCATGCAACGAGGCATTTTCGCCGATCCGGAGCCCGAGTAAGATCTTCTCCGAAATCAGCGAAGCGCCTTATGGCGGCAAGGCCGGTGGGTGTCAACCGGCGTGGCCAGGGTTTTTCGAGGATGTTCGGCATTCATTTGTCCAGCCCATATCCTTAGCCGGACGGGACGGCTATAGAGGCCGCCATGAGCGACGATAAAAGCAACAAGTCCGGCACGCGCAAGGACACCCACTACGCCAAGCTGAGGCGCGCGCATCGCGACCAGAAGGCGGGCGGGGCGCCGGCAATCCGGCCGCACCAGCCGGTGCCGCCGGGCGAGGCTGCCGCCGACGGGCTGGTGAGGCTTTACGGCCTGCATACCGTGCGGGCCGCGCTCGACAATCCGCGGCGCAAGATCAGGACGATGCTGGTGACGCGCAACGCCGCCGAGCGGCTTTCGATCGGCGATCTTGCCGCCCTGCCCTTCAAGGCCGAGCTTGTCGAGCCGAAGGACATCGACAGGATCACCGGGTCGGACGCTGTGCATCAGGGCGTGCTGATCGAAGCCGAGCCGCTCAAGCCGAAGCATCTCGACGCGCTTGGCGACACAACGCTAGTGCTGGTGCTCGACCAGGTGACCGACCCGCACAATGTCGGCGCGATCCTGCGCTCCGCGGTCGCCTTCGGCGCCGGCGCGCTGATCACGACTGCCCGCCACAGCCCGCAGGAATCGGGCGTGCTGGCCAAATCCGCCTCCGGCGCGCTCGAGCATATCGACCAGATCGAGGTGAAGAACCTCGCCGATGCGCTGGGACAGCTGCACGAGGCCGGTTTCCAGACCATCGGGCTCGATTCCGAAGGGCCGGCCGAACTGGAGAAGACCTTCGCCGGCGAGAGGATCGCGCTGGTGCTGGGCGCGGAAGGCAAGGGCCTGCGCCAGAAAACGCGCGAGACGGTGACGACACTCGCCCGCCTCGACATGCCCGGCGCCATCCACTCGCTCAACGTCTCGAACGCGGCGGCGGTGAGCCTTTATGCGGCGAGGAAGTTCTTGGTGAGTGAGTAGTGAGTAGTGAGTAGTGAGTAGTGAGTAGTGAGTAGTGAGTAGTGAGTAGTGAGTAGTGAGTAGTGAGCACGAAATCTTACTAAACTACTGACTACTGACCACTCACTAATTCCTACTCACTCCTATCCCACTTCATGTCCCGCCATCCGCTCCAGCGCCCTGACCAGCGCGGAGTGATCCTCCTTGGCGCCGCCATTGGCGGCGCAGGAATTGAACAGCTGCTGCGTGGTCGAGGTGTTGGGCAGCGATACGCCGAGCGCCTTGGCGCCTTCCAGCGCCAGGTTGAGGTCCTTCTGGTGCAGCTCGATGCGGAAGCCGGGCGCGAAGGTGCGCTTGATCATGCGCTCGCCATGCACTTCGAGTATCCGCGAGGCGGCGAGCCCGCCCATCAGCGCCTGCCTGACCTTGGCCGGATCGGCGCCGGCCTTCGAGGCGAAGACCAGCGCTTCGCCGACGGCTTCGATGGTCAGCGCCACGACGATCTGGTTGGCGACCTTGGTGGTCTGGCCGACGCCGTTGGGGCCAACCAGCGTGATGTTCTTGCCCATCTTCTCGAAGATCGGCCTGGCGCGTTCGAACGCCTTCTCCTCGCCGCCGACCATGATGGTAAGCGAGGCCGCCTTGGCGCCGACCTCGCCGCCCGACACCGGCGCGTCGAGATAGTCGCAGCCGAGATCGTTGATCTTGTTGGCGAATTCCTTGGTGGCGATCGGCGAGATCGAGCTCATGTCGATGACGAGCTTGCCCTTGGTCAAGCCGGAGGCGACGCCGTTCTCGCCGAACAGCACGTCGCCCACCTGGGGCGTGTCCGGAACCATGGTAATGATGATGCCGGCTGCTTTCGCGACGGCATCGTGGCCCGAAACAGTCTTCAGGCCCCTGGCGAGGAGGTCAGCGGGCGGCTTGGAGCGATGGTCGCTGGCGACGACCGGATGGCCGGCGTCGAGAAGATGGCCCGCCATCGGCGCACCCATTATGCCGAGGCCGATGAAACCGATGGTTTCCATGTTGTTCTCCGTCGTAATTGTCGAGGTCGCGTTTCTTCGCGCCCCCCTCTGGCCTGCCGGCCATCTCCCCCACGAGGCGGGAGATCAGCAGTTTCGTCGCCGTGCTCTTAAGCCGCCGCGCTTCCCTGCCCGGCGAACTCGCGAAACCAGCCGAGCCCGGCTTCGGTGCCTGCCTTCGGCTTGTATTCGGCGCCGATCCAGCCGGAATAGCCGAGGCGGTCGATGTGGTCGTAGAGGAAGGGATAGTTGATCTCGCCCGTCCCCGGCTCGTGACGGCCGGGATTGTCCGCAAGCTGGATATGCGCGATGCGGGGAAGGTTTGCCTCGATTGTACGGGCGAGATCCCCCTCCATGATCTGCATGTGGTAGATGTCGTATTGCAGGAACAGGTTCTTCGAGCCGATGCGGTCGATCAGCGCCAGCGCCTGGTCGGAATAATTCAGGAAGAAGCCGGGGATGTCGCGGGTGTTGATCGGCTCGATCAGCAGCCTGATGCCGGCCTGCTCCAGCTTCTCGGCCGCGAAAGCGAGGTTCTCGGCAAAGACGTTCTCCAGAACGGCCCGGTCGGCGCCTTGTGGCGCGATGCCGGCGAGACAGTTGATCTGCTCGCAGCCCAGTGCATGGGCGTAGGTGATCGCCTTGGCGACGCCCTGGCGGAATTCCGGCACCCGGTCGGGCAGCACGGCGATGCCGCGTTCGCCCTTCGCCCAGTCGCCGGCCGGCAGGTTGAAGAGAACCTGCGTCAGGCCGTTCTTCTTCAGCCGCGCCGCTACCACATCCGGGGCATGGTCATACGGGCCGATATATTCGATGCCCTTGAAGCCGGCGCGGGCGGCGGCATCGAATCTATCCAGGAACTCATGCTCGCCGAAGAGCATCGAAAGATTGGCTGAAAAACGCGGCATTCTTTTTCTCCTTCTCTCGGCCAAGCCTCAATCGAGCATCATGATGGCCGTCGGCGCATCCTCATTGCGCTCGGCAAGCTCCTCGAATTCGGTGACCTTGTCGATTTCCGTGCCCATGGAAATGTTGGTGACGCGCTCGAGGATGAATTCCAGCACCACCGGAACCTGGTGCTCCTTCATCAGCCGCTGCGCCTCCTTGAAGGCGCCGGCGAATTCCTCGGGTTTCGTCACGCGGACCGCCTTGCAGCCCATCGCCTCCGCCACCGCGACATGATCGACGCCGTAGCCCGCCTCCGGATCGCCGGCACGGTTGACGTTCTCGAAGGCGAGGCTCACCTCATAATCCATCGAGAAGCCGCGCTGCGCCTGGCGGATCAGTCCGAGATAGGCGTTGTTCACGACGACGTGGATGTAAGGCAGCTTGTGCTGGGCGCCGACGGCCAGCTCCTCGATCATGAACTGGAAATCATAGTCGCCGGAAAGCGCGACGATGTCGCGATCCGGATCCGCTGCGCGCACGCCGAGTGCCGCCGGCAGCGTCCAGCCCAGCGGGCCGGCCTGGCCGCAATTGATCCAGTTGCGCGGCTTGTAGACATGCAGGAACTGCGCGCCGGCGATCTGCGACAGACCGATCGTGGTGACATAGGTGGTGTCGCGGGCAAACGCCTTGTTCATCTCCTCGTAGACGCGCTGCGGCTTCAGCGGCACCTGCTCGAAATGCGTTTTGCGCTTCATGGTCTTCTTGCGCTGCTGGCACTCCTTCGCCCAGCCCGACCAGTCGCGCAGCTTGCCGGCCGTGCGCCATTCGGTGGCGACGTCGAGTAGGATCTTCAGCGCGGCGCCCGCATCCGAGACCAATCCTAGATCCGGCGCGAAGACGCGGCCGATCTGCGTCGGCTCTATGTCGACGTGGATGAATTTTTTCCCCTTGGTGTAGACGTCGACCGAACCGGTATGGCGGTTGGCCCAGCGGTTGCCGATGCCGAAGACGAAGTCGGCTTCAAGCATCGTCGCATTGCCGTAGCGGTGCGAGGTCTGCAGTCCGCACATCCCAGCCATCAGCCGGTGGTCGTCGGGGATCACACCCCAGCCCATCAGCGTCGGGATGACCGGCACGCCGGTGACTTCGGCGAATTCGATCAAAAGATCGGAAGCGTCGGCGTTGATGATGCCGCCGCCGGCGACGATCAGCGGCTTTTCAGCCTCGTTGAGCATAGCCAGCGCCTTCTCGGCCTGGGCACGCGTTATCGCCGGCTTGAAGGGAGCGAGCGGCTCATAGGCGTCGATGTCGAATTCGATCTCGGCAAGCTGCACGTCGACCGGCAGGTCGACCAGCACCGGCCCGGGCCGCGAGGAGCGCATCAGATGGAAGGCCTTCTGCAGCGTCATCGGCACCAGATAGGGCTCCATGACGGTGACGGCCCATTTGGCGACGGGTGCTGCGATCGAAGCGATGTCGACGGCCTGGAAATCCTCCTTGTTGAGACGCGCGCGTGGCGCCTGCCCAGTGATGCAGAGGATGGGAATCGAATCCGCCGAGGCCGAATAGAGGCCGGTGATCATGTCGGTGCCGGCCGGACCGGAAGTGCCGATGCAGAGCCCGATATTGCCGGCCTTGGCCCGCGTATAGCCTTCGGCCATGTGCGAGGCGCCTTCGACATGGCGCGCCAGCACATGGCGGATGGTGCCGCGCGCCTTCAACGCCGAATAGAGCGGGTTGATCGCCGCGCCCGGAACGCCGAAGGCATTGGTGATGCCTTCCTTTTCGAGAACGAGAACCGCAGCGTCGACAGCGCGCATCCTGGCCATGGTGAGCCTCCATTCGTTGGTTGGCTTGACAATGACAGCGTACGTTCGATTTTTCAATTTTTTTCAGAATATTTTTTCATTTCTAGAAAACCGCTGTTATCTTCTGATTTCGCTTCACTTTTCCTTTTCCAAAAATCGCTCATTGCCATCACTGAAAAACTTTTTCATTGCATGCGATGTCAAATCGGCGAGAGTGGCCGGTATGGAAACGACGGAAAAACGCCAACGCGGCCGGCCGCGCGCCTTCAATGGCCCATCCGAAGCGGCCTCGGTGCAGTCGCTCGACCGGGCGCTGCGGATCCTGGCCATCGTCGCCGAGGCCAGCGGCTTGTCGCTGAGTGAAATCGCGGCGCAAAGCGGCATTGCCGCTTCCACCGCCTATCGCATGCTGACGACGCTGGAGAACCACGGCATGGTCGAGTTCGACACGAGCGACCAGCTCTGGTCCGTGGGCGTCGAGACCTACCGCATGGGCGCAGCCTTCCTGCGCCGGCGCAAACTGGTCGACCGCGCGCGCATCGTCATGCAGGAATTGATGGAAAAGACCGGCGAGACCGCCAATCTCGGCGTCGCCGAGGACGATTGCGTCGTCTTCGTCAGCCAGGTTGAGACGCACCAGGCGATCCGCGCCTTCTTCCGGCCGGGCACGCGCAGCCCCTTTCATGCTTCCGGCATCGGCAAGGCGGTGCTGGCGCATCTCGAGCCGGAACGGGTCGCCGCTATCCTGCGCAAGGCGGGCCTGCAGCGCTACACGGACAAGACGCTTTCCGACATCTCGGCGCTTGCCCATGATCTGGCCGTTATCAAGCGTCGCGGCTGGTCGGTCGACGACGAGGAGCGCCACCCCGGCATGCGCTGCGTGGCCGCCGCCATTTTCAACGAGTTCGGCGAGCCGCTCGGCGGCGTTTCGGTGTCCGGACCGACGGTGCGGGTCACGCCCGAGCGGCTGGCCGAGATCGGTCCGCTGGTGCGCGACGCCGCGGTCGAAGTGACGAAGATGATCGGCGGCGTGAAAGCCTATTAAGACGCGCCTGGCAATGCGCTCTTTGCCGATATGTCGAAGAAATCGAGCAGGATCGCCAGCGCGACGCCACAGGCCGCGAAAATGAGGCCGGCGAGGAATATCCGACTGGCGCGGTCATGAATGCTTCGCTGCAGGGATTTGATGTCGAGCAGAATGGCCAGCGCCCGGATCTGCAGCGCAATGCCGACCAGAATCGGCAGGACGGCAATCAGATGGTAGGTCTGCCATGGGATCGGGTTGGCCGCCCAATGGGTGATGAAGCCTAGCGAGAACGCCAGCAGGATGCCGACGATGGTGATGGTGCCGTTGCGGAAAACCGGTTCGACCCGTTCTTCCCTAGGATCCTGATTGTTCAAGCCACCCTCCCCTCGATTGCCGTCAAAGCCAGACTAAACGCTCGCAAAATCGCTGTACATCGTTGGTGCTCGGCAAGACCGACAGACAATAGCCAGTCCGGACGCCGGGCTTGACCGTCTTGCCGCGCCGTCGGAATGCATGCGAAAGGGCGCGGATGCGGAAAACACTTTACCTCCTATCCGCCGCCTCACTTTGTGGATGCGTGGCGGCGGCACCGCCGCCGCCCGCGACCAGCGGCAACCCCATCGGCAACCCACTGGTCGATCCCATTCCGATCTCGCTGGCCCTGGAGGAGATCATCACCGCCGGCGTCCGCCAGCATTTGAAGAACCCCATCGCTGCGAAATTCGGAACGATGCTCGCCGGAGAACGCAAGTTGAACGGCCGCCACGAGATCGTGGCGTGCGGCTATGTCGACGACAAGGGCTCTACCGGCGGCAACGAGCCTTTCATCGGTAATATCTATCCCGATGCCGGAAACAGCTTCGAGCTCGTTGCGATAAATGACGTTTCAGTCATCGGCGCCTGCAAGGCGGCGGGATTGGCAATGCCGGAGCTGAAGCCCAATTCCTGAATTGCTGGAGGCGGAAACGTCGTCCGCTTCAAATCAAGCCAATCAGGCGGATGCGCAATGCTCAAACGCAAGAAAGGGGCTGCGTAGCCCCTCTCCTGCCGTTGATTTAACCCCTTTAGAGCCTGCAATAGCGCGGGCCGTCGTAGCTCATATAGGTGTCGGTGCGCTCGTCGTAGCTGGCGTAGCGGGCGTAGCAGCGGCGGACGTGGATCGAGTCGTAGCCGTCGTCCTCGACATAGACGCTGCGGGGCTGCTGCTGGGCGAGCAGGCTGCCGAGAACGAAACCGCCGACGCCGGCGGCGATGCCGATGCCGAGCTCGCGGCGGTGATGATGGTCGTGGGCGGCCGAAGGCTGAACGGTGCCGACGAGCGAGCCGGCGGCGACGGTGGTGGCGATGAGGCCGGAAACGATGGTGCGCTTGAACATGACGATCTCCTGTTTCGGTGGAGAGGCGAACCATCCGCCTCTTGATCGTCTGTCGCTGCGGCCCGGAAAAAGGTTCGAAGTATTTTCGCGATTTTTTTCGCCGGGATTGAGCGAATAGGGAGTAGCGAATGGCGAGTAGCGAAAGCGGGGATATGCTGAATGCAAATCCTCTATTCGCTACTCGCTATTCGCTACTCGCTCACTTATCCCATCCCCGTGACATGCCTCAGCCAGAAGGCCAGCACGATGAAGCCGACGAAGGTGGCGACGCCGGTCCAGTCGACGTTGGCCTTCTTCAGATCGCTGATGACCTTCACCAGCAGAAGCCAGGTCACGACGATGAGCGGCAGGATGATGACGAATCTGATCATGCGGCACCCGTTCGATGCGATTGCACCCGAGAAGATGTAGGAAGCGGCGCAGCGTTTTTCAGCATGCCGGCTAAGCCACAGCGTCCATTAGGAACCCAAAACGGAGTTTTGTCTTTACTGGCGCACGAAATGTGCTACCGGAGCGCCGTGCCCTTGTAGCTCAGCTGGTAGAGCAGCGGTTTTGTAAACCGAAGGTCGCGGGTTCGATCCCTGCCGGGGGCACCAGATAAATCGTGTACTATGCTACTATATTCCCACCATCCAATGTTCTGACATTTGCGCTTGGGGTAACAGAACGTGGTTCGCCGCAGTTGCAACGTGGAAGTGGCAGTAGCGGAAATTGACGAGGCACCAGGGCTTACCGAGCAATCTTCGGAGTGAGCTTTTTGCACCAAGGCCAAGTGGTGATCGATCATAAGGATAGAGCTCACCTCAGTTTGGTCGCTTGATCGCTTGCCTAGTGTATATTAGGGGTCTCTTGTTTTTTCGGGACCGCAAGCAGATAGTCCAATTGGGTCTTTGGGAGGTTCCGATGCGATGGCCTCTTGTCGTGATTACGCTGGTTATTGGTTTCATCCTGTGGGACCGCTTTGAGAATGACGGCGCATACACCACCGATGTCGAGCGAAGTTTCCGCGAGGCATCCTTGGAAATGCCTGGGGGTTGGAAGCCGCCCGTAATCACCTTCAACCACAATCCGCTGAACCAGTGAACTGAAGTTGGTATGATGCAGCTCAACATTGGCGCCGATCAGGCTAACCGTTGGCGGAAGAATTTACGGCGTGCGCGGGGACGGCACGTCATCGGGTTCACTCGTAGTGCAATGATTTGGACGTTGATCGTGGCGGTGATCGCGATCGCATCAACGCTGATCGCACTGAAAGGGCTTTAGCCGTAGGGAAATGAAGCACGCCGGCCTTGCGTCAGACCAAGGCCAATCTTGGCGTGACCGGGGCCTGCGTCTCACACCCCAATCGCCACCACCAGCACCCTGTTCTGCCTTCGTATCGCCGCGCGCAGCTCCGGTATCTTCGCCTCGTCGCGCTTCACGAACTCGATGAACATCATGTTCATGTTGTTGAAGATCAGTTCGCCCACCGCCGGCCCGTCGATGTCTGAGCGCACAAGCCCGACCTCCTGCAGGCGGACTATCAGCGCGCTAATCTGCCTGGTCAGCTCGCGGTCGAGGGCGGTGTAGGCCTGGCCGAAGGGGCTGTCGGGCAGTTGCGTCGAGATCGCCATCGCCTGGCGCCACATCTCTTTGCTCAGATAGTTCAGCGAGTGCTCGATATAGATGCCGATCAGCGTGTCGAGCGCGTCGCCGACATTGGCTGGCGGGCTGGCGACCACCCCTCGCCCGGCATTCAGCACCTCATTGACCTCCAACGACACGATGGCGCCGAGGATGTCGCCCTTGTTCTGGTAGTAGTTGTAGATCGTGCCGATCGAGACTTCGGCTTGCGCTGCGATCGCCTCGATCTTGGCGCCTTCATAGCCGGCCTCGCGGAAAAGCTCCGTCGCCGCATCGATGATGCGCCTGTGCCGGTCCGCCTTCTGCCGTTCGCGCAATCCGCTCATGTCGGCCTCTCTGCCACAAAATCATAATTGACTCAATTTTAGAATTGGTTCAACTTTTCTTCCAACAAGCCAGCAAGGCAGGGAGAACACTCGATGACCGTCAATGCCCGGACTCCGCTTTCCACCCTGAAGTCTCGTCTCGCAGCCGCCTGCGCGACAGCCGCGTTGCTGCTCGCAGCCAGTACCGCCCAAGCCGCCGATCTCAATGCGCTGATCTGGTGCGATCATTCCGACCCGGCGCTGCTGCAGCCCTTCGAGGAAGCCAACAACGTCAAGATCAACGTCAAGGAATTCGAAGGCACCGGCGCAGGGCTCGCCATCGTCGACCAGTCGCAGCCCGGCGACTGGGACGTGATGGTGATCGATAGCATCGACGTGCCGCGCGGCGTCGAGAAAGGCCTGTTCGAGCCGCTGCCCGAGGACAAGCTGCCCTTCGCCGACCTCTTCCCGGAAGTGAAGATGGATAAGTCGACCGTCGTTAACGGCAAGCGCTACGGCATCACCGAAAAGTTCGGCTACAACACGATCGGCTTCAACAAGACCAAAGTCGATCCGGCCGACATGCAGTCTCTGGCCTCCCTCACCAGCGACAAATACAAGGGCAAGGTCGCGATCTATGACTATTACCTGCCGGTGATCGGCATGGCCGCTCTGGCTATCGGCAAGAAGACGGCCGACCTCACCGAGGCCGACCTTCCTGCCCTCAAGGCTGAGCTGCTCAAGATGAAGGCCAATGCCAAGCTGGTCGGCGAGGTCACGGCCAGCCAGACCGCCCTTGCCACCGGCGAGGTCGACATTCTGGTCGGCGGCGGCGAATGGGTGACGGCTGGCCTTGCGAAGGAGAATCCGGCGCTCGACTTCTCGATCCCGAAGGAGGGTGCTGTGCTCTGGTCGCAGTCGCTCGCCATGTTCAAGGATTCCAAGAACAAGGACATGGCGCTGAAATTCATCCAGTACATCATGAGCCCCGAGGGCCAGGCGCGGCTTGCCACCTCCTCCTGCTACTGGGGCATGCCTTCGAACAAGAAGGCGGCGCTGAGCGACGAGCAGAAGAAGATCCTGCGCTTCGACGAGCAGCCGGGCTTCCTCGCCCGTGCCCAGGCCTATCCGGCGCCGAACGCCGATCTCGACAAGAAGATGCAGGACATGTGGACCGAAATGCTGCAGGCGCAGTAAACCGGCCGATGGCGTTCGCGGGAAACAAGTCGCGTGCCCTGCCCTGGGCGCTGGTCACGCCGGCGCTGGCATGGACATGTGCTTTCTTCGTCCTGCCCTTCATCGCCATGGGGCTTTCCAGCCTCACGGCGCATGAAGGCGGCGCGTTCACGTTAGCCAACTACAGCCAGTTCTTCACCGACCCGTCCTACTGGCGGGCGATGGTGAACTCGCTGGAGGTGACGGCGATCGTCACCGTGATCTCGATCCTGCTTGCCTATCCCTTTGCCTGGATTCTTGCCGAGAGGGTCCCGGAACGCTGGCAACGGCTGGCGCTGATGCTGGCGGTGCTGCCGTTCTGGACGTCCTATGTCGTGCGCTCCTATTCCTGGCTGCTGGTGCTGGCGCAGAACGGCGTCATCAACCGGGCGCTGACCGGCATCGGCCTGATCGGCGAGCCGCTGCAGCTCGCCAACACGCGCTTCGCGACCGTCACCGGCTTCGTGCATTTTTTCGTCATGCTGTTGACGCTGACGATCTACGCCAATCTGAAACAGCTCAGCCCGAGCTACCGCAAGGCTGCCGCCGATCTCGGCGCCGGGCCGGTGCGCACCTTCCTGCATGTCGTGCTGCCGCTGACCTTGCCCGGCATCATGGTCGGCGCCTTCCTCACCTTCGTGCTTTGCATCGGCGACTACATCACGCCGCAGATCCTCGGCGGCAACAACGAGCTGGTCATGCCGCAGCTCGTCATGATGCAGATCGGCCGCCGCGGCGATTTTCCGCTGGCTTCGGCGCTGTCGATCATCCTGATGGCTGTGGTTACCATCGCCTATCTCGCCTGCGCCCGCTGGCTGAAGATCGAGCGGGCCTGATCATGCGCGCCGCTGTCCGCCTCGCCGCCTGGGTCTACGCCATCGCGATATACGGCTTCATCTTCCTGCCGGTGGTCGTGCTGGTGCTGTTCTCGCTGCAGGCGACCTCTTTCCCGATCCCGCCCTTCACGGGCCCGTCACTGCGCTGGTACCAGGCGGTGCTGTCGGATGCGCGGCTCACCTCGGCGCTGGTCAATTCGCTGCTCGTGGCGGTGCTCTCCTCGCTTGCCTCCGTCACGCTCGGATTCCTCTCCGCCTGGGGGTTCGCGCGCTTCGTGCTGCCGGGTTCGGCCATCCTGCGCGGCCTGATCACACTGCCGCTGACCGTCAGCTATTTGATCATCGGCATGGGCCTGCTGGTGCTGTTCAATTGGGCCGGCGTGCCGAAGTCGCTGCTTGCGGCCGGCATCGGCCATGTCGTGATCAACCTGCCGCTCTGCTTTGCCATCATCTACAGCCAGATGGGCGACCACCAGATCAACATCGAGCGCGC
Organism: Mesorhizobium sp. B2-9-1; assembly: GCF_006439455.1. Taxonomy (NCBI): domain Bacteria; kingdom Pseudomonadati; phylum Pseudomonadota; class Alphaproteobacteria; order Hyphomicrobiales; family Phyllobacteriaceae; genus Mesorhizobium; species Mesorhizobium sp. B2-9-1. The sequence goes on along the minus strand of NZ_VFTP01000025.1, from coordinate 41,292 downwards.
CGCGCGCGACCTCGGCGCCGCCGAATGGAAAGTGCTGCTCATGATCACGGTGCCGGTCATGGCGCCGGCGATCTTCGCCAGTTTCTTCCTGTCGATGACCTTCTCCTGGGATGAGTTCGTCATCTCCTTCCTGCTCACCCGCTTCGAGACGACGCTGCCCGTGGAGATCTGGAACCTGCTGCGTTCCGGCCTCAATCCCAAGACCAATGCCGTCGGCTCGCTGGTCTTTGCCGTCTCCATCGTGCTGGTGGTGTTTTTCGAACTGACGCTGTTGCGGAGAAAGCCGGCATGAGCGCGCCTTTGGTCGATATCCGCAATGTCTCGCATCGCTTCGGCCAGCTGCCGGTGCTGAAGAACGTCTCACTGGCGATCGAGCCCGGCAGCTACACGATCCTGCTCGGACCGTCCGGTTCCGGCAAGACGACGCTGCTTTCGATCCTTGGCGGCTTTGTCACGCCCAGCGAAGGCAAGGTCTTCATCCGCGGCGCGGATTGCACCGCCGTGCCGCCGGCGAAGCGCCCGACCACGACGGTGTTCCAGGATTATGCGCTGTTTCCGCATATGAGCGTCGGCGGCAATGTCGGCTTCGGGCTGCGCATGCAGGGCATCGACGGCACGACCCGGGCGGCCAAGGCGCGCGATGCGCTTGCCCTCGTCGGGCTGGCGGCCGCCTTCGACAAGAAGCCGCATCAGCTTTCCGGCGGCCAGCGGCAGCGCGTGGCGCTGGCCCGCGCGCTGGTCATCGAGCCGGCGGTGCTGTTGCTCGACGAGCCACTCGGCGCGCTGGATCTCAAGCTGCGCCGGCAGATGCAGGACGAGTTGAAGGCGATCCAGAAGCGCGTCGGCACCGCCTTCATCCACGTCACGCATGACCAGGAGGAAGCGATGGCGCTGGCCGACCTTTGCGTGGTGATGAATGACGGCCGCATCGAGGACGAAGGATCGCCCGAGCGGGTCTATGCGCGGCCGGCGACGCGCTTTTCAGCCACCTTCATGGGCGAGAGCACGATCCTTGCCGGCACCGTGACCGAGGCGAGGAACGGGACCGTCACGGCCATGACGGCGGTCGGGCCGATTTCACTGCCAGGTGCATCGCCTGCCGGCGCCAAGGTGGCGCTCGCCATCCGGCCCGAGCATATTGCTCTCGGCGAAGCGAAAGGCGACATTGCGCTCGGCACGGCCAAGGTCGGCGATGTCGTCTTCCAGGGCAGCTTCAAGCGCGTGCTGGCCACCTCGACGCAGGATACCGCGCTACAATTCATCGCCAAGGCGCCCGCTTCCGCTACCATTCAGGCAGGCGACACGATCTCGGTTTCATGCAACGCTCAAGACATCATCCTGCTGGCGGACTGATCCATGAGCACGCTTCCGGTCATCGAGGCTCCGGACTGGTACGAAACCATCCGCATGGGCGACGACATCACGCTCATCCATGAGCCGTGGATAAAACCGTTCTTCCGCTGCAACATCTGGCATGTTCGCGGGCGCGACCGCGACCTGTTGTTCGACACCGGCCTCGGCCATTTCAGCCTGAAACGCCATGTGCCGCTGGTCAGCGAGCGCAAGCTTACCTGCATCGCCAGCCACACGCATTTCGACCATATCGGCTGCCATCACGAATTCCCGGAGCGCTGCGTGCATTCGGCCGAAGCGGCAATCCTTGCCGATCCACGCAACGAATGGACGGTGGCGGACCGCTATGCCAATGAGGCGATGTTCGACGGCGCGCCGCAAGGCTGGGATACGGCGGGCTACCGCATCCTGCCCGCGCCGGCGGGCCGGCTGCTCGAGCATGGCGATGTCGTCGACCTCGGCGACCGCGCCTTCGAAGTCATCCACACACCTGGACACTCGCCCGGCGGCATCGCGCTTTATGAGAGAAAGACCGGCATCCTGCTGTCCGGCGACATCGTTTATGACGGGCCGCTGATCGACGACGTCTATCACTCCAACATCGATGACTATGTCGCAACGCTGCTTGCCATGCGCGGCCTCGACGTCTCGGTCGTGCATGGCGGCCATTTCCCGAGCTTCGGCAAGGTGCGCTACGGGCAACTCATCGACGAATATGTCGCCGGCAAGCGCAAGGCTGGGTGCCACTTGCAGAGATGAAGAACACCGAGGGCGACGATACGGTCGCGACCGGGAACAAGCATCTTTCGACGCTGCCGTCTCACCGTTTTGGATTCGCCCCATCCTTCAGGAGCGTGATCGTATATTTTGGCGGCGTTCCATTGCGGTTCTTCTTCCAGGGCCTCAACCGGTCCTTCAACCGCACCACCGTCTTTTTGTAGACAGGCGCTGGCAGTCCGGCGAGGTCGTAATAATCCTCGAGGATTGTCGTGCCCAAAAGCGCCTTCTCTTGCGGGTAGAAGGAAAAGTGCGCCGCGATCAGATCGCCGAAAACCTTGCCCGGCCGTCCGAGCTTGACGGGAAGGACGGCGGAAAACCACTCTTCTTCATCTCCCAGCGGGTGAAAAAGGTCGCCCAGTTCGACAATCTCCGACCCGAAAAAGCCGATCGCATTGATGGAAAACCGCGACGCCTTGATTTCGCGGTCGGGCACGCGGAAATCGCCGAGCCGGCCGGTGCGCACCGCTTCGATCAGGACCGGATGCATCGCGAGCGGGAACGTTGGATGAGACCATGAGAACGGGCACATCGCCTGGCAGGTCAGCGGCCCTTCGATCTGAACCGCGGAGAGGTATTTGATGAAAGTGTTGCAGATGGCGTTGTTGATGATGAGCGGCGCGTACCAAAGCGCCGAGCCCCGCTCGGTCAGCACCCGTTCCATGTACTTTTCGAAAAAACCGTCCTCGAGAAACACGATGTCATCGTCCAGCCTCAGATAGAAAGCATCCGGATCGTCGCAGAAACGAAAAAAAAGTCCGATGGCGTCGTTTTTTCCATTGGCCCCGGGCAACGTCATGATTTTAATTCGCGAATCGGCGCTCGCCAATTGCCTGAGATAGGCCCGATCCTGCTCGTTGCGGCAGTTGTCCCACAGATGCCATTCGTGCACATGAGAACTCTTCAGGACATAGTGGCTAAGCACGCCAAGATATTTCTCACGTCCGGCCGGAGTAACGACGATCAGCTTCATGGATAGCCATCCTGACACGGGACGTATTGCGCAAATGCCGAACTAGCCGTCAGTCGATAACCGGCCGCCGATCTCGCGGCAAGCGTGCCAAGCGTTCAAACCTTCTGAAGCGAGCAACTTTGGTGTAAGTGCCGCGAGACAGCAAAGCAGCCCACCGAAGCATGAATTCCACCAGCAGATCTCCGCAGCCGACCAGCCACCGCAATCTCGTGATCGTCAGAGCCGGCGACCGTTCCCTGCATCGTGGTTGGGGCGCGGACGAACCAGGATGCGACTTCGACCTGATCGTTAGCTACTACGGATCCGATCCATCGGCCTTCAGCCTGCCTTACGAAAGACGAGTGGATCGGAAAGGCGGCAAGTTTGACGGCCTTTTCGCGCTGTTCAGTGAGCAGCCGGACTTGCTCCAGCGCTATCGGTATTTCTGGCTTCCGGACGATGATCTCGAAGCAGATCGAAGAACGATCGAAGCTATGTTTGCGAACATGCGCCGGCTCGACCTCGATGTCGGCCAACCCTCTCTGACGCTCGACAGCTACTTTTCGCATCTGCCGTTCATGCGTTGCGACAGCTTCGAGTTCCGCTTCGTGGATAAGGTCGAGATTATGGCTCCCTGCATCAGAGCCGACGTGCTGGTCAAGATGCTGCCGCTCTTCGAACATTCAATGAGCGGCTTCGGCCTTGATTCGATTTGGACGCGCCTGGCGCCGGACAACCGTCGCAAGTCCGCCGTGTTCGATCACTTGTCGATTCGTCACACGCGCCCTGTCGGAAGCGCGCTTGCCCAAGCGATGTTGGAAAAAGGCCTTACACCCAAGGCGGAATACGCCCAGTTGAAGGCCAGATTTTTCCTGGATGAATTCTATCCGATCTCCTATGAGGCCGTGGACAGAAAAGGGCGCGTTTGGCGATCGAAGACTGCCATAGGCCTGCGCATGATGCTGCATTACGCCCGACGGCTAAATGCATTCAGACAGGTGTATCGATTGAAGAAAACGCTGTGGCGGCATGTTCGCCGACAGCATTTCAAGGCGGCCGAACTCTCGACCATCGCGATCGAGCCGCCTCCGGATCGGACTGCCGAAGGGGCCATGACATGTTGAACGGCGCCGATCTTCTTGTCGTAGGGGCGGGATTCTACGGCGCAACGCTTGCCGAGCGTGTTGCAAGCAGGCTTGGCCGCCGTGTGCTGGTGATCGATCGACGCGCGCACATAGGCGGCAACGCCTACACCGAGCCCGACGCTGCCACCGGCGTCGAGATCCATCGCTATGGGCCTCACCTCTTCCATACATCCAATAAAGAGGTCTGGGACTATCTGCGCACCTTCACGCAATTCAACTCCTATCGGCACCGTGCGTTTTCTTCATATCGCGATCAGATCTATTCCTTGCCGATCAACCTGGCGACGATCTGCCAGTTCTTCGGCAAACGGCTCAGCCCGGATCAAGCGCGAGCGCTGATTGCCGAGCAATCGTCCGAACTCGGCGACCGGCAGCCGGCCAATCTCGAGGAGAAAGCTATCTCGCTTATCGGGCGCCCGCTCTACGAGGCGCTCATCAGAGGCTACACTGCCAAGCAGTGGCAGACCGATCCGCGCGAGCTTCCGCCGCAGATCATCTCGCGTTTGCCGGTGCGCTATACATTCGAGGACGGCTATTTCAACGATCGATACCAGGGACAGCCGCTCGAAGGATATACGGCAATCTTCCAGAAGATGCTTGCGCACCCGCTCATCGAGACCAGGCTCGGCATCGATTTCTTCCAGATCAAAGGATCGCTACCCAAGAATATTCCGATCGCCTACACGGGCGCCATCGACCGATATTTCGACTACGCCGAAGGAGACCTCGGATGGCGGACAATCGACATCGAGTTCGAACATGTGGACACGCCGGACTATCAAGGCACAGGGATCATGCATTACGCCGACGAAGCGGTGCCCTACACGCGCATCGTCGAGTTCAGGCATTTCAACCCGGAGCGTGAATTTGACGGCGACAGGACGCTGATCGGTCGCGAATTCTCGCGTTTTGCTCGTCGCAGCGACGAACCTTACTATCCTATCGACACCCGAGCCGACCAACGTATCTACGAGCGCTACCAGGCGCGCGCTCGTAGCGAACAAAACACTCATTTCGGCGGCCGGCTCGGAACATACCGCTATCTCGACATGCACCAGGCAATCGGCGCGGCGCTCAAGGCGTTCGAGACCGTTTTCGTGCCGTATCTCGAAGGTCGATCGGAGACGGTGTCGATGAGAGGCCGGCCTTCCTGAGCGAAGTCGGCCAAACTCTTAAGAACTAGAGCATGATCCCGAAAGTGGGAACCGGTCTTCGGAAAAGATCATGCTCCAACAAAGAGTTGGATCGGGATGGCGATTCAGCGAAACGTCATCGTGATCTAGGCTGGGACCGCGGCAGGGGCGGCAATCTGGCTCCGGAACCACTCAAGGGTCCGTCGAATACCTTCCTGATAGCCTGTAACGGCTTCCCACCCAGGAAGAATACGCTTGGCCAATCTCAAGTCAGGGCAACGATTTGTCGGATCTTGAGGAACCGGTTCATGATGGACGATCGAGCTGCCGGGAACCAGGGAGCAGACGAATTTCGCGATATCCAGGACCGGAACCTCGCAATTGTTGCCGATATTGAGCGGGCCACGATGTGAAATGTTGTCGCGCCAGAAGAAACGCTCCAATCCGTCGACGATGTCATCGACATAACCCCAGCTGCGCGATTGCAGGCCATCACCATAGACGGTCAGCACTCCAGTCGTCAGCGCCTGGCTTATGAAGTTCGAAATCGCACGCCCGTCATCTATACGTGTGCGAGGTCCGTATACATTGAATAGTCGCACCACTCTCACGTCGAGGCCCTGCGTGCGTTGGGTCTCGAACAATAGCGCTTCCGTGCAACGCTTGCTTTCGTCATAGGAAGACCTGGGGCCCGTACAGTCCACTGAACCTCGGTAACTCTCCGGCTGTGGGGAGACCTGCGGATCCCCATACACCTCCGAGGTGGATGAAAAGCAGAAGCGGCCGCCGGGCTTGAGCAAACCGAGAAGGTTGAAAGCCCCGCCGACATTGGCACGAATGGTGCGTGCCGGATCGCTCATGTACCAGCACGGCGAAGCGGGCGATGCGAGGTGAATGATCTCATCGAACCGTTGCGAGGTGGTGAAGGCCTCCGCATCCTCGATCTCAAGGCTCAATCGCGGATCGTTAAGGTGCGCAAGGTTCTGGCGCGAGCCGGTCCATAAGTTGTCAACTACAACAAGGCAGTCGATATCCGTGCGCTGCAGGAGACGATCGGCTAGATGCGAGCCTATGAAACCACTGCCTCCCGCGACCAACACCGAGCGGCGATCCTTACGACTTATTGCATGCATCATCACGCCGACTTTGTTTTCGGAGCGCGCTCGCCCCAAGGTTGAATCGAAAAGACCCATAGAGCCTGGCGAATTGCTAGGCAATCCAGCGAGCGCGTTTTCACCACCCCGCAGATCTGGCAAATACGTGCGGAACCAAGCCAGATGGAACTTCCCACGCGATTTCACGAAAGAGGGAGTTAGCCGCAGTCATCGCGACCGCGCGCCGTTGATGCCGCGTATCTGGTGAATGTCATCCCGCACGGCGTTTCATGGGAACGGCAAACCGCTCATCGCTCGGCGCTGATGCAATTGCGGACGGAAACCCGCTTCGCGCGTTTCCCGGAATTGCCTTAAAGCGCCCTTTGCGGGCAAAGTGTTCCCGTGGCGTCGCCGCAGCGGGAAGCTGTCGGCTGCGGCCGCTGGCTCATCTCTTCGGAATGACGCACCAGCTCGGCGAACATCAGCGCGAAACTTCCCATCATCAGGAAGACTATGATCAGACGCGTTACCGGCAATAGACAGGTCTCTCGACTGGCCAGCCCCCGCCAACCCATCCACTGTCGGCTAACATGATCGATCCGGCTTTACGAGTGTTTAAGCTTCGCCTTAACCATAGCAGCCATCACATTCATGTCGCGGTTGTCACGAAGCGCGATTGTCGGGTGTGACCGCCAGCTGGCGCTGCGCCCTTCACAGATGTGGGCGGCGCATGCTACGCCGTCGCCGGCGCGGCCCCGCAGACGGTCGCCCTCCGGGAGCCATGAGCAAAGCCGACAGCCGTTTCGCCTTCGTTTCTTCCGACACCGACGACGCCCGCGCGGCGCTGGAAAGCCTGTCCGCGCGCTATGGGCAGGTGCCTGTCGCGGATGCCGAGATCATCATCGCGCTCGGCGGCGACGGCTTTCTTCTGCAGACGCTGCGCGAGACGATGAGCACGGGCAAGAAGGTCTACGGAATGAACCGTGGCACCATCGGCTTCCTGATGAACGAATATCGCGCCGGCGGCCTAGAGGAACGCATCGCCAACGCGGTCTCCGAGACGATCCGGCCGCTGGAAATGGTCGCCGTGACGCATGACGGCGAAACAATTTCAGCGCCGGCCATCAATGAGGTGGCGCTGTGGCGCCAGTCCTATCAGACGGCGAAGATCCGCATCACCGTCGACGGCCAGGTGCGGCTGGAGGAGCTGAACTGCGACGGCGTGATGATCGCGACGCCCGCCGGCTCCACCGCCTACAATCTGTCCGCGCATGGGCCGATCCTGCCGCTCGATGCGCCGCTTTTGGCGCTGACGCCGGTCAGTCCTTTCCGGCCGCGTCGCTGGCGCGGGGCGCTGCTGTCCAACAAGGCGACCGTGCGCTTCGACATCCTGGAAGCCGAAAAGCGCCCGGTGAATGCCGCGGCCGATCATACCGAGGTCAAGGCGGTGGCCTCCGTCACCGTGCGGGAATCGCCGACGGCGACGGCAACTTTGCTGTTCGATCCGAACCATTCCTGGAACGAGCGTATCCTTGCCGAGCAGTTCCGCTACTGAGCCGGCGCAAGGATATCGTTTCGATCAATGCATGTCGCCGAAAAGCGCGCAGCGGTTTTGGGCATACGGCGTGATCAAGCAAAGATATAAAGCGCGGAGCCTCAAACCGTTTCAGCTCGACGCGCTTTAAGCATCGCGATTAAGGTTACGTCTTCACAATCGCTGTATTTCGGTCCGTTTCTGTTGACAAATCGAGGGCTTGCGCCTAACTGCAACACCGATCTTGCAGGCGCGCGGCGCCTGCCGCGGCTACCGTGTCGCGATTTTCCCAACCAACAAAGACAACAAACACTTGTCCTCAGACACCACGATCGCTCAAGAAGCGTTGACATTCTCAGACCTCGGCTTGTCGCCGAAGGTTCTCTCCGCGGTCACCGATGCCGGCTACACCAAGCCGACTCCGATCCAGGCCGGCGCCATCCCGCATGCGCTGCTCGGCAAGGACGTGCTGGGTATCGCCCAGACCGGCACCGGCAAGACTGCTTCCTTCGTGCTGCCGATGCTGACGCGCCTGGAAAAGGGCCGGGCGCGAGCCCGCATGCCGCGCACGCTGATCCTCGAACCGACCCGTGAGCTCGCCGCGCAGGTCGAGGAAAACTTCATCAAATACGGCAAGAACCACAAGCTCAATATCGCGCTGTTGATCGGTGGCGTCTCCTTCGACGAACAGGACAAGAAGCTCGAGCGCGGCGCCGACGTGCTGATCGCGACGCCCGGCCGCCTGCTCGACCACCGCGAGCGCGGCAAGCTTCTACTCAACGGCGTAGAGATCCTCGTCATCGACGAGGCCGACCGCATGCTCGACATGGGCTTCATTCCCGATATCGAGCGCATCTGCGAGATGATCCCGTTCACGCGCCAGACGCTGTTCTTCTCGGCGACGATGCCGCCCGAGATCACCAAGCTCACCGAGAAGTTCCTGCACGCGCCGGTGCGCGTCGAGGTATCGAAGGCCGCCTCCACGGCGACCAGTATCACGCAGCGGCTGGTCAAGTCCGGCACAAAACCTTGGGAAAAGCGCGAGACGCTGCGCGACCTGATCAAGGCCGAAGACGCCGATCTGAAGAACGCCATCATCTTCTGCAACCGCAAGGTCGAGGTGTCGGAGCTGTTCCGCTCGCTGTTGAAGCATGATTTCGATGCCGGCGCGCTGCATGGCGACATGGACCAGCGCGCCCGCATGCAGATGCTCGCCAATTTCCGCGACGGCAAGCTGCGCTACCTCGTTGCCTCGGACGTCGCAGCGCGCGGTCTCGACATTCCCGATGTCAGCCATGTCTTCAATTATGACGTGCCCATCCACGCCGAGGATTACGTCCACCGCATCGGCCGCACCGGCCGCGCCGGACGCGCCGGCAAGTCCTTCACCATCGCCACCCGCTCCGACACCAAATATGTCGATGCCATCGAGAGGCTGATCGGCACCAAGATCGAGTGGCATGACGGCGACCTGTCGACCGTGACCGAGAGCGAGGGCGAGGAGCAGCCGCGCCGCGGCCGCGGCGCCCCGCGTCGCGCCGGCCGCAAGGACGAGGACCGCAAGGACCGGGGCGAGCGCAAGAAGGACCGTCACGCCAAGCGCGACGAGACGCCCGATGCCGCGCGTGAGGAACAGCCTGTCGCCGAAGTGGCCGACATCGCCGAACGCCGCGCCCGCAAGGATGCGATCCGTTCCGAGAACGAGCGCAAGGGCCCTGGCAACCGTCACGAGCAGCGCGGCGACGCCCGTCCGCAGCGCGACCGCCCCGGCCGCCATCGTCAGGAAGAAGACGACGCAACCGTCGGCTTCGGCGACGACGTGCCGGCCTTCATGCGGATCGTCGCGAAGGTCTGAAGTCGATACCGGCATAGCTGAATTGAAAACGGCCCCACACGGGGCCGTTTCGTTTTGGCTTCGCCTGAAGCAATTCAGCCAAAGACGATGCCTACATCGGACCCGGCATCATCTTGGTCGGCTTCTCGAGCATCGGGAACTCGGCCCTGCTGCATTTCACGTTCGGGTTCGTTGGACTGAACATGCCGTTCGGATTGTCCTTGAACAGCCATGCATGCAGGTCGTAGTGGACGAACTCCCTCGGAATGAGCGGATAGTGGCCTTCCATCGGCCCCATGAATTTTTGCCCGAACAGCGTCGGCACCTCCTTGGTGTCCGGCGTCAGCGGCACCAGCCATTCCACCCCGACCAGCTTCAAGCCTTTCTTGGTCGGCTCGTAGATCAGGACGTTGGGTTTCATCGGGTCGAGCGGCTTGCCGACGCTCGGGACGTTGACGAAATGGATGCCCATCGCACCCCTCTGATAGTACATAGCGCCGTCTATCTTCTCGCCGCCATAGTGGATGCAGCCGACGGTCGACAAATAGAGGTCGCGAACAGCGGCGGTGTAATCTTCATACTTGGCCAGCGATTTCTTCAAGGCTTCGATGTCGGCCTTGTTGGCGTCCTCGGCCCGGGCCGCAGCGAGCCCGAGCGATGTGCCGATAAGACATGCCAAAACGAGGACGCCGCAGCGCCCCAAGCGAGCTGTTCTTGTCATGCATTCCTCCCAGATTCTCTTGATCTGGCCGTGCAAGACCGGGGCGGCAGATGTCGATTGCGCGGCCTATTGACCGCCCCATCCCCTCTGGAACAGCAGAATGTTAGTCCTTTCCCCGGTTCTGGAAAAGCATTAATTAGAACAAACTAATGTCCAAGGCCTTCGACCCATCTTTAGGCCATTTCAAACAAAAACGGCCCCTTTCGGAGCCGTTTGTTTTGATGGAATTGCGCCTCTGCGCGCCGTTTTCTCAGGTGAGCGGCGACAGCTGGATTTCGACGCGGCGGTTCTGCTCGCGGCCGGCGGCGGTCGCATTGGATGCGATCGGGCGGGTCTTGCCGAAGCCGGTGACGGCGAAGCGGCGCTGGTCGACTCCCTGGCCGGACAGGTAATTTGCGACGGCAAGCGCGCGACGCTGCGACAGGTCGAAATTGTGCTCGTCGCCGCCGGTCGAATCGGTGTGGCCGAACACGTCCACAGTGGTCTGGCGGAATTTCTTCAGCACCAGCGCGACCGAATTCAGCACCGGATAGAAGCCCGGCTTCACCGCGTCCTGGTCGACATTGAAGGTGATGTCGGACGGCATGTTGAGGATGATCTGGTCGCCGCTGCGGGTGACGCTGACGCCGGTGCCCTGCAATTGACGGCGAAGCTCGGCCTCGTTCTGGTCCATCGTCGCGCCGATCGCGCCGCCGGCGAGCGCGCCGATGCCGGCGCCGATCAACGCGTTGCGGCGGTCGTTGCCGCCGGCCAGCAGGCCGAGGCTGGCGCCTGCCAGGGCGCCGAGGCCGGCACCGGCCGCCGTGTTGGAGATCTTCTGGTCGCCGGTATACGGATCGGTGGTGGTGCAGGCGCTCACCAATAGAGCCGCCGCCACGGCGACGAGCACAGTCTTCTTCATGAGATTGGTCCCTCTCCAATTCGCGGCCTTTGCGACCGCGCCAAATCAGCCCTTCCGCAGCCTTGTAACATGAAATGCGGCGAAAAACGGAACGGGAATGCCGCCGGTAATGTCCGGCGGTGGCTCCCCTGTCGGCTCTACCACAAATTCTTGCCGTCGATGACCACCACCTCGACCTTGTCCAGATCGAAATCATCGAACAGGCGCGAATTGACGCTGATCTTCGGGTTGTCGAAATCCGGCTTTCCGGTCGACCAATCAGGCGTCTCGGTGAAGGTGCCGCAGCCGCAAATGGCGCAGAAACCATGCTTCACCGTCTTTGAGCCCCAGCGATAGAAGGAGACGTTTTCCGGCGGGCTCGTCAGCTTGAATTGCGACGGCACATAGTAGGCCCATAACGAGCCCCGCTTCGAGCAGAACGAGCATGTGCATTGCGTCACCGTCCGCGGCGCCTCGGCAACCTCGAAGGTTGTCGCCTTGCAGTGACAGCTTCCCCTGATGGTCATGGACTCAACCTCTCCGTTGTCAGCCGCGCCCTTGGTTTCACGCAATTCCGGACGGAAAACCGCTACGCACTTTTCCTGGAATTGCGCATCCTGGTTTCACGCAATTCCGGACGGAAAACCGCTACGCACTTTTCCTGGAATTGCTCGGTGCAAGGCAACATAAAGAAACCGTCCTGACAACCGTCTGTCAGCAAGGTCCGCAGCCTTCTCCTGCCGTGGATCGAGCCCCAGCGCCTCGCCTTCCGCGGCAGGTTCGGAGCCCTAGTAGGAGGGAGGCGGCACGAACAGGCAGATGGTCTTGCCGGCGTCGAGCCCGGCCTGGTGCGCACACCAGTGGTACTCGCCGTCGGGCGAATTCTTGATCCGCTTGTCGGCATAAGCCACCACCTCGCCCGTACCTTTAATGACGTAGCCCTCGGGCCGCTCGCTGATCGACGACTGCGGCACCTCCTTGCAATCGTAGTTGGCACAACAGGCAAAGGGGTATTTCCAGCCTTGCGGCATGGCCGCGGTGGGCTGGGCATCGTGCGCAGCAGCCGGTGGCGCCAGCGCTGCGATCGCTCCAACGGCGAACAGGGAGAACAAAAGTCGGCCAGCCGGTCGAACGGCTTGGGCCGATCTTGATATGGCAGCAGACATCGAAGCGTTCCTTTCGAGCATCAAGCGTTTTCGCTTGCCCGTTCCCGGAACGTGTCTTCCCAGTGGCCGGATCGTCGGTCGCAGATATGCCGCATCCGGCCATAAATGCTTTTTACCCAGCCCGAAGGCTGGGCTGATTCCCTGGCTGGCGCAAGCATCCGCTTGCCAACGGCAATGCCGCGCTTCACGCCAACCTCTGCCATCCAGAATCGTGCGTCGGCTTGGTTAATGAGCAGTTAGCCGCGCGGATCTGGTGCCCGACAACGAGATTCGGCTCAAGCTGGTTCCAGACGTTCAGTCGGGAACGTGCTCATCATACTGCGGCAGGGAGTCGGCGATTGTGAACCACTTCGCCTTGGACCCGACAAAAATGTGTGCGCTCGGCCGTATCGTCGGCTCGTCGACCAGCGTGCCCATGGCGACATGCACGTAGGCGCCGTCGCGGACCAACGAATAGAGGAGCGAGCCGCATCGCCCGCAATGCGCGTCGTGGCCGCTCTCGTCGCCGAAGATCAGCAGCCCGCCCTCGCCCGCGATGAGACGGAACTTGTCGCGCTCGATGCCGGCAAACGGCTTGAACGCGGAGCCTGTCGTGCGCCGGCAGTTCGAGCAATGGCAGTTCGCCGCGTAAACGAATTCGTCCGCAACCTCATAGTGGACGGCGCCGCAGAAGCATTTTCCCGCAAGTACCGTAGACACCGGCTTCCTCCTTGGTCCCCAGGCGGGATATGTTCAGATTCAGGTCAGGCTGAGCCGAGAATGATGGTTTCCGAGAACCGGAGCGGAGCGTACTTCAGTACGTGAGCACCGGAAGCGCAGGAAATCATCGTTCGCAGGCCAACCTCACCTGAATGTGGGCATATCCTAGTCGAGGTCCGCCACCGCTTCGCCCGCGCCGCCCTCGATGCGATGCGAGAGCGAGGCTTCCATGAATTCGTCGAGGTCGCCGTCGAGCACGCTCGAAGGCGAGGTGCTTTCGACGCCGGTGCGCAGATCCTTCACAAGCTGATAGGGCTGCAGCACGTAAGAGCGGATCTGGTGCCCCCAGCCGATGTCGCTCTTCGACGCTTCCGTCGCATTGGCGACCGCCTCGCGCTTCTTCAGCTCTTCCTCGTAAAGCCGCGAGCGCAGCATTTCCCAAGCCTTGGCGCGGTTCTTGTGCTGCGAGCGCTCGGCCTGGCAGGCAACCGCTATGCCGGTCGCAAGATGGGTGATGCGCACCGCCGAGTCGGTGGTGTTGACGTGCTGGCCGCCCGAACCCGAGGAACGATAGGTGTCGATGCGCACGTCCGATTCGGAAACATTGATCTCGATCGAGTCATCGATGACCGGATAGACCCAGACGCTGGCGAAGGAGGTGTGGCGCCGTGCGTTGCTGTCGTAAGGCGAAATACGCACCAGGCGATGGACGCCGGACTCCGTCTTAAGCCAACCATAGGCGTTGTGGCCCTTGATCATCACGGTGGCGGACTTGATGCCCGCTTCTTCGCCGTCATGGACTTCCAGCACCTCGACCTTGAAGCGGCGACGCTCGGCCCAGCGCGTGTACATGCGCAGGAGCATCGAGGCCCAGTCCTGGCTCTCGGTGCCGCCGGCGCCGGCATGGATTTCGAGATAGGTGTCGTTGGCGTCGGCCTCGCCCGACAGCAGCGTTTCGACCTGGCGCGCCTTCGCCTCGCCCTGCATCGAACGCAGCGCCGCCTCCGCTTCCGCGATGATGCCGTCGTCGCCCTCTTCCTCGCCGAGTTCGATCAGCCCGATATTGTCTTCCAGCGCCTGCGTCATCCCCTTGACGGCAGCGATGCCGTCCTCGAGCTCCTGGCGCTCCCGCATCAGCTTCTGCGCTTCGATCGGATCATTCCAGAGGCTGGAATCCTCGGCGCGCGAATTCAGGTATTCAAGCCGCTTTACAGCCTGATCCCAGTCAAAGATGCCTCCTCAGCAGGGTTATCGCCTGCCTGATCTCGTCGACGATGTTGAGCGTTTCCGCGCGCATGGCTCTTGGTTCGGTCCTGTTCTTTTCGGTCTTTTTCGGAATAGGCGCGATACATAGGCACGGCATCGCTGCCTGTAAAGCGAAATGGGCCGGCACCACCCTGCCGGCCCATCGCGAAATCGAGCAAGGTCAGTAGAGGCCGCCGCCGCCGTCCTGGATGGCTTGGTTGGCCTGCGGCGACAGCGCTCCGCCCGAACCGTTCGAGCCATCCGCGCCCATGCCGATCACCCAGTAGCTGTCAGCCGGACCGGTGCCAGGCTTGAAAGCCTCGATGATGGTGTTCGGATCGCCTTCGGCGGCACGCATGCCGGTCTTGCGGTTGATTGCGATCAGCTTCATGCCGTCGGGAACCTGGAAGTCGGTGTTCGGCTTGCCGTCGAGCGCAACGCGCATGAAGTCCTTGAAGATCGGGGCCGCCAAGCCGCCGCCGGTAGCGCCGTGGCCAAGGCCGCGCGGCGTGTCATAGCCCATATAGAGGCCGACGACGAGGTTCGGGGTGAAGCCGATGAACCAGGCGTCCTTCTCGTCATTGGTCGTGCCGGTCTTGCCGGCGATGTGGCGGCCGAGCTCGCCGATGGTGGCGCCGGTGCCGCGCTGCACGACGCCCTCCATCATCGAGGTGATCTGGTATGCCGTCATCGGGTCGAGCACCTGCTCGGAATTGTCGACCAGCTCCGGCTCGGTCTGGTTCTTCCACTCGGTCGCATTGCAGCCTTCGCAGCCGCGCTCGTCCTGCTTGAACACCGTCTTGCCGTAACGGTCCTGGATGCGGTCGATCAGCGATGGTTTGATCGATTTGCCGCCATTGGCCATGATCGAATAGGCCGACACCATGCGCATGACGGTCGTCTCGCCCGAGCCCAGCGCCATCGGCAGATAGGGCGCCAGATGATCGTAGACGCCGAAGCGCTCGGCATATTCCACGACCAGCTTCATGCCCATGTCGTTGGCCAGCCGCACGGTCATCAGATTGCGCGACTTTTCGATGCCCGAGCGCAAGGTGGCCGGGCCCGCGACCGTGCCGTCATAGTTCTTCGGCGTCCAGGTGGTGTTGCCGCTCTGGATGGTGATCGGGCCGTCCATGATCACCGAAGCCGGCGTGTAGCCATTGTCGAGCGCCGCCGAATAGACGATCGGCTTGAACGAGGAACCGGGCTGGCGCATCGCCTGGGTGGCGCGGTTGAATTCCGACTGCGCGTAGGAGAAGCCGCCGACCATGGCGAGCACGCGGCCGGTATGCGGATCCATGGCGACGAGGCCGCCTTCGACCTCCGGCACCTGGCGCAGCATGTAGGTGTTGTCGGAGCCGTCGTTCTTCTGCACGAAGATCACATCGCCGGGCTCCAGCACGTCGGCCGGAGACTTCGCCCTGACGGACTTGCCGTTGACGAAGTGGCGCATGGCGAAGCCCATGTCCTCCTTGCTGACGGTGCCCTGGACGCGCTCCTTGACCAGATCGCCGGAAATCTGCCGCGTCGGCTGGATGCCGATGGTTAGCCCGGTTGCCGAGCTGTCGAGGACGACGGCCAGCGTCCATTCCGGAACGTCCTCGAGACCCTTCACATTGCCCAGAGGCACGCCCCAGTCGCCGGAGACATCGATATGCGTCACCGGACCGCGATAGCCGCGCAGCATGTCGTATTTGAGCAGGCCGTTCTGCATCGCCTTGCGGGCGATAAGCTGGATATTCGGATCGAGCGTGGTGCGCACCGACAGGCCGCCCTCGTAAAGCGCATTCTCACCGTAGCGCGCGATGATCTGGCGGCGGACTTCCTCGGTGAAGTACTCGCCGGCAAACAGATAAGAACCGTTGCGGCGCGGCGTCACGCCGAGCGGTTCGGCCTTGGCCTTGTCGCCCTCCTCGCGGGTGACGTAGCCATTCTCGACCATTTGGTCGATGACCCAGTTGCGGCGCTCCAGGGCACGGTCGGCGTGCTTGAAGGGGTGATAGTTGTTCGGGCCCTTCGGCAACGAGGCGAGATAAGCGGCTTCCGCGACTGTCAGCTCGTTGACGGACTTGTCGAAATAGGTGAGCGCGGCGCCCGCGACGCCGTAGGCGCCAAAGCCGAAGAAGATTTCGTTGAGATAGAGCTCGAGGATGCGGTCCTTCGAATAGGCCTGCTCGATGCGGAAGGCCAGGATCATCTCCTTGATCTTGCGCTCATAAGTCTGATCGGAAGAGAGCAGGAAGTTCTTCGCCACCTGCTGGGTGATCGTCGAGGCGCCGACCTGCCGCCGGCCCGAACCGAGATTCTGCAGGTTGACGATGATGGCGCGGCCAAGTCCGGTGATGTCGATGCCGGGATGGTTGTAGAAATTCTTGTCCTCGGCCGACATGAAGGCGGCCTTGACGCGGTCCGGGATGGCCTGGATCGGCAGATAGAGACGCCGCTCGCGCGCATATTCAGCCATCAGTGCGCCGTCGGAGGCATGGATGCGCGTCGTCACCGGCGGTTCGTATTTGGCCAGAACCTCGTAGTCGGGCAGGTCCTTGGTCAGATGGCTGATATAGATGGCAAGACCGGCCGCCACCAGCAGCGCCAGCGTCGTGCCGATGCCAAAGAAATAGCCGATGAGACGAATCATGCCCGCTCCAGTCCGAGGTTCGGGAATTTCCTAAACGAAGCCGACAGTCGCGCAAGCTTCCCGGGGCGGTCCCAATCCGCAATCGAAAAACCCATGTCGCGGCCATGTGGACAAAATACGGCAGCGCGAAATTTGAGGACTCGGTTGCCGAATAATAACGCCGGGTGTTGTTGTCATGCAACGCCGCTTGCGGTTGCAGACGTCCGGCAGTTGCGGGCAGGTCCGGCGGGGTCAGCCGCCCGTCGCGGTTCCGGCCTTGGCGGCGGCAAACAGGGCAACCGCGTTGGTTATGCTTTGCGCCGCCTTGCCGCGCCAGTCGGCGTTCAGCAGTTGCGCCTCGTCCTTGTTGTTGGAGAGGTAGCCGAGCTCGACCAGGACGGACGGCACGTCCGGGGCCTTGAGCACCCTGAAGCCGGCCGAGCGCTGCGGATTGTTGATCATGCCGACGCTGGTCGACAGCTGACCCACCAGCGTGTGGGCGAAGCTCATCGAGAAGCCATGGGTCTCACGGCGGATCAGGTCGATCAGAATGTCGGTGACTTCCTTGTTGTCGTCCTCGATCTTCATTCCGGCGAACTGGTCGGACAGGTTCTCGCGATCGGCGAGCGCCTGGGCTTCCGGGTCGGAAGCCTTGTCGGAAAGCGTGTAGACCGTGGCACCGCGAAGACCTTTGACGGCGATCGTATCGGCATGGACGGAGATCAAAAGATCGGCCTCGTGCTGGCGCGCGATGCGCACGCGTTCGTCGAGCGCCAGGTACACGTCGTTGTCCCGTGTCATGTAGACATCGTATTTGCCGACCGCGGCCAGCTTGTCGCGCAGTTCCTTGGCAAAAGCGAGCGTGACGTCCTTCTCGACCGTGCCGGCGGAGCTTTCGGCGCCGCCATCGACACCGCCATGGCCGGGATCGATGACAACCGTGAAGCGGTGGCCGGGCGCCGAGACCGGTCCGGTGCCGACCCGTTCGCCCTTTTCGGTCGAAACCGTCGAACCGGTCGTCAGCGACTGGTTGGCGAGAGCTTCGTCGAACTCCCGCTCGGAGGCAGCCGACATATCGATGGCGATGCGGTAGCCGCTGCCGTCGTCATTCTTGAGCACGTCGAGCTTTTCGACGACGAAAGGGCCCTTGCCGGTGAGGATCAGGCGCGAGCCATGTCCCTGATCGCCGTAGCGAACGGCCCGTACAAGACCCCGCGGCTTCACATCCTTGGCATCGAGCGCGAATCGCGTGCGCGGCAGATCGACGACCAGGCGATTGGGACCGCGCAGCAGGAACCATTTGACGTCCGGCTCGTGGTCGAAATTCACGACGATGCGCATCTTCGTGGCGTCGCCGGCCATCTTGTAGCCGGTTGCGCCAAGCAGGGTGTCGGCGTGCGCGGCGGCGACGAAACAGGACAGGACCGCCAGCAGCAAGCCAGTCCAGGTAACGCGCAGGAGATGCCCGGTGGCCCCATCCCTCTTGTCTGCGGCGCCCGCCAATCCCATCTCTTATCCGTCGCTCCCGGTTTGACGCATTGCGCCCGGTCTTCTCGCAGAATGCCTGTCAGGCCGCCAACCCGATTAACGATTGGTATTCAGAGAAGGTTAACCAAGCCTTTCATGGAGCGGGACGAAGGCGCCTTCCCCAGGGGAAGCGCTTTTTGCCGGCATCCGAAATCGGGGTTGCCTTCCATCCCGCCAAATCATAAAAGCGACATTGGATCACTGCAATCCTGGAACCGCTCGCCTCAGCAGTTTCCTGCCAAAGGCTGGATGCAAAGGCGGCTCCTTTACCCTTCCAGGCTCAGGTGGTCGCGACGATTTTCGCAGGCGTGCCCTCGTGGCGGGGGAATCGCCTGCGTGAGGAAAACGGCCGGGTTTGTCCCGCGCCGGCTCTTTATGAGCAAACAAGCTGGTCCGGCTTAGTCCGGGCTTTGGTTCAAAAGGTTCTGCCGGGTGCCGATGGCTTCAAGCGCAATCATGGAAAGGTCCGCATCAAACCGCGCCGTAATGGCTGCGGGCGGCACCGCCATTGCGCTCAAGCGGCGGCCGGCGGACATTCAATTATCCGGCATGCACACAGATACAGGCGCACAGCGGCGGGCATTGCCACGCCAGCTGCGGCCGTCGGCTGCCGGCAGGAAACAAAATAATGCCCAACAAGATGCTGATAGACGCCTCCCACCCGGAGGAAACACGCGTTGTTGTCGTTCGCGGTAACCGCATCGAAGAATTCGACTTTGAATCCCAGGACAAAAAGCAGCTCAAAGGAAACATCTATCTCGCCCGCGTAACCCGCGTCGAACCGTCCCTCCAGGCGGCCTTTGTCGAATATGGCGGCAACCGTCACGGTTTTCTCGCCTTTAGCGAAATTCATCCCGATTATTACCAGATCCCGGTCGCCGACCGTCAGGCTCTGCTGCGCGCCGAGGCGCAGGAGGCCGAGGACGAAGACGACGAGGAAGCGGAGAACGGCGAAGAGCAGCAGGCGCGCGATCGCGGCGGCCGGCGCAACCGCCGGCGCGGCGGCAAGAACCGCGACCGCGGCGAGCACAAGCACGCTTCCTCGGAGAACGAGGAAAGCCCGGCCGAAGCAACAGCCGTTGACGAAACCGCCGCTGAGATTGCCGAGGGCGAGGAAGCCGGGGGCGAGACCGCCGCTACCCCGGCAGAAAATGCCGGAACAGCCTCCGAGGCCGTCGAGGCCGTATCGGAAGCGACTGAAGGCGCCGAGGCTGCCGGAGATGACGCCACGGACGACGACGATGGTAAGCCTTCCGAAGGCGGCCCTACTTCGATTGCGGCGAGCATCGATGCCGACGTGATTTCCGAGGCGATGCCGCAGGCGGATCAGCAAAGCGGCGAAGCCGCCGCCAGCGACGATGATCGCGGCATGCTGGAGGACGTCTCGGCCTCGCATTCGGACGAGCACGAGGTCGAATCGGTCGGCGCCGAGGACGCGCTCGAGGAAATCCGCAACCGCCGCAAGCCGGTGCGTCGTCAGTACAAGATCCAGGAAGTCATCAAGCGCCGGCAGATCCTTTTGGTGCAGGTGGTCAAGGAAGAGCGCGGCAACAAGGGCGCGGCGCTCACCACCTATCTGTCGCTTGCCGGCCGCTATTCGGTGCTGATGCCGAACACGGCGCGCGGCGGCGGCATCTCGCGCAAGATCACCAACGCCCAGGACCGCAAGCGGTTGAAGGAGGTCGTGGCCGATCTCGACGTGCCGCAGGGCATGGGCGTCATCCTGCGCACCGCCGGCGAAAGCCGCACCAAGGCCGAGATCAAGCGCGACTACGAATACCTGATGCGGCTATGGGAAAACGTCCGCAACCTGACGCTGCAGTCCTCGGCCCCGGCCCTGGTCTATGAGGAAGGCAGCCTGATCAAGCGTTCGGTGCGCGACCTCTACAACAAGGACATCGACGAGATCCTTGTCTCCGGCGAAGACGGCTACCGCGAGGCCAAGGATTTCATGCGCATGCTGATGCCGAGCCACGCCAAGGTGGTTCAGCCGTTCCGCGACACCACGCCGATCTTCGTGCGCAACGGCATCGAAGCGCAGCTCGACCGCATGCTGCAGCCGCAGGTGACGCTGAAGAGCGGCGGCTACATCATCATCAACCAGACCGAGGCGCTGGTTTCGATCGACGTCAACTCCGGCCGCTCCACCAAGGAGCATTCGATCGAGGAGACGGCGCTCCACACCAATCTGGAAGCGGCGGAGGAAGTCGCGCGGCAGTTGCGATTGCGCGACCTTGCCGGCCTGATCGTCATCGACTTCATCGACATGGAGGAGAACCGCAACAACCGCTCCGTCGAGAAACGGCTGAAGGATCACCTTAAGAACGACCGCGCCCGTATCCAGGTAGGCCGCATCTCGCACTTCGGCCTGATGGAAATGTCGCGCCAGCGCATCCGCGCCAGCGTGCTGGAATCGACCATGAAGCCTTGCCCGCATTGCGGCGGCACGGGCCATGTGCGCTCCGATTCCTCCGTGGCGCTGATGGTCGTGCGGGCGATCGAAGAATTCCTGCTCAAGGATTCGCGCAGCCACATCATCGTGCGCACGCCGTCGGCGACCGCGCTCTATGTGCTCAACCATAAGCGCGCCAACCTGGTGGAGCTCGAAGCCCGCTTCGGCCTGACGATCACGATCGAGGCTGACGAGACGCTCGGCACCCAGCATTACGCGATCTTCCGCGGCGCCATCGCCGAGAAGCCGGAAGGTTTTGTCGAGGTGCGCAGCCTACCGGCCTATGTCGAGCCGGACGAGCCCGAGGACGAGATTGTCGTCGAGGAAGCGGAGGACGAGGTCTCGGTCCAGGCCGAACAGCCGCGCCACGGGCAGCAGGACCAGCACCAGCAGCGGTCCGAGGATGGCGAAGGCCGTGACCGCAAGCGCCGCAAGCGCCGGCGGCGGCGTGGCGGCAGGGATCGCGACCGCGAGCACAATGGGGACGTCGCGGCGGCGCCGACGGAAGCCGGCGAAACCGATGACGAGACGACGGACGAGGCCGCCGAGGAGGCGACCGCCGGCGGCGAGGCCGTAGCGGCCGATGCCGACGACGGTTCCGGAAAGAAGCGCCGGCGCGGGAAGCGCGGCGGCAAGCGCAACCGCCGTGAGGACGAAGCTTCGGAGGCCGCTGCGGGCGAAACTGTCGGCGATATCGAGGGTGAGTCGGTTGAAGGCCAGGACGCCGTAAGCGAGCCGGCGATGGCCGCTCCTGCGGAGCAACCTGCTGCTCCCGCCGCGGCTAACGACGATGCCGAGGTGGTCGAAAAGCCGAAGAAGCCCCGCCGTTCGAGGGCCAAGAAGGTGGCTGAGGAAGCCGCGGCCGAGACGGTGTCCGAGCCTGTGGCCGAGGCCCAGATTGCGCCTGTGGCTGCCGAGCCGGAGCCGGAGCCGACGGCTGCCGCTCCCGCGGCCACGGAGGCGGAGCCTACCCATCCAACGCGGCGTAAGCCACAGTCAGTCGACGCGCCGGTTGTCCCCGTCGTGTCTTCGAACGTGTCCGATGACGCCAAGGCCGAAGACAAGCCGAAGCGCGCCGGCTGGTGGCAGCGCAAGGGTTTTTTCTAAACCTTTCAGATCGTTAAGCTGATCTTTTGAAACAATCCCGCGCCGCATCAGGCGCGGGATTTTTCATTTCGCCGACTGCTTTTTCAGCGCCGTTCCGGGTGGAAACCGCCAACGCTTTGCTGCTTTACGGCGCGAAGATCGACCAGTTCATCATCCGGGCGAGCTTCTCCATGGCGATGGAGCCGAGCTTGGAGTTGCCGTTCTCGTTGAGGCCGGGCGACCACACCGCCAGCGAAGCAACCCCTGGCACGATGCCGAGAATGCCGCCGCCGACACCGCTTTTGCCGGGGATGCCGACGCGGAAGGCAAAATCGCCGGAACCGTCATAATGGCCGCAGGTCAGCATCAGCGCGCCGATGCGGCGTGCCCGTTCGGCCGAGACGACCGAATGCCCGGTCGCCGGGTTCCTGCCGCCATTGGCAAGAAACCGGCCGGCCATGGCGAGCTGACGGCAGCTCATGGCAACCGCGCAATGGTGGAAATAGACACCCAGCGCGAGCTCGGGGGCATGATGGAGATTGCCGAAGGATTTCATGTAGTTGGCCAGGGCAAAGTTGCGGTGGCCGGTGGCGCGCTCGGATGCCGCCACCTCGCGATCGATGATGATCGTATCGTCATCGGCGAGAAACTGGATGAAACGCAGGATTTCGCCGATCGCCTCGCGCGGCTGATGGCCGGCGAGCAGGACGTCGGAGACGACGATGGCGCCGGCATTGATGAACGGATTGCGCGGGATGCCGTTCTCATGCTCGAGCTGGACGATCGAGTTGAACGGGTTGCCGGATGGCTCGCGGCCGACGCGATGCCATAACGCATCGCCGACCTTGCCCAGCGCCAGCGTGAGCGTGAAGACTTTCGAGACGCTCTGGATCGAAAAGGGCTGATCGGCATCGCCGGCCAGTATGACGCGGCCGTCATTGGTCACGGCGGCAATGCCGAATTTCTTCGGATCGACCTTGCCCAACTGCGGGATGTAGGTCGCCACCTCGCCGCGATCGGTGCGCTCCGCCATTTCGGCGGCGACTTCGGCCAATGCCTGCTCGAGCTCCGGCATCTATTTCAGCCAGCGTTCGATGCGCGCCAGCGCCTCGACCATGTCGTCATGGCTGCCGGCATAGGAAAAGCGCATGGTGCGATGGCCCTGCAGCGGGTCGAAATCGCGGCCCGGCGTTGCCGCGACATGCGCCTCGGCCAGCATCTTGCGCGCAAAAGCCATGCTGTCATTGGTGTGGCGCGTGACATCGCAGAACGCATAGAAGGCGCCGTCCATCGGTGCGGCGAGCGCAAAGCCGAGTTCCGGCAGGCGCTTCATCAGAAGGTCGCGGTTCCAGGCGTAGCGCGCCTTCACCTTTTCCAGTTCCTGCGTTGCCTTGAACGCCTCGATCGCCGCGATCTGCGACAGTTCCGGCGGCGAGATATAGAGGCTCTGGGCGACACGCTCGACCGGCCGCACAAGCTCCTCCGGCAGCACCATCCAGCCGATCCGCCAGCCGGTCATGCAATAGTATTTCGAGAAGGAATTGATCGCGGTCACGCCGGCGCCATGAGCCAGCGCGGTGACATCCGGCGCCGCGTAGGCCAGCCTGTGATAGATTTCGTCGGAGATCACGGCGATGCCGAGCTCTTCGGCAGTGTTCACCAGCGCGGCAAGCTCATTGGCCGGAATCACCGCGCCGGTCGGATTGGCGGGACTGGCGAACAGCACGCCCTTCAGCGGCTTCCCGCGATGCGCGACCTTGAGGTGCTCGGCATGCAGGTAGGCATCCGAGCCGAGCTCGATTTCGACGATCTCGATGCCGAGCGCGGCCATGATGTTGCGGTAGGCGGGATAGCCGGGCGCGGCGATAGCGACACGGTCGCCCGGATCGAACATGGCCAGGAAAGCCAGGTTGAAGGCGGCCGACGAGCCGGTCGTGACGGCGATGCGCGATGGCGCGACGTCGATACCATAGTGCTCGCCGTAATGCGCGGCGATCGCGTTGCGCAGATCGGCCAGGCCCAAGGCGTCGGTGTAGCCGATGCGGCCATGCCGCAGGGCCGCGGCCGCCGCCTCGCGGACGCCGACCGGCGCGGGATCCGACGGCTGGCCGACCGCCATCGACACCACGTGCACGCCGGCGGCTTTCAGCCGGTTGGCTTCGGCCAGGATGTCCATGGCGTGGAACGGCTCGACTTCTCCGCGGCGCGAAAGCGAAACGACCATCTGACCTCTTCCAACTGCTCTATTTCGGCGAATTCTGGACGCAAGCCAGAGCAGACTTGCCCTAACTGCCCTAGTTACGGGACAGCGCCGCACAAATGCCCGATTGATATGGGGATCACAAGCGCGCAGGAAGTTGCCGGCGCCGACTTTTCATCTTTCGCCCGCTCGTCTACCAGTGGACCTATGTTGAGCCGACCCCGACCGTTAACTGGCAAAGCGACCTCACTCAGCCGAACCGCGCGCGGCTTCGCGACGCTTCTGCTGGCCGCCACCGTTGCTTTATCGAGTTCGGTCAGCGCATTCGCGCAAGGCGTGCCGGTGGTGCGCGACGCCGAGATCGAGGCGCTGGTGCGCGATTATGCCCGGCCGATCTTCAAGGCGGCGGGGCTTGCCAATGACGGCATCGACATCGTTCTGGTCAACGACCAGAGTTTCAACGCCTTCGTCACCGGGCGGCGGCTGTTCATCAACACCGGCGCGCTGGTGACCGCCGAAACGCCGAACGAGATCATCGGCGTCATCGCGCACGAGGCCGGCCATATCGCCGGCGGCCACCAGGAGAAATTGCGCGACCAGCTCGACCGTGCCAAGACCATGGCCATCATCGCCACGCTGCTCGGCGCCGGCGCCATGGTGGCCGGCGCCACCACCAACAGCCGCGGCCTTGCCGGCGCCGGCATGGGGGTGGCCGCCGGCGGCGGCGAGATGGCGCAGCGCTCGATCCTTGCCTATCAGCGCACCGAAGAGATCACCGCCGACCGTTCGGCGATCACCTATCTGAACGCCACCGGCCAGTCCGGCATGGGCATGCTGAAGACCTTCGCCCGCTTCCAGAGCGCGCTTTCGCTCGCTGGCACCCAGGTCGATCCCTACCGGATCAGCCATCCGATGCCGCAGGAGCGCATCGCCAACCTCGAAGTCCTCGTCAAGCAAAGCCCCTTCGTCAACGCTGTCGACCCGCCGGCACTGCAGCAGCGGCACGACATGATGCGCATCAAGATCGCCGCTTATATGCAGGGCCAGGCAGCCGTCGCGCGGCTGATGCGCAAGAACCCGACCAGCCTCGCCTCGCGTTATGGCGACGCGCAGCAGACCTATCTTTACGGCAATCCGGGCGCGGCGCTCACCAAGACGGCGGCGCTGATCAAGGAACAACCGAAGAATCCTTATTTCCAGGAATTGCGCGGCGATATCCTGATGAAGGCCAACAAGCCGAAGGACGCGGCGGACGCCTATGCCAAGGCGGCCAGCCTCGATCCCGCGCGATCCGGCCTGCTGCTGGTTTCGGTCGGCCAGTCGCTGATGGCGGTCGGCACGCCCGATTCGCTGAAAAAGGCTGTCACCCAGCTCAACAACGGCGTCGCGCGGGACAGGGAGAATTCCGAAGCCTATCGTTTTCTGGCGCAGGCATATGGCGAGCTCGGTGACATTCCGGCCGCCGATCTTGCCACCGCCGAGGGTCACTATTATGCGGGCGACTACAAAAACGCTAAGATCTTCGCCATGCGCGCTCAACAGAAATTGAAGCGCGGCGAACCCCGCTGGGTCCGCGCGCAGGATATTATAAACTACACGCCATCGAACAAACTCAAATGAACCTCCCGGGCCCTGGCGGCGACCAAGGCGGACCGGAACGGGCAAAAGGAACGACGATATGAACAAGGCAATCCTGCTTGGCAGCGCCGGCGGTCTGGCGGTGGCGCTCGGCATGCTGGCTTTCGGCTTCATGGCGGGAAACCCGCAGCCCGCGAGGGCCGACACCGTGCAAGTCGCCCAGATCACGTCTTCCACCGATACCAAGGCCTCCGCCGACACCAAGATCGATCGCAAGGAGGTCGAAGGCATCATCCGCGATTATCTCTTGAAGAACCCGGAAGTTCTGCTCGAGGTGCAGGATGCGCTCGAGGCCAAGCAGAAGGAAGAGCAACGGCTCGCCGCGCTCGGCGTCATCAAGGACTCCAAGGACGAGATCTTCAACTCCACCTTCGACGGCGTCGTCGGCAACCCGAAGGGCAAGGTCACGATCGTCGAGTTCTACGATTACAATTGCGGCTTCTGCAAACGCGCCATCGAGGACATGCAGGCGCTGACCAAGTCCGATCCGGACCTGCGCTTCGTGCTGAAGGAGTTCCCGATCCTGAGCCCGGATTCGCAGAAGGCCAGCGTCGTCTCCATGGCGTTCCACCTGATGCATCCGGAGAAATATCGTGAGTTCCACACCGCGCTGCTCGGCGGCCAGGGTCGCGCCACCGAAGCGACCGCGATCAAGGTGGCGCTTTCGCTCGGCGCCGACGAGGCAGCGCTGCGCGAGAAGATGAAGGACCCGCGCATCCCCGAAACGCTCTCGCGCACCTATGATCTTGCGACGAAACTGTCGATCACCGGCACGCCGTCCTATGTGGTCGGCAACGAGGTGATCTTCGGAGCGCTCGGCCAGCAGGTTCTGGCGGAAAAGATCGAAGCGGCAAAGAGCGCGCTCTAGGCGCTCGCGGCGCGAAAGCCGGCCGCTGTGGACAGCGAAAGAACGCACTTGCGCTCTTTTCGCGGGCGGCTATGCCCATTATAGAGGCCCAGTGCGCCGGCTTGGGGTCGGCGCAGAACAAGGTCGGCATATTGAAAACGATTTTCGTCCTCAACGGTCCCAATCTCAATGCGCTCGGCAAGCGCGAGCCGGGGATTTACGGCGGCAAGACGCTTGCGGCCATCGCCGAGGACTGCAAGGCGGCCGGCGCCGCGCTCGGGCTCGAGATCGATTTTCGCCAATCCAATCATGAGGGCGATCTGGTCGACTGGATCCAGGAGGCCAGCGAGAAGGCGGCAGGCATCGTCATCAATCCCGGCGCCTACAGCCACACATCGATCGCCATCCACGACGCCATCCGCGCCGCAGCACCGCTGCCCGTCGCGGAAGTCCATCTTTCCAACATCCACGCGCGGGAGCCCTTCCGCCACGTCTCCATGGTCGCGCCGGTCGCTGTCGGCATGATCTGCGGGTTCGGGCCGCTCGGCTACACGCTCGCGCTGCAGGCACTGGCGGCTCGCCTGTGACCGGCCCCCAAACAGAAGGCTCGAAAATGTCGATAAAAAAGAACGGTGTTGACCAGCAACTGATCCGCGATCTGGCGGGTATTCTGAACGACACCAATCTGACCGAGATCGAGGTCGAGCTCGGCGATCTCAAGGTGCGCGTCTCGCGCCAGGCGCAGGCCGTCCATGCCGTGGCCGCGCCGCTTGCCGCGGCTGCTCCTGTTGCCGCGGCAGCGGCTCAGCCGGCAACAGCGGCCGGGGTCACCGATGTGTCCAAGAACGCAGTGCCCTCGCCGATGGTCGGCACCGCCTATCTGGCACCCTCGCCCGACGCCAAAGCGTTCATCGAGGTCGGCCAGAAGGTCAAGGAAGGCCAGACGCTGCTCATCATCGAAGCGATGAAGACGATGAACCAGATCCCCTCGCCGCGCGCCGGCACGGTGACGGCGATCCTTATCGAGGATGCCCAGCCGGTCGAATACGGCATGCCGCTGGTGGTTCTTGAGTAGCGCCGGGAACAATCAGGAGATGTTCCAGAAAATTCTCATCGCCAATCGCGGCGAAATCGCGCTCCGGGTGCTGCGCGCCTGCAAGGAGCTCGGCATCCAGACGGTGGTCGTCCACTCGACTGCGGATTCCGACGCCATGCACGTGCGGCTTGCCGACGAGAGCGTCTGCATCGGCCCGCCGCCTTCCCGCGAAAGCTATCTCAACATTCACCAGATCGTCGCTGCCTGCGAGATCACCGGTGCCGATGCCGTGCATCCGGGCTACGGCTTTCTATCGGAGAATGCCAAGTTCGCCGACATCCTGGCGGCCCACAACATCACCTTCATCGGCCCGTCGGGCGACCATATCCGTATCATGGGCGACAAGATCGAGGCCAAGCGCACGGCGAAGCGTCTCGGCATCCCGGTCGTGCCTGGATCCGATGGCGCGATCAGCGAAGAGAAGGAAGCCAAGCGCGTCGCCGCCGAGATCGGCTATCCGGTGATCATCAAGGCCTCCGCCGGCGGCGGCGGCCGCGGCATGAAGGTGGCGCACACCGAGGCGGACCTCGAAGTCGCCTTGCAGACGGCCAAATCGGAAGCGGGGGCAGCCTTCGGCGACGACGCCGTCTACATCGAGAAATATCTGCAGAAGCCGCGCCATATCGAGGTGCAGGTGTTCGGCGACGGCGCCGGCCGAGGCGTGCATTTCGGCGAGCGCGACTGCTCGCTGCAGCGGCGCCATCAGAAGGTCTGGGAGGAAGCCAATTCCCCTGCGCTCAATGCCGAGGAGCGTTCGCGCATCGGCGGCATCTGCGCCAGGGCTATCGCCGATCTCGGCTATTCGGGCGCCGGCACGATCGAGTTCCTCTACGAGAATGGCGAGTTCTATTTCATCGAGATGAACACACGTCTTCAGGTCGAGCATCCGGTGACCGAAGCGATCACCGGCATCGACCTCGTGCATGAGCAGATCCGCGTCGCCTCGGGCGGCGGGCTGTCGGTCAGGCAGGAAGACATCAAGTTCAACGGCCATGCCATCGAGTGCCGCATCAACGCCGAGGATCCACGCACCTTCACGCCCTCGCCCGGCACGATCACGCATTTTCATACGCCCGGCGGCCTCGGCATCCGCGTCGATTCCGGCGTCTATTCGGGCTATAAAATCCCGCCCTATTACGACAGCCTGATCGGTAAGCTGATCGTGCATGGCCGCAACCGCGTCGAATGCATGATGCGGCTGCGCCGCGCGCTCGACGAATTCGTCGTCGACGGCATCAAGACGACGCTGCCGCTGTTCCGCGACCTGGTCGGCAATCCCGACATCGCCAATGGCGACTACGACATCCACTGGCTGGAAAAATATCTGGCCAAGGGTGAATAGCACGGGGATGCGATGACCCGCCCCTACGCGCCAGGCTATCGCATTCCGACCGACCTGCTGCTTCGGGCATACGCCTCGGGCGTCTTCCCGATGGCCGAGAGCGCCAACGACCCGGAAGTGTTCTGGGTGCGGCCGGAAACGCGCGGCATCATTCCGCTGGACGGATTCCACACACCGCGCAGCCTGAAGAAGACGATCCGCAAGCATCCGTTCGAGATCCGCTACGATTTCGATTTCGAGGCGACGATCGACGGCTGCGCCGAAAAGCGCGAGGAGCGCCGCTCGACCTGGATCAACGCGCCGATCCGCGAAGCCTATGTCGAGCTCTATCGCCTGGGCCACTGCCATTCGGTCGAAGCATGGCGCGAGGAACGGCTTGTCGGCGGCCTCTATGGCGTCTCGCTCGGACGCGTGTTCTTCGGCGAAAGCATGTTCGCCAGGGAGACCGACGCGTCGAAGACCTGTCTCTACCATCTCGTCGAGCGGCTGAAGGCGCGCGGTTTCGCGCTGCTCGACACGCAGTTCACGACCGAGCATCTGAAGCGCTTCGGCGCTGTCGACGTGCCGCGCGGCCAGTATGAGAAGCTGCTGGCCGAGGCGCTGAAGGGCGAGGCCGTCTTCTATCCTTGAGCCCGCGCTGCCGCCTCGATCGGCGTTTGCGAATGGAACATCATCTTCCAGCCGTCAGCGCGATGGACATAGCCGGTGCTGACGAGGGCAGCATAGGATTCGCCGTTCTCGCGCGTCGCGCGCGCCTCGTAAGTGAGCATCACGATGTCGCTGCCGGGCTCGACCATGCCCTTCAACCTGATGTCGAGGTCGCGCCATCTGTTGGGCTTGGCGGCGGTCTTTGCGAGCTCGGCGTTGGTCATCGCCTGCGCCATCTGCGGGAACGCCACCAGGCACTCCACATCGGCATTGGCTTCATAGTAGGCGGAATCGCCTGTCCAAAAGCCCTTCTCGATATCGAGAAGCTCCTGCTTGTTGGCCGTGATCGATCTGGTGGCCATCGCGAAATCCTCCTCGCCTCGTTGCCGATTTGCAACGGCTCAAGGGCGGGCAGGTTCCGAGATCAGTTCGTGTCGGTCGTGTCGTCCGGTGCCGGCGCCGCGTCAGTCGGTTCGGACGCGGCGTCCGCCGGCTGCGCCGGAGCCCTGGGCTTGGCGGCTTCGGTCTTCGGCTTGGCTGTGTCGGCCTTGGCCGCGGTCGGCGGCGGCACGTCCGACTTCTGCTTGCAGCCCTTGAGCCAGACGTCGTAGACGGCGTGCTCGACGGCGTTGAGGCCGGGGCTTTCGGCAAACATCCAGCCGGTGAAGATGCGGCGGATCTTGCGGTCGAGCGTGATCTCGTCGACCTCGACGAAGGAATCGGTCTTCGGCTGCTCCGTGTCCGGCCGCGAATAGCAGACGCGAGGCGTCACCTGCAAAGCGCCGAACTGAACGGTCTCGTCGATATAGACGTCGAAGGTGATGATGCGGCCGGTGATCTTGTCGATGCCGGCGAACGCGGCCACCGGATTGGTGATGCGGTCGGAGGCCGCAGGTGCCGCGGCCGGCGCCTGCGCGGCGGCGAACACCGCTGTCGAGGCAAGCAGAATGGACGTCGCCGCGATCAGCGCCTTTGAGATGTGGCCTGGAATCCTGGGTCGCAATTCCGGACGGAAAACCGCTGCGCACTTTTCCTGGAATTGCTTAGAAGAGCTCATGCAAAATACCGGTGGTTGCGCCCGGGTGATTCTCTCAACGCCCAAGGCTAGTCATGGCTGCGCTATCAGCAAGCAGCTAAATGCCAATTGTGGCGATAACGGACCGAAGCGGCGTCTTGGATACAATCCGAGGGATTACGACCCCGGCGTCCAGGCGTCGTAGTCGCCGGTCACCTGCGGACGATGCTGGTTGGTCAGGATGGAACCCTGCGGACGATAGGCGCCGGGCGTTCCGGTCAGGTTCGGCCGATGCTCCTTCTGCCACTCGCGCGCCTTGTAGTTCTCGCTGGAGGGAGCGGTGTCGACCCGGTGGTGGATCCAGCCATGCCAGCCCGGCGGGATCTTCGAGGCTTCCGAATAGTCGCGATAGATGACCCATCGGCGCGTGCGGCCTTCCGAATCGATGCCGCCCTCGTAATAGACGTTGCCGGCTTCGTCCTCGCCGACCCTCTTGCCGAAGCGCCAAGTGTGGAAGCGGGTGCCGAGCGTCTGGCTGTTCCACCAGGTGAAAAACTGCAGCAGGAAAGTTTTCATCCAAATCCTCGCGGCGGCAGCGGCTGCGCCTTTCCCCTGCTTATGGCGTCACGTCACCGCGAAGGCAAGGGTTTTGCCATGCCCCGAACGCAAATGCTCCATGCGTTCATATCTTGAGGCATGTCGTCGTCCCAGAACCGCTCCACACTTCTGGGCGACATGCATTAATCTTGATGCATGTCGTCGTCCCAGAACCGCTCCACACTTCTGGGCGACATGCATTAAATCGATGCATTTGCCCTGCCTGCGGCAGTGCGGCTTGCCAAGCGCCGCCTGTCTTTCTAAAGCTCGGCCCGCCCGTTTCGGGGCACGCCTTGAGGAGGTGACGATTGAGCCGGGATCCGTCCGTCGACAGCCGGATCAGCGCCGAAGACATTCGCCGCCGTAAGGGCGGCGTGCCGATCGTCTGCCTCACCGCCTATACCTATCCTG
Organism: Mesorhizobium sp. B2-9-1; assembly: GCF_006439455.1. Taxonomy (NCBI): domain Bacteria; kingdom Pseudomonadati; phylum Pseudomonadota; class Alphaproteobacteria; order Hyphomicrobiales; family Phyllobacteriaceae; genus Mesorhizobium; species Mesorhizobium sp. B2-9-1. The sequence continues at coordinate 9,283 of NZ_VFTP01000025.1, read as the reverse complement.
TCGCCCGCCTGCTCGATCCGCATGTCGACCTGCTGCTGGTCGGCGACAGCGTCGCCATGGTCCTGCACGGCCACGCCACCACGCTCGGCGCCTCGTTGGAGATGATGATCGCGCACGGCCAGGCTGTGATGCGCGGCTCGGCCAAGGCCTGCGTGGTGGTCGACATGCCGGCGGGCAGCTACGAGGCCTCGCCGGTGCAGGCCGTGGCGTCGGCAATGCGGATCGTCGGGGAAACAGGCTGCCAGGCCGTGAAGCTCGAAGGCGGCGTCGACATGGCAGCCCAGATCGCGGCGATCGTCGCCGAAGGAATACCGGTCATGGGTCATATCGGCCTGCAACCGCAATCGGTGGAGAAGGACGGCGGCTACAAGATCAAGGGCCGGACAGACGACAATATCGCAGCGCTCTTGCGCGATGCAGAGGCGGTGGAAAAGGCCGGCGCCTTCTCGGTGGTCATCGAGGGCACGATGGAGGCCGTGGCGGCGAAGCTTACCCGTCACATTCCCATACCGACCATCGGCATCGGCGCCAGTGCCGACTGCGACGGCCAGATCCTGGTGACCGACGACATGGTCGGCATGACCATCGATCGCGTACCGAAATTCGTCAAGGAATACGCCGACTTGCGCGGGGTGATCGCGAATGCGGCGGCCCGCTATGCCGCCGAGGTGCGCAGCCGTGCCTTTCCCGGCCCCGACCACGTCTTCACGACGACTTCCGGCAAGGACGAGCCATGAACGCGCCAATCGTCGTCGACAGCGTCACCGCGCTTCGGACGCAGGTCCGGGACTGGCGACAGGCGGGCCTGAAGGTCGCCATGGTGCCGACCATGGGCGCTCTGCATGACGGCCATATCTCATTGGTCAGGATCGCGCTCGAACGGGCCGATCGCTGCGTCGTCTCGATCTTTGTCAACCCGGCCCAGTTCGCGCCGACGGAGGATCTCGACAAATATCCACGCCAGCTGGCGCGCGATCTCGACCGGCTGCGGGATGCGGGTGCGCATCTCGCCTTCACGCCGGGCGTAAACGAAATATACCCCGCCGGCTTCGCCACGAAGATCTCGGTGGGCGGCCCCTCTCACGGCCTGGAAACCGACTTCAGGCCGAGTTTCTTCGACGGCGTCGCGACCGTGGTAGCAAAACTCTTCCTGCAGGCGGCGCCCGATTGCGCCGTGTTCGGCGAGAAGGACTACCAGCAGCTTTGCGTCGTCAGGCAGCTCTGCCGCGACCTCGACCTGCCGGTCGAGATCGTCGGCGCGCCGACGGTGCGCGACGCCCATGGCCTCGCCATGTCGTCGCGCAATGCCTATCTGGGCGAAGCCGAGCTCGACATCGCGCGCAAGCTCAACGTGATCCTGCGCCGCACGGCGGTGGCGCTTGCGGGCGGCGCGGATGAAGCCGGCGCCACCGACGCCGCCGCGAAGGCCCTCGTCTCCGCGGGCTTCCGGAAGGTCGACTATATCGCCGCGCGCGAAGCCGCGACGCTCAGCCCCTGGCGGAAAGACCGCGACTGCCGCCTGCTGGCGGCGGCCTGGCTCGGCACGACACGCCTGATCGACAATGTGGAAATTCCCTCCGCCTGATCGGACTTTCGTTCGATCAGGCTCGCCGCCTACTCTTCCGACGGCATATGCAGATACATCGACTGGATGCCGACGCGGCCTGGCCCGGTGAAGCGATTGACGACGAAATTCATGGCGGCGCCGAAGAAGCCGCTGGAAAGCCGGTCGATCCTTGTATCCATCTTCACCGATGCGTCCTTGAACAGCCAGCCGCCCGGCTCGATGTCGATGGTCTCGCCGGGCGCCAGCACCTTCTCAAAGACATTGCCGTAACCGTGCAGCCAGACGATGCCGTCGCCTGTCTCGCCGCGGAAGCGGTCGATGAAGAAGCCGCTCTGGCCAAACAGCATCGTTCCCAGCCCACGCACGCGCTCAAACGTGTAGTCGACGCTGGCGGTCGCGGCTAGGAACTGGTGCTCGCGCACCTGGATCTCCTCGCCGCGCCGAAGATGGATCGGCACGATATGGCCCGGTCCGTCGCGGCTGAAGGCGATGATGCCCGGCCCCGACGCCTCGGTGACGAATATCTGCATGCCGGCGATCATGCGCTTCAGCGCGCCCTTCAGCGATTTCAGGCCGATGGTAATGGCGGTGTTCTTCCAGAGCAGGATATGGTGCTCGAAATAGACCGGCATGTTGGTCACATCGACCGACAGCACCGGCACAAGTTCGCCGGCGACGTGATAGGTCACGCCGCCAAAAGTCTCGTCCGACACCTCGGTCGGCATCAATTCAGGCAAGCTCGGCATGGTTTCCCCCGATTGCGGACGGCGCCCCTGCCTTATGGAGGGTGCGACGCCGCGACGAGCAGCCTTGATCGCGCGGACCGGCGCGATCAAATCAAAACCGCGCGATGAATGGGCGCGCTCGCCGGCGCTCTAGCGGAAACGCTTCTCCATGATCATCGCGGGCAATCCCGAGTTGCCGCCGCAATCGGCGGTTCTACCTGCCGGGCGGAACCCGTTCGCCTCGTAGAAGGCGATCGCCGCGGCATTTGCTTCTTCGACCTCGAGGCGCAGCGTATGCATCTCCGGAAAACTGGCTTCGACTTCATCGAGCAGCGACCGGCCAATCCCCTGCCGCTGGCAGGCCGGGTGGACGTAGAGCTGGTTCAAAAGGACGATCTTCGGGTCGGTGGTGGCGGCAGCGAACGCCATGCCGCCGAGCCGCTTGCCGTCGTCAGCCACCAGGAACTCGGAGTTCGGCCGCGCCAGCCGCGCCTTGAGCGAGGCGATCGAATGCCAGTCATCCGTGATTTCAGTTACCCGCTTGACGCCATAGACGGCGTCGTAAGTGGCATGCCAAGTCTCGACCAGCAACGCACGGACGGCTGCGAGATCGCGTTCGCTCGCCGTCCGCACGAACATCGCTAGCCCTCGATGCCGAGCTTGGCCTTGACGAGGTCGTTGACCGCCTGCGGGTTGGCCTTGCCGCCGGTCGCCTTCATCACCTGGCCGACGAACCAGCCGGCCATGGTCGGCTTGGCGCGCGCCTGCTCGGCCTTGTCGGGGTTGGCGGCGATCACCTCGTCGACGGCCTTCTCGATGGCGCTGGTGTCGGTGACCTGCTTCATGCCGCGGCTCTCGACGAGCTGGCGCGGATCGCCGCCTTCGTTCCAGACGATCTCGAACAGGTCCTTGGCGATCTTGCCGGAGATGGTGCCTTCCTTGATCAGGTCGATGACGGCGCCGAGCTGATCAGGCGAAAGCGGAGCATTTTCAATGTCTTTGCCGGCTTTGTTGAGAGCGCCGAGCAGGTCGTTGATAACCCAGTTGGCGGCGAGCTTGCCGTCGCGGCCGGATGCCACCTTCTCGAAATAGTCGGCAATCGGCTTTTCCGACACCAGCACCGAGGCGTCATAGGTCGACAGGCCAAGCGAGGAAATCAGCCGCGCCTTCTTGTCGTCGGGCAGCTCCGGCAGGCGTTGCGCCAACGCATCGACATAGGCTTGGTCGAATTCCAGCGGCAGAAGATCGGGATCCGGGAAATAGCGATAGTCATGCGCCTCCTCCTTGGAGCGCAACGAGCGCGTCTCGCCCTTGACCGGATCGAACAGGCGGGTCTCCTGGTCGATCTTGCCGCCATCCTCGAGAATGGCAATCTGCCGGCGCGCCTCGGATTCGATCGCCTGGCCGATGAAGCGGATCGAGTTGACGTTCTTGATTTCGCAGCGTGTGCCGAATGCACCGCCCGGGCGGCGCACCGAGACGTTGACGTCGGCGCGCAGCGAGCCTTCGTCCATGTTGCCGTCGCATGTGCCGAGATAGCGCATGATGGTGCGCAGCTTCGTTACATAGGCCTTGGCCTCGTCGGCCGAGCGGATGTCGGGCTTGGAGACGATCTCCATCAGCGCCACGCCGGAGCGGTTGAGGTCGACATAGGACATGGTCGCATGCTGGTCATGCATCGACTTGCCGGCATCCTGCTCCAGATGCAGGCGCTCGATGCCCACCTCGATATCCTCGAACTCGCCCTGGCGGTCGGGCCCGACGGAGACGATCACCTTGCCCTCGCCGACGATCGGCTGCTTGAACTGCGAGATCTGGTAGCCCTGCGGCAGGTCCGGATAGAAATAGTTCTTCCGGTCGAAGACCGATTTATGATTGATCGCGGCCTTCAGGCCGAGCCCGGTGCGGATCGCCTGCTTGACGCATTCCTCGTTGATGACCGGCAGCATGCCCGGCATCGCCGCGTCGACAAGGCTGACATTGGCATTGGGCGCCCCGCCGAAAGACGTCGAGGCGCCGGAAAAGAGTTTTGCCTCCGAGATCACTTGCGCATGCACTTCGAGCCCGATGATGATCTCCCAGTCGCCGGTGGCGCCGGAGATCAGGCGTTTTGCGTCGGGGGTGCGGGTGTCGATGATGCTCATGGCGGCCTACGTATCTTAGAATTCACGAATATGCGTAAACGGATAATTTGACGAGCAACTTCGCTAGTGCAAACCGCCCTGGGAGACAAGCGCAAAGCCCGCACGCTGGCCTTTTCCGCCTTAGGACACCCATTTCAATGGAGAGTGGATGTCCACTTACGCTCAGTCCCGGTGAAGCCCTGACCTCGTAGCCGAGGCAGGGCAGAAAAACCTGAAACCCCGTGCCGCGATGTCTCGCGGTGGCTTTTGTTGTTTTTCCCGGGGCTTCTCCAATGGACATTTCGCAGCGCATGACCCCGAAAATCGGGATCGATTTTCGGGGTCATGCGCCAAAACTAGAGTGCCACAGCGTCCTTTTGCGCGTCCAAGAGGACGCGCGGCGCTGTGGGGAACAGCGCATCCTGCACCTGCTCGCGCAGGGCGGACGCATCGAAATCGAAAAGAACGAAAGCAGGAAGATCGCCTCGGTCCTGTGCCTGACCCGCGACGGCTGGCGCTACCCGGGCTTCGACCTGGAACTCTTCCGAAAGTTGAGGCGCAAGAAGGCGGTTTCCTCGACGAACGGCGGTCCTTACCGCATCACACGACGCGGGTTCGAGCTCGTGCGCGCCGAACTCGACAATCGCTAATGTCCAATGCCGCCGGACAAAACGCCGGCGGCACCTTTCCGTTTGCTTCAGGCCGTAGCGATGTAGGCCCTGATCTCTTCGGCCTCGCGCTCAACATCCTCGATGCGGCGCTTGACCACGTCGCCGATGGAGACGATGCCATCGAGCTGGCCGCCCTTTTCCACCGGCAGATGGCGGAAGCGGCCTCGCGTCATGATCTCCATGACCTCGTTGACCGTGTGGTTTTCGTTGCAGATCTTGACCTTCGGCGTCATCGCCGAGCGCACGGCGATGTCGAGCGCGGCGGCGCCCTCTTTGGCCACCACCCTGACGATATCGCGTTCCGAGAGAATGCCGACGATCTTGCGGTCGCCATTGGTGATGACGAGCGCGCCGATCCTGTGCTCGGCCAGCATGCGAATGGCCTCGCTGAGTTTTTCATTGGGCCCGAGCGTGAACACGTCATGGCCCTTGCTTTCAAGAATTGCCTTAACCGTCATGGCGTCCTCCACTGCCTTTGACGCCCCCGGCGCCCTTAGGAAGACACTGAGGTGCTTGGGCAGCATCGTGCGCCGTGATTGGGCGCATTTCAAGTGCGCCTAAGGACTAGATCAGGATGGCGTCTCGCTAAATCGCCATCCTGATCTATGTCTTTGTTGGAGCATGATCTTCTCCGAAAACCGGTTCCCACCTTTCGGGATCCTGCTCTAGGCGGCAGCCGGCGGACGGTCGAAGAAGCGCAGTCCGAAAAAGCCGGCGACGAAGCCGCCGATATGGGCTTCCCAGGCGATCTGGCCGTCGATGCCCGGCGCGAAGCCGAGCAGGCCCGTGGCCAGATTGATCACCATCCAAACGCCAAGAAAGGTCATGACGCCGCGCGAACGCAACACCGATGCGATCGGCAGCGGCTCACCGGCGAAGGCACCCCGGCCCGACGAACGGTCGACGCGGAAGCCGTAGCGCGCGGCCGCGCCCATCATCCCGGAGATCGCGCCCGATGCACCGACGAGCGGCATCTCGCCATAGGGATGCAGTGCCCAGAACAGAGCGACCGAGGCCAGTCCGGTCACAGCGTAGAACATTGCGAAACGTAGCGCGCCAAGACGATTGGCGAGCGGCGAGCCGAAGGCCGCAAGCCAGATCATGTTGATGGCGATATGGGCGACGCCCCCATGCATGAAGGCATAGGTGAACGGACGCGTGAACAAGAACCAGTCGAAGCCGTATTGGCCTGTGTACAGCACCGGAATGAAGGCACCGTCATAGAGCAGCGTCATTTGCTGCGCTTCGTTCAGCACATATTGCTGCAGCAGATAGACGACCGCGCAAATGCCGATCACGGCGAGCACCACCGGCGGCAGGTTGAACACGGGTTCGCGGCGTCGCGGCTCGGAAGCGTCGTCCGGCTGCGGTTCGTTTTCAGTGGGGCTTACGGGCTCGCTCATGCACCCTTGCAGGTCCGGGACTCGGCATTTTCGACGAGCATGTAGATCACGCGCTTTGGAATCACAAACGGCTAATCGCCACAGCGCCGGAACAGAAAAAACGGCGAATCAGAGCACGGCGAATCAAAAAGAAGGCCGTCCAGGATTTCCCCTGAACGGCCGGTCGAGTCCCCTGTTCCCCGTAAACTCGTGACTGAAGTGCTGCCGATCGCTGCTGAAACGACCGTTTTGGAGTGGTTTTGATGTGCCACAGGCTTCTGCGGCACGCAATGTAAACCACTTGTTAACCTTAACGACCCCGAGCCGTGAACAAACGTTAACGATACTGGCACGCATCCTGCTCCGCACCGCATGAAGGTCATCGGAGGGCACCCTGTCTGTTCGCCGATGGGACATCAAAAGACAGATTGTGCGGAGCGGAATGGACATGAGAGAAAAAGGATCGATCGCGCTGTTCCAATATTGGAACCAGCTGCGTGATGGCCGCCTCGCCCCGAAGCGATCGGAAGTGGAGCCGGCGGACATCAAGTCGCTTTTGGCCGACACCTTTATCCTCGAGCGCGACACGCGCGGCGAGGCGGTGTTCCGGCTCGCGGGCACACGGCTCTGCGCCTATTATGGCCGGGAGCTCAAGGGCTTCTCCTTCCCTTCGCTCTGGCGCGAGAAGGATCAACGGCTGGTGTCGCGGCTCATGCAGGGCGTTTTCGATCAGAAATCGGTCCTGCTCATGACCTATGAGGGATTCAGCCGTAACGGCCGTTCCAACAAATTCGAGCTCCTGGCGCTGCCGTTGGACGGCGGCGCCGAGAACCCGCGCTGCCTCGGCATCATCAGCACCGCCGACAAGCCGTTCTGGCTTGGTGCCGACCCGCTCGCCGACGCGCTCATCGATACGATCCGGGTGATAGACCCCGAGAAGGAGCCGATGTTCCTGAAGAACCGACCGGCGATCGACGTCCCCTCGCTCGTTCCGACCGAATTCGACGCTCCGGAGACCATTTCGGCGCTCGGCCGCGTGCGCCGCATCCGCCATCTCGTCGTCCTCGACGGCGGGCGTCACGAATGAGCCTGGCAGTATGGTCTGCCGTCGCTCTCGCTGAATTTTTCCGCGTTGCGCGTGCTCCAGGCCCGGGCTTTTGCGGCCGATTTTTCCCGTTTGTTAACCTGCTTTGCTGTAGTTTTTCGGGTGAAGTTTCCCGCATCATCGCGTGGAATGGCAACGGGGTGTAGGCAGTCATGAGGTCAGCGGCGGTAGAATATGCACCGTCACGAGCTGAACGGCGCAACTTTCAGCGTGTCCGCGTCAAGATCTATGGGCGTTTCATGCTGGAAGACCGCACCGAGCATCCTTGCCAGGTGGTCGATATGTCGCCCGGCAACGTTGCCTTGCGCACGGACCGGATCGGCATGCCGGGCGAGAAGGTCATCGCCTATATCGACCATATCGGTCGTGTCGAAGGCGTCGTGACGCGTACGTCGCAGGACGGGTTCGCCATGACCGTCATCGCCTCGGAGCGCAAGAAGGACAAGCTTGCCGCGCAGCTCACCTGGCTTGCCAACAAGCATGAGCTCGACCTGCCCGAGGACCGCCGCCACGAGCGCGTAGCGCCGCGCAATCCGATGAGCGTCCTGCAGCTCACCGACGGGCGCCAGTATCAGTGCCGCATCATCGACCTGTCGCTCTCCGGTGCCGCCGTCGAGATCGACGTCAAGCCGGCAATCGGCGTCCAGGTCACGTTAGGCACGATGCGCGGCCAGATCGTGCGCCATTTCGAGGACGGCGTCGCCATCGAATTCGCCGTCATCCAACGGCCGGAAACCCTGGATCAGGAATTCAACGCACCGCGGTCCTGACGCAAACCCGCACCGCAAGCGCGAAGCGAACCGGCCGGCAGCGGCCGGTTTTTTGTTGCTGGTTTGGCGGGTCGGACGCGGATCGCCGGCGCTATCAAGACCTCGCGCGAGCCGGCGAAATCTGAATAATCCGAAATCGCAGTAGTTCAAATTTTATGTTTATTCTACTGGCGTTTTACTCAATGTCTACTTCGGGTTTTTGCGTCAAATAAATCCCAACGTGGCACAGTCTCCTCAAACGGGGAGACTACAACAATGAAAATGACGAGGGGCAAGCTGTTGCTCTTGGCAATGGCGATGCAGCTTTCCGCTTGGGGACCGGCAAGCGCAGGACCGGCTTTCATGCATACGGGTGGCCGCACCACCCAGCCGGTCGGTCACTACGATTTCTGCCAGCGCATTCCGGTCGAATGCAATGAACGGACGCCGAAGGGTTCGCCGGTCGAGCTGACACGCAAGCTGTGGGCGACGATGGTCAACGTCAACAATACGGTCAACACCCGCGTCAAGCCGCGCACCGACATGGAGATCTACGGTGTCGAGGAATACTGGGCCTATCCCGACAAAGGTTATGGCGACTGCGAGGATTACGCGCTGGAGAAGCGCCGCGAACTGATGGCCGCGGGCGTGCCAGCCGGCAATCTGTTGATGACGGTGGTGCGCCAGCCGAATGGCGACGGCCACGCGGTGCTGACGGTGCGCACCAGCCTCGGCGAATTCATCCTCGACAATCTCGAGCCGAAAGTGCTCGCCTGGAACGACACCGTCTACACCTACCTCAAGCGTCAATCGACGGAGAATTCGGGCGTTTGGGTGACGATCAACGACGGCCGCGACGACGCGGTCGCCAGCGTCCGCTAAGGCGCCAAAGCGATCGGGTACGTCGCCGTGACGCGGCGGCGCGCCCAGGAAGAAAGCCCGGTCGAGTCCCCACCCTCCC